>VBFY01000096.1 GCA_005889405.1 Chloroflexota bacterium | reverse complement strand
GACCGCGCGGTTCAGCTCCACCACCGGTGAGGGCGTGAGCTGGGCGAGGGCGTCGTAGAGGGCGACGATGCGCGCCCAGTCCGTCTCCGTCGGCGTTCGCGCACGCGCGTGACAGGCCGCGATCGCGGCTTGCAACGCGTACGGGCCGAGCGCGCCGCCGAGCTGCTCGGCGCGGTCGAGGGCCGCGAGGCCACGACTGATGAGGAGCGCATCCCAGCGCGTGCGGTCCTGATCGAGCAGCAGGACGATCTCGCCCGACGGTCCGATCCGCGCGCGGGTTCGCGAAGCCTGGATCTCCATCAGTGCGACGAGGCCATGCACCTCCGGCTCCTTCGGCGCGAGCCCGGCGAGGATCCGACCCAAACGAAGGGCGTCCTCGCAGAGTCCCGCGCGCATGAGGTCGTCGCCCGCGGTCGCCGAGTAGCCCTCGTTGAAGACGAGATAGATGACCTGAAGCACTGACGCGAGGCGCGCGTCGAGCTCGGCGCCAACGGGCACCTCGAACGGGACGCGCGCTTCGGTGAGCGTCCGTTTCGCACGGACGATGCGCTGCGCGATCGTCGACACCGGTACGAGGAAGGCCCGTGCGATCTCCTCGGTCGTGAGACTCGCGAGCAAACGCAGGGTGAGCGCGACGCGCGCATCGGGCGCGAGGATCGGATGGCACGAAATGAACATGAGGCGCAGGAGATCGTCACCGACGTCGTCGGCCGCAGCGGTCTCGAAATTCCCCACGGTCAGCTCCTGTCGGAGCTCGAGCTCGCGACCGAGCTCTTCATGCTTGCGTTCGAGCCGCTCGTTTCGGCGCAAGCGATCGATCGCGCGATGCTTCGCGGTGGCCATGAGCCAGGCGCCGGGGTTGTCCGGAACGCCTGACTCGGGCCATTGTTCGAGCGCGGCGACGAGAGCGTCCTGCGCGAGATCTTCCGCCAGACCGACATCCCGCATGATGCGTGTGAGTCCAGCGATGAGTCTCGGAGATTCGATCCGCCACACCGCATCGATGGCACGGTGCGCATCGGTAGCCGTCACAGCGACCGATTGAAGCATCTAACCGCCGAACACCTCTTGGATCATCGAGTCGCCATCGCCGACGATCTTCCGAAAACGCTTCGCCCATTCGATGGCCTCTTCACGCGACTTCACCTCTACAAGCGCGAAGCCGCCGGTCAGCTCTTTCGTCTCGGTGAACGGCCCATCGGTGACGCTCAGCTTGCCTGACGAGCTTCGCACGCGCGTGATCCCCTGCCCGAGCCCGCCGGTCGCGAGGAGGATGCCAGCTCGCCTGGTCTCTTCGGTGAACCTCGCCACCTCGGTCATGAGCTCCTGGCTTGGTGGAGCGCTCTGCACATCGCCGGTCCCATACATCAGGAATCGCATCTTGGTGTCTCTCCCGTCTCCTTATTGACCCGAGGGCTCCGGACGATGTCCGCGCCTCGGCTCTACACCGACGTCGAACAAGGCGCAGTCGATTTCGACAACCACTGAGCGTCGCGTTCCAGAGGGCTCGGCCGCACCGGCGCGGCGGAGGCCAGGAACGAACCGTTATCCGCTCACCCCACAAGCGCGCGCTCTGACTCTCCCGCTTGCGCTGCTCCTCCGGCGTCAGGTTCGACCCGGTAGACCGGCTCCCGGAGCGATGTGCTGCAAGGCCCAGCTGTTGCCGTCGGGATCGTTGAAGAAGGCCATGGTGATCCCTCCGCCGAGGTCCTGGACCTCTGTGACCTCCACACCTCGCCCGACCAGCTCCGCACGCGCGGCTTGAATGTCGGGGACGACAAGATGCAAGCGCTGCACCGAACCCGGCGGCGTATCCAGGATCCCCTGACCGATCACGATCGAGCAGGCGGAGCCGTGAGGCGTGAGCTGCACGACACGGAGCTCCCCGTTCCGGACGTCGTGGTCCAAATTGAACCCGACCTTGTCCTGGTAGAACGTCTTGGCGCGGTCCACGTCGGCAACAGGGATCGGCACCAGTTCCAGCTTCCAGTCCATGGTCAGCCCCCTTTCGCCAGCAGCTCGGAAAGCACGTCGTAGCTCTGGGCGACTCCCGTGCTCATGCCGGATGCGATGACCGCGTCGCGGACCTGCTGCGACGCGTAGCGCACCGTCGTCGTCACGGTCGTCTTGCCGTCCCGTTCGACCATGACCAGAGTGTCCACCGCCTCGCCCTCGTACCAGGGATCGTCGAAGACCTCGGTGCTCACGATCCGCTCGGGCCGCACGATTTCGCGAAACACGCCGCCCATGCCCATGTCTCCACCGGGACCGCGCCACACGTACCGATAGGCACCGCCCACCTTCAGATCGACCTCGCAGACCACCATCGTCCATCCGGCCCGGACACCCAGCCAACGCCTCAGCAGCTCGGGCTTGGTCCATGCATCGAATACCAGGCGGCGCGGAGCATCGAAGACGCGCGTCATCGCGATCTCCCGATCGGATGGCGTCGCGACCTGCAGTGTCTCGGTGTGCTTCCCGGTGTCCCTCACTGTGATCTCCCCTTATCTTCGCTTTCTCGGTCTGCGCTTCTTGTCTTGCGCCGTGCGTCCGCGTTTGTTCTGCGTAGCCTTCAGCTCGTCGAGCACGACGTCGAGCTGCTGGAAGCTGCCCTCCCAGAATCGGCGGTAACGCTCGAGCCACCCAGTCGCTTCCGCGAGGGGCTTCACCTCGAGCCGGCGGGGCCGCCGCTGCGCGTCCCGCCCTCGTGAGATCAGACCGGCGCGCTCCAGCACCTTGAGGTGTTTGGAGACCGCGGCCTGGCTGATCGCGAAGGGCTCGGTCAACTGTGTCACCGATGCTTGGCCGGACGCCAGCCGAGCCAGGATCGCGCGTCGGGTCGGATCCGCCAAGGCCGCGAATGTCGCGTCGAGGCGCTCGGCCGAGATGTGTCCATAACCGAGAGGTTCCATAACTAGGCGGTTGTATAACGCACCTGAGCGCTGGCCGTCAAGCCCCGCCGAAGAAGAAGGCGCGTAGCAGCTCCGCGATCTGCGAGGCGTACGTCGAATGCCCGAACCGATCGATCTGGGCGCGCGCATTCGTGCGTGCGTAGCTCTGACGGAACGACGGAGTCAGTCGCGGCCCTTCGTGGTGGCGATGTCGGCCTCGTTGCCCGCGGCGTCGGCAAGAGTCCACCACGAGGGCGCGAACTCGTCGCGCACCATCCGGCCTCCCGCGGCGAGCGCCGCCGCGATGCGGGCCTCCGCCTGCTCGTAGGGCACCCATATCGCGAGATGGATCGCGCCGCCGCCGTCCGGGCGCGGCTCGTTCATCTGCTCGAACCAAAGCGGCACCCCCCGGTTGTGGGGATCGACGAGGTCTTCGGCGGGGCTGTCGCGACGCGGCTCATACCCGAGTACGGCACGCCAGAACGGCATCACCTCGGCGCGAGAGATCGCGCCGGGGATGACGAGCAGGCTCTGGACCGCCGACGGGTCGGCAGAAAATCCCAGCTTTCGCGCGGCTGCCGAGATCTTACGGGCAAGCTCGACATGGCTCTGGATCATCCCCCCGTAGCCCTCGATGAACGCGACCATGCGCACGGTCACACCGTCGTGACGCACGTCGACGTCGGGTTGGAGATCGTCCACGCCTGGCAACGCGCCGATTGCCTGCGCGAGCCGGGCGCCTGCGGCGAGGGACCCGGTTCGGAAGTAGGCGTTCGCGCCATCGCCTAGTACGCGCCAATCCTCGACGCCTTCGGACTCGCGGAACTGCTTAGGGCTGATCTGGTCGCTCATGGGGTCCTCCTGTCCGAACGTTGTACCGGGGTGGCCAGCGGTAGTGAGGGCTAAGAGACGCGAGGTGAGCGCCCGGCCTTCGCGAAGAGGCGGACGCTCATCACACCCGCACCGACGGCAAGGATGCCGAGTGCGATGAGGAGACGCCTTGCGTCGTCGCCACCTCGTTCGGGTCGTCGTCTGTCGCCGTCCCCGTCGTCGCCGCCTGTTCCGCGGCCCGACGATCCGCCACCCTCCATGTCCACCACGGCTTGTTCGCTCCCGCGCGGGACGCTCCGCGCCGCAGCGTCATCGGCGATGTGGCGTGCGACATGTGGTGGGTCGGGTCGCTCGTGCCTTCGCCGCGCGGTGCGACCACGCCGGGGCGACCGAGCGGGCTTGGTGGTCGTGTGCTCACCCACGCCTGAATGGTAGGAGCGACCCACGAACCTTCACATTTGCACCACATCCCCGGGCCACTCTGCGATCGGTAACTCGCAGCCGAGGGAGGGAACGACATGACCCCCACGCTGGCAGGAGAGGCGAAGCAGACGATGCGGGCGATCGTCCAGGAGGGTTACGGCTCAGCTGACGCCCTCAAGCTTCGCGTGATCGAGAGGCCGGCACTCGCCGAGGGAGGTGTGTTGGTGCGCGTCCGTGCGGCGTCGGTCAACGCCCTCGACTGGCACTCCGTCCACGGCGGGCTCATGATCCGCGCGGTCTCGACCCTGATGCGTCAGAAGGACGAGCCGGTCCGGGGTGTTGACGTCGCCGGGGTCGTTGAGGCGGTCGGCCCGAACGTGACGCGCTTCGGCCCGGGCGACGAGGTCTTCGGCGGCGCACCCGCGGCGTTCGCCGAATACGCGCTGGCACGCGAAGACCGCCTGGCGTTGAAACCTCGCAACGTGTCCTTCGAGCAGGCAGCGGCGGTCGGCGTTGCGGGACGGACCGCGCTCCAGAGCCTGCGCGACCACGCCCAGGTGAAGCCGGGACAGCGGGTCCTCGTGAACGGAGCCGGCGGCGGCGTTGGGACGTTCGCGGTCCAGATCGCGAAGGCTCTCGGAGCGCGAGTCACGGCGGTGACCGGCGCGAGGAACCTCGAGGTTGTCCGCGCGCTCGGCGCGGACGAGGTCGTCGACTACACCAAAGAGGACTTCGTGCGGCGCGGTGAGCGCTACGACGCGATCTTGGATGTCGCCGCGAACCGCTCACTCTCGGATCTGCGGCGCGCCCTGTCGCCCAACGGGATCCTCGTGCTCGTCGGAGCAGACAAGCGCGGTGGGACCGCGATCTTCACCCGTATCGCTTCTGCGTTCCTGCGCTCGCGCCTTTTGAAACAGCGCATCGTCTTCTTCGTGGCGAAACCGGATCTGGAAGACCTGTCCGTCCTGAAGGAGCTCATCGAAGCGGGCAAAGTGTGCCCGGCGATCGACCGCACCTTTCCGTTGAGCGAGGGTGCGGAGGCGGTGCGGTACCTGGGCACCGGTCAGGCTCGGGCGAAGGTCGTGATCACGATCGACTGAGCGTCACGACTGATGGACCGTCGGACGCTCCTCAGCTCACCGCCTTTTTCACGAGCGCGGCGATCTTTGCCTCATCGGCGGCAGTCAACTTCGTCAGCGCGAAGGCGATCGGCCACATGGCGCCGTCGTCGAGGTTCGCCGAGTCGTTGAAGCCGAGCGTGGCGTACCTCGCTTTGAATTTGGCCTTGTCCTGGAAGAAGAAGACGGCCTTGCCGCTCTTGTTGGCGTACGCAGGCATCCCGTACCAGGTCGTCGATGAGAGGGAAGGCGCGTTGGCCTTGACGATCGCGTGGATCCGCTTGGCCATGCCGCGATCCGGTTCCTGCATCGCGGCGATCTTCGCGAGCAGGGCGCTCTCGCCCTCCAAACCGCGCGCAGCCGCCTTCTGATCTTCGATAGTCTCCTTCAGCGCGGCCTTTTCTGCCGCCGTGAGCCCCGCGATCCTCCCGGACTTGCGCGTGGCTTTCTTTGCGCTTTTCTTCTCAGCCATATCAGGCCGTCACCTTACGGGCGACCTTCGCCGGCTGGAGGATCCGGATGGCGTTGCCGAAGGGGTCGCGAAGCCCCATGTCGATGCCGTAGAAGTTGTCGGTGGGCTCCTGGGTGAAGTCGGTGACGCCGCGCGCCTGGAGGGTGTCGTACAGACCCCGGACGTCGTCCGTCTGGAAGACAATGGAGCTCATCGCGCCCTTGGTGATCAACTCGCGGAGCTGCGCGGCGGTGGCCTCGTCGTGCAACGGCGGGCCCGGCTCCTCCAGGAAGATCTCGATGTCGGGGTCGCCGGGGACGCGCACTGTCAGCCACCGGAAGGGACCCTGCTTGATGTCCTTGCCAACTTCCAGCCCGAGCTTGTTGACATAGAAGTCAAGAGCCTCGTCCTGGTCGAGAACCATGACGGAGGTGACGTTCAGCTTGATCATCGCTTGTTTTCTCCCTCGCGAGATTTGATAGGGCGCTCCGCCGGCTACTCGGCGTAGGGCTGATCCTTTCCCTCCGCGCTGTAGCCGATCGACCAGATGTAGCCATCGGGGTCCGCGAACGTCCCGCCATACCCGCCCCACTGCAGCTTCGCCGCGGGCTTGAGGATCTTCGCACTCGCCTTCTTGGCTTCGGCCATGACCTCGTCGACGCGCTTTTCGCTACGGACGACGTAATTAAAGACGAGACCGCTGAAGCCGTCGCCGTCAGCAGTCACGCCGACCATGTCTGCCAGTCCGTCGCGGCCATAGAAGCCGACGAGCGAACCGCCGTGTGGGACGAAGAAGACGGAGATGCCCCAGTCGTTCTGGACCTTCCACCCCAGGCCCTCGGTGTAGAAACGCTTGGATCGCTCCATGTCTTTGACGCCAAGCAGGATCGCGCTTATGTGCGAGTTCATGTCGTGTCTCCTCTGCGAGTCTTTGATCGGGACGACCCTCAGGCTAGGGAGCCGCCGGCGCGGCGGCTTCTCCAAAACTGCTCGAAACACGACCTCGAGGTCGAGGGACTCGTCCTAGTCGACGATGACAGAGGTGACGTTCGGCTTGGTGATCATCGATCGAGTCCCCACCCGCGCCGCCACCCGCGGCCGCGTGGCCGTCATCTGGATGCAGTTGGGCGCCGCCAGCGGCCCGTGCCTCACGCGATAGTCCGACGGCGTCTCGCCGATGATCTCCCGGAACGTGCGGCTGAAGGTCCCGAGGCTGATGAAGCCGACGTCGAAGCAGATGTCGGTGACGCTGCGGTCGGTCTCGCGCAACAGGAACATCGAGCGCTCCACCCTCCGCCGCTGCAGGTATCGGTGCGGCGTCTCCCCGAAGGCGGCGCGGAAGCTGCGGATGAAGTGCGCCTCGGAGATATGGGCCACCGCGGCGACGGCGCGGACGTTGAGCGGCTCGGCGTAGGCGCGGTCCATCGCGTCACGGGCGCGCAGTAGGCGCCGGTTCAGGTCCTCGACCTCGCGGCTCACGGTAAAACGCTACGCCATCAGCGAGCGTGTGCTCAGCGCCCCTCGGCCGCGCGTGCTACCGCGCGATGAGCGCTCCGCGGTCGACGACGAAACGCTTCGTCGAGGCGACGGAAGGCGACTCGCTGAACGGCTGGCCGGCGGTCCGATCGAGGACGTCCACCACGATCGTGCGGCCGTCTAGTTTCACCCCACTGATCTTGATGCGGTCGCCGAGCAGGACCGCCGGCGCCGTCGTGACGCCACCAGTGGCGTTCAGGAGCACCGCGAGGTATGAGAATGTTCCGCTGCTGCCCGGCTGGTAGATGAGCACGACGACCGTATCAGGTCGCCCGTCGCCGTCCACGTCCCCTGATGCGCGCAGATCGGCGAGCGTCGTTGTGACCTTGGTCGCCGATCCCGGCGCGGCCTCACGCTCGGCGCGGCCGTTCACAAGCGCGACCGTGTCGCGTTCGATCTTGAATGTGGCGTTCGACGGGTCTGGCGGAACGACGGACGACGTGACACCCGACGCCGCCGTGCCCGTCGGCGCACATGCCGCGACGAGGGCGACCGTGAGGAGAAGGACGTTAGGGAGCGTGCGCGTCGTCCGCGTGACCTTGCTCGCGTTCACGCGCTCATTCTGATGTCTTGCGCACCGACGGCGCGCGCCGCTCGACAGCGTGGCGGTCATCACGGCACTGACCGCATTACGGCGTTCAGCGGCGCGGCGATGCCCTCGATCGTCTCGATGCCCTCTTGCCAACTCACTCGACCGCCGGTGACGATCGCGATCGCGTAAGCGTCACCCGCTCGCGGCCAGACGATCCCGGTGCTGTTCACGCGCCAACCCTCTTCTCCCGGATACCACCCGTTCTTCAGCGCGACCCGGTCGCCGTTTGCCGCGTCGGTCCCTGCCGTGACGCCCCACCGCTGCTCTGGCACGATCGCGCCCAGCATGCGTATCGCGAGCGCACGCGACGGCGCATCGAGGATCTCGCCACCCAGCAGCTTTCCGAGGATCGCCGCCATCGCGCGAGCTGACGCGAAGCTCGCGCCCCAGGACGTCCCCGAATCCGGCGTGAATCCACCGACGCCCACGCTGCGCAGGTATGACGACACCGCCTGGCCTCGCCCGATCTGCTCCCATAGCTGCGAGGTCGCGTCGTTGTCGCTCTCCGTGATCATCGGCCACAGCAGCGCGAGGTCCTCTTCCGAAACGGGCCGATGATCCTCGCGCGCCTGCTCGAGCACGACGAGGAGCACGAGCACCTTCACGATGCTCGCTACGGGGACCTGGATGTCGGCGTTCTCGGCAAACACGAGGCCGCGCGATGGGACGACGATGGCCACGCCCCAGATGGGAGCCCGAGACCGCGCGAACGCCACCGCGGACTCCGACGCCTGAACGAGCGGACGCTCCACCAGGCCCGCCGCGCCCGACGGTGACGGCAGCGGGGACGGCGTTCGCGACGGGAGCGGCACCTCCGACGGCCGTGCGGTCGGTGCGACTGCCTGCGACGCTGCGCGCAGTTGGACTTGGAGAACATACGGGAGCTGGTAGCCCGCAACGCTGACGACCTTGACGGAATAGTCCTGCCCGCTTGGAAGGACGACGGAGCGCTCAGTCGCGTACTCGCGCCGGCTCACGAGCGTCATCCCATCAGTCAGGCCGGAGACCGAGAGGACCGCGTTGTCGAAGTCGCTCCGAGCGGTGAGATCTAGGATCTCGCCCGCGCGCCCATGCACCACGTAGGAGGCGATCTGTCCGGGTGCAAGAGAGCCACTGACCGAGCGCGAGGCGCCGGCGACAACGTCCAGCCGCTCCGGACGGTAGACGTAGTCCTCGGCCGGGGTCGATTGGACCTCCGCCTCCGACTCGTCGAGGAGGACGAGGCTGTTCCCGTCGAGCGCGTAGTGACGCGAGATCTCCCGGGTGCGGAGGCTGAACGGATCGGTCGCGCCGCGCGCGCGCAGGCGCACGAGGATATGTCTGCCCTCGATCCGGACCTCGCGCACGAGGATCCGGTCTCCGAGGAGAACGGTGGCCACCGGATGAGCCGCGCCCCTCTCGTTGCGGACCGCCGCGAGCTCCACGAACGTCCCGCTGCCACCGCCGCTGCTCACGAGCACGACGGCGGCGTCCGGAGCCAGGTTCCCGTCTAGATCCCCGAAAGCTGCGATGTCGGCGAGACGCACGGTGATCTTCGACGCCGAGCCCGGCGCGGCCTCCGCCTCGAACGTCCCGTCGCGCAGGGCGGCGCCGCGCGGCGTGATGCTCGTGGTGTAGGTGGCGTTCAGCAGGGACTGCCACGTGAGCTGCTTCGATTCGATCCGGACGAGCCATACGGCGACCGCGAGTACTGCAACTAGCGTGGTGACCCCCAGCGCGGCGACGATCCTCCACCTGGAAGGTGCCCGCGTTCCCGCGTCCGTGCCGCGCGTCGCGCCCACTCACGAGATCCTCCTCTCTTGCGTACCTGGCCGCGTGGCTCGGCCGCTGACGAGAGTCGGCCGAAGGGATCGCGCGGGCATGGTCGCACCCGATCGGGCCAGTTCCGTCTTCGGCTAAGCCGACTCTCTCCTACGAGGCCTGTCGCTCGCATGACCGCCGGAGCTGCCCCACCCGTGTGTTGATCGGCGTACGCGACCCAGCACGAAGACTCCCGTAGTCTCCAGGACACAGGCCTGCCCGTCGCACGCAGCATCGCGCGGCCGGTCAGGTCGAGTACCGTGATCTACGGCGGGAGGACAAGGAATGAGCAAGGTGCGTGTACTCGTCGGCACACGCAAGGGCGCGTTCGTCTTGGAGGCGGACGGGCAGCGCAAGAAATGGGTCGTCAGCGGTCCGCACTTTCCCGGCTGGGAGGTCTACCACGTGAAGGGCTCCTCGGCGGATCCCCAGCGGCTCTTCGCGTCACAGAACAATGGTTGGTTCGGCCAGGTCATCCAGAGGTCGGACGACGGCGGCAAAACGTGGCATCAGCCCGGGACGCCACCCGGCGAACCGCAGAAGCCACCGAGCGGGACGGCCAAAGGCGAGAGCAACAAATTCGCGTACGACGCATCACCCGAGACGGGCAAGCCACTCACGACGCACCAGTGGTACGACGGATCGCAGCGACCGTGGGAGTTCAAACGCGTCTGGCATCTCGAGCCCTCACTGACGGACCCGGACATGGTGTACGCCGGCGTCGAGGACGCCGCGCTCTTCCGCACCACCGACGGGGGTGAGAACTGGAAGGAGCTCTCGGGCCTGCGCGGGCACGGTACCGGTCCGCTGTGGCAGCCCGGAGGAGGCGGCCTGTGTCTGCACACGATCATCGAAGACCCGAAGAATCCCGAGCGAATCTTCGTGGCGATCTCGTCGGCCGGCGCATTCAGGACGGACGACGGTGGCACGACGTGGAAGCCGATCAACCGAGGACTCAGGTCGGACTACATCCCTGACGCGGACGCTGAGATCGGCCACTGCGTTCACCGCATCGCGATGCACCCCTCCCGACCGAATGTCTTGTTCATGCAGAAGCACTGGGATGTCCTGCGCAGTGACGATGCGGGCGACTCCTGGAGGGAAGTGAGCGGGAATCTGCCGAGCGACTTCGGCTTCGTGATCGACGTGAACGCGAATGAGCCGGAAACGATCTACGTCCTGCCGATCAAGAGCGACTCGGAGCACTTCCCGCCCGATGGCAAGCTGCGGGTGTACCGGAGCCGCAGCGGCGGGAACGAATGGGAGGCGCTGACGAGTGGCCTACCGCAGCGCGACTGCTACGTGAATGTCCTGCGCGATGCGATGGCGGTCGATTCGCTAGACAAGTGCGGGGTGTACTTCGGCACGACCGGCGGCCAGGTGTACGCGTCCCCGGACGCCGGAGACACCTGGGCACCGATCGTTCGCGATCTCCCGCCGGTGCTCTCGGTCGAGGTGCAGACGCTGCGATGATCCGCGTCGTGCTTCCGCATCACCTGCGGACGCTCGCGCGTGTGGACCGTGAGGTGGCGCTTGACGTCAAGGGCACGGTGACGCAGCGCGCCGTCCTCGACGCACTGGAGACCGCGTACCCGATGCTGCGGGGGACCATCCGTGACCACACCACTCGGGAGCGGCGCGCGTTCATACGGTTCTTCGCGTGCGAGGAGGATCTGTCGCACGAGTCGCCCGATGCACCATTGCCGGACGACGTCGCCTCCGGGAAGGAACCGTTCCTCGTTATCGGTGCGATCGCAGGCGGGTAATTGAAATTAGTTTCCTAGCGAATTTCGAGAATCGGATACGCCGGCGCTGACCTGCGGGAGCGTCCGCCCCGTGGCCCGCGGCACGGCCGAGAGCCGATAGACGAAGGAGTGTGGCGCTGACATGACACGAGCGGGACCGGTCGATGAGTTGATTGCGAAGACGCCCGATTGGCGCGGCGCGATGCTCGGGAAGCTCCGCAAGGTCGTCCACGACGCGGACCCCGAGATTGCGGAGGATGTGAAGTGGAAACGGCCCAGCAACCCACTGGGCTCGGCCGTCTGGTCGCACGACGGGCAGGTGTGTGTCGGGATCATCCTCAAGGAGCGGGTGAGGCTCGCGTTCTCCGCGGGCTCGAGCCTTCCGGACCCGAAGAAACTCTTCAACGCGCAGCTCTTGGGCAAGTCGCGGGCGATCGATGTCTCTCAGAACGAAAAGCTCGATGAACCAGCGCTCAAGGCGATCGTGAAGGCCGGCGTCGGGCACAATCTCGCGAAGACGCGGCCGGCGAAGACGCGAGCGCGATCGCGAAGCACGAAGTAGTACCGGGGGTATCCCCGCGTGAATTGACTCAGTAGCCCGGAGGGTGTGGGAGTTCAGGACATCGGCGACAGTCCCGCGAGGGATGTGTCAAGACATCGGAGACACCACGCTGAGGGGGTCTCCGGATGGACGTCGGGCCGTATTTGGTCGAGGCGCATCTGCGCGAGGGTCGTTCGGTCGCCGAGCTCGCGCGCGTGCACGGGGTGCACCG
>VBFY01000064.1 GCA_005889405.1 Chloroflexota bacterium | reverse complement strand
GGTGTCCGCCGGGTCCGGCTGCGGCCGCCGATCCGGCGGCAGCTTCAGGGGCTCGTCCTCGCGACGTGCGAGAGCGTGCTGCGTGTTCGCGCGGTATGAGCGCTCGACGCTGATCGCGTGGGCGAGTGTTTCGCGCAGCGTCCACTCGCCCTGGGCAGGAGCGCGGTCGAGCAGCTCGTCGTCGATGCCGGCCAGCAGACCGCGCAGCCGACCGAAAGCGATCTGTGCGAGCGTCAGGATGCGCGAGGCCTCATCGCCGTCCGGCGCGAGCGCTGCGGAGGCCATCTGCTCTTCTTCGAGCGCGTTGAAGAGCGCGTAGGCAGCATCCGCGGGCGGGTCCACACCCCTCCAGCGCCACGGCGCGCGCAGGTCGCTGATGCGCGCGAGTCGCGCGAGGGCGCGGTCGAAGGTCAGGACCGTGCGCGCGCCTCGATCCCCGAGAGCTTCTCGATCACCTTGATGAGCGCGTGGTTCCCCTCGCGCCCCCCGCCGTCGCGCTGCAGCGCGTTGTAGAGCTCGTGCACGAGCGCGGCACCGGGGACGGAGATGTGATCCGCGGACGCGTTGTCGAGGACGATGCGCAGATCCTTCTGTTGCAGGTCGACCATGAAGCCCGGACGGAAGTCACCCGCGAGCATCTTCGGCGCGTAGTTCTGCATCGCCCACGACGATCCCGCGCCGCCGGCGATGACCTGACGCGTCTTCTCGAGATCGATGCCCTGCGATGCCGCGAACACGAGCGCCTCGGATACGCCGAGGTTGTTGATCGCGACCGCGATCTGATTCGCGAGCTTGCACGCCTGCCCCGCGCCGTGGTCGCCGATGTGCACGATGGTCTTGCCAAGAGCCTCGAAGAGTGGCATCGCGCGCTTCACATCGGCCGCGTCGCCGCCGATCATGATCGACAGGCGCGCTTCGATCGCCCCGATCTCACCGCCCGACACCGGCGCGTCGAGCGTGTGGAAGGGCGGCCGGTTCTTCGCGGCGCGTTCCGCGAACGCACGCGTCGCCGCGGGAGAGATCGTGCTCATGTCGATGAGAAGCAACCCGTCGCGCGCGCCGGCGGCCACGCCGTCCGGACCGAAGACGGCGGCTTCGACGTCCGGCGTGTTCGGGACCATGGTGACGACGATGTCGGATCGTTCGGCGACCTCGCGCGGCGTCTTCACCACGGTGGCGCCGTCCTTCGCGAGCGGCTCCGCGCGGGCGGGCGTGCGGTTCGTGACCGTAACGGCGAAGCCCGTCTTCAGCGCATTGCGGGCCATCGGGCCGCCCATGATGCCGGTGCCGACGAAGCCGATGCGCTCCATTAGTCGTCGGCCTCCTCTTCGCCGTCCTGCGGCTCGCCGTTCTCCTCGCGTGACATGAAGAGCGTGCGGGTGTCGCCCTCCTCTGTGAGGAGATATGTGTTCTCCTCCTTCTCGTCAACGTTCACGGACGCGACCAGCATGCTGTCGGTCACGTGAGTGAAGCCCGCGGAGCGCTGCAGCTCGTTCGCGACCGCCTCCGCGAGCGAATCCTCCTCGTAGGAGTCGAGGACGAGGGCGCGCGCCTTCTTCACCAGCTCGAAGAACTCGAAGGGCTCGATCCGTTCTTCGTGGGCGAGCAGGACCGCGGCGCCGACCTCTTCGTCGCCCTCATGGACCTCGTAGAAGAACATCCGCAATACACTATGTCCGCCCCATGTCCGACGCTCTCACCACATCTGCGCCCACCGAACGCTCGTTCCGCCACACCATCCGCCGCGACGCGGGATCGAAGGTCTCGCTCGAGGTGGAGGTCGACGCCGAGCGGCTCGCGCGTCAGGCCGATCGCGTTTTCGAGCGTCACAACCAGAAGGCCAAGATCCCGGGCTTCCGTCCGGGCAAGGCGCCGCGCGCGATGTACGAGCGGAGCTACGGCGCAGAGCACCTGTGGGCGGAAGCCGCAGAGGATCTCATCGACCAGACCTATCGCGAGATCGTCGAGGTCGAGGCGCTCGAGCCGCTCGAGGATCCCAAGGTCGAGCTCACGCAGCTCGAGCCCGGCAAGCCGGTGCGCTGGACCGCGACGGTCACGGTGCGGCCGGAGGTGACGCTCGGCGACTACGCCGCACACGGCGCGAGCATCGAGCCCACACCGCCGAGCACGGAGGAGATCGACAAGACCATCGAGGCGATGCGTGAGTCGCACGCTCAGCTCCAACCGGTCGACCGCCCGGCGAAGACGGGCGACATCGTCATGGTCGACATCGACGTCACGGTCGACGGGAGGCAGCTTCCGCCCTTCGCGCGCAATGCGCACGTCGAGGCCGGTCGCGCGACGTCGATCGCCGGCCTGGGCGAGGCGTTCGTCGGCCTGAAGTCGGGCGACAGCAAGACCGCCGAGCTCGAGTTCGCTGGCGACACCGCTTCGGACGAGCTTCGCGGCAAGAAGGGCACGTTCTCCATCCGCGCGAGCCAGGTCTCGGAGAAGGTCCTGCCCGCCCTCGACGATGATTTCGCCAAGACCGTGGGCGTCGCGAACATCAACGACCTCCGGCGCGAGGTGAAGAACGAGCTCGCGCATTCCGCGTTCCACGAAGCGCGTGACACCGCCGCGGACAAGATGCTCGAGCACGCCGTCGATACCGCGACGGTGGAGGTGCCCGAGGTCATCGTGCACGACGAGCTCGACCACATGGTCGCCGATCTCAAGGCCCGCGTTCGGGAGCAGGGGATCACCTTCGAACAGTTCCTGCTGCAGGCGCGCAAGACGGAAGACGAGATCCGCGCCGAGTGGAAGCCGGCGGCGGAGAAACGCGCGAAGTCGATCCTCGTTCTCGATGCCCTCGCGAAGAAGGAAGGCATCACGGTGTCGTCGAACGAGCTCGCGGCCCAGGTCGCGATGACGCCCCTCGCGCAGCAGGATCCGCGCGCGCTCCGTGATCCGCTGGTGCTGGCATCTTTCGCGCGATCGATCCGCAACCGCAAGACGGTCGACAAGCTCATCGGGCTCGAGTCACCTGACGCCGAGGCTGAGCTGATCAAGAAGGCCGGCGGCGACGCCACGAACTTCCACGGCGCCGCGCCGAAGCCGGAGGAGCCCAAGATCATCGTTCCGGAGACGTCCAAAGCGACGCCAGAGGGACGCGAGGCGCTGCGGGCGATGCTGAAGAAGTAACGTGGCCGTGAACTTCGCGGTCAATTACCTCGCCGTCATCGTGGCCGCCATCGCGGCGGTGGTCATCGGGATCGTGTACTACGGGCTCGCCGGGCTGGGCGATCGATTGGCCCGCCTGATGGGATCCACCCCGGTCGGGCGTCCGGGCCCCGCTCAGCTGGTGATCGGTGTCGTCGTCGCGCTGGTGAACGCTTGGGTCCTCGCGTTGCTGTCTCTGAACCTGGGTGCGGCGTCGATCACGGACGGGATCATGCTCGGCGTTGTTGCGTGGCTCGGTTTCATGGCCACCCTCAGTGGAGCGCAGGTCGCCTTCCAGGGCCGACCGTGGAACGCGTGGCTCATCACCAACGTGCACGACGTTGTGATACAGGTCGTGATGGCCGCGATCGTCACGCTCTGGCGGTAACGGCGCGGTCTAGGCGAGGTACTTCCGGAACCACTCGATCGTCGCGACCCACGCCTTGGCCGCCTGCACAGCGTCGTACCGCGTCCCGCCGGTGTCGTTGTGGAACGCATGGTTCACGCCGGGATAGACGGTGATCTGATATGGGACGCCGGCCTTCTTGAGCGCGTCCTCCATCTGCGGCGCCGTGGCCGTGATACGCGTGTCGAGCTCGGCGTACACCGCCGACGTGGCTGCCTTCGTCTTCGCGATGTCGGCGAAGTTCGTCGGCTGTGGCCCGTAGAACGGCACCGCGGCCTTCACGTCGACGCCGCCGGCGAGGATGCTCCACACCTCGCCACCTCCGAAGCAGAAGCCGACCACGCCGACTGCCCCAGTCGATTGCGCTTTGAGGTAATTGAGCGTGGCGCTGTGGTCCGCGAGCTTTCCCGCCAGCGTGAGCCTGCCGAGCTCCGCGTTGTACGCGGCCTGGTCGGTGAGCTTCTCATAGCCGCCTGCGCGCGCGACGAGGTCGATGTTGATCGCGGCGAATCCCGCTGTCGCGGTGCGGCGCACGACATCCTGGATGTGCGGCGTCTGGCCGCGGTTCTCGTGGATCACGATCATCCCCGGAACTCTTGCCGTGCCCGCCGGACGCGCCATGTACGCCAGGAGCGACGCGCCATCCGGTCCTTTGACATCTGGCTTCGAGATGGTGATGCGTGGGTCATCGGGCCTGACGGTGACGCCGTCGGTCGTCGCCTGCGCGGGCGGCGTGGCGTAGGGTCCGATCGTCGGCGCGGGACTGCTGCTCGCTGTCGCGACGGTCGGTGTCGCCGGGCCCGAGCTCGCGGGTGTCACCGGTCCGCACGCTGCGACGATCACGGCCGCAAGCGCGGCGCTGCCGGAGATGAGTGTCACCCTGCGCAACAGCTCGCGCCTCGGGATCAACCCTTCTTGATATTCCTCGATGTGCTCGTCGATGAGATAGCGCTGGGTCTCGTTCAACTCACCCACGGTCTTCCCCTTGTGCGCTTTTCGACGGATATACGGTCGAGGTCGACTTCGGGCTCACACCTGACGCGCGGCGCCGCGCGCGAGCCACGAGCGTACGCGGGCGCGCACCTGCGGCAAGGCGAACGGTTTGCGGATGTAGTCGGTGATGCCGGCATCGAAGGCCGCGGACATGTCATCCTGCCGCGTCCGCGCGGTCAGCACGACGAACGGCGTCTCGCGGTAGCCGTCGAGCGCTCGAAGTCGTCTGCACGCGGAGAGGCCATCCAAGTTCGGCATCTGGATGTCGACGAGGACGAGGTCGTACGCGGCAAGCGCCGCCTTGCTCAGCATCTCCTCACCGTCGAACGCGACATCGACGTCATAACCGTCGACGCGGAGGACGGCCTCGAGGATGCGCACGAGCGCGACATCGTCGTCGGCGACGAGGATGCGCGCGCGTTCGGGCATCGCAGCTGGGGCGGGCTCGACGTCGGTCGTACGCGCATGCGGTCCCTCCGCGAGGACGAGCTCTTCGCCTTCCGCCGCGGCGACGACGCGAAGGGGTCGCTTCGACGCCACGACGCGGCTCGCGGCCACCGCGGTCAGGTCGTCGACACCACCGTCGTCGCGGTCTGGGTCGTGATGGAACAGCACGAGGGTCTTCGCGCGCGCGGCGACTGCGATGTCGACGGCGTACTCGACGGTGCTGTGGCCCCAGCCCGCCTTGTTCGGGTAATCGGCGGTCCCGTACTGCGCGTCGTGGATGACCACATCCGCGGCGGTCAGGAACGCGGCGTGCCGCGTGTCGCCGTTGTGCGCGAGGAGCGCCGGATCGAAGACGTCCGGCCCGCGATCGGCCCGCCAGTGCGGCGTGCTGTGGGCCTCGTGATCGGTCGCATACACGAGCGCGGCCGAGCCCGCGGTCACGCGGTAGCCGATGCACGGCGAGGTGTGATTTAAGAATTGGGTGCGGAGCTTGATGCCGCCGATCGAGAACTCTGTCTCGCCGAGCTCGACGAAGTCCACCTGGGCGGGAAGCGACTTGAGGGGCACGGGAAAGTACGCGTAGTCCATCGTTCCGGCGACCGCCGTCGTGAGCCCGCGGTCCATCCCGGACGGCCCATAGACCGTGATGTGGCTGCCGGGAGTGAACGCGGGGAGGAAGAACGGGAGACCCTGGATGTGGTCCGCGTGCGTGTGGGAGAGCAGCAGATGGAGCCGCACCGGTCCTTTGCTCGCGAGCGCGAGCCCGAGCTTCCGCGCGCCGGTGCCGCAGTCGAAGACGAGGAGCGTGCCGTCGTCGGTCGTGACCTCGACGCAGGGCGTGTTACCGCCGTAGCGAAGCGTCTCGGGGCCGGCGGCGGAGATCGAGCCGCGCGTTCCCCAGAACCGGACGCGGATGTCAGCGTCCCACCGGAGCCAGGACGGTGAGCCTCGCGGCAAGATCGCGGAGCTGCTTCGATGCCGCATTGTCGGCATGGAGCACCACGATCGGCCGGCCACGGTCCGCGGCGTCATCGAATGCGGGAGTGAAGGGCACGACGATGTCGGGCCGCCGGTTGAAGTAGCGCGAGACCTCGTCGGTGTCGAGACCCGTCTGCGTTGTGCGGTTGATCACCAAGAGCGTCCGCTCCTTGGGGAACGAGAGCTTCTCGAGGACGTCGAGGCACGCCCTGCCGGTCTTCATCGACGCGACGTGCGGCTCGCACACGACGCAGGCGCCGTCTGAGGTGTCGATCGCGGCGAGCGTCAGCGGCGTGAACGAGGGCTGCGTGTCGACCATGACGTAGTCGCTACCTCGCCGGAGGCGGTCGAGGCTCTGCTGCACCGCGCTCACTGTCACCAGCTCGGCGTGCTCGGGCACGCTCGCGCCGACACAGATCTGCACGCCGCTGCGGTCCTGCGCGATGAAGGTCGCGAAGGTCGCGTCGTCGAGCTGATCGGGCTGCATCTCGGCGAGATCGGAAAGCGTGTGCTGCGGCTTCAGGTTGAGGTGCGAAGCGACGTTCCCGAACTCGAGGTTGAGATCGAGGACCGCGGTCTTGTACATCTTCGTCTCGGCGAGGGAGACCGCGCTGTTCACGGCAAGCGTCGTCGCGCCGGCGCCCCCTTTGCCGCGCAGGAACACCACGACGCGCCCGCGCTTGATGACCTCGCCGGCCGTGGCCTTCATGCGCT
Source organism: Chloroflexota bacterium (assembly GCA_005889405.1). Lineage (GTDB taxonomy): Bacteria > Chloroflexota > Limnocylindria > P2-11E > P2-11E > CF-39. The sequence goes on along the minus strand of VBFY01000064.1, from coordinate 51,198 downwards.
TGAGAAGGACCTCGATCTTGGCCGCGAGCACCGCCATCTCGACCGGCTTGGCGATGTACTCGTCCGCGCCCTCCGCGTAGCCGGTCAGGATGTCGTCGGCCTGCTTGCGGGCCGACAGCATCACGATCGGCACGCGCGCGGTGCGGTGATCGGCGCGCAGGCGGCGCGTGAGCTCGAAGCCGTTCATGTTCGGCATGTTCACATCGGTGACGATGAGGTCGGGAAGCTTCGTACGGATCTGACGCAGCGCCTCGATCCCATCGGTCGCGACGGCGACCTCGTAGCCACGTCGCAGGAGCGATGACTCGAGGAGCTTGCGGATCTGCTCCTCGTCATCGACGAGGAGGATGAGGTCGGCGCTCAAACGAAGGGAACCGCCATCAGCGCGCTCAAGCCTCCACCTGCGCGCCCGCGCCTGCAAGGGGCAGCAGGACGTGGAACACCGAGCCGCGGCCGAGCTCGCTCTCCGCCCACACCTTGCCGCCGTGGAGCTGGATGATCTGGCGGACGATCGGAAGGCCGAGCCCGGTGCCCTGGATGTCCTTGGTCGCCTGTGAATCGACGCGCGAGTAGCGCTCGAAGATCGTCTCGAGGGCGTCGGGTGGGATGCCAAGGCCCTCGTCGCGCACGTCGAGACGAAGCTGGTCCCCGTCGACACGCGTCGTGACCGTGATCCGGCCGCCGGTGGGCGAGTACTTGACAGCGTTGCTCAGGAGGTTCGACGCGACCTGGGTGATGCGATCGCGGTCGGCGTGGACCTTTGGCAGGTCGGACTGCAGGTCGAGGGTCAGGGTGTGGTTCGGGGCGTTCGGGCGTACACGATCGGCGACGTCGCCGACGACCGCGTTGAGGTCGAGGCGCTCCGGATGGATCGTCATGCGGCCCGACTCCATGCGATCGAGGTCGAGCATCTCGTTGATCATGCGGGTCAGGCGCTGGGCGTCCTTATTGATGTCCCCGGCGTACTCCCGCATCTCCTCCAGCGTGAGCTCCTCGTCGCGCATGATCTCGCTGAAGCCCTGGATGCCCGTGAGGGGCGTGCGGAACTCGTGGCTGACGATCGAGACGAACTCGCTTTTCGCGCGGTTGAGCCGCTCCGATTGCTCGACCGCCTGACGCTGTCGCCCGAACGCCTCGACCGTCGTGAGGGCGGCGGCGACCTGGTCGGCGAACAGCGCGAGCATCTGGGCGTCGTCTTCGGTGTATGCCACCGACGCCTCGTAGGAGCGGATGCCGAGGGCTCCGAGGGCGCGGCCGCTGCGCACCAGCGGCACGGCGAGGCAGGCGCGCAGGCCGGTCTCCTGGCCGACCTGCGTGCGACCCTCCCATGTCTGGTAGTCCTCGACGATGAGCGGCTCGCGACTGACGAACACGCGACCGACGACGCCTTCGCCCGGCCGCAGGACGGGGTCATCGGGCATGCGGCCCGCGGCGTCGAAGTTCTCCGCAAGTCGCAGCACTCCGGCTTCGTCGTCCCAGGTGTAGAGCGACGCGCTGCCTGAGCCGAGCAGCTGCACGGCGCTCCGGAGGATCATGTCGAACACTTCCTTCGGATCAGTGCGGGCGGCGAGCGTAGCAGCCGCACGCTGCAACGCGATGAGCCGCTCGTTCTCACCCTTGCGCGCCTGAAAGAGACGCGCCGTCTCGATCGCGACCCGCAGCTCGCGCGCGACCGCCTCGACGAGCCGCACCTCGTCGGTCGTCCAGTCGCGCGGTGCCGTCGTCTGGTTGAGCGACAGCGTTCCCGCGAGCTCGCCCGCGACGAGGATCGGCGTCGCGATCACCGAGCGAACACCCGATCGCGACCCGGCAGCTGTTCCGAGCCGGGCGTCCGCGAGGATGTCGCGTACCACGGCCGTGCGACCGGTCTCGGCCGCGAGCCGCGCGACGGGCAGGGCGCGCTGTGCATCGGGATGTGCCGCGATGCCCGGCGCGTTCCACTCGTAGGTGACGTGCAGCGTGTCGGGCGTCGAGCCGGTCGCGGCGACCACGCGGTCGACGCGCAGCGCTTTCCCAAGCTCCTCGACCGTACCGCGTAGCACCTCGTCTGGGTCGAGCGTGGCGCGCGCCCGACGCGCGATGCGGCTCACGAGCTCCTCGCGGTCGGCACGAGACTGCGCTTCGGCGAGCGACATCGAGGAGCGGATCGCACCGGCGACGAATTGGCCGAGCACGAGGACGAGCTGCAGGCGATCCGCGGTCAGGGTGCCGGCCTGCTCCGCGCCGGCGACGACCGCGCCGACCAGGCGATCCTGCGATATCAGCGGGAGCGCGGCGAACGAGTGGATCCACTGCGCGTTCGGCAGGTCGCGCGCGAGGAGCCGCCACTGCTCTCCGCCGCCGGTGGTGTCGGGAAGCACGAGCGACTGGCGATGGTCGAAGACGCGCGTGCGGATCGCCGTCGGGAGTCCAGACACGGAGTACACGTTGCCGAGCAGCGCGCCGGTGTGCGGTCCCTCTTCGGCGACGAGACGGAACGCCTCTGCGACGTCGTCGTGGACGAGGACACCGAGCGTCGCGCTCGCGTCGAGCCCGCGCCGCGCACTGCGGAGGTACTCACGGGTGATCTCGGTGAGGTCGAGCGAGCCGGAGAGCGCCTGGCTCAATGCGAAGATCGAGCCGATCTCGGCGTCCCGGACGGCGCTGTCGCCACGCGATGCCTCGAGCGCCGACGCCACGCGATAGAGGACGGTACCGGCGATGAGGCTGATGCCCAGCCACACGATGAACGAGACGCTGTCGATCGAGCCGATGAGGGCCTCGGGATCGGGCAGCCGGAGGCCGGCGCGGCCCAGCTCGACGCCGTAGAGGGCGTGGACAGCGAGGAAGATGACCGCGGCGTAGATCGTTGAAGCCGCGATGTACACGACCAGCGACCGTGGGAACCGACGCATCTCGCCCCTTCCTCGGAGGAACTTTAACGGCCCGACACCGCCACGACCCCTTGACACCGCGCGTGGTGGGTACACTGGGAACAAGAACCGCGCGAGGAGATGAAGATGCGCGAAGGTGACGTTCGGTGACGGCGATGAATTTCGTGCCGATGGTCATCGAGCAATCCGGGCGAGGCGAGCGCGCCTACGACATCTTCTCGCGCCTGCTCAAGGAACGGATCATCTTCATCGGGGACGCCGTCGAGGACACAATGGCGAACCTCATCATCGCCCAGCTGCTGTTCCTCGAGTCGGAGGACCCCGAGCGCGACATCTACCTCTACGTCAACTCGCCCGGCGGCGTCGTGACCGCCGGCCTCGCGATCTACGACACGATGCAGTACCTCAAGGCGCCGGTGAGCACGATATGCGTCGGACAGGCCGCGTCGATGGCCGCGGTGCTCGTCTCGGCGGGGGCGAAGGGCAAGCGGTACGCGCTGCCGAACTCACGGATCATGATCCACCAGGGCTCCGGCGGATTCCGCGGCAACACCCCTGACGTGCTCATCCAGGTGAAGGAGCTCGAGACCCTTGTCGACAAGCTCACGCGAATCCTTGCGCATCACTCGGGGCAGGACGTCGAGAAGGTCCGCCGCGATTCGGAGCGCGACCGTTTCATGAGCGCGGAAGAGGCGAAGGCCTACGGGATCATCGACGAGATCTTCGTCGGGAAGGACTCGCTCATCTCCATCGCCAAGCAGGCCGAGGAGAAGGAGCCGAAGGAAACAAAGGAACCCAAGGAACGCGTCCCAGTGGCGGCCCGCTAGGCGATGACGACCACCGCAAAGGGCGGCAAGCCCTACCGCTGTTCCTTCTGCGGGAAGAGCCAGGACCAGGTACGCAAGCTCATCGCCGGACAGGGCGTCTACATCTGCGATGAGTGCATCACGCTCTGCCGCGAGATCGTGGACGAGGAGTTCATGGAGGCGCCGAAGGCGCGGACCCTCGGACAGAAGATCCCCAGCCCGCGGCGCATCAACGAGATCCTCGACCAGTACGTGATCGGCCAGGACAAGGCGAAGCGCGTCCTGTCCGTCGCCGTCTACAACCATTACAAGCGCGTCTCGGCCGGGCATCGCGTCGACGACGTCGAGCTCGGCAAATCGAATGTGCTGCTCATCGGTCCGACCGGTTGCGGCAAGACGCTGCTCGCGCAAACGCTCGCGCGCATCCTCGACGTTCCGTTCTCGATCGCCGACGCGACGAGCCTCACCGAGGCGGGCTACGTCGGCGAGGACGTCGAGAACATCCTGCTGCGGCTCATCCAGGCCGCGGACTTCGATCTCAACCGCGCGCAGCGTGGGATCATCTACATCGACGAGATCGACAAGATCGCGCGCAAGGGCGACAACCCCTCGATCACGCGCGACGTCTCCGGCGAGGGCGTCCAGCAGGCGCTGCTGAAGATCCTCGAGGGCACCGTGGCGAACGTGCCGCCGCAGGGCGGCCGCAAACACCCGCACCAGGACTTCATCCAGATCGACACGACGAACATCCTGTTCATCTGCGGCGGGGCCTTCGAGGGCCTCGAGAAGATCGTCGAGGCGCGCGTCGGCAAGAAGACGATGGGCTTCGGCGCGTCGCTGCGAGACAACACCAAGGAGACGAGCGCCGTGCTCGGCCAGGTCATGCCAGACGACCTCCTGAAATACGGCCTTATTCCCGAGTTCGTCGGCCGTCTCCCGGTGATCGTCCCGCTGATGGCGCTCGACGAGAACGACCTCATGCGCATCCTCACCGAGCCGAAGAACGCGATCGTGAAGCAGTACCAGAAGTTCCTCGCGCTCGACAAGGTCGAGCTCCAACTCACGCAGGAGGCTCTGCAGGCGGCCGCCGCCGGCGCGGCGAAGCGCAAGACCGGCGCACGAGGACTCCGCACCATCATCGAAGAGGTCCTGCTCGACGTCATGTACGAGATCCCGTCGCGCACTGACGTCCGCCGTGTCGTCGTGACTCCCGAGGCGATCGCGGGCAGCGCACGGCCGCTGCTCTTGTCGAAGAACGAGCAGCTCGTGCTCGAGGGTGACGAAGCGACGGCCTAGCCTCGCTCACCATGCCGAAGCTCTACTACGCCAGTCCTCGTGACCTCCCGCTCATCGAGCCCGCGCCCGGCCTGAAGGGCCGCGTCGTGCAGGCCGACCACGCCACGATGGTGATCTACGACCTCGCGCCGAAGACGATCGTCGAATCGCACAAGCACGAGATGGAGCAGTTCGGCGTCGTCGTGAAAGGGAGCCTCGCGATGATCATCTCCGGCGAGCAGCGCATCCTGACGCCGGGCGACACCTATCGGATCCCGCCGGGCGCGGCGCACGGCGCGCGCGTCTTCGAGGAGCCGACTCAGGTCATCGACGTGTGGGCACCGCAGCGGACGGATCTGCTGAAGCCGGCGGCCACCGACGGCGCGAAGCCGCGTACGCAGTAAGGCCGATACCGACCGCGACGTATACGCCCATGGCGATCGCCTGCTCGTTGACCCCGTAGATAGAACAGGAGCCAGACGGACTGCGGTCGATCTCGGCGCAACGCTCGACCGCGGCGCGCAGTCCATAGAGGAACCACGCACCGGTAGGGATCAGCGCGCCACCGCCCAGCGCGGCGCGCTCGGGTGACCGCACGACAAGGACAACGAGTACCACCAAAGCCAGCGGGAAGACGACCCAGTCGAAGATCATCACCCACAGCAGAGCGATCCCGATGACAGCGCCGAACAGCCACCAGCGCAGCCACGCTGGGACACTCAACACGAGCGGCGTCCGCTTTGCGACGCGCGGGCCACGAACGCGACGATAAGGCCAAGTAATCTTCTGCCGCATGACGAGCGAGCGCCGCGCCGAGATCTTCTACTGGGCTGCGATCGCCATCGGCGTCGTGTTCATCGTGGTCGGTGGGCCGCTTGCGCGTCGGTTAGAGCTCGTACACATGAACGACTTCTCAGGCGTGTGGTCGGGCGCGCGCGCGATCGTGCTCGGCGTGGATCCCTGGGACCCGACGAAGTACTACGGATTCGCGGTCGAGGTAGGGACGAAGACGCCCGACGCCCTGGTCTACGACTACATGCCGTGGGTGGCCTTCGCGGTCGCGCCGCTCGCGATGGTGCCGCTCGAGGTCGCGGGCTGGATCTGGATGATCGCGAGCATGGTCTGCGCGGCGCTCGTGCTCCGCGGGCTGCTGCGCGCGTTCGTTCCCGCGCGTCCCGTCATGCATGCGGCGTTCGGCCTGACGCTGTTCCTCGCGCAGCCGTCGTTCCACGCCATCGTCCTGGGCCAGTGGAGCCTGCTCCTCATGTCGGCGGTGGGCGCGACCGTGCTCGCGCTGCGCGCCGGCCGTCCGCTGCTTGCGGCTGTCCCGTCGCTGCTGTTCCTCGCGAAGCCGCAGCTCGTCGTATTCACGGCGCTCGGCCTCGCGTACGGCGCGCTCCGTGGATCGGTCTTTCGTCGTTACGTGATCTTCGCCCTCGTACTCGCCGGCGTGGTCGTCGTCATCGCCTGGCTCGCCGCGCCGCCCGATTGGTTCCCGGCGTGGCTCGATGACATCCCGCCGAGGCGGACGATCCGCTCGGCCGTCCTGCCGTCGGCCCTCAACCAGCTCATCGGTCCGAGCGGCCGCTACGTCGCGTACGCGCTCATCGCCCTCGGAGCGGTGATCGCCGCCCGCTTCGGCCCGGGCAGCGACGCGTCGCTCGCGGCCTGGCTTTCGCTGTCCAACGCGGGCGCGATCTACAGCTGGTCCTATGACCAGGTCCTGCTCTTCGTTCCCGCCGTGATCACCGCGGGGATCCTCACGCGCCGCTCCGAGCGCGTGGGCCGGCGCTTCGCCCTCGCCGCCGCCGGCACGCTGCTGATCGTGTCGCCCGTCTTCTACGGCATCGCCGTGCTCCGGCACGACGAGACGTTCAGCGTGCTCGTGCCGCTCGGGTTCTTCGTCGCGATCGTGCTGCTCCTGTGGCGGGAGCCGGCCGGCCAGACCGCGACCGTTGCCCACGCCGAGCCCGCCGCCGCGTGACGCCGCTCGACCGGCTTATCCAGCGCCTGCGGATCCGCAAAGCGCTGCCGCACATCCCCGCCGGCGGCCGGCTCCTCGACATCGGGTGCGCGGACGGCGCGCTCATACGCGCGGCCGGCGGCAGCGTGCGCGATGCGGTCGGCATCGACCCCGACGCGCCCGCAGGCTCGGGCCTGATCCGCGGCAGCTTCCCGCAGGACCTGCGCGACCGCGGGCCGTACGACGTTCTGGCGCTGCTCGCCGTCTTCGAGCACGTCCCGGACGGCGAGCGACCCGCGTTCGTGGCGGCCTGTCGCGACTTGCTGCGTCCGGGTGGCCGTGTCGTCATCACGGTTCCCGCGCCGCTGGTGGACCGCATCGTCGACACGCTGCGGCGGCTGCGCTTGCTGCACGGCATGGACATCGAGGCGCACCACGGGTACCGGCCCGAGGAAACGCCCCGCTATTTCGCGGCGGCGGGCATGCGCCTCGTCACGCACGAGCGGTTCGAGCTCGGCCTGAATCATCTCTTCGTGTTCGAGCTTCCCGCCGCGTCGCGCTGACCGTCGCGCCTCAGCGCGGCTCGAGGTCGTATGCGACAAGCGTGGCGCCGACGTCTAGGCGGCCCGAGCGGACGTCAAGATTGTTGTCTAGGTGAAGCGAATCCGGCAGCGGCGCGGAGAGCGCGCCGACGACCAGGACTGTCACGGACGCCGTGACGCGCACCTCCTGGACGGCGCGCGACAGCACCTCGGGCTCGGATCCGTAGAAGAGGACACGGTACTCAGGCAAGTAGTAGCGCGTAATCAGGTACTCCGACTGTGCGAGGATCACCGTTGACGCGGGCGCGAAACCGACTCGCACGGAGAAAACGCGGAAGTCAACTGAGGCGTCGTGGAGTGCGATCGCGGTTACGGAGAACGGCGTTTCGGCAAAGACGAACGTGCCGATGTTGAGCGCGACGAGCAGCGCGGTCGCGCTGAGCACCACGCGTGGTGTGGTACGCGCGATCGGCGCGAGGAGCGCGGCACATGCGACGTAGAGACCGGGAAGGACCGACATGAGATACCCGGGGTCGCCGATGTGGATCGTGACGTACACCAGGCCCGCCGGGACGAGCCACAAAGCGAAGAAGACCGTTTCCTCGTTGAACGGCCCTCGTACACGGAGCCGCGTGACGATCGCGGCGACGAGCAGCAGCGCGAAGCCCAGCAACCCCCACCACAGGGCATACACCGTGAGAAGGGTGTTGCGCAGCAGCGCGTCACTGCCCGCAGCCGGCGACAGCTCGCTCACCCGCGAGGCCTGCGCCCCGAGCGTCGCAAGGTAGGCCGCCGGTCCGCCCGATAGCAACGCGCTCGGTACGAACCAGGCCAGCGCGGCAACGCCGACCGCCGCCGCGCAGAGGACGCGCTCGCGCCACGAATGACCGGCGACCATCCAGAGCCACAACGGGCCGAGCAGCAGCAACAGGTCCTGCCGGAATCCCGCCGCGAGGCCGAACGCGACTGACGCGATGAGCGCTGCTGGCCACGGCCGCGAGCGCGCATCGCGCAGTGACACGGCGAGGACGACGCTGAGGAGACCGAGGAGCGCGTACGGCATCGCCACTTCGCCGTATGTCCACACCAGCGGCGCCGACGCCGCGCCAAGCGCGATGACGGCGGCGAGCGCGCGGTCCGCGTATCGGCGGCACAGCAGATAGACCGCAGCGGCGGTGAGCGCGGACGCGATCACGCTCACGACGACGAGCGCGGTGTTGCTATCCCGCGTGACGAAGCGGATCAGTGCCGCGACGCCGATGTAGAAGACGTAGCCCGGCGGATGCGGGCGCTGATCGGCCAGATCGGCGCCGACATGAAAGCCCTGCTCGAGCGCCCGCGCGTACAGGACCGAATCCCACGCCCAAAGCGTCTGCGCGGCGAAGGCCACGCGCGCGACGAGCACCAAGGCTCCGAGCGCCGTAGCGATCGCGCGGTCGGTCATGCTGCCACACGCGCCCCGATGCTCTCTGGGATGTCGCGCGAGCGTGCGAGCGCCAGCACCGCGAGCGCGACGGCGAGCAGAACGACGAGCCCGATGAAGTGCGCGAGGATCGGGACGAGGTCGTCCCTCTCTCCGACGACCTGAAGCAACAGCCAGCTGAGCCCGAGCGCGACGACGAGCGCGCTACGTGTCTGCGCTCGCGGCAGGCGGAGCGCGCGATGGAGCGTGCTCGCCATGAGTGGGAGCGCGGTGACGAGGTAGGGGAACCACAAGAGACCGAACGACGCGAGGTACGGAGCGAACGCCAGAGCGAGGTGGTGGAGATGTGTCTCGTCGCGCGTGTAGCGGCGAGCCGCGAGTCCGCCGAGGATCGCCGTCGCAAGCGAGGCCACCGGGAGCAGCCAGCGGCCGATCGGCGACCCGAGGACCGCCGCGACCTCCGCGGGCGGCGTGCTCGCGATCAGATCCGCGGCCCAGTGGCTGTCCCTCAGCGCGAGCAGCAGCGCGACGTACGCCGGGAAGTCGCTCGCGAATACGACCGCGGTGACGACGAGGCCGACCATCCCGACGGCGATCGTCCAACCGACGACGCGCCAACGGCCCGATGCGAGATAGAAGAGGACGAGCGTGAGCGGCAGCAGCTTGAGCCCGATCGCGACGGCGAGGACCGCACCCGCCGCCGCCGACCGTCCGCGCAGCTCCCACGCGAGGAGGCAGAGCGCGAGCGTGAGCAGGTTGAGGTTGCCGAGCGCGATCTCGAGGATCGTGGGGAGGAAGAGTACGAAGGCCGCCGCAGCCCACGGCCGAGCGTCGCGCGGCAGCGGCCGGATGAGGTACCAGCCGATCGCCAGTGCCATTCCGGTGTTGACGCCGATCCAGATCACCGTCGCGAGCCAGAACGGCAGTGGAGCAAGGAGCACGAACGGCACCGCCGCCGGCGGCGCGTAGTGGTATTCGCCGAACGGCCCGAACGGTACCTCCGGCCGGGCTGCGTACAGGGGCTCGCCGGCGAGGAGGTGGCGTGCGGCCAGAACGTAGGCCCAGAGGTCGTAGCCGTAGGGCTCCTTAGCGATGAAGATCCCGAGCCCGGCGAGCCCGGCCAAGACCATGACGATGACGCCAGCGGCCCACACCAGACGGGGGCGATGAGCGGCCTCGGACTTCACGCCCTGCGAGTCTATGGGCGCCCCTTGTTAGCCTCCGCAGCGCATGCGCGAGCCAAAGCTGGCCGAGGCGCTCCGCCGGAATCCCGAAGTGACGGTCGAGCGCCGCTTCGATCCGCGCCTAGGCGTCGCGATGCGCGTCGGCCTCGCGCTCACCGCCACCGGCATCGCGTCGGCGGGCCTCGGGCGCCGTGCGCTGTCCGGCTCCGGCGCGGACGTACCGCTCGCGTCAGCCTTCGGCTGTTTCGTCATCGTGCTTCTGCTCGCGACGCTTCAGCGGCCCCCACGCGCGTCGGTCTGGATCGCTCTGGCGCTGACCGCCGGCGTGTATGTCGCCACCGCGAACGCGCTCGCGGACACGCCGCTCGGGATGACGCTCTATCTCGCTGCCGCGGCGCTGGCGACGTGGCGGACGGCGACGCACCTGCGCCCATTCACCGTTGCGGCGTTCGCGCTGTGGACGCCGGCCCTCGATGTCTTCGCGTCGCCCGCGATTGCCGTGCTTCCGACGCCCGTCCTCATCGCGGCGATGTTCGCGCTCGCCTACACCGTTCTCGTCCTCGTCGACCCGTCCCGCGTGCATCCGTCGGATCGCCTGCGACGCGTCGGCTTTGGGCTCGTCGCGATCGCGATCATGGCCGCGCTCTTCGATCGCCATCTCGCGGTCGGATCGTCGGGTCTCGCGCCGGACGATATGTTCGCGATCGTCGTCGCGTTCGCGCTGCCGCTGCTGGCGTACGCGCGCTGGCGGCCGACGGTGCGCGACCTCATCGCGACGCTCGTCGTGCTGACGACCTTCGCCCTGGTGGGACTTGCGTGCATCATCGCGGTCCCGTATCACGCCGACGCGGTCGCCGCGCTCCACCGTGCGGCGGAGCTCTTCCTGAACGGCCAGGATCCGTATGCCGTCTTCGATCTACCGGAAGCGCTCGCGCGTTTTCACATGGACCCACTGCTCGCGACGCATCTCGACGACGGTAGCGTCGTCCATACCTACAACTACCCGGCGCTCTCGTTCCTCGTCGTCGCGCCTTTCGTCGCACTCGGCCTCGGCGATGTTCGTTGGGTGTTCCTCGTGGAGGTGCTCATCCTCGGGCTCGTCGCGACCTCGCGGCTTCGTCTCGCGTGGCGGCCGATGGCGCTCGCGACGATCGTCGGCAACGCGATCGTCCTGCGGCAGCAGATCCTCGCGGGGATCGACCCGACCTGGGTGCTACTCACGGTCGCGTCGTGGCTCGCGGTCCGCCGTGCGTGGCTCTCGTCGATCCTGCTCGGTCTCGCGTTCGCCGCGCGGCAGACGGCGTGGTTCGTCGCGCCGTTCTACGTCGCCGTTGTCTGGCAGCGTTGGGGTTGGCGCGAAGCGGTCCGCCGCGCCGTCATCGCCGGCGCCGTGGCGCTCGTCGTTAACCTACCGTTCCTGTTCATCGCGCCGCAGCGATTCATCGAAGGCGTGAGCGCGCCCATCCTCGGACCGCTCGAGCCGGACGGGGTCGGGCTCGTCCGATTCGGGCTTGCGGGGATCGGCCCGTTCCTCTCGCGCGGGACATACGGCGCGCTCGCGCTCGTCGTCTTCGCCGCGCTGCTCTTCGTCTTCGTTCGCTGGCGTCGTGCCGTCACGAGCGCGCCGCTGGTGTGGCCGTTCGTCCCGCTGTACTTCGCATGGCGCTCGCTCCAGAACTACTTCGTGCTCGCGACACTGTTCGTGCTCATCGCTGACGACGAGCTCGCGCCAGAAGTACCACCACCCGTGACCTCCGCCTCCAGCTCCTCCCGTTCTGGAACGGCTGCCGACGCTCCCGCACTGACGAGCTGACGAGAGGGCCGTCACCGGACCGACACCCACCACGCTTCGTGAAACCTATCGTGGTCGCGGCATGGCCCGCTTCTTCCCACGCGATGTCCTTCTGCTCGCGCGACTGATCGCGGTCGCCGGCGCCGTCACGTGGATCGCGATCGGTGGCCAGGCGACGCTGCTCTTCGCATACGCCGCCCTGGGCTTCCTCCTGGCGACCTCGTTCCTGATCTGGCGCGATGACGTGCGCCGTGCTGGCGCCGCAGTGCCTTTGTCGGAGACGCCGCCGTTCGTCGTGGTCGGCGATCTCCTGGCGGCCGCCGCGTGGATGATCGCCAGCGCGCCGAACGAACGAAGCGTCGCGTTCGTCGTCGTGATCGCGATCGGTGCGCTCGCGATGTACCGGCTCGGGCGCCACGGGGTCACCGCGACCGCGGCGGCATACGTCGTCGGTCGCGTGGGCCAGGAGACCGTGCGCGTCGGGCTCGGGACACCGACACCGGTGACGCAGGTGTTCGGCGAAGCGGTGGTCGTCATCCTGGTGCTGATCATCCTCAGCGCGACCGTCGACCACTACCGCGGCGAGCAGCGCACCGGCGCCCGCGCGCTCCGCCTCGCGCGCAGCCTGCAACGCGTCGCGACCGACATCGGACAGGAGACCGCGCCTGAAGGACTCTTCCGCTCGATCGCGCGCAACGCGCTGCTCCTCGTCGACGCGCATCACGCCACGATCAATCGCCGCCGCGGCGACGAGTTCACCATCGTCGCCGGCGCCGGCACTGGCGAGCGCGCGGTGGGCGTCCATGCGTCCGCGCGCGTCGGCATCGTCGGCGCGGTGCTGCGCTCGCGCCGCGCGGTCGCGTGGGCCGACTATGCCGCCGACACGACGGCGGTCCCAGCGATCAAGGACATTGGCGTACGGTCGATCGTCGGCGTGCCGATCGTGGTGCAAGGCGAGATCGCGGCGACCCTCACGGTCGGTCGGCTGCAGGTCCGTCCATTCGATGACAACGATGTTCGCGCGCTCGAAGGCCTCGCGGCTCACGCGGCGATCGCGCTGCGCAACGCCCGCATCATCGAACAGGCGCGGCGCGTGGAGACCGTTTCGCGCGAGCTAGCGGCCGAGACCGGCGCTGTGTCGGACGTGATCCGCCGCATCGCTCAAGAGATGCGCGAAGCGTACGACACCGAGTTCGTGCTCGTCACGGAGCTGGAGGGCGAGACCGCGGTCGACATCGCTGGCCTCGGGCTTGCCGCGCCGTTGTCGGCGCCGCAGGTCGTCGGGCCGCTCGTGCGGCAGGTGATCCGGCGCCGCGAGGTCGTGAGCATCCGCGATTACGCGATCGAGACGCATGGCGATGCGAGTGGGAACTCCGATCTGCTGCGCGAGGCCGGCATCCACGCCGCGATGGCCGCGCCGGTGATGCTCGGTGGCGAGGTCGCCGGAAGCGTGGGCATAGCCACCACCGACCCCGATCGCACCTTTGACACGATCGACCGCCAGGGCCTCTTCGCCTTCGCGCAGCTGGCCGCGGCGGCCATGCGGTCGGCGCGCGTGCGCGCCGAGCGCGAGCAGCGCATCCGCCGCCTGTCGGCCCTCAACGTTCTGGCCTGGACGCTGGCCGGTGTTCGCGAGCCATTCGGCATCGCGAAGCTTGCGTACGAGACCGCCGGCGCCCTCGTCGCCCGCGACTCCTTCTATGTGGCGCGCTACGACGCGGACAAGAAGGAGTTCGAATTCATCTTGCAGGCCGAGGGCGCCGAGGTCTGGGTCGGCGAGCGCTACCCGCTCGGAACCGGGCCGACGAGCCAGGTGGTCCTCACCGGCGAGACCTACCTGGTGCGCGGCGCCGACGATCCGGTGCAGCGCCGGGGCATGACCTTCGGAGAAGACAAACGCCCGTCGCTCTCCGCGGTGCACGTTCCGCTGAAGAGCCGCGGGCGACTCGTGGGCGTGCTCTCGAGCCAGGCGTACCGCCCCGGCATGTTCGACGATGAGGACATCGCGGTGCTGCAGTCGCTCGCGAACCTCGTCGCCACAGCCTTCGAGAACGCGGAGCACCTTGCGCAGATGCGAGAGCTCTATCTCGCTTCGGTGAAGGCTCTCGCAGCGGCGGTCGACGCGCGTGACCCCTACACGCGCAGCCACTCGGCGCGGGTCGCCGCGCTCGCGCGGACGATCGCGGACGAGATGCGGCTCTCTGGGGACCAGCTGCGTCGCGTGCAGCTCGGCGCCCTGCTCCACGACATCGGCAAGATCGGCGTGCCCGATGCCATCCTCAACAAGCCCGGGCCGCTGAGCGCCGACGAGTGGGTGATCATGCGCACCCATCCCGCGGTCGCCGGTTCGATCCTCGCGGCGGTCGAGCCACTGCGGGATCTCGTACCGATCGTCCGCGCGCACCACGAACGCTTCGACGGCGCCGGCTATCCCGAGAAGCTCGCGGGCGACTCGGTCCCGATCGAGGCGTACGTCGTCGCGGCCGCCGATGCGTTCGAGGTCATCGTGAGCCGGCGCGCGTACAAGCAGGCGCAGAGCGTCGAGTTCGCGTGCGCCGAGCTCATGCGGTGCCGCGGGACGCAGTTCCATCCCGACGTCGTCGACGCGTTCCTCCGCGTGATAGATCGCGACCGCCAGCACGGCGCGGCGTATCTCCGCCGCGTCGGCGCGATCGAAGAGGAGGACATGGAGAACGTCCCGGGCCCGGGTGGCGTGCTCGAGCAGTTTGCCGCGTCCGCGCACGCACATGGACGGCAGCTCGCCATCCTCCAGCGACTCGCGTCAGAGATCAGCGCGGTCCTTGACATCGACGAGCTCGCGGGCCGGCTGCTGCGGATCGTGTGCGAGGCGATGGGCTACGAGAACGGCTTCCTGCTCACCCTCGACGACAAGCGCCAATGTCTCGTCGTGCGCGCCGCGGTCGGCCCGTCGGAGCCGTACGTCGGTCAGCTGCTCACGCGCGGCGTCGGCATCAGCTGGTGGGTCATCGAGCATGGCCAGCTGCAACACGTCACCGAGGCGCAGGCCGATCCGCGTTTCTATGGTCCCCCGAACATCCAGTCGGTCCTGTGCGTGCCGCTGCAGCTCGGCGAGGAGCGCGTCGGCGTGCTCGGTATCGAGAGCCCGCGCAGCGAGGCGTTCACCCGCGAGGACGAGGAGCTGCTCACCGCCGTGTCCCACCAGATCGCCGCCGCGCTGCGCGTCGCGCGGCTGCACCAGGCTGCGAAGACCGCGGCCGAGACCGATTCGCTCACGGGTCTGCCCAATCGGCGTACGTTCTTCTCGCGGCTCCGCACACAGCTCGAGGGCGATGCGCTCATGCCGATCACCGTCGCCGTGCTCGACGCGAACGGACTTAAGCAGCTCAACGACGAGTTCGGACATGGCGCCGGCGACGAGGCGCTCATCCGCATCGGCGAGATCCTCTCGGCGGGCGTCCGCGACCGCGACACAGTCGCGCGCATCGGCGGCGACGAGTTCGCGATCCTCTTCCCCGGCGCGCCGCTGCTCGCGGCCGAGCGCGTCATGCGCCGCGTCGCGAGCAACATCGCCGAGGGCACGCTCGCCGATGGCAAGCGGCTGCCGACGATCGCCTGGGGTGTCGCGGACGCATCGGACCGCCCGATCACCGTCGACGCGCTGGTGGACGCGGCCGACCGGGCGATGTACCGGCACAAGCAGCTGACGCGGGGGTCGCGCGCGCAGCTGGCCTGAGCTCGGCTACCATTTCCTCATACCGGCAGCGACCGGGAAGAAGACCGACCCACGTACCGATAGAGAAGGCGCGTCACCGGCTGGAAGCGCGCCGCGGTGAACAGGGACGGGAAGTCGCCCGCGAGTCGGATCGGAGGCACCCGTTATCGGCCGACTGAGCCGCCGAGCGCGGATCGGGGAAATCGATCACGTGGCTCGACGGGAACTGCAGTGGTACCACGAGCTCCGCTTCGTCCGCAGACGAGACGGGGCTTTTGATTTTGAGAAGGAGGTCTGAGATGGCGATGACGAAAGAAAAACTGGATGCACCGCAGTCGGTCGTGTCGTTCAGCGAGAAGAACTACCGTCCGTCCGCCGTCGAGCAGGACCTCTACAAGTGGTGGGAAGACAACGGTTTCTTCACGCCCGACGAGCGCAACCCGAACACGCCGTTCGTGATGATGCTGCCGCTGCCGAACGTCACCGGCGACCTCCACCTCGGTCACGCGCTGGGCTTCGGCGGCTACGAGGACCTCATGGCGCGCTGGCACCGCATGCTCGGCGAGCCGACGCTCTACATGCCGGGCACCGACCACGCCGGGATCATCGCGCAGAAGGTGGTCGAGGACGAGCTCGCGAAGAACGAGATCGGACGCAACGACCTCGGCCGCGAGAAGTTCGTGGCCGAGATGTGGAAGTGGATGGACCACTACAGACCGCGCATCGAGAAGCAGCTACGGCTCCTCGGGTGCTCGCTGGACTGGTCGCGTCGCAACTTCACGATGGAGCCACCGAAGCAGCGCGCGGTGCGCACGCACTTCATCCGGCTGTTCAAGCGCGGTCACCTCTACCGCGCCGATCGGATCGTGCACTGGTGCGTGCGTTGCCAGACGACGTACTCGGACCTCGAGCTGGAGCACGTGCAGCGGACCGACCCGCTCTACTTCGTGCGGTATCCGTGGGCGGACCCGAAGCCCGGCGATCCACCGCTCGTCATCGCGACGACGCGCCCCGAGACCATCGTGGCCGACGTCGCCGTGGCGGTGCACCCGGACGACGATCGGTGGAAGCCGTTCATCGGGCGCGAGGTGCTCGTGCCGATGATCGAGCGCCGCGTGAAGGTGATCGGCGACGAAGCCGTCGACCCGAAGTTCGGCACCGGCGCGCTGAAGATCACGCCCGGCCACGACGCCACGGACTTCGAGATCGGACAGCGGCACGGCCTGCCCGTGATCACCGTCATCGACACGCGCGGCTTCATGACGCCGGCGGCGGGACCGCTGGCGGGACCCGACCGCGACACCGGCCGCCGTATGGCGGTCGAGATGCTGAAGGATCGCGGCCTGCTGGTGAAGGACGAGCCGCTCACGCATGCCGTCGGCGTGCACGACCGCTGCAAGACGATCGACGAGCCGCTCGTGATGAAGCAATGGTGGGTGAAGATGCCGCGGCTCGCGGCGCCGGCGATCGCCGCGGTGCGCGAGGGCCGCGTCACGATCCACCCGCGGTACCAGGAGAAGGTCTTCTTCAACTGGATGGAGAACATCCGCGACTGGCCGGTGTCGCGCCAGATCTGGTGGGGCCACTCCATTCCGGTCTGGTACTGCCGCGACTGCGACGAGATCGTCGTGCCCGAGGAAGACGGTCCGGACCCGACACGCTGCACGCGATGCCGGAGCGACGACATCAAACAGGACCCCGATGTGCTCGACACGTGGTTCTCGAGCGCGCTCTGGCCGTTCTCGACCCTCGGCTGGCCCGACCAGACGCCCGACCTGCGGCGCTACTACCCGGGCAGCGTCCTTGAGACGGGCTACGACATCCTGTTCTTCTGGGTGGCCCGCATGATCATGATGGGCATCGAGGAGATGGGGGACATCCCGTTCCACACCGTCTACCTCCACGGTCTCGTCCTCGTGGACGGCGAGAAGATGAGCAAGTCCACCGGCAACGTGATCAGCCCGATGGGCTTCATCGAGCAGTACGGCGCCGATGCGCTCCGCTTCGCGCTGGTGAACGGCGTCGCCGCGGGCGCGGACCAGACGCTCTCCGAGACGAAGCTGCAGAACGCGAAGGAGTTCGCGAACAAGCTGTGGAACATCGGTCGCTTCGTGCAGCATCACATCGACGAGCATGCCGAGGCGCTGCGCGACTGGCGCTCCGATCGCACGCCCGCGCCCAAGGCCGGTGCGGGATCGGCCGATCCGTCACTTGGACACGCGGAGCGCTGGATCCTCTCGCGCACCGAGGCGACGGTCGCCGAGCTCACGCGGCTCATCGAGCACTACCTCTTCGGCGAGTACGTTTCCGCGCTGCAGCAGTTCGTATGGGGCGAGTTCGCCGACGTCTACCTGGAGCTCGCGAAGGCGGGCCTGCGCGACGAGAAACGAGCTCTGAGTACGGTGCGCACGCTCGCGTACGTGCTCGACCGCATCCTGCGACTCGCGCACCCGATCGTGCCGTTCATCAGCGACACCGTCGCGCTGCAGCTCTGGCAGCGACTGCCGAACACCGACCGATCGCCGTCGCTCGTGATCGCGAAGTGGCCGAAGCCCGGCACGCGATCGGTCGCGCTCGAGGAGCGCATGGACATCGCGCTCGAGCTCGTGCGCGCGATCCGGAACCTCCGTCAGGAGGCCGGCACGAAGCCTGGCGAGCGCGTGAAGACGACGCTCGGTGGCGACACCACCGCGATCCACGATCTCGCGGACCTGATCTCGCATCTCGCGCAGACCGAGGTCACGTTCGGCTCCGGAAGCGGGCAGGCCACCGTCGTGCGCACGATCGATGTGCGCGTCGCGGTCGAGCGCGATCCGGCCGAACACCACGCGCGGCTCGAGAGGGAGCTGGCCGAGGCGAAGGAGACGCTGCGCCGTTCGCGCGACCTGCTCGCCCGCCCCGGCTTCGCCGAGAAGGCGCCGGCGAACGTCGTGTCGAACGAGAAGGCGAAGCTCGCCGAGCGCGAGGAGCGCGTGCGGCTGCTCGAAGAGGAGCTCCGCCGGGCCACGTGAGCAGCACCGCGTACATCTGCCTGACCTGCGGCGTGCAGCAGCCGCCCAGCGCGTCCGCGCCCGAGCGCTGTCCGATCTGCGAGGACGAGCGTCAGTACGTGCGCCAGGGCGGCCAGGCGTGGACGACGCTCGACCAGCTCGCGGCGCAGGGTCACCGCGTCGAGCTGCGCGAGCTGGAACCGGGGCTGACCGGCGTCGGAGCGCAGCCCGCGGTCGGCATCGGCCAGCGCGCGCTGCTCGTGCGTACGCCCAGCGGCAATTTCCTGTGGGATTGCTTCGGCTACATCGACACTGCGAGCGTCGAGGCGATCCGCGCAATCGGGGGCATCGCGGGCATCGCGTTCTCGCATCCACATTTCTACGGCGTGATGGTCGAGTGGAGCCGCGCGTTCGGCGGCCGCCCGATGTGGATACCTTCTGCCGATCGTGCGTGGGTCCAGCGAGACGACCCGGCGATCGTCGCGTGGTCTGGAGTCAAAGAAGTCCTGCCGGGGCTCACGCTCATCCAGACCGGTGGTCATTTCGAAGGCAGTGCGGTGCTCCATTGGGCCGCCGGCGCCGACGGGCGCGGCGCGCTCTTGGTCGGCGACACGATCACGGTCGTGCCCGACGTGCGCGCGGTGAGCTTCATGCGGTCATACCCGAATCTCATCCCGCTCCCGGCCGACGAGATCCGACGCATCGTGGCGGCGGTTCGGCCGTTCGCGTTCGATCGGATCTACGGCGGCTGGTGGGACCGCGTGACCCAGAGCGACGGCCGCGGTGCGGTCGAACGCTCGGCCCGGCGTTACCTGAAGTGGATCGGTGCGGAGGCCGACTTCACACTTTCTCCACATCCCCCAGGCACGATGCGATCGAATGCTCGTAGATGAGGAAGGAAAAAGCTGATGGTCGCGACGACAGCGGTGGCCAAGGAGACGATGAGGGCGATCGTCCAGGAGGGATACGGCTCGGCCGACGCGCTTCATCTTCGGGAGATCCCACGGCCGACTCTCGCCGAAGGACGTGTCCTGGTCCGGGTTCGCGCAGCCTCGGTAAACGCGCTCGACTGGCACAGCGTGCATGGCGGTCTGATGATCCGCGCCGTCTCGGCGTTGATGCGCCAGAAGGATGAGCCGGTCCGTGGTGTGGACGTCGCCGGAGTCGTCGAGTCCGTCGGCTCGGGCGTGACGCGCTTCGCCCCGGGCGACGAGGTCTTCGGCAACGCGCCCGCGTCATTCGCCGAGTACGCGCTGGCCCGTGAACAGGGCTTGGCACCGAAGCCGCGCAACGCGTCGTTCGAGCAGGCAGCCGCGGTTGGCGTGGCGGGACGGACCGCGCTCCAGGGTCTTCGCGATCACGCGCAGGTGAAGCCGGGACAACGGGTCCTCGTGAACGGCGCCGGCGGCGGTGTGGGGACGTTCGCGGTGCAGATCGCGAAAGCGCTCGGAGCGCACGTGACGGCGGTCACCGGCACGAGGAACCTCGAGCTGATCCGTTCGCTCGGCCCCGACGAGGTCGTCGACTACACGAAAGAGGACTTCGCGCGACGCGGTGAGCGCTACGACGCGATCTTCGACGTTGCCGGGAACCGCTCGGTCTCCGACATGCGACGCGTCCTCGTGCCGAGCGGGATCCTCCTGCTCGTGGGAGCGGACAAGCGCGGAGGAATGGCCATCTTCACCCGCATCGGTACCGCCTTCGTGCGCTCGCGGGTCCTGAAGCAGCGCATCGTGTTCTTCGTGGCGAGGACGGCTCTCGCCGACCTCCTCGTCCTCAAGGAGCTCATCGAGGAGGGCAGGGTGCGCCCGGCCATCGACCGGACCTATCCGCTCAGCGAGGGAGTGGAGGCCGTTCGCTACGTGGGCACCGGCCAGGCGCGGGCGAAGGTCGTCATCACGATGGACTAAGAGTCACTGGCCCTCGTGATCGGATGTCCTGGCGTTTCGCCGTTGGACATTCGCGGATCGTAACGCGGCACGAGATCCAACTGATGCCGCTGCTTAGCTTGGGCGACCTCACGTCTTCGGGCCTGCTCGTACGTTTTGATCTTCCGCTGGAGGGCGTTGGATCTTGTGACGCTTTTTCCGTCCGCGACGACATCGTTCGCGTAGAGCCAGAGGATGTCCGCCCTCAGAGTGGTCCAGATAATCGCTGGCGCCGCCATTCGGATGTCGTCGTCGGTCGCCCGTGTCAATCCCTTCGTGCTGCGCCGGCCCCGCGATGAGGGCGGCACAAGATTGACGCCGTGGCGGAGCATGCGTCGTCGTTCGTCCTGGTAGATCCGTACGGCGGTGGAAAGTCGAGGCGAACTTCGAAGCTCGGCAGCGGTCGCAACGACGCCTTCGACGCTGGCAAGGATCCTCAAAAGGTATGTGAGCCGGATCAGGAGAGCCGTCGAGATGTCTCGCAGCTTCCTGTCACTGAATTCGTTGAGCTGAATGTCGAAATCGCGGCGCAACGATGCTTCGAATTGTCGCGATTTGGGTGGCGTGAGAACCGCGGCTTCCGCCGTTCGGCGCGGACGAGGCGCAACTGCATCCCGACCGTTTCTGCGTCGGGGTTTGTTCAAATCTCGCGAGCAGTCTGGGCAGCGATGCGTCGCGCGATACTGACTGCCCGCGCAAATTCGTCCGGCCAAGGCGGCTCCTGAGGTAGGCGGGAGTCGGTTTCGTCTCGATAAGAGTGATTGAGTTGGTCGGGACAGCCGTATTGGCCGCGGTGCCCAAACTCCGTGCAGAAGTCGGCGATGTCACGCCAGATTTCGGCACGGACGTCGCGGTAGCGCTTTGGGATGCCTGAGTAGTACGAGACCTCGGGCGCACGGCCGTCCCGCCACTGCACGAGGTAGTCCTGGTCAAGTTGCGGATAGCGGTTCGCGTGGACGGCTTTGACGTCCGCGACGAATAGGCCGTTGACGTAGGCGTCGGTCCGGTACGCGAAACCATCCTTGTGTTCCGGGATGGTTCGTAGGTACCTGCGGACAAAGACGTAATGCGGCTGCAGCGCCTTCATGATCTTCCTCAGGTCCGGCCACTCGCCGATCAATTGGCCCAACTGTTTGGCGCCTTCGTGCCCGGGCGGAGTTGACATTCAGCGGGAAATCATGCCTGCGCACTCGATAACACGCATGCTGCGGCGGCCTCGCTAAACGTAGGCAGCGCATCCAGTGTCACGCGGTCAGGCCCGTGGCGGTGGCCCGGCCGGTGCAAGATTCGCACACCGTGACCTCTTGGCTGGCTGTCTCGTTAATGTCTCGACCGTGCGCGACGCTCGACCTGACCAGCGGAAACTGCGCCGGGTGTTCATGGGTCTTTACGTCGCTTATGCCCTCGCGTTCGCGTGGGCGGGCGCGACGAGTCGGTGGCCATTCTTCGTCGGTTCGGTCGCAGGAGTCGCGGCCGCCGTCGCCGAATGGAGAACGCACACGCCATATCCGCCTCACGGAGCAGGTGTACACGTGGTGCCGGTGAGTTGGCGGACACGACGCGTACCCGCGATCTTCGGACTGCCATCCGTGCTCGTCGCGTTCGCGGCGGACTACATCATCGCTGGTGGCCGGATCGTGGACGCCGTCGGACCTCTCGCAATAGCTGTTCTATTCGTCGCGGCCTTGGTTTGGTCGAGCCGTGATGTTGTTGACCGAGTAGAGATCGGGCCGGACAGGATGATCCTGCGCGTGCTGTTTGGTTTTCGCGCAGTCAATGTGGGGTGGCGAGACATTATCTCTGTGAGCGATCGCGAAGGCGATGGCTTCTTGCGCGTTCGCAACCGTCAAGGCAAGAGTTACCTGCTGTCGCCGGAACTGAGCGACTTTGCGGGACTGCGCGACATGCTTACCGCGGCCGTTACGTCATGAGTTTGAAGAGAGAAAGCCCCGGTCGCGCCGGTGCCTTCTCTAGATCGCGGACCTTCGCGGTAACTACTGGTTCGCCTTCAGGATGTCGTTCGCCTTCTGGCCCGCATCCTTGATCGCGGCCTCGGGTGTCGCCTTGCCGGTCGTGACTTTGGTCAGCATGTCGAAGATCACGTCGCGGATCTCCTGCTGGCCGCGCACGTTCGGCTCGGGGATCGAGCTGCCGATCACATCGAAGGCCTGTTTGCCCTGCGGGTCCTTCGAGGTCCAGTAGCTCTTGAGGGCCTCGTCGGTCGCGGCGGCCTTGCGGACCGGCATGTAGTAGGACTTGGTGCCCCAGTCCGCGGTCTGGGCCTGATCGCTGAACCACTTCACGAAGAGCCAGCTCGCGAGCTGCTTCTGCGGGGTGCTCTTGAGCACGGCGATGTTCGCGCCGTACATCACGGTACGGGGCTTCGTGGGATCGGTCTGCGGCGGGACGCCGACGTTCCAGGCCACCGGTGTCTTCATCGCACCGGCGATAAAGGGTCGAGAGGACGTCGAGCCCATCGTGAACGCGAGCTTGCTCGCGGCGAAGTCGTTCTGCCAGTCGAACCCGGTCGGGGTGTACGCGTAGCCGCCCTTCCAGAGGCGGTCGTACATCTGGAGGACCGCGAGGCCCTCCTTGCCATCCCACGCGACGGTCTTGTTGTCGGCGGACATGATGTTGCCGCCCATCGACATGACCTGCGCGTTGAAGTTCGAGGCGTCGAGCGGCTGCGCCCAGCCGTAACGCGTCGTCTTTCCCGATGCGTCCTTCTGCGTCGTCTTCATGACGGCGGTCTCGAACTCGGCCCACGTCTTCGGCGTCGAGGCGATGCCGGCTGCCTTCAGGACGTCCTCATTCGTGTACATCACGAAGAGCGACTTCGTGAACGGGAACGAGAGGAGCTGGTTGCCGTACTGCGGGAAACGGTTGGTGTCGAAATACGGCTTGTAGATATCGTCCTGGCTCGCCTTCGTCAGCCCGTTCTTGGCGCTGTTCATGTACGGCTCGAGGTCGATGACCACGGCCGCCTTCTGGTAGTCGGCGACCTGGCTCTCGTAGGCGTGCACGATCTCAGGCAGCGCGCCCGCCTGGATCGCGCCAAGGGTCTTCTGGTACAGCTGCGTGTAGTTTCCCTGGACGACCGGCGTGATCGTGATGCCCTTGCCGTTCGTGTCATTGAACTTCTTGACCGCCGCCTCGAGCGCCGCCTTCTGCGGGTCGCTCGTGAGGGCGTGCCACAGCGTCAGCGAGACGGGGCCGGTGATGTCTATGTCGGCCTCGGTCGTCGGCGCGGCTGTCGCGGCCGGTCCCGCGCCGGCACATGCGCCGAGCAGGAGTGCCAAGGTCGCGAACAGGGTTGGGATACGCATCCTGGTCATGAGTGTCTTCCTACCTCCGTCCACCATTCGAGCAGCGCCGGTGTTCACCGGGTGAGATACGCGTGAACGCTATCCGCGGATGCCTGTTCGCGCGACCCCCTGCACCAGGAAGCGTTGCCCCACGAGGTAAAGCAGGATGATCGGTGCAACGACGAACGACGCCGCCGCCATGAGCAGATGGTACTGCGAGCCTGCTTCGGCACGGAACGCGTTCAGACCGACCTGGACGGGTCGGACCGCCTCACTCGAGGTCACGATGAACGGCCACTGGAAAGAGTTCCACGAGGCATAGAAGGACAGGATCGCGACGGTGACCAGCGCCGGCACCGAGATCGGCAGGACCACCGACCAGAGGAAACGCAGGTGACCTGCGCCGTCGATCACGGCCGCGTCGCGCAGCTCCTTCGGGATCGCGAGGAACTGCTGCCTGAGGAGGAACACCGAGAACGCACTTGCGAGGAAGGGGAGGATCTGCGCGCCGTAGGTGTCGTAGAGGTTCAGGCGTGGGATCGGGAAGAACGGGTTCACGCCGGGCGGCGCTTTGCTCATCATCACGAAGTTCGGAATGAGGGTGGCCTCGCCCGGCATCATGTAGGTCGCGAGGAAGAGCGCGAAGAGCACGTTCTTCCCGCGAAAGTTCATCTGCGCGAAGGCGTACGCGGCGAGGACCGCGGTGACGATCTCTCCGGCGACGCTCGCGCCCGCGATGAAGAAGGTATTCGCGAAGAACCGGCCCCACGGCTGGCGCGACCAGGCATCCACGTAATTCTCGAAGTGCAGCGACGTCGGGAACAGCGTTGGCGGCGTCGATGTGGCCTCGAAGAACTCCTTCAGGGACGAGGTGACCATGAAGTAGAAGGGGTACGCGACCACAGCTCCGACGAGGATCAACACAAGATGCTTGAAGACGGTCGAGCCGATGCGCGGGATGCGCGGTCGCAGCGGCCGCGCGATGGCGCGCGGGAGCACCTGTGGCACGTTCATCCGTATTCCACCCGCCGGCCGAGGATCCGGAACTGGAACAGCGTGAACGCAAGGATGACCAGCGTCAGCAGCACGCCCATCGCCGAGCCGAGCCCGATCTGTCCCTGCTGGAAGAACGTCTTGAACAGGAGGAGCGTCACGGTCCGGGTCGTATCGAGTGGGCCGCCGTTCGTCAGGATGAAGATCTCGTTGAAGGCCCGCAGCACGCCGATCGTGGCGATGGTGAACACGAAGAAGATCTGCGGTGAGAGCAGCGGCAACGTGATGCGGCGGAACAACTGCCACTGATTGGCACCATCGAGCTTTGCGGCCTCGTAGTACTCGAGCGGGATGTTCCCGAGGCCACCGAGGAAGATGAGGATCTGGAAGCCGAGGAAATGCCAGATTGAGAAGATCGCCACACCAACGAGCGCGAGGCTCGGACCTGCGGCCCAGTCCGGCACGGCGACGCCGAGCGCGTTGCCGATCATCTGGAAGATGCCGTCCGGCTCCTGGAACCACTTGAGCCCGGTGATCCCGATGGATCCCAGCAGCTGGTTGACGATCCCGTACTGCGGATGGAAGACGTAGAAGAACACCGTGGCGGCCGCGACCGTCGAGGTGACGTATGGCAGGTAGTAGATCGTGCGGTAGATATCGCGACCGCGGAGCTTCTGGAACAGCACGTAGGCCACAACGAGCGCGATCGCGATCTCGAAGGGCACAGTGATGAGTGCGTAGGTGACGGTCGTCGAGAGTGACTGCCACCACGCCTGCGAGCGCGTGCTGTTCTGCCAGAGGATGTCGAAATAGTTGTCGAGGCCGCGGAACGCGCCCTGCACGACATCCCAGCGGAAGAACGAGATGTACACGGCGTAGACCGCGGGCAGGATCTTGAAGAGGCCGAGGAACGCGATCGCCGGCAGGAGGAAGAGGTAGGCCTGCGCGTTTTCGATGAGGCCACGACGGCGGCGGGATGCCGCGCGCTCGCTCTGGGCGATGGCCCCTCCCGACACCTTCGGCGATGATATCGAGCGATGCCGATATACGACTACCGCTGCGATCATTGCGGCCACGTGTTCTCGGCGGTGCAATCGTTCAACGACGAGGCGCTCGAGAAATGCCCCAATTGCGGCAAGAAGCCGCGGCGGCTCATCTCGACCCCAGCGATCGTCTTCAAGGGCTCGGGCTGGTACAAGACCGACAGCCGGCCCGCCGACAAGACCTCGGATGTGAGCGCGGACAAGAAGAGCGAGACCAAGACGGAGACGAAAACGGAGACCAAGAGCGAGACGAAGGCCGACAAGAAGAGCGAAACGAAGGCGCCGGAGAAGCCGGCGTCGAAGAGCGACGGCGGATCGAAGAGCGACGCGGCGTCCTGACATCGGTCAGGGCAGTCGTTCGCGACGCGCGCGCCGTCGCCACAGCCTTCGCGGAAGACGAATGCCCGTTCCTCGCGGGCGCGGTCGCCTACCAGTTGTTCTTCGCGCTCATCCCACTCCTCGCGCTCGTCGTTGGCATCCTTGGCTTCGTCTACGGGTCGGAGCGCGCGCAACAGGAGCTCGTTCAGCTCATCCGCGACATCTATCCGTCGGCGACGGCACAGGAGACGCGCATCGCACGGCAGCTCGTCGATGGCCGCGCGATCTCACTGGGCTTCGGCATCGTCGGAACGATCCTCGCCACCGGCGCGATCCACGGTGCGTTCGACAAGGCGCTCGCGGCCATCCTCGGCGCCGGTGGGAAGCGCGGGCTCGTGCGCGGCCAGATCGAGGCGTTCGCGTTCGTCGGCGGCATCGGCGCGCTCGCGGTCATCTCGTTCGCGGTGTCGTATGGCGTGCTCGCCGCAGAGGGCGCCCTCGCGTCGGTGCTCGGGCCGTGGCCGCGGGTGGTCGTGGGTCTGCTCTCTCCGCTCTTCGGACTGGTCGCGGGATACGTCCTCTTCTACTCCATCTACCGCTTCGTTCCGCGCTCGCGCGTGCGACCCCAGACGGCGCGGGCCGCCGCGCTGGTATCGGCCGTGCTGTGGGAGGTCGCGAAGATCGCGTTCGGGTTCTTCACGCGCAGTCTCGGTATCTTCAGCGCGTACGGACCGATCGCTTTCGCGGCCGGCCTGCTCACCTGGATCTACCTGACCGCGGCGATCATCCTCCTGGGTGCGGAAGTGATAAAGCTGAGAAGAACCTGAGCATGGAACGCTTGGAAGCCATCGTCAGCCGGGCCATCGAGGGCTGGAGCGCGCGTCTCTTCGGCGCGAAGCTGCAGCCCGTGCAGATCGCCAAGCGCCTGATCCGCACGATGGAGGCGCACCAGACGATCTCCCTCTCCAAGACCTTCGTCCCGAACTCGTATGTCGTATCGCTGTCCGCCACGGACTTCGCGCAGTTCGAGCAATACCGGCGGAGCCTCGAGCGCGATCTCGCGGAGGCGGTCCTCTCCGCCGCGCGCGAGCGCAACTTCACACTGCTCGACTTCCCGTCGGTCGAGATCGAGCGCGACGACGACGTGGCACCCGGCGACATCCGTGTGTCGTGCGCGCTCGTCGATGCGTCGGGCGACGAGGTCGAGGCCGATCCGAAGTCGCTCGGTGCGGTCGAGTCTGGTCACACCATGGTCCTCGACCGCGAGAAGCTGCTGCGCGAGAAACCGCGCGCGCCGAAGGCGAGCGTCGAGGTCACCAGCGGCGAGCGCTCGTCGGTGCAGCTCGGACCCGAACCGTTGCTGCTCGGCCGCGACCAGCAGAACGACGTCGTGCTGGATGATCCACGCGTCTCGCGCAAGCACGCCGAGATCCGCCTGCGTCTTGGTCGCTACACGCTCTACGACCTCCAGAGCACCAATGGCACGTACGTGAACGGCCGCCGCGTCGCCGAGGTCGTGCTGAACGACGGCGACCGGATATCGGTCGCGGGACTCGATCTCATCTTCCACTCGGCTGAGTGAGTGGAGATCACCTTTGCCGTCCTGCTGTGGGCGGTGCGCATCGGCTTCCTCGTCTTGCTGTACCTCTTCCTGCTGCGCGCGTTCGGCGTGCTCCATCGGGCGCTCGCGGCCGAGCGCGTCTCCGACAACGCGGTGCGAGCGCTCGGGACGCTCATCGTCGAGCGCAGCGCCGGGCACTCCCCGCGCGTGGGGGAGCGCTTCTCGCTGCGCGCGTCCACCTCGATCGGCCGCGACGCGGGCAACGACGTTCCACTGACGGACGAGGCCGCCTCGGCGCGTCACGCCGTCCTCGAGCTGCGCGACGGCGAATGGTGGATCGAGGACCTCGGCAGCACGAACGGCACCCTGGTGAACGGGACGCGCATCGAGCACGCCGAGCGCCTGCGCTTCGGCGACGAGCTGGCCATCGGTCGCATCGCGCTGCGCCTGGAGAAGGGCGCGGGGTGATCGCCGTCACGCGCCGCCGACCCGAGCTCGGTCTGCTCTTCTGGGTGGCCGCGCTCGGCATCACCGGATCGGTCGCGGTCGCCGCGGCCGAGGTCGCCGGCTTCCGCCCGCAGCAGCTGGTCGTCCCGGCCACTTTCGTCGTCATCGCGTTCGCGCTCCACGTCTTCCTCGCGGCGCGCGGCGTCCGTGGCGACCAGCTGCTGCTGCCGATCGCGGCTGCGCTGACTGCGCTCGGACTCGTGCTGGTCCAGCGGCTCGCGTCGAACCTGCTCGTGCAGCAGCTCTCGTGGACGCTCATCGCGGCCGGCGCGTTCGCGGCGACGATCCTCATCCCAAAGGACCTCACCGCGCTGTCGCGCTTCAAGTGGACCTGGGCGCTGCTCGGCGTCCTGCTGCTCATCTCGCCGCTGCTTCCGGTCATCGGCCGCGAGGTGAACGGCGCGCGGATCTGGCTCGGCGTCGGGACCGTGACGTTCGAGCCGTGGGAGGCCGTGAAGATCCTGCTCGTGATCTTCTTCGCCGCGTACCTCGAGGAATTCCGCGAGGTGCTCGCGCAGACGCAGCGGCGCTTCGGCCCGATCCCGGTACCACCGGTCCCGTACCTCGTCCCGATCGTCGCGATGTGGGCGATCGCGATGGTCGTGATGGTCTTCGAGAGAGACCTCGGCGCGACGCTGCTGTTCCTCGGGATCTTTCTCGCGATGCTGTACCTCGCGACCGGCGAGGTCTTCTACACGCTCATCGGACTGCTTCTGCTGCTCGTAGGCGGATTCGTCGCGTATCACGTGTTCGGTCACGTCGCGGCGCGCGTCGACATCTGGCTGCATCCATTCGCCGACGATGTGCGTTTCGATACCGGCTATCAGCTCGTCCAGGGGCTCTTCGCCCTGGCGAACGGCGGCCTCTTCGGCGCCGGTCTCGGCAACGGGATGCCGGATCGCATCCCGGTGGTGTGGAGCGACTTCGTATTCGACGCGTTCGCCGAGGAGGTGGGCTTCGCCGGCGCGATTGCCTTGCTCTCCTTGTACCTGCTCTTCGTGTACCGCGGCATGCTCATCGCCCTGCGCGCGCCGACGCCGTTCCTGCAGCTCCTCGCCGCGGGTCTGTCGTTCATCGTCGCGCTGCAGACGCTCGTCATCGTCGGCGGCAATTCCCGACTCATCCCGCTCACCGGGATCACGCTGCCATTCGTGGCGTACGGAGGGTCGTCCCTCGTCACCAACTGGATGCTCGTCGCGCTGCTCATACGGGTGAGCGACATGACCGCGCGCGTGAGAGGCACACCATGACGCGCTCGATCGCTGGCGTGACGACGGAATGACCCGATCCATCGCGGCAAATATTCGCGGTCTCACGCTCGCGATCGCGATGACCTTCCTCGTCACGTCTGTCGGCGTCGGCTACTGGACGCTGGTCGCGGGCGATGAGCTCGGAAGCGATCCGTTCAACCCGCGGCTCGTCGCAGCGATCCGGGACCGGCCGCGGGGATTCATCAAGGACTCCGCGGGCAACACCCTCGCGGAGAGCGTGCAGACACCGGACGGGTACAAGCGTGTGTACCGGGACAAGACGCTGGCGCACGTCACGGGCTACGCCTCGTTCCAGTTCGGCGCGTCCGGCATCGAGGCGGCGTACGCCGAGTCGCTCGTCGGCCAGGACCCCGGCGACCCGCTCTCGCAGTGGCGCGCGCGCTATCTCCGGGAGCGCGCGCCGCCTGGCTCGATCGTCCTCGGCATCGACCCGAAGGTGCAGAAGGCCGCGGTGGACGCGCTCGGTGGCCGGCGCGGCGCGATCGTCGCGATCGATCCGCGCAACGGCGCGATCCTCGCCTCGGTCAGCTGGCCGCAGTACGACGCGAGCCTGATCTCCGATCCCGCGACGGAGGACGCGACGTGGAAGCAGGTCAACGCGGATCCCGACAAGCCGCTCATCAACCGGGTGACGCAGGGCCTCTATCCGCCGGGCTCGACGTTCAAGATCGTCACCGGCGCGGCCGCGCTCGAGAGCGGCGTCGATCCCAACGCGAAGGTGCGCGTCGACGATCCGTGGCAGGCGGACAAGTCATGGGGCAGCTACTTCGTGCGCTCATCGTCACGGGCGCACGGCGACTACACGATGGCCGACGGCTACCGTCTGTCCGAGAACATCTACTTCGCCAAGATCGGACTGCAGATCGGCGGGCCGAAACTCGCCGAGTACGCGCAGCGTTTCGGCATCGGCAGCTCGACGCGCTGCGACATCACGGGGGCGAAGGGCCAGCTCTCGCGCACTGGCGTCCTCGACCGTCCGACGCTCGTCGCCGACACGTCCTATGGACAGGGCGAGCTCCTCGTCTCGCCGCTGCAAATGGCCCTCGTCGCCGCCGCTGTCGGCATGGGGGGCGTCATGCCCACGCCGCACTACGCGACCGAGGTGCGCGACGCCGAGGGTCACGCCATCCGCGTGATCGCCCCGGGCCCCATCGGCCAGGTGATCCGGCCCGAGACCGCGCGCACCCTCACGACCATGCTGGTGGGCGCCGTCGAGGGGCCCGGCGCGTTCGCCTTTGCCGCGAAGATCGCGGGCGTGCACGTGGCGGGGAAGACGGGCAGCGCCGAGAACCCGTCGGGCGCGCCGCACGGCTGGTTCGTGGGGTTCGCGCCGGCCGAGTCCCCCACCGTCGCGGTCGCGATCCTCCTCGAGAACTCGCCACGAGGCGGCGAGGACGCCGCGCCGCTCGGCGGGCGCGTCATGCAGGCGGCGCTGGGGAAATAATCCGGGAACTTCGCCGGTCCGGCGGCTGTAATCGGGCGGCCTTCGCCGCCCTCATCTGCTTGGCGTGTGGCTTCGCCCACGCCGCAGTAGGGACTGCTAGTAGTTTCGGGTCAGTGTGAACCAATCCCGCCCCTCGAGCGTTCTTTGGTTACGCGGCGGTTTCGCATTTAGCATGTCCAGACGGGCCCGCATGGCTCGGACTCCGCGAGAAATCGGTCTGGGAGAGGGCAATGGACAAGAGCGGGTTCGCGACGCGGATCGGCGCCGTTGCGGCGAACGTCGAGCGCGTCATCTTCGGCAAGCACCACGAGGTCGAGCTCGCGCTCGTTGCCCTCGTCTGCCGCGGTCACATCCTGGTGGAGGACGTGCCCGGCACCGGCAAGACGGTGCTCGCCAAGGCCATCGCGCGATCGCTCGGCTGCTCTTTCAAGCGGATCCAGTTCACTCCGGACCTTCTTCCGTCGGATGTGACCGGCGTCTCGATCTTCAACCAGCGCACCAGCCAGTTCGAGTTCCGTCCGGGCCCGGTCATGACCCAGATCGTCCTCGCCGATGAGATCAACCGCGCCACGCCAAAGACGCAGTCGGCCCTCCTCGAGGCCATGGAGGAGCATCAGGTGACCGTCGACGGCGTCACCTACCAGCTCCCCGATCCGTTCCTGGTGATGGCGACGCAGAACCCCATCGAGTACGAAGGCACCTTCCCGCTGCCCGAGGCACAGCTCGACCGCTTCTTCATCCGGCTGCAGCTCGGGTACCCGAAGGAGCGTGAGGAGATCGCGATCCTCGACGCGCAGCGCCACATCCATCCGCTCGAGACGATCGAGCAGGTCATGGGCGCGGACGAGCTGCTGAAGGCGATGACCGCGGTCAAGGACATCCACATCGCGGAGCAGGTGAAGAGCTACGTGGTCGGCGTCGTGAACGCGACGCGCTCGCATCCTGACGTCTACCTCGGCGCATCGCCCCGCGGATCGCTCGCGCTCGCGCGCGCATCGCAGGCGTACGCGCTCATTCAGGGTCGCGACTTCGTCCTGCCGGACGACGTGAAGCAGCTCGCCGGGCCCACGCTCTCGCACCGGCTGATCCTCCAGCCGCAGGCGCGCCTCAAGGACCTCGCGGCGACGACCGTCATCGCGGAGGTGTTGGCGAGCGTTCCGGTCGAGCTCTCGCAGACCGCGGCGCGAGCCTAAGGCTCATGAAGCCCTGGCACTTCGCGGTCCTGTGGGTCGCCCTCTTCATCGTCGCAGCATCGACTGGGCTCGAGCTCCTCAGCTACCTGAGCTACCTGTTGTTGTTCGTCGCCGTGCTCGCGTACGTCCAGGCGCGCATGACGCTCGACGGTCTTTCGATCAAGCGCACGCTCTCGCAGTCGTACGCGCACCTCGGCGACACCATCGAGCTCGTGTACGAGCTTCGCAACGACAGCTCGTTCGGAAAGCTGTGGCTCGAGATCTCCGAGGAGTCGAACTGGCCGGAGCCGCTACCGGGTCGCGTCCTTTCGATCGGCGGCAAGGGCAAGACGCGCAAGTGGAAGGTCCTCGCGAAGGCGATCCGCCGCGGTCGTTACAAGCTCGGCCCCATCGTCCTCCGCAGCGGCGATCCGTTCGGTCTGTTCCCCAAGGAGGCCCGCGTCGCAACCGAAGCGCTGCTCCTGGTGTACCCGCGTGTGATGCCGCTTCCGCACTGGCAACTCCCCGGCTCGGTCCTCGAGGGTGGTGTCCTGACCGGACAGCGCTCGCTGCAGTCGACATCGATGGTCATGGGCATCCGCGAGTACCGCCCCGGCGACGCGATGAACCGAATCCACTGGCCTTCGTCGGTGCGTCACGGCGAG
Organism: Chloroflexota bacterium; assembly: GCA_005889405.1. Lineage (GTDB taxonomy): Bacteria > Chloroflexota > Limnocylindria > P2-11E > P2-11E > CF-39. The sequence goes on along the minus strand of VBFY01000064.1, from coordinate 18,449 downwards.
CTGCACGTAAAGGAGTTCGAGCTCGACAAGACCGCCGACCTATGGATCTATCTCGACCTCGAGCGGCACTGGCACCGCGGAGAGGGCGAGGATTCGACCGAGGAGCGCACGGTGACGGTCGCCGCGTCGATCGTGTCGAAGGCGCTCCGCGAGCACCGCAACGTCGGCATGATCACCAGCGGCGGGCGGGCCGAGATCCTTCAGCCCGACCGCGGCACCAAGCAGTACGGAAAGCTCATGCAGTACCTCGCCGAGATCACCGCGGGCGGCTCGCGCTCGATGGCCGAGACGCTGGTGGAAACCCTGCCCCGTCTCCGCCGTGGCTCCGCGTGCGTGCTCATCACGCCGTCGCTCGACCGCGGCTGGGTCCGGCCTGCGAGCACCTTGCGCGAGGCTGCGATCGCGACGCAGGCGGTCATCGTCGGTCCTTCCGTGCCGACCGACGAGCGCGACCGCGCCCGTCGGCACGCGCTGCTCGGCGAGCTCGCGATCGCCGGTGTGACCGCGGCGTATCTTGCCCCGGGCGCGTCGATCTCAGATCTCTTCCGTGAGGCGGCCGGCAATGCTGCGTAACCCTCAGGCCTCTCGGCCTTCGGGTCTCCTAGGCGGGTTGCCGCTTCGCGGCCCCGCCGCAGTAAGGCGTGCGCGCGCATGGCTCGGACGTTCGCTGCGCTCGCTGTTCCCACCGATCGCGTGGCGGCGGCTCCGTTTCCGCGGCGGCTGGTTCGCCCTTCCGATCTACGTGCTGCTGATGAGCGTTTATCCCCTTTCGCTGCAGCAGGCCGACTGGGTCGTGACGCAGGAGCAATTCACCTGGATCGTGTTCGCGGCGATCGCGCTCGCGGTGATCGTCGGCAACGGAACCCTCTCGACGCGGCGCTCGATGATCGTCGGCGGCCTCGTCGGGACAGTCGCGATCGTGCTCACGACGGCGTTCGCGTCGGATGTCGGACCGTTCCGCGACCGCGTCATACATCTCGCGGTGAACGTGAACAACTGGATCACACAGGTCCTCGCGGGTGAAGCGGCGACGGATCCGACGGTCTTCGTGCTCTTCCTCGGCGCGACGGTGTGGACCTCGGCGTACGTCGGGACCTTCGCGCTCTCGCGATCGCTCCGACCGTGGGACGCCATCCTGTTCATGGGCTTCTGCCTCGTCGTAAACGTGTCCATGGCGCTCACGAACCTCATCGCCGACCTGGTGGTGTTCTCGCTCTCGGCGCTCGTTCTCCTCGTGCGGCTGCACATCGTTGCGCTGCAGGAGCGCTGGACCCGCAACAACATCGTGCCCTCCGGTGAGATGGACTGGCGCCTGCTCCGCGGCGGTCTCACATGGACGATGGTCCTCGTGATCATGTCGCTGGTCACGCCGCGCGTCGGCGCCGCGGAGGTCCTGAACCGCGCGTACACCGTGTTCGAGTCGCCCTATCACTCCGTCGAGGCCGAATGGCAGCGTTTCTTCGCGGGCGTCTCGGGGCCGAGCCGCTTGCGCGGCGTGTCGTTCACGGACGCGATCCGCCTCGGTCAATCGCCAAATCTCGCCGACCGCGTCGTGATGATGGTCGACGCACCGCAGGGCCGTTTCTGGAAAGCGATCAGCTATGACTTCTACACCGGCAACGGGTGGCGCACGACGGAGACGGACAAGGTCGACAAGATCAACCCGCCCGTGCTCGGACGCGAGAAGTTCGACGCGACCTTCGAGATCATGGTGCCGCAGCAGAACCTCCTGTTTGGCGCGAACGAGCCGGTGAAGGTCTCGGTGCCTTTCCAGTTCCAGACCGGTTCGGACCGCAGCTATTCGATCGCGGTGCGCGCCGTGCGCAGCGGTCAGGCGTCCGAGAAATACACGGTCACGTCCTACGTGTCCGTCGCGGACAAGGCCGCCCTGCGACGCGCCGCGAATGCGTATCCGGATTACATCCGTCAGAAGTACCTGCAGCTGCCGTCGACCCTGCCGCAGCGCGTGCGCGACCTCGCGCACAAGGTCGCCGGCGAGCAGACCGATCCGTACGACAAGGCCGAGACCATCGAGTCATTCCTCCGGACGACGTACCGCTACGCGCCGACCGTGCGCGCGCCTCCCGCAGGTCGCGACCCGGTGGACTTCTTCCTCTTCGATCTGAAGGAAGACTTCTGCGAGTACTTCGCATCCTCGATGGTCGTCATGCTGCGCGAGCTCGGCGTTCCCGCGCGGGTCGTCGAGGGCTACACCGCCGGAACGCTCGACCCGACGACCGGCAAGTTCCAGGTGAAGGAGCTCGACGCGCACGCGTGGGTCGAGGTCTACTTCCCGCAGTACGGCTGGATCGAGTTCGAGCCCACGCCCTCGCAGGCGCCGATCTTCCGCGTCGACAGCGAAGCGATCGGTGGGGCTTCGCCCGGCGGCGGCGACGACACCTCTGGTGGCACGACCGCGATCGACCGTGGCGACAAAGACCTGCAGAACGACAACGCCCCGGACGAGGGCCAGGGCTTCGGCGACTCCGTCGTCTCGGCCGTGCAGAACTTCGATCCGCGTCCCGTCGCGGTGCTGCTCGGCGCGATGCTGCTCCTCTTGCTCCTCGCGTTCGCGCGCTTCCAGCTGCGATTCCGCGGGCAGCCGTCGGTGGATTCCGCCTGGGGCAAGGCGCGCCTCCTCGCGTCTTATGCCGGCTTCGCCGCGGATCCGTCGCAGACGACGTACGAGTACGCGACGATGCTCGGCGAAGCCGTGCCCGACGCGAAGTCGCCGATACAAGACATCGCGGAGGCGCGCGTGCACGATCGCTACACGCCGGATGGCGCGACTGACGAGGACGTCGAGCGAGCCGTCTCCGGATGGCGCAAGCTCGCCCGCACGCTCGTCGGTCTGCTTCCGGCGCGTCTCGTCTCCGGCATCGCGCGCATCTGGCGGTAGGTCCCGTACGCCGCGCCGTGCGGCGGGCGTCACACCTCTCGCTCGCTGCTGGCTACGCCGGCCCGCCACTCAGCGCGCGCGCGCCGGTCGGGCCGGCTGGGCGCAGACGCTCGCTCGAGCAGTGACGCCCGCCGCCGTCGCGGCGTACCTAGCTCGAGGCGGCGCGCAACACTAGCGACGTGACGGTCGCGGAGCATCCCAACGTCGCGCGCGTGCGCGCTTATGCCGCGGAGCGCGGCGTGCCGATCGAGATTCGCCGCTTTCCGGCGAGTACGCGCACGGCGCAGGATGCGGCGCGCGAGATCGGCGTCAGCGTCGGCGAGATCGTGAAGTCGCTGGTGTTCGTCGCGGGCGATCGGCCGCTCGTCGTGCTCTGCTGCGGCGATCGACGCGTGAGCGAGGACCGCCTACGCGAAGCGACCGGCGTCGCCGCCGTGCGCCGCACGACCGCAGACGAAGCCAAGCGCTTCACCGGATACGCGATCGGCGGCGTGCCGCCGTTCGCGCACGAGACGCCGTGCGAGACCCTGATCGACGAGGACATGTCGCGCTTCGAGAAGGTGTGGGCCGCTGCCGGACTGCCCGACGCCGTCTTCGAGATCTCCGTCGCTGACCTGCGTCGTCTCGCCAACGCGAAGACCGCTGCCATCGCCGAATGAAGGTGTTCGTCACGGGCGCGACCGGCTTTGTCACCGGGAACGTGACGCTGCAGCTGCTGGCGCGTGGTGACGAGGTGCGAACGCTGGTCCGCGACGCGTCACGCGGACAAACGCTCGCCCGCGCGGGCGTGACGCTCGTGAAGGGCGATCTCGCCGATGGCGCCGCGCTGCACCGCGGCATGGACGGCGTCGACGCGGTCGTGCACGGCGCGGCGATGTACTCGGTCGGCATCGCGGCGTCGCGTCGTCCCGCGATGTTCGAAGCGAACGTGACGGGCACCGAGCGCGTTCTCGAGGCTGCGCTCACCGCCGGCGTCCGCCGCGTTGCGTACGTGTCGACCTGCGCGGTCTTCGGCAACACGCGAGGTGCCGTCGTCGATGAGGCGTACACGCGGAGCGGTCCGTACACGTCTTACTACGAGGAAACGAAGGTCCGCGCGCACGAGATCGCGCTCGAGCGCGCGGCGCGTGGACTGGCGGTCTCGATCGCCCAGCCGGGTGGTGTGTACGGGCCCGGCGACACGTCGGGCCTCGGCGGACTGATGCGCGACTTCGCGCGCGGTCGTTTGCCACTCGTGCCGTTCGCTGACGCGGGGCTCAACTTCGTACATGTCGACGACGTCGCGCGCGGCATCGTGCTGGTCCTCGACCGTGGCCAGCCTGGACGCAGCTACGTGCTCGGCGGAGAGAACGCGCGTGTCGCCGACGCGTTCGCGGCTCTCGCGCGCATCACCGGCCGGAGTCTCCCGCGCCTGCGGTTGCCGTACGCGCTGCTCCAACTCGGCGCGCTCGTGCGTCCGGGTCTGCGCGAGGTCGTGACCTCAACGAAGGGCGTCACCTTTTGGGCCAGCGATGCCCGCGCCAAGAGCGAACTCGGCTATGCGTCGCGCGCGCTCGAGGCGGGACTCCGCGCTACCTACGGCGGTGCGGCCGCATAGCTCGACGACGGGTGCTGCGGCTCTAGGGCTCCTCGTCCTCGTCGTCGTCTGACTCGAACTCGTCTGAGTAAAAGCCCAACTCCTCCGACTTGAACACGGTCACCAGGAAGTCCTCGCGCTCCGGATCGTGCGTCTGCACCAGCTCCTCGTCGAGCTGATCGATGAGCTGCTGCAGCTCGTCGTCAGTGAGATCGACCTCGAGGAGCAGCGTGCCATGCACCTCGAAGCGCCCGTAGTGGATGTCCACCCGACCGACGCGGCGCGCTCCGCCGTAGATCGTGAAGATCTCGCTCGATTCGGTACGGACGTTGCGTTCGAAACGTGCTGCTTCCATGGGACCTCGACTGTACTAGGTCGCAACGTCGCGGAGCTGCTTCAGCACCCACTCGGCGAGCGGCGGCATTGCGAGGTCGGCGGTGGCCACGGTGCTGATCGCCCGCGGCCAGGTCCAGACGAGAATCTCGGCACAGCTCATCGCCGCTGATCGGAGCGCGCGTCGGTCGAGCCCCGCGACCGTCGCCTCGATGTTCCCCGGCATCGGAGCGTCGGGCGCATCGAGCACGGCCGTGAGCCCGTACTGCGGATCCGCGATGCGCTCGGCGACGGCCCAGAGGCGCCAGAGCTCGGCGCGCGCGGCATCGAGCTGCGCATTGGCTTCCCAGAGCGAGCCGCGTGTCAGGTATTTCGCGCAGGCGCTGAGATGGACCAGTGCGACGTGCATCCATCGACGCACCAGCTCCTCCGTCGCCGCGGTCGCCTGCGGTTCGCCCACGATCCGCCCGTCCGGGTCGTACAGGACCATCCAGTCCGGCCGCGGTGCCTGGCGGTCGCGCGCGACGGCGACGACGAGGTCCAGCTGAACACCGCTCGCGTACTGCGCGAAGGTGTGCTGATAGGGAACGAGCTCGCGGTTCGCGGGTTCGATGATCTGCTGATGCATGTCGATGACATCCCCCACACGACGCACGACGCCAGCGCTCTCGCGCACCGCATCGCGCCAGGCGGTGTCGGCGACCGCGTACATCGCGTCGACGTCGGACAGCTCGTCGGCCGCGCCACGCCCGAGGCTGCAGCCGACGACGAGAACGCGGATGGCCGGATCTCGCTCCGCCTCGCGCATCAGCGCGCGCATCACCTCACGATGCGGGGCGAGCTCGTTCGGTAACGAACGCAGCCAGCGCTCGGCCTCCTCGCGCACCCTCGAATCGTAGCCACGCTAGGCTCCGCGTTCGTGCCGCATCCACTCCGCATCGGCCTGAAGCTTTCGCAGCAGGTCCATCCCATCGAGGCGCAGCGCGAGGCCTGGCGCATCGCCGACGAGGCGGGCTTCGATCACATCTGGCCGTTCGACCATCTCATCGCGCTGGGGAACGATCCGACGAAGCTCATCTTCGACGGCTGGACCGTCCTCGGCGCGGTCGCCGAGAACACCAAACGCGCGCGCATCGGTCTCAACGTGACGGGCAACCTGTACCGACACCCCGGCCTGCTCGCGAAGATCGCGGTGACCGTCGACCACCTCTCGGGCGGACGGCTCGAGATGGGCATCGGGGCGGCGTGGAACGAACCGGAGTTCACGATGTACGGCATGCCATTCCCGAGCGTCGCGGACCGCATCCGGATGCTCGACGAAGCCTGTCGCGTGCTGAAGGCGCTGTGGACCGAGGAACGCGCGACGTTCAAGGGCCGCTTCTATCAGCTCGACGCGGCGATCGCCGAGCCGAAGCCGGTCCAGAAGCCGTACCCGCCGATCTGGATCGGCGGCTCGGGACCGAAGCGCACACTGCGCGTCGTCGCGACGCACGCCGACGTGTGGAACTCGAACGCGCCGACGCCCGACCAGACCCACGCGCTCGTGAAGATCCTCGACGAGCACTGCGCGAAGGTCGGCCGTGATCCGGCCACGATCCGCCGTTCGCATCAGATCCGTGTCGAGAAGGACGACGACGCGCTGCGGATCGGCGAGGCCGCGCTGCGCGCCGGCTTCACCGAGCTGCTCCTCTTTCCGTTCGCCGGCCGCGACCTGCGATCGGGTGTCGAGCGGGCCGCGGCGCTGCTCCCGCGGATGCGCGCGCTCGCGCGCTAGCGGCGGCTTAGACCCAGGACCGAGAGGAAGAAGCTCGCGAAGAACGTCTGCACGCCGAGCGTGATCGCGAGCGACGACAGGATCACGACACGGAGGCTCCGCGGAACGTCAACGATCGGCCCGAAGCCCTGCGTCTGCCAGATCCCGATCGCCGTCGCCGCGAGCACGAGGCCCGCGATAACGAGGACGATCCCGGCCACGATGCCAGTCTCGAGCGTCACATAGCGATAGAGGCGCGTGAGCCGCGGGTCCTCGGGGAGCAGACCTTCGCTGATCGCGAACGTCTTGGTGAAGAGGGCGAAGATCACCGCCTGGTAGCCGAGCACGACCGCCGCGGCCGCGTACACCAGCGTATGGATGTCGAGTCGGAGCGAGCCGATCGCGCGCTCACCCGGCAGCAGCCAGAGGAGGACGAGCGCGCCGACGACCATGAGCAGTGCCCCCGGAAAGAGGAACAGCCAGCGCGGGCTGTAGAGCAGCAGGAACCGCAGATGGCGCCAGCCATCGCGCCAGGTGCGCAGGTGCGGCGGCCGATTGCGCTTGTCCGGCGAGAGCGTGACCGGCACCTCGGCGATGCGGAGGCCCTCGACCGACGCCTTTACGACCATCTCCGACGCGAACTCCATGCCGGTCGTGCGCAGATCGAGCGCGAGGATCGGAGAACGGCGGAAGCCGCGGAGCCCAGAGTGGAAATCGCCGACCTCGCTGCTGAAGAAGAGGCGACCGAGGAAGGACAGCACCGGGTTCCCGAGATAGCGGTGCAGGAATGGCATCGCGCCTTCCGCGACGCCGCCCTTGAAGCGATTGCCCATCACGAGGTCGTACCCCTCGCGCAGCCTCGCCAGGAACACGTCGATCGCCATGAAGTTGTACGAGCCGTCGGCGTCGCCCATGACAACGAACTCGCCGCGCGCCGACGCGATGCCGGTGAGCAGCGCGCTCCCATAGCCCCGCATCGGCACCGGCACTACGCGCGCACCGGCCGCGGCGGCGAGCTCGCGCGATCCGTCGGTGCTGCCGTTGTCGGCGACGATGACCTCGCCGTTGATGGCGTACTTCGCGAGCGCCTCGCGCGCCTGCTTCACGCAGTCGCCCACCGTGGCCGCCTCGTTGAGGCACGGCATCACGATCGAGAGCTCGACTCGTTGGTCCAAGCCGCTGGCGATGCTAGCCCGAGACTCCCAGGCGGGCGGTCCGCACGCGATCGACGTCGGCGAACGCGCCGATGCGTGCGCGCACCTCATCGGGCACCGGATCGTCGAGGGTGAGGATCATCAGCGCCTCGCCACGCGGGTGAAGCCGGCCGACCTGCATCGACGAGATATTCACGTCGTGCTCGCCGAGCAGCGTCCCGACGCGCCCGACGAGGCCGGGCTTGTCCTGATGCTTCGTGAGCAGCAGGTGGCCCTCGACCGGGACGTCGACCCAGAACCCGTCGATGAGGACGATGCGCGGCTCGCCTTGCACGAGCGTCCCCGCGACCTCGGTGTTGCCGACGCGCACGGTAAGGAGCGCGGCGTACCGCGCGGCCTCGGTCTCGCGTCGCTCCTCGATCACGAGTCCGCGTGACCGCGCGATCGCGAGCGCGTTCACGAGGTTCACGCGCTCGGCGCTGAACGTCTCGAGCAGCCCCCTCACCACCGCGGCGCGCAGCGGCTCGGCATCGAGCTCGAGCAGCTTGCCGGAATACGCGAGCTGGAGCTTCGCGGGCCGCTCGTCGAGCAGCTGCGCGACGAGCGCACCGACGCGCTCGCCGAGGCGAAGCCACGCGCTGCCGCCGGCCTCATCGGCGGGCGGCCGCGGCGCGTTCACCGCGAAGCGCGCAGGGTGGCCGTCGAGCACGTCGAGGATCTGGCGCACGACGTCGACCGCTACGTTTACCTGGGCCTCAGCGGTCGAGCCCGCGATGTGCGGCGTGAGCACGGTGCGCGGCGCGGTGCGGATGGGGGAGTTGGCCGGCAGCGGCTCGCTCGGGTAGACATCGAGCGCCGCGCCGGCGATCGTCCCGGCCTCGAGCGCGGCCGCGAGCGCGGCCAGGTCAACAACTTCGCCGCGCGCGCAGTTCACGATGACGGCGGTCCGTTTCATCTTCGCGAGCGCCTCGGCATCGATGAGGTTGCGCGTCTTCTCGGTGAGCGGCGTGTGCAGCGAGATGAGGTCCGCGCTACGCAGCAGCTCGTCGAGCTCCACCAGCTGCGCGCCCGCGGCGCGCGCGCTCGCCTCGGTGGCGAAAGGGTCATGAGCGATGATGCGCATCTCGAAGCCGGCCGCGCGGCGCGCGACCTCCGAGCCGACGCGGCCGATGCCGACCAGGCCCAGTGTCTTGCCGCGCAGCTCGCGGCCGATGAACTTCGAGCGCGTCCACTCGCCGGCGCGGACGCTGCGGTCCGCGTCGGTGATGCGCCGGAGCAGGGTGAGCGCGAGCGCGAGCGCGTGCTCGGCCGCCGCGACGATGTTCCCGAGCGGCGCGTTCACGACGTATACGCCGCGCGCGGTCGCCGCGGGAACGTCGATGTTGTCGACGCCGACGCCGGCGCGGCCCACCACGGCGAGGCGCGGAGCCGCGTCGAGGATCTTCGCGGTGACCTTCGTCTCGCTGCGGACGATCAGCGCGTCGACGTCGGCGAGACGCGACGCGAGGTCTGCCTCGGAGAGGCCGGTCGTCGTGCGGACCTCGCAGCGCTCACGAAGGAGCACGAGGCCGTCCTCCGCGAGAGGATCGGCCACGTGAACGATGGGCAGGCTGCGCCGCGGGACGTCAGGCGCCCGAGTCTCGCTAGCGACGGCTCCCAACGGTGTCCGGACGAGCGCCGCCGCGGGCGCCGGAACGTGTCGGCTGCGGCGCGCTCTCCGCATACGCGCGGAGCGCCGCGGCGATCGCCTGACCGGGCTCGATCGGCTGATTGAAGTCGCGCAGCGCGAGCTCCAGGGCGCTGAAGAAGTTCAGGATGTCCTGCAGCGTCACGAAGCCGAGGTGACCGACGCGGACGAGCTGCCCGTCCAGCTTGCCCTGCCCGCCCGCGACGATCGTGTCGTAGTCGTCACGCAGCACACGAATGAGGTTGCGCGCATCGACGCGCGTCGGGGGACGGAACGCGGTGACGGCAGGCGACGCATGCGCTTCGTCGGCGAACAGCGGCAGATTGAGCGCCTGCAATCCGCGACGGGTGGCGCGGGCGAGATTCAGATGACGGCGGAGGATCGCCTCGAGCCCTTCCTCGGCCATGAGGCGGAGCGCCTCCTGCAGCGCGATGTAGACGCTCACCGCCGGCGTCGCCGGCGTCGAGCCCTTCTCGAGCGCGGCCTTCGCCGCCGCGAGGTCGAAGTACGACTTTGGCAGGTCGGACTTCTCGTAGAATTTCCACGCGCGCTCGCTCATCGTGACGATCGACACGCCGGGTGGCGCGCCCCACGCCTTCTGCGACGCGGTCATGCAGACGTCGATGCCCCACTCATCGATCTCGAGCTCGGCCGCACCGGCGCCGGAGACGCTGTCGACGATGAAGAGCTTGCCCGAGTCGCGGACGACCTCGCTGATCTCCTTGAGCGGGTTGAGAACGCCGGTCGACGTCTCGTTGTGCTGGATCAGGACCGCCTTCGCGCCGTCCCTACCTTTTTCCTTCGCGAGCTCATCGCGCACCAGGTCAGGCTCGACCGCGCGACCGAGCGTCACGTCGATGCGGCGAGCTTCGACGCCATAGGCCTTGCAGATCGCGTAGAAGCGCTCGCCGAACGCGCCGTTGATGAACACAAGGACCTTGTCGCCGCGCGACAGCGTGTTCGCGATGGCGGCTTCCATCGCGCCCGACCCGGACGCGGTGAGCGTGAGCACGTCACCCTGGGTCCGCAGGAAGTCCTGAAGCGCTCGCGTGAGCGCAGCCAGCAGCGCGGCGAACTCGGGGCCGCGGTGATTGATCATCGGTCGGGCCGACGCGGCGAGCACGGCCTGCGGCACCACGGTCGGTCCTGGGATTCGGAGGTTCTGGGGGCGGTACATGTTCTCTCCCTCTAACCTGACGGGCGGAGGTGGGACTCATCGAATGATGCCAGCCCACCGCGCTTGTAACAAGGAGAGAAGCGAGCATTTCTGAACCAAAGTTGGCTCCGTCGATCCTCAACGCCGACTTCGCCCGCCTGGCGGAGGCCGCGGCCGCGCTCGAACGAGGCGGGGCGGACTGGGTCCACGTCGATGTGATGGACGGTCACTTCGTGCCGAATCTCACATTCGGGCCGAAGATGGTGGCCGACCTGCACCGCGCCACGCGCCTGCCGCTGGATGTCCACCTGATGATCGAGCGGCCCGACGACTGGGTCGACCGCTACGTCGACGCCGGAGCCGCGTACGTGGTCGTGCACGTTGAGGCCGCCCGCGCGGTGTCCGCGACGTTCTCCCGCATCCGCGCCCGTGGCGCCAGGGCCGGGATCACGCTGAGTCCCGACACGCCGGTCGACGCGATCCTCCCGTACCTCGCTGAGGTCGACCTCGCGCTCGTGATGAGCGTCAATCCCGGATTCGGTGGCCAGAAGTTCATCGAGAGCGCGTTCGGCAAGCTTCAGCGCCTACGGAAGGAGATCGACGCTCGCCATCTCGCCGTCGAGCTCGAGGTCGACGGTGGCGTGAAGCTCGACAACGTCCGTCGGGTTGTCGAGGCCGGCGCGAGCGTCGTCGTCGCCGGGTCGGCGGTGTTCGAAGCGCCCGAGGGCGTCGAGGCCGCGATGAAGAAGTTCCGCGCGCTGCTGTGACTCGTAGATCCATCGTCATGGCGGTCGTCGGCGTGGTGATCGCGTCTCTTGCCGCCTGGGCCTTCGTCGTCCGTCCCGCACTCGATACGCCCGAGCGCCGCGTCGCGACCTATCTCTCAGCGACGAGTTCGGGCCACGAGAGCGCCGCGCTCGACTCCTGGGTGCCGTATCCCGGCACCGTCCTCATCAGTGACGAGCTTCGCGCGCGACGCACCGATCTCACACACGAACTGACCGCGTCGCGTGTCGGCCGTACCTACGCGATCCGATCCGTCGACTGGTGGCGAACGTGCTGCGAGCCCGGTCTCATCAACGGCGAGCGGAACGCCGGTCTCGCCCGGATGCACGTGGTCGCGACCGATGAAGCCGGGAACGAGCAGCGCCTGGTCTTCGAGGTCTGGGTGAAGAAGCTGACGTAGTGGGGCGACGCGGCAGGCGAGACGGTCAAGGCTGGACGCTCTACGAAGTCCATCGCGAAGGCGAGTCGTGCCTTGGACCGGCCGCCGTTCGGCTGCTAGCCCCTGGCGATCTCCAGCGCGCGACGCGCGCGCAGCTCGACCTCCTCCCAGCGCTTCCGAAACGCGCTGTATGCGACACCGTCGAGGGCGATCCGCAGCGTGTAGCACTTGAGCCGCTCCGCGACCTGGGGCACCACCAGTCCGATGCTGTCGTAATGCGCGAGCGCCTCGGACGCGAAGTCGATGTTGCGCCACTGTGGGAACCAAGGCTTGTAGAAGACCAGATTCGCTATGTCGTAGAGGAAGTCCCCGTACTTCGAGCTGCCCCAGTCCAAGACCGCAGTCACGCGGTCATCGTCGACGAGCACGTTGCGGTTGATGAGGTCGTCGTGAAAGAGGTTCCGCACCTCCGGACAAGGGTCGGCAAGCTGCACCAGTCGTTCGTAGCTCTCTTCGAATGAACGAGCGGTGCTCGGAAGGTCTCGAAGCAGCTCCCGCCACCCGGGCGCGCCTCGCGTCGCCGGCTCGTTGACGAACCCGAGGAGCCACTCGCGCCAGCTCCTGTGGCTTGTGCGGCCATCCGCGCGCCATCCGCCGAAGCCCGATGCGGCTGACAGGTCGACCGCACGCATCGCATCAAGCGCGGCGAACACTGAAGGGAGGACGCGCCGCATGCGCGCCTCGTCGAGACCGTCGATGTGCTCTCCGTTCATGCGCGGAGCGATCGCGTAAAAGCCGCCGAGCGCCGGGCCCCACTCCAATATCGGGGGAACCGGCAGCGTTTGTGACGAGTACCGCGCAGCGAACGCGTCCTTCTCGAAGTCCTCGTCGTAGGCGCCGAAGCGCGCGACCAGATCCCCATCCGCTGTCCGCACCGAATACGCCACCGACCACTCGCCGGGACGCATCACCGCGATCTCCACCGCTCGCCCGAACCGCTCGCGCAGGAACTCGCGCTGGGCCTCGCCCTGGTCAGTCTTCGTCGCCAAGGCCCAGCTCCCCGAGGCGATCGTCGCTGATGCCGAAGTGGTGCGCGATCTCGTGCACCACGGTGTCGCGGACGATGTCCGCTTGCCGCCGGGGCGAGGCGCTGATCCGCTCGATCGGGCCGCGGAAGATGCTGATGCGATCAGGTAGGTACGGCTCCATGGAGCCGCGGTCGGTCAGCGGGACGCCCTCGTAGAGACCGAGGAGCTCGCCGCCGTCGCGTCGCTGGTCTGGCGACGGCTCGTCCTCGACCACGATCTCGATGTTGCGCATCCGCTCGCGGAACTCCGCGGGCAGGTCGTCGAGCGCACGCGCGACCAGTCGCGCGAAGCGGGCCTGTCGTAGGCGTGACATGACCGCGACTCTAGTCGTCGCGCTATGCGGCCTCTCGCTCCTCACCGAGCGCGGATCGGAGACGGCGCAACGCACGAGCGCGGACTCGACAGACGCCAGATTCGGATAGGCCGACCTGCAGACCGATCTCCCGCAGGGTCAGGCCGCGTCCGTACGAGAGCACGAGCACGCGGCGCTCCAGCTTCGTGAGCTCGCGCAGCTCGCGTGCGACGCCGTCCCAGCGTGGGTCGCGGTGCGCCCCTTCCGCGACGATCGCATCGGGCGCCGTGATCCCGCCATCGCCGAGCTCCGCCAGTCGGTCGAGCGAGATCTCGACGTAAGGCGGCGGGAGGTCTTCCGTGATGCGCTGCGCCTCGCGGTACGCGCGCCGGGCCGAGCGAGTCAGCGGGTCGCGCTCGCGCAGCGCGTCGAGCACCTGCCCGCGGACCCGGCGGGCCGCGTACGCGCCGAACGAGGCGCCGAGGTCGCCGCGGTAGCGCTGCGCGGCCTGTACCAGGCCGACGACGCCCCAGGCGATCAGGTCCTCGCGATCCGCCCCGCGGCAGCGTGGATCGAGTGATCGCGCCGCGACCGCTCGCGCGAAGGCAAGGTGCGCGACGATGCGCTCGCCGCCGGCTGGTTCGTTCATCTCTCTCCCCGGGCCGGAACCTAGTCAGGCACGTAGCTCGTGTCAATAGCGAATTGACGAGGATATCCACAGACGGACACCTAACCTTGCGTTCTTGTCCGTCGGGGTGGTGTGCTGGGTGGGATTCGCCGCACCCTTCCCGCCCTTGATCGCGATCGCTCGGCTCGGACCGCTCGCAGCGGGCTGGTCGGCAGTGCACTGAAGCCTGCGCGATGATGCGCACGCCCAGTTGACGCAGATATCGACGCAGGCGGAAGTCTTTTTTGACCGGTACGTATATCCGGACTGGCTGCGCGCGCATTGTCTGCTCGTCGGGCGCATCGCTGAGACGATCGTCGCTGTGCGCGCGGACGTCGGTCCCGAGGCGCGCGACATCGCGCTTGCAGGCTATCTCCACGACATCGGAAAAAGCCCGCTCGTTGCGGGTGACGCAAGAGAGCACAACGAGCTGTCCGCGCTGATCCTCGCGGCAGAGGGCCTCACCGGCGCGGTCGAGCCAGCGCGGCGGCATGCGATCTACACGGTGCTCGATCCCGCGACCGCGCCGACCACCCTCGCGGACAAGATCGTGTACGTCGCCGACCGTCGCGGCGGCCTACGAGTCGAATCGGTCGAGGTGCGCGCGCGTGGCACCGCTGAGCGGCACCCCGGTTTCGCGGCGGAGATCGAGCGCGCGGTACCCGCAGCGAAGGCGCTCGAGGCCGAGGTGTTCGCGGGCCTGCCGTTTGCACCGGACGAGCTCGAGGCGCACCTCATCACATGAGCGACTTCTTCCGGCTACAGAAACACATCGACGAGCTGTCGGCGATCGGCGCCAAGGACGGCGCGGTCACGCGCCTCGGGCTCACCGCGGAGGAGCAGGCCGCGCGCGACCTGGTCGGCGCGTGGTGCGCCGTGCGCGGCGCGGAGGTGCGTCGCGACGCGGCGGGGAATATGTTCGCGCGCTTCCCCGGGGAGCGTGAGAAGGATCCGATCGTCCTCGTCGGTTCGCACGTCGACTCGGTACCCGAGGGCGGTCGATTCGACGGGGCGCTCGGCGTCATCTGCGCTGTCGAGGCGATCGAATCGCTCCTCGACGTCGGCACGCGCTTCCAGAGACCGGTCGAGGTCGTCGCCTGGGCCGACGAGGAGGGAGCGCGCTTCGGCATCGGCCTGTTCGGGTCCGCGGCCGCGTTCGACCGGCTTCCAGCTCGTGTCGCCGAGCGTGCGGATCGCAACGCTGTCTCGATCGCCGATGCGCTGCGCGCACTTGGCGAGCAGGGCGACCCCGCTCTTGCGCGACGCGACCCGCGGGAGATCGCCGCGTATCTCGAGCTCCACATCGAACAAGGTCCACGGCTCGCCGAGGCGAACCGTCCCCTCGGCGTCGTGAGCGACATCGTCGGCATCGTGCACGGCCGGGTCACCGTGAAGGGCCGGGCCGACCACGCGGGCGCGACCGTCATGACCGCGCGCGCCGATGCGCTCCTCGGTGCGGCGGAGATGGCGCTCGCGCTCGAGACCGCAGCGCGCTCGCGCGAGAGCACGGTCGGCACGGTGGGGGAGATCAGCGTGCGCCCAGGCGCGAAGAACGTGGTGCCCGGCGAGTGCATATTCACGATCGACGTGCGCGCTCCGGAACAGCCGCGGATCGACGCCGTCATGGCGGACTTTGGTGACGCCGTAAAGCGCGTCTCCGAAGCGCGTGGACTCGAGACCTCGATCGATCTCTTCAATGCGGTACCGCCGACGCCCCTGGACCTCACCATGCGCGACCTGTTCGCGAGGGCGGCCGCGAGCGTCGGCGTCGAGGCGCCGGTCCTGTTGAGTGGCGCGGGGCATGATGCGCAGAACCCGGCGCTCGCGGGCGTCCCGACGGGGATGCTCTTCATTCGCTCGACCGGCGGCAGTCACACACCGCGGGAGTCGGCTGCGACCGTCGACGCGGCCCTCGCCTCCGACGCCCTCGCCTTCGCGCTTCGTCGCCTCGCGGGGTGATGCGGGGCGCCTAGCATCATCGCGTGTTCGCAGGCCAATTCGCGGGGTATTGGCGTGATGGAAAGCGCGTCGTCCTGGACCGGAACGCCATCCTCCCCGATCGCTGCATCAAGTGCAACGAGGCGGCGAACGCGTACCGGCGGATGGTGAAGCTGTCGTACGTCCCCACCAGCCGGGAGCTCATGTTCGGCGCGTGGGCGTATCTGTCCGCGAAGCGAGCGCAGATCGAGATCGGACTGTGCGAGCGGCACCGTCGCTCCCGCGCGGTCACCGTGGCGCTCGGCTCGCTCGCCGTGATCCTCGCATCGATGATCGTCTTCACGCAGGTTCGCGCGACCGACATCACCCTTCCACTGCTCGCGACCGCCGGCCTCATCGGGGGCGTCAGCGGACTCGTCTACGCGGCCGTCGGCGGCCGCCTCGTGCGTGCCGCGAAGATCACGGACACGCACATCTGGCTGAAGGGAGCCGGCGAGCCGTTCCTCGCGTCATTGCCGAGCGCGCCGGCGGTCGGCGCCGATGGCGCGCTGCCCACGCTCGCGGGGACGACGGCGATTCCCGTCACTCCCGCTGACTCGGCGGCGCAAGCGTTCCGGGATGCGCGCAACGGCGCGCTCCTGTTCCTCGTCGGCTGCCTCGTCACCGCCGGAACGTACGTGTTGCTGCCCGGCAACTACTTCATCGCGTGGGGCGCGGTGCTCTTTGGACTCGTCCGGCTCGTCGGCGCTCTGCGCAGCTATGTGCGCGTCCCGGCTGAACACCGAACGAGCGGGCAGGTGCTCGCGCTCGCCGGGATCGTGGCGGTCGGTGTTGTCTCCGGCGGGTGGGTCGCGATCGACCAGGTGCAGTCGAGTCAGTTCGATGCCGCGGTGAACACCGCCGCGAAGAACCACACGCAGGGCGCGACGCTTTTCGTGGAGGTCGCGAATCGGGCGGGCCCGTGGACGGCTCAGGACGCGACTGACATGCGTAAGGTGGCGTCGCTTTACGGACAAGCCGCGGACACGCTCGCGGCCTCGCAGGCGCCCGCCAGCTACACGTGGTACCGCGATGGCCTGGTGCGCAACTTCCGGGAGGCGGCCGACATCGCGACACAGCTCTCGGGCCTCACCAGCGCATCCAGCCAGAGTGCGTTCGACGCTCTCTTCGCGCGCTGGACGGCTCGGGTGAACGACCTCAAACAGCTGCAGGTGCGACTGGACGCCCAGTAAGCGCCCAGGCCAGGCCCGTTGAAGCGCGATATGCTGCTGGTCGCCAGTTGACGTGAACTGGCAAGGTGACCCTCACAGGAGGCGTGCATGGCGATAACTGTTGGCCAATATCGGATCGGGGAGCTCGCCGCGAAGGTCGGTCTGACCGAGCGGACGATCCGCTACTACGAGGAGCTCGGTCTCCTCGAATCGGTCAAGCGACTCGACGGCGGAGTGCGCGTCTACACCGACGACGACGTCCGCCGGCTCAAGTACATCGGCAAGCTCAAGATGCTTGGCCTCACGCTGCAAGAGATGCTGGAGCTCGAGCGCATGTACCAGCGGCATCGTTCGAATCGGAACGTCCTGCCGCGTCTCATCGAGCTGCTCGACGCGCACCTCGCCACTCTCAGCGACCGCATGAGCGAGCTCGGCGCACTGCGCGACGAGATCCGCGCGTACCGCGAGCACGTGACGCAGCGACTGCTGGAGAACGACGATGAGTGAGGTCGTGATCGTTGGGGCGGCGCGCACGCCGATCGGCGCGTTTCTCGGCGGTCTGGCGCCGCTCGCGGCGCCGAAGCTCGGCGCGATCGCCATCCGTGCCGCCCTCGAGCGATCCGGCGTCCCTCTCGACAAGATCGACGAGGTCTACATGGGGA
Organism: Chloroflexota bacterium; assembly: GCA_005889405.1. Classification (GTDB taxonomy): domain Bacteria; phylum Chloroflexota; class Limnocylindria; order P2-11E; family P2-11E; genus CF-39. The sequence continues at coordinate 868 of VBFY01000064.1, read as the reverse complement.
ATGTGGTGCAGGCCGGTGTCGGTCAGGCGCCGGCGCGCCAGGCCGCCCTCGGCGCGGGCCTGCCGCAAAGCGTGCCGTGCACGACGGTCAACAAGGTATGCGGCTCGGGTCTCAAGAGCGTGATGCTCGCGTCATCGCAGATCCTCGCCGGCGAAGCGCGCTGCATCGTCGCCGGCGGGATGGAGTCGATGTCGAACGCGCCCTATCTCGCGCGCGGCCTGCGGACGGGTCTGTCGCTCGGAGAGCATCGCATCGAAGACGCGAATCTCGTCGACGGCCTCGTCGACGCATACGGCGGTGGGCACATGGGTCTCGGCGGCGAAAAGGCCGCGGAGTGCTGCTCCCTCACACGCGAGGATCAGGACCGGTTCGCCGTTCGCAGCTACGAGAAGGCGCTCGCGGCGCAGCGCAGCGGCGCGTTCGACGCGGAGATCGTCAGCGTCGATGTTCCCGGGCGGAAGGGCGCGGTCAGGACGGTCGCGACGGACGAGACGCCGCGCGAAACGAGCCTCGATGCGCTGTCGAAGCTCGCGCCCGCCTTCAAGCCCGGCGGCACGGTGACCGCCGGGAACGCATCGAAGCTGAATGACGGCGCCGCGGCGCTGGTCGTCGCGTCGACTGAGCGCGCGCGCGAGCTGCGCGCCGCTCCGCTGGCGCGCGTGATCGCGCAGGGCCAGTACGCGCGCGAGCCCGACCTCTTCCTCCTCGCGCCCAGCGGCGCGATCACGCGGGTCCTCGATCGCGCGGGCTGGACGATCGGCTCGGTCGATCTCTTCGAGGTGAACGAGGCGTTCAGCGGCATCGAAGGCGTGCGCCGTGAGCTCGCCATCCCGGAAGAGAAGTTCAACGTGAACGGTGGCGCGGTGGC
>VBFY01000092.1 GCA_005889405.1 Chloroflexota bacterium | reverse complement strand
AATACCTCGCCGATCAGTACGCGGCAGCGGGCGCGGTGCCCGACGACCGGACGATCATCGTCGAGCGCTATGTCGACGAGGTCGGCGATTGGCGCGTCTGCGTGCTCACGCCGTTCGGCGGCAAGGTGCACGCGCCGTGGGCGATGGCGATCGGCGCCATGGTCCGCGAGCGAAGCGACATCGAGATCGACGTGCTGTGGACGGACGACGGGATCGTCGCGCGCTTCCCCGAGGCTGCCGCGCCGCCGCCCGCTGAGGTCATGCTCCCGGACCCGGACCGCGCGCAGGACCTCGTCGTCGCGCGTCTGTCGGAGACGCCGCTCTTCGCCGCGCGCTTCCGCGAGGCTGCGGGTCGCGCGCTGCTGCTGCCGCGACGTTTTCCGGGCAGCCGCTCGCCGCTGTGGCACACGCGTCGGCGTGCGTCCGAGCTCATGCAGGTCGCGTCACGGTTCGGCTCGTTCCCGATCATCCTCGAGGCGTATCGCGAGTGCCTGCAGGACGTCTTCGACATGCCCGCGCTCATCGAGGTCCTGCGCGGCATCCGCAGCCGCGACGTCCGCGTCGTCACCGTCGACTCGCGGACGCCGTCGCCGTTCGCGGCCTCACTCCTGTTCACGTACGTTGGCAACTTCATCTACGAGGGCGACGCGCCGCTCGCGGAGCGACGGGCGCAGGCGCTGACCGTCGATCCGGCGCAGCTGCGCACGATCCTCGGCGAGGCCGAGCTGCGCGAGCTGCTCGATGCGGATGCGCTCGCCGAGCTCGAGCTCGACCTGCAACATCTCGCGCCCGACCGCGCGGCGCGCCATGCCGACGGCGTCCACGATCTGCTCTTGCGTCTCGGCGACCTCACGCGCGACGAGCTCGCCGCTCGCGTGACCGACCCGACCGCGGTCGACGATTGGCTCGCGGTGCTCGAACGCGAACGACGGACGATCTCGCTCGTCATCGCCGGCGAGACGCGACACATCGCCGCGGAGGACGCGGCGAGGTACCGCGACGCGCTCGGCGCGGTCGTGCCGCCGGGTCTGCCGGACGCGTTCCTCGCGAGCAGCGAACGGCCACTCGCGTCGCTCGTGCGCCGCTGGGCGCGGACCCACGGACCGTTCGGCGTCGCCGACCTGGCGCGTCGCCTCGGCCTGTCGACGCGCCTCGTGCTCGATGCGCTGCGCGACCTCGCCGACGCGGGAACGGTCGTCGAGGGCGAGTTCCGTCCCGGCGGAAGCGGACTCGAATGGGTCGATGCCGGGGTGCTGCGCACGCTTCGCCAACGATCTCTCGCGCGTCTGCGACGCGAGGTGGAACCGGTCGAGCAGGCCGCGCTCGCGCGCTTCGCGACCGCTTGGCACGGGCTGGACGCGCCGCGCGCCGGCGAGGGCGCGCTCCTCGACGCGATCGCTCAGCTGCAGGGCGCGTTCGTCCCCGCGTCCGATCTCGAGTCGCGCATCCTGCCGGCACGCGTGAGCGGCTATGACGAGGGCGACCTCGACGCGCTCCTCGCATCCGGCGCCGCGGTCTGGGTCGGCGGCGGTGCGAGCGGCCCGCACGACGGCAAGGTCGGGCTCTTCCTCACCGAGCACCTTTCACTGTTGCCCGAGACGCGCGACGAGCGGCCGACCGGAACGACACATCAGAAGATCCGCGACCTGCTGGCGGCCCGCGGCGCGGTGTTCTTCCCACAGCTCCTCGCCGGTCTGGGAGGCGGGTTCACGCCGGAGGTCCTCGAGGCGCTCTGGGATCTGGTGTGGTCGGGCGAGGTAACGAACGACACGCTTCAGCCGCTGCGCGGGTTCATCCGCGCGCCCGCGTCGCGCGCCCGTCACAGGGCGAACGCCGCGCGCCGCTCGACGTATCCGACGCGCGCGTCGATGTTGGTGTCGGCCGAGCGAACGGCGATCTACTCAAAGGAGAGTGGGGGCCGCTGGTCTCTCGTCGACTCGCTGCGCGTTCCCAACCTGACGCCGACCGAGCGTGTCACCGCGCGAGTGCACCAGCTGCTCGAGCGGCACGGCATCGTGACGCGCGAGGCGGTGCAGGCGGAAGGCCTTGCGGGCGGATTCGCCGCCGTGTACGGGGTGCTCAAAGCGATGGAGGACGCGGGTCGGGTCCGTCGCGGGTACTTCGTTGCCGGACGTGGCGCGACGCAGTTCGCGCTCCCCGGCGCGGTCGATCGTCTGCGCGTCGTGCGCGAAGCGAGCGAGCAGCCGACGGTCGTGACGCTCGCGGCGACCGATCCGGCGAACCTCTACGGGGCGGCGCTGCCGTGGCCCGAACGCGCGGAGGGCCGGCGACCGATGCGCTCCTCGGGCGCGCTCGTCGTGCTCATCGACGGCACGCTCGCGGCGTGGCTCGCGCGCGACGAGCGCGCGCTCCTCACCTTCGGCGACGGCGACGAGCACGAGGTGGCGACCGCACGCGGCCTCATCGCCACCGCGCTCGCCGCGGAAGCGAGTCCCGACCGACGCGCGCCGTTCTTCCTGGACGAGGTCGACGGCCTCCCGGTCGACGAGTCCCCGCTGGCTGAGCCGCTGCGCGCCGCGGGCTTCGCGCGCACGCCGCGTGGCTACATGAAGCGGAATGCCTGAAGGCGACACGATCCACCGCGTCGCGAACGTGCTGCGGCGCGCGCTCGCGGGTAAGGTCGTGACGGGATTCGAGGTCGTCGCGCCGCGGATGAGCTCGGACGCCGCGCGCTTCGAGGTCGTCGGCAGCGTCGTCCGCTCGGTCGAGTCGAACGGGAAACATCTCCTCGTCACGTTCGCGCGCGGCGACGAGGACGTCGTGCTGCACACGCACATGAAGATGACCGGCGCGTGGCACGTGTACCGGCCGGGCGAACGCTGGTGGTCGTCCCCGTCCGACGCGCGCGTGGTCATCCGCACCGCGGAGTTCGTCGCGCCGTGCTTCCGGCCGCCTGTCGTCGAGCTGATGACGACACGCGAGATCGCGTTCCACGCCGTCCTGCCGGAGCTCGGGCCCGACATCATCCGCGACGAGTTCGACGCGGACGAGGCGCTCCGCCGGCTGCGCGCGAGCCCGCCCGAGCGCGACATCGCGACCGCGCTCCTCGATCAGCGGACGATCTCGGGGATCGGCAACGTCTTCAAATGCGAGGCGTTGTTCCTCGAGCGCGTGTCCCCGTGGGCGAAGGTCGCGGATCTCGACGACGCGACGCTGGCGCGTCTCCTCGCGCAGGCGCGGAGGCTGATGCGCCTCAACCGCGACGGCGGCGAGCGCCGCACGCGTTTCGCGCTGAATGCGGCCGAAAGCATGTGGGTCGACGAGCGCACCGGTCTGCCTTGCCACGTCTGCGGCACGGCGATCGCATGGGGCTATCACCCGAGCGAATTCCGGAAGAGCTGGTACTGCCCGCGGTGCCAGAACGTGACGTGGGCGCCGACGACGGCCGAGGCGCTGGCGCGTCTAGGTGCTGGCGCGCAATGAGATATGTGCTCGTGGCGGCAGGCGTCGTCGCGGCACTTCTAAGCGCTGGGCCAACGCGAGCCGTAGCGGCCGTAGCGGGATACGACTCGGCTTATGCCGGCGAGTCGGCGTTCATCACGACGGGCCCGGGGGCAAGTGGGCAGTTCCAAGTGTTCTTCGCGAACACCGGAACTTCGACATGGCGGAAAGGGACGGCCAGCCAGGTCAATCTGGCGGTGTGCCTCGAGGACAAGACCACGTGCAATGTGGAATCGCCGCTCGCGAGTTGGAACGATGGCAGCTGGCTCTCGAGCCGGGCGTATTCAACGCACATCCAGACCGAGGTCGCGCCGAGTCAACTCGGCACCTTCGTCTATAGCTTCAAGGTGCCGCTCACCGTGAGCTCAGGGATCTACCGATTCCACGGTGACCTCTCGTTAGCAGCGACAGGCGGGCAGATCCACCCTCAGGGCTACTACCACGAGGCGACCTGCGCCTGTCCCTGATCAACGCGGGACCCGGCCGGGGCAGACGGGCTAGCGGCGCCGCGAGGCGGTCGCCGAGAACTCCTGAAGGACTTCCTTCAGCTTCGGGACCTGGTCGGCCCCGATCGCGATTCGCGTGTTCGCCAGCGTGTACGCCACGTTGACGTTGATCTCGTCTTCGGTGAGGAGCTTCAGGACTTCGGCAAGGAAGCCGGGCCGGTCCTCCGCGGGGAAGACAACGACGTCCGTCTCCCGCACTTTGTAGCCAGCGGACTCGAGAGCCTTCTTCGTGGCCCCGGGATCGTTGGTGACGGTGTGGAAGTTTCCGTCGATCTCGCAGAACCCTTCGATGTTGATGCCCGCGTTCGCGATGGCCGTGGTGGCCTTCGCGAGCGCACCCGGACGGTCCTTGTCGAGCGTGACCTGGAGATCTTTGAACGTGTCGAAGTTCTTCATCTTCACCTCCTGTGAATGCGGCCCCGGCCGGGCACCGCAGACCGACCATGCCACGGGCGCGGCCTGATGTGAACCGCTCGCGTGTGCGCCGTACACGCGAGGGCCCGAGCGCGAGCACCAGCGGGAGGCTCTTTAGGCCAATGAGTCGGTTACGTGACGATCCCAATCGCTGGCTTTCCCGACTACTGCGGCGTGCGCGCAGCGCACACGCCAAGCAGACGAGGGCAGCGGAGCTGCCCGACTACTGCAGCGCGCGCGCAGCGCACACGCCAAGCAGACGAGGGCAGCGGAGCTGCCCGACTATGCCGCCTTCTTGAGCTCGGTCACGACGCGGGAGACCGCTTCCTTCGCGTCGCCGAACAGCATCCCGGTCTTCGGGTCGAGGTAGAGCTCGTTGTCGATGCCGGCGAATCCGGGCTTCATCGACCGTTTGATCACGATGATGTTCTGGGCCTGGTCCACGTTCAGGATCGGCATCCCGTAGATGGGGCTCGAGGTATCTTTGCGCGCCGCGGGGTTCGTGACGTCGTTCGCGCCGATGACCAGGGCGACGTCCGCACGCTGGAAGTCCTCGTTGATCTGCTCCATGTCGAAGAGCTTCTCGTACGGGACGTTGGCCTCGGCGAGCAGCACGTTCATGTGACCCGGCATGCGGCCCGCGACCGGATGGATCGCGTATCTCACCTCGATGCCCTTCGCCTCGAGCAGGTCGGCGAGCTCGCGGACATTGTGCTGGGCCTGAGCGACAGCGAGTCCGTACCCGGGAACGATGATCACGCTCTGCGCGTAGGCGAGCAGGATCGCGGCATCTTCGGCGCTCACTTCGCGGAAGCTGCGGCCGTCGTCGGTCTTCGCGCCCGCCTTGGTGGCCGTCGCCGCGCCGAACGCGCCGAAAAGGACGTTGCCCAGCGAACGGTTCATGGCCTTGGACATGAGGCGGGTGAGGATCGTGCCCGACGCGCCGACGAGCGTGCCGGCCACGATGAGCATCTGATTGCCGATCGAGAAGCCGGCCATCGCGACCGCGAGCCCGGTGTACGCGTTGAGGAGCGAGATAACGACGGGCATGTCCGCCCCGCCGATCGGCATCACGAGCGCGACCCCGAACGCCAGCGCGAGCAGGCCGACCAGGCCGAGGGCCAGCTCTTTCGGCGCGGAGAGAATGCCGGCGGCGTCGGCCACCAGCACGAGCGCGAGCAGCAGCATGCCGGCGAAGAGGCCACCGGTGACGACCTGCTGGCCCGCGTACTTGAACGCTTTCGCGTCGATGAGCCCCTGCAGCTTGCCGAACGCGATGATGCTGCCTGAGAACGAGACCGCGCCGATCATCAGACCCAGCAGGATCGCGATGACCTCGCCGACCGACGCGCCACCCGCGCCCGTCGCGCGCAGGTACTCGAGCGTGGAGACAAGCGCCGCGGCGCCGCCACCGGCGCCGTTGAAGATGGCGACCATCTGCGGCATCGCGGTCATGGGTACCTGTCGCGCGCCGACGAAACCGATCACGGTGCCGATCGCGATCGCCGGAAGCACCAGGATCCAGGCCGCGGCGACCTGCTGTTCGAGGAAGGTCGCGATGACCGCCGCGAGCATGCCCGCGGCCGCGACGCGGTTTCCGAGCTGCGCCGTCGTCGGACCGGAGAGTCCCTTCAGGCCGAAGATGAACGTGATCGCCGCGATGAGGTAGACCCAGGGGACGAATTCGCGGAGCTGGTCCACTACTTCTTCTCCGCGGGCTTCGCGGGGCGCGGACGCGCCTTGAACATTTGCAGCATCCGATCGGTGACGACGAAGCCGCCGACGACATTGATCGTGCCGAGGACGACGGCGAGGAAGCCGAGCACGGTGCCGAGCGGACCCGGCAGAGCGGTCGCGACGAGCAGCGCGCCGACGATGATGATGCCGTGGATCGCGTTCGCGCCCGACATCAGCGGCGTGTGTAGCGTGCTCGGCACTTTCGAGATGACTTCGTTGCCCACCCAGATCGCCAGGATGAAGACGTACGCGCCGAGAAGGACCTCGCTGCTCACGCGCGCGCTCCAGCGGGCGCCGGCTGCATCGCCTTCTTCGTCCCCTCGTGCACGATCTCGCCGCCGTGCGTGATGAC
>VBFY01000023.1 GCA_005889405.1 Chloroflexota bacterium | reverse complement strand
ATGGTCGATGTGACCGATGGTGCCGACGTTCACGTGCGGCTTGGTGCGCTCGAACTTCTTCTTGGCCATCTAACCCTCCCCGACTGCCCTTACTTGGTCGTCTTCGTGATCTGGTCCGCGAGGTTCTGCGGCAGGATCTCGTAGTGGTCGAATTCCATCGAAGACGTTCCGCGGCCCTGCGTCGCGGAACGCAGGCTCGTCGTGTACTCGAACATCGTCGCGAGCGGCACGTACGCGGTGATGACGCTCGCGTTGCCGCGCTCGGTCATGCCCGCGACGTGACCGCGCCGACTGTTGAGGTCGCCGATGATGTCGCCCATGTACTCCTGCGGGACGACGACCTCGACCTTCATGATCGGCTCGACGATCACGGGACTGCCACGGTGGACGGCATCCTTGAGCGCCATCGAGCCGGCGATCTTGAACGCCATCTCGTTGGAGTCGACCTCGTGCTGCGAGCCGTCGACCACGGTCACCTTGAGGTCGACCACCGGATAGCCCGCGATGACGCCGTTCTCCATGGCCTCCTTGATGCCCGCCTGGATCGCCTTCGACCATTCCTTGCTGAGGCCCTGACCCTTGACCTTCCAGTCGAACTCGAAGCCCGCGCCGCGGTTCAGCGGCTCGAACTCGGCGATGACGTGGCCCCACTGGCCCTTGCCACCGGACTGGCGGACGTACCGGCCCTCGGCCTTCACCGGCTTGGTGATGGCCTCGCGGTACGCGACCTGCGGACGTCCGACGTTGGCAGCCACCTTGAACTCCCTCCGCATCCGGTCGACGATCACTTCGAGGTGAAGCTCGCCCATCCCCGAGATCAGCGTTTGCGCTGACTCCGGATCGGTGTGCACGCGGAAGGTCGGGTCCTCCTCGGCCAGGCGCGCGAGGGCGAGCGACATCTTCTCTTCGTCGGCCTTCGTCTTGGGCTCCACCGCGATCTGGATGACCGGCTCGGGGAACTTGATCGTTTCAAGGACGATCGGCTTGTCCGGATCGCAGAGCGTGTCGCCGGTGAACGTCTGCTTCAGCCCGACGGCAGCGGCGATGTCGCCGGTCGCCACGAACTCCACGTCCTCGCGGTCGTTCGCGTGCATCAGGATGATGCGCCCGATGCGCTCGCGCCGGTCCTTCGTCGGGTTGAAGATGGTGTCGCCGGCCTTGAGGAAGCCCGAGTACACGCGGAAGAACGCGAGCTTTCCGACGAACGGGTCGCTCATGATCTTGAACGCGAGGGCGGCAAAGGCCTCGTCGTCGCGGGCCTCGCGGACGAGCGGCTCGCCGCTCTTGGGGTCGACGCCCTCGACCGCCGGAACGTCCAGCGGCGACGGCAAATAATCGACGATCGCGTCGAGCATCGGCTGCACGCCCTTGTTGCGGAGCGCGGCGCCGCAGAGCACCGGCACGACCTTGTTCGCGATCGTGGCGGCTCGCAAGGCGGTGCGGAGCTCCTCGGGCGTGATGCGGTGCTCTTCGAGGTAACGGTGGAGCAGCTTGTCGTCGGTCTCGACGACCTTCTCGACCATCGCCTCGTGCGCCTGGTTGGCCTCCTCCAGCATGTCGGCCGGGATCTCCTCGATAACCGGGTCAGCCGGCGTGTCGTGCGGCCACACCAGCGCCTTCATCTCGATGAGGTCGATGACGCCGCGGAACTTGTCCTCGCTCCCGATCGGGAGCTGGATCACCGCGGGATTCGCCCCGAGGCGGTCGACGATCATGTCGACACAGCGTTTGAAGTCCGCGCCGAGGCGGTCCTGCTTGTTCACGAAGCAGATGCGCGGGACCTTGTACTTGTCGGCCTGCCGCCAGACGGTCTCGGACTGCGGCTCGACGCCGGCCACGCCGTCGAACACCACGACCGCCCCGTCGAGGACGCGCAGCGAACGCTCCACCTCGACGGTGAAGTCCACGTGTCCGGGCGTGTCAATGATGTTGACGCGGTGATCTTTCCAGAAGCAGGTCGTGGCAGCTGCGGTGATCGTGATGCCGCGCTCCTGCTCCTGGGGCATCCAGTCCATGGTCGCGGCGCCGTCGTGGACCTCGCCGATCTTGTAGATCTTCTTCGTGTAGAAAAGGACGCGCTCGGTCACCGTCGTTTTGCCCGCGTCGATATGCGCGATGATCCCGATGTTGCGGTAGCGCTCCAAGGGGTATTCGCGCGCGATCTTCGGTGCCTTGCTCGTCTTTGTTTCGATCATCTCTGCAATTACCACTTGTGCTTCAAACGGCTATGGTTCACTTCGCTCACCACTTGTAGTGACTGAAGGCCTTATTGGCCTCGGCCATCTTGTGCGTCTCTTCTTTGCGGCGGACCGCGCCACCAGCATTGTTCATCGCGTCCACCAGCTCGCCCGCGAGACGGTCGGCCATCGACTTCCCCGGACGCTTGCGCGCGGCCTGGATGAGCCAGCGCATCGCGAGCGAGGTGCGACGGTCGGCGCGGATCTCGACCGGGACCTGGTACGTCGCGCCACCCACGCGGCGCGGCTTGACCTCGATGAGCGGCATCGCGTTCTTCAGCGCGAGCTCGAAGATCTCGATGCCCGGCTTGCGCGTCGTCGTCTCGGCCTGCGTGAGCGCGCCGTAGATGATGCCCTCGGCGGTCGTGCGCTTACCGCGCTGCATGAGCTTGTTGTTGAACTGCGCGAGCGACACGTTGCCGTACTTCCGGTCGGGCGCGGTCTTGCGTTCCTGCGGTCGAGCGCGTCGTGGCACGCTAGGACGCCTTCTTCTTCGGGTTCGGGTTCTTCGCGCCGTAGAGGCTGCGACCGCGCTTGCGGTCCTTGACGCCGGCGGTATCGAGCGTGCCCCGGACGATGTGGTACTTCACCGACGGAAGATCGGGCACCGCGCCACCCTCGATGAGGACGACGGAGTGCTCCTGAAGGTTGTGGCCGATGCCCGGGATGTAGGCGGTGACTTCCATCCCATTGGTCAGGCGGACACGCGCGATCTTTCGCAGCGCCGAGTTCGGCTTCTTCGGGGTCATCGTTCGCACGACGGTGCACACGCCGCGCTTTTGGGGCGCGCCGCGACGCAGCTTGGTGTGCCGGCCCTTGAGCGAGTTCCAGGTGGTGCGCAGGGCAGGCGTGTCTACCTTCTTCTTTTGCGCCTTCCGCCCGCGGCGGACGAGCTGCGAGATCGTCGGCACGGTGACTCCTTCTGTTACGTCTCTCAGGGGCACGCGGACGCGCCAAAGAGGACTCTTGACCGATGTGCGATTGGGCCCCCAACCGACCGAGGAGCCGACCCTCGCGGGTGCGGTCCTCAGGCGCAGCGCGGCCGCATTCACAAAATCGCGAACGGGCCGATGCGCGAAATGACCGCCCTGTCACAGGCGGTCACCGTCTCGAAAGACAGCCGAACGTAAAGTTTAGGGGGTTTCATGACGGTCGGTCAACCAGCGGTGGCCTCGAACCCTCCTCAACCAACCGGCTCGGGGGCTGGGCCACGCTCGACCGTCCTCTTGGCGACCGAGCTGGCCAAAATACGCGCCATTTCTCCGAGGGCCGCGATGAGGTTCGATACGGGCCGCGATCTGGTCAAAGGAGAGCGTCAAAGAAGGCGATCGTGCGCGTCCATGATTCGCAGGCCTGCCGGTATCCCGGCGTGCTCTCATCGTCGAGCGAGGCCTTGAGGAAGCCGTGGCCGAGACCCGGGTAGATGTGGAACTCGTGCTCGACGCCGGACGCGGTGAGCTCAGCGTCGAGCCCCTTCACGTTCTCCATCCCCACTCCCGAGTCCTGATCGCCCCAGAGACCGAGGATCGGACCTTTCATCTTCGCGGCGAGGTCGATCGGTCGCGCCGGCGTGCGCATGTCGGCCGGGAACCCGTAGTAGCAGACGGATGCCGCGATATCGCGCAGCCGCGCGGCCAGGAGCAGAACGATCGTTCCGCCCATGCAGAAGCCGATCGTGCCGACGGCGCCGTTCGTCTCGGGACGCGTCCGAAGCCAGTCGATGGCGGCAGCCATGTCGTCGACGGTCCGGGAGAAGTCGAGGCGCTTGGCGCGCGCCATCGCCGCGTCGCGCGTCGGTTCCGGAAGTGGGCCTTCCCGGAAGAAGAACTCCGGCGTCGCCGCGACGAACCCCGCCTGGGCGAGGCGGCGTGCGGTGTGTTCGTAGAACTGGCTGCGGCCGAAGACATCGTTCACGACGAGCACGGCCGGCGCACGCGACCGCTCGGGGAACGCGACAAGCGTCGGCATCGCGCCGCCGTCGACGGCGATCGTCAGCTCGTCGGTGCGTACGCTCGGAGGCGTCGTGCCTTCGGGGACCTCGGGATGGCACATGTCGCGCGGACTCTACCCGCTAGGTCCGTGCGGTGAACTTCTGGATCGTGTGGCAGCCGGGACCGACGAGACCCTTGCTCGCGCCGATCGTCCACGTGACCTCCGCGACATAGAGATCGCCGTTCGGGTCCAGCGCCAGACCGTGTGGCGCGCAGAAGTTCCCGGCGCGGCACGGGTCGGCCGCACCCCAGGTCTCGTCAAGCGGGCCCTGGTCGCCGAGCCGCGCGAGCACCACGCCGCTCGCGTCGAACATCGCGACGCGACTCGGGAGGTGTCGCGCGATCGGTCCGTTGCGAAATGACCGCAGGCCCTCACGCCAGGTGAGCTCGCCCACGATCGCAATGCCCCGATGGTCGAAGACCAGCTTCGTCGGCCGCTGCACGTCGGTCCATTCGGCCAGGAACTCTCCATCCGGGCTGAAGATCTGGATGCGGTCGTTCTCGCGATCGCAAACGAAGACTCTGCCGTCCTCATGGACTGCGATGCCGTGCGGGATCATGAATTGGCCCGGCCCGGTGCCAGGCTCACCCCACGAGCGGCGCAACTCGCCGCCCGACGAGAAGTGATGCACGCGCGCGTTCCCGTAGCCATCGGAGACGTAGAGGTCGCCGTTCGGCGCGACGGCAAGGTTCGTCGGTCTGTTGAACGGCGGCCCGCCGCGCGAGATCGACGTGACGGACTTGCCGTCGTAGCCCGTGGCGGACGCGAGACCGCTGGTCCCGATGGTCTGGAGAAGACGGCCGTCGGGCGTGAATCGCCGGACGGTCTGATCGCCGTCGTCGGTGAGCCAGATGGTGTCGTCGGGAGCCATGGTGATCCCGTGGGCGCGCATCGTGAAGACGCCTTCGCCCCACGAACGAACGAAGCGACCATCGCGCTCGTAGACCAGCAACGGGTGCTCGCTGCGGCAGAAGAGGTACACGCGACCTCCCGAGTCCACCGCGACATCGGCGACATCCGGATGCTGGTATCCGGCGGGGAGCTGCTCCCAGCCGGCGAGAATCTCGAACGACGGCACCGACGTCATCGTCACATCGCGAAGGTTAGGCGTACGGTCTCCCATCCGCCGCGACACGAAAGAGGCCGGCCTTGCGGCCGGCCTCTCGAAACCGCGTGGGAGCGCGACCTATTCGGCGGGTTCTTTGAGATCCGCCTCGGTCGGCTCGGCGTCCGCGATGTCCTCGAGCTCCTCGGCGGTGTCGTCGTCCTCGTCCTCGTCGTCGAGATCCTCGAGCGACAGCTCTTCGGGCGGAAGCGTCGGCAGTTCCTCTTCCTCGTCGGTGCCGAACATCGCCGCGAGTGCGCGGGCCTTCGGCATCCAGTCGAGCTGCTCTCGGCGTGAGGGCAGACCCGTTCCGGCGGGGATGAGCTTGCCGATGATGACGTTCTCCTTGAGGCCAAGGAGGCGGTCCTTCTGACCCATCGTCGCGGCCTCGGTGAGGACGCGCGTGGTCTCCTGGAAGCTGGCGGCCGCGAGGAACGAGCTCGTCGAGAGACTCGCCTTGGTCACGCCGAGCAGGACGGTCTGCGCCGTGGCCGGCTCGCCGCCCGCGGCGATGGTGCGTGCGTTGATGTCCTCGAACTCGAACCGGTCGAAGAGCTCCATCGGGAGCAGCTCGGTGTCGCCGGCCTCTTCGATGCGGACCTTGCGCAGCATCTGGCGAACGATGATCTCGATGTGCTTGTCGTTGATCGTCACGCCCTGGCTGCGGTAGACGCGCTGGACCTCGTTGACCATGTAGCGGTGCACCGCCTCGCGGCCCGAGATCCGCAGGATGTCCTGCGGGTTCGCGGAGCCCTCGGTGAGGAAGTCGCCCGCGGAGACCTTTTGGCTCTTCTCCACGTTGAGTCGAGCCGTGTGCTCGACCTCGTACGCGCGCTCCTCGACCTCCTTCATGGCGATCGTGATCTTGCCGTTCGAGGCGATGGTCAGCGTGCCGGAGACGGGCGACGGCATGTCCGTCTTGCCCTTCGTGCGGCGCTCCGGCTTCGCGATGGGCTGGCCGGCCGTGACCTCGTCGCCGTCGGCGACCGCGAGCACGTAGCCGGCGGGGACGCTGATCGGGACGGTGTAGTCCTGTGAGTTGCGTACCAGGATCTTCCGCGAGCCATCCGGGTCGCGGACGATCTCCGCGATGCCATCGATCTCGCAGATGATCGCCATGCCCTTGGGCACGCGCGCTTCGAAGAGCTCCTCGACGCGCGGGAGGCCCATCGTGATGTCCTTGCCCACGGCCGCGACGCCACCGGTGTGGAACGTGCGCATCGTGAGCTGCGTGCCCGGCTCGCCGATGGACTGGGCGGCGATGATGCCGACCGCTTCGCCGGCGTCCACGAGCTTGCCGCTCGCGAGGTTGCGTCCGTAGCAGGCGCGGCAGATGCCGTGCTTCGCGTGGCAGCCGAGCGGCGAGCGCACGCGAACGCGCTTCACGCCGGCCTCCGCGATCGTCTTCGCGACCACGTGGTCGATCTCGTCGCCACGCTTCACGATGGTCGCGCCGGTCTTCGGATGCTTGACCTCCTGCGCGGCCAGTCGGCCGAACATGCGGTCCTGGAACGGCTCGACGATGCCCGGCTCGTCGGCGATCACGAAGATGCCGTCCTCGTCACCGCAGTCTTCGATGCGGACGATGACGTCCTGCGCCACGTCCACCAGACGGCGGGTGAGGTAGCCGGAGTCGGCGGTCCGGATGGCCGTGTCGGCCAAACCCTTGCGGCCACCGTGCGTCGAGATGAAGTACTCGAGGACCGACAGGCCCTCGCGGAAGTTCGAACGGATGGGCAGGTCGATGATCCGGCCCTGCGGGTCGGCGATGAGACCGCGCATGCCACCGATCTGACCCATCTGCTGCGTGTTACCACGGGCACCGGAGGTGGCCATCATGTAGACGGACCCGCGGCGATCGAGCGCGTCCATCATCGAGTGGATGACATTGCTCGTCGCGTCGGTCCAGATCTTCACCGTGTGCTCGTAGCGCTCCTGCTCGCTGATGAGGCCGCGCTGGAACTGCCGGTCGATCTCGACGACTTCGACCTCGGCGGCGTCGACGGTCTCCTTCTTATCGGACGGGATCGTGACGTCGTCGATCGAGATGGACACGCCCGCGTTGGTCGCGGCGGCGAAGCCGAGCGACTTGATTCGGTCGACGACCTCGGCGGTCATCTCGTTGCCGTGGCGTTCGAACACCGTTGTGACGATGTCGCGGATCGCTCCGCGGTCGAGCGTGCGGTTCACAAAGCGCATGTCCTCGGGGAGGATCGCGTTGAACAGGACGCGGCCGACCGTCGTCTCGACGATCTTGCCGCCGAACGGGAACCGGATCGGTGTCTGGTACTTCACGAGGTCCATGTCGAACGCGGACTGCACCTCGTTGAAGTCGCCGAGGATCTGCGCATGGCCGTCCTCGCCCTTGATCGCCGGCTCGAGTGTCAGCCAGTAAGTGCCGAGGACCATGTCCTGGCGCGGCGTGACGACGGGCTGGCCGTCGGCGGGCTTCAGGATGTTGCGCGTCGAAAGCATCAGGTTCTTCGCTTCGGCCTGCGCGGCCGCGCTCAGTGGGACATGAACGGCCATCTGGTCGCCGTCGAAGTCGGCGCCGAAGGCCTCGCAAACGAGTGGGTGGATCTGGATCGCGTTGCCTTCGATGAGCTTCGGCATGAACGCCTGGATGCCCAGGCGGTGGAGCGTGGGCGCGCGGTTGAGGAGGACCGGGTGGTCCTTGATGACCTCTTCGAGGACGTCCCAGACCTCGGGTGACACGCGCTCGACGTAGCGTTTCGCGCTCTTGATGTTGTGCGCGAGGCCACGCTCGACGAGCTGACGCATGACGAACGGCTTGAACAGCTCGAGCGCCATCTTCTTCGGCAGACCGCATTCGTGGAGCTTCAGGTCGTTGCCGACGACGATGACCGAGCGGCCGGAGTAGTCGACGCGCTTGCCAAGCAGGTTCTGTCGGAACCGGCCCTGCTTACCGCGGAGCATGTCGGAGAGGCTCTTCAGCTTGTGATTGCCGGTGCCGCTGATGGCGCGACCGCGACGGCCGTTGTCCATAAGGGCGTCGACGGCTTCCTGGAGCATGCGCTTCTCGTTCCGGATGATGATCTCCGGCGCGCCGAGCTCGAGGAGCCGCTTGAGGCGATTGTTGCGGTTGATGACGCGGCGGTACAGATCGTTCAGGTCGCTCGTCGCGAACCGGCCACCGTCGAGCTGCACCATCGGGCGCAGGTCCGGCGGAATGACCGGCAGGATGCTGAGGATCATCCACTCGGGCGACGCGCCGCTGCGAAGGAGCGCCTTGATGAGGCGCAGTCTCTTGATGGACTTCTTGCGGCGCTGGCCGGTCGTGGTGCGCATCTCGCCCTGGAGCCTCAGCGCGTCCTTCTCGAGATCCATCTGGCGCATGAGCTCGAGGATCGCCTCGGCGCCCATCTGCGCGCGGAAGAACCGGAACTTGTCCGCGGCCTGACGGTAGTCGGCCTCGGTCATGATCTCCTGGAGCTTGATCGACTCCGCGTCCTCACGACGGGTCTTGGCCTCATCGCGGACCACCTGTACGTCCGGGGCGATCTCCTGGCGGACGACGCCGAGGTCCTGGTCGGCACGCATCCGGATGTCGGCGATGCGCTTCTCAGACTCGCTTCGTGTCTGCTCCTCTTCCTTGCGGCCGGCCTTCACGAGCGCGTCAAGCTGCTTCTGCAGGGAGCGCTGGAGCTGGGTGAGCATCGACTTCGTGACGTTGTCGCCCTTGCTCGCGACGGTCAGGTCGGCCTGCTTGAAGATGATGTCCTTGGAGGCGGGCTTGCCGACCGCCTCCTCGAGCTGCTCCTTGACCTTGGACGCCGCGGTCGTGAGAGCGTCGCTGTCCTGCGCGAGCTGCTCTTCCATCTGACGGACCTTCTGCTCGGTCGTCGTCCGGATGCGCATGATCTCGGCGTTCGCGCGCGCTTCGATCGCGCCGGTGCGGTCCGAGATCGTCTGCTCGAGACGGCGGATCTTGCCCTCCGCCTCCTCTTCGATCGTCTGCATCACGCGCTCGCGCTGGTGCTCGTCGATGTGCGTCACGACGTAGAGCGCGAAGTAGAGGATGCGCTCGAGGTTGCGCGGCGACATGTCGAGCAGGATGCCAAGGCGGCTCGGCGTTCCCTTGAAGAACCAGATGTGTGACACCGGCGACGCGAGTTGGATGTGACCCATGCGCTCGCGCCGGACCTTCGCGCGCGTCACCTCGACGCCGCACTTGTCGCAGATGATCCCCTTGTAGCGGATCCGCTTGTACTTGCCGCAGTAGCACTCCCAGTCACGCGTGGGGCCGAAGATGCGCTCGTCGAAGAGCCCATCCTTCTCCGGCCGGAGCGTGCGGTAGTTGATCGTCTCGGGCTTCGTGACCTCGCCGCTCGACCACGAGCGGATCTGGTCCGGTGACGCGAGCGAGATGCGGATCGCGTTGAACTCGTTGACTTCAAGCATCAGTTATTCACCACTCTCAAGACCGCTGATGTTGATCCCGAGGTCCGGCGACGAGTACGCGGCCGCGTCCTCGATGAACCGGATCTCCTCTTCGTTGTCGTTGAGCACTTCGACCGACAGGCCGAGCGACTGCAGCTCTTTGATGAGCACCTTGAAGCTCTCCGGGACTCCCGGCGGCTGGATGTCCTCGCCCTTCACGATCGCCTCGTACGTCTGAACGCGTCCCATGACGTCGTCCGACTTCACGGTGAGCAGCTCCTGAAGGATGTAGGCGGCGCCATACGCCTCGAGCGCCCACACCTCCATCTCGCCGAAGCGCTGACCACCGAACTGCGCCTTGCCACCCAGCGGCTGCTGCGTGATGAGCGAGTACGGGCCGGTCGAGCGCGCGTGGATCTTGTCTTCGACGAGGTGGTGCAGCTTCATCATGTAGATGTAGCCCACGGTGATGTCCTGCTCGAACGCCTTACCGGTGCGGCCGTCGCGCAGCTCCACCTTCCCTGATTCGGGCAGCCCCGCCTCTTTGAGCGCCTTCTTGATCGCGGGCTCGCGCGCACCGTCGAAGACCGGCGTCTCCACGTGGAGGCCGAGCGCCTGCGCGGCCCACCCGAGGTGCGTCTCGAGGATCTGGCCGATGTTCATACGGGAGGGAACACCGAGCGGGTTGAGCACGATGTCCACCGGTTTGCCGTCCGGCAGGAACGGCATGTCCTCGACCGGGAGGATCTTGGCGATAACGCCCTTGTTGCCGTGGCGGCCGGCCATCTTGTCGCCGACGCTGATCTTGCGCTTCTGCGCGACCGCGACGCGGATCATCTTGTTCACGCCGGGCAGGAGCTCGTCGTTGTTCTCCCGGCTGAACACCGCGACGTCGACGACCTTGCCGTGCTCGCCCGAGGGCAGACGCAGCGAGGAGTCCTTCACCTCACGCGCCTTCTCACCGAAGATCGCGCGGAGCAGCCGCTCCTCGGCGGTGAGCTCGGTCTCGCCCTTCGGCGTGATCTTGCCCACGAGGATGTCCTGCGGGCCGACCTCGGCGCCGATGTACACGATCCCGTTCTCGTCGAGGTCGGCGAGCGCCTCCTCGCCGACGTTCGGGATGTCGCGCGTGATCTCCTCGGGACCGAGCTTTGTGTCACGCGCTTCGCATTCATATTTCTCGATGTGGATCGAGGTGAAGCGGTCGTCTTGCACGAGTCGCTCGGACAGGATGATCGCGTCCTCGTAGTTGCCGCCCTCCCAGGGCATGAAGGCGACGAGGATGTTCTGGCCGAGCGCGAGCTCGCCGTTGTCCGTCGAGTAGGAGTCGGCGAGGACCTGGCCCTCCTCGACGCGGTCCCCCACCTTCACCAGCGGACGCTGGTTGAAGCAGGTGCCCTGGTTGGTGCGGATGAACTTCTGCAGCTTGTAGCGGAACGCGTCGCCCGCGTCCTCCTCGACCCAGACCTCGGCGGCCGAGACGGAGCGCACGACACCCTTCGCCCGCGCGAGGACGACCTGGCCCGAGTCCTTCGCGGCGCGATACTCGATGCCGGTGCCGATGATCGGCGCCTCCGGGCGCACGACCGGGACGGCCTGCCGCTGCATGTTCGAGCCCATGAGCGCGCGGTTCGCGTCGTCGTGCTCGAGGAACGGGATGAGGGCCGCCGATACGGAGACGATCTGCTTCGGGGACACGTCCATGAAGTCCGCGTTCGCTGGCGGGGCCTCGTGGTACGCGTCGCCGCGGTGCACCTGCACGCGCTCGTCGAGGAAGAAGCCGGCGTCGTCGAGGCGCGCGTTCGCCTGGACGACCGTCGCGAGCTCCTGCTCGTCGGCAGTGAGGAAGACGATCTCGTCCGAGACGCGCGGCTTGCCCTTGGCGTCCTTCACGATGCGACGGAACGGCGACTCGATGAACCCGTAGGGGTTCACCCGCGCGTACGTCGCGAGCGAGCCGATGAGACCGATGTTCGGCCCTTCCGGCGTCTCGATCGGGCAGATGCGCCCGTAGTGGCTGTAGTGGACGTCGCGGACGTCGAAGCCGGCGCGCTCACGCGAGAGGCCGCCTGGGCCGAGGGCCGACAGACGGCGCTTGTGGGTGAGCTCGTCGAGCGGGTTCGTTTGCTGCATGAACTGCGACAGCTGGCTGCCGCCGAAGAACTCCTTGATCGCGGCCACGACCGGCCGGATGTTGATGAGCTCCTTCGGCGTCGCCTTCTCGGGCTCGACGATGGACATGCGCTCGCGGACGACACGCTCCATGCGCAGCAGTCCGACGCGGAACTGCTGCTGGATGAGCTCGCCGACGGCGCGAACGCGACGGTTGCCGAGGTGGTCGATGTCGTCCGGGTTTCCCTTGCCGTTGTTCAGCTCGACCATCCGCCCGACGATGCGGACGAGGTCATCGTTGGTCAGCGTGCGCTGCGACATCTCGAGGTCGAGGCCGAGCTTGCGGTTCAGCTTGTACCGACCGACCTTCGCGAGGTCGTAGCGGCGGAAGTTGAAGAACAGCGACTGCACGAGGTTGCGCGCGTTGTCGATCGTCGGCGGATCGCCCGGGCGCAGACGCTTGTACACCTCGACCAGACCCTCGTTCGTGTTCGTGGTCGGATCGCGGTCCAGCGTCGACTGCACGTACTGGTGCTCCGGGTCGTTGTCGATCGCGGTGAAGAGCGCCTTGATCTCCTCGTTCGTCGAGTACCCGACCGCGCGCAGGAGCGTGGTCACCGGCAGCTTGCGCTTGCGGTCCACCTTCACCGACATGACGTCCTTGTTCGATGTCTCGAACTCGAGCCACGCGCCGCGGTTCGGGATCAGCTTGGCGTAGAAGAGACGTCGGCCGGTCGTCGGGTCGTCGATGGCCGTGAAGTACACGCCCGGCGAGCGCACGAGCTGCGACACGACGACGCGCTCGGCGCCGTTGATCACGAAGGTGCCCTTGTCGGTCATCCACGGGAAGTCCCCGAGGAAGACGTCCTGCTCGGAGACCTCGCCGGTCTCCTTGTTCACGAGCTCGACGCGCGCCCAGAGCGGCTTGCTGAACGTGAGGTCCTTGGTGCGGCATTCCTCTTCGGAGTACTTCGGCTCACGGAACTCGCTCGAGATGAAGCGCAGGTCCAGGTTCTTTCCGGTGAAGTCCTGGATCGGCGAGATCTCGGTGAACAGCTCGCCCAGACCCTCATCGCAGAACCACTTGAAGCTGTCGAGCTGGGTCTGGATCAGATTCGGTAGCGGCAGGACCTCGGGCAGCGAGGCGAAGTTGCGGCGTTCGCGCGCAGGCGACAAGACCCGGTCGAGGGTGATGGACATAGACGGACCCTCCTCAGGCGCTTAGGTGGGGCAGGCGCAAAGAGAGACGGGGACAGACCTGTGGCAAGGGACATATCGTAGGCCGTCATCTACCGGCCGGTCAAGCGGCGGGAACCGTCAAATTTGTACTTGAGACCCGGGCTTGTCAAGACCCCTTTCCTGCCACGGCCATCCGTCCGGGAGGCGTCAGAAGTCGGTAAAACGGGCGGTTTGGCACCCCTTCGGGCGGCACATCGGCAGCGCTGCTGCGTATCCTCGGCAGACAGATGGACGAGCTGAAGGCGCCCGAGGCCCCTCTGGCACCCGAGAAGAAGGCGGTCCTCACGCGTCGAACGGTCCTCGCCGCGGCGGCGGCGGCCGGCGCGGGCGTCGCGGCAGCCCGCCTGGTCGCGCTGGCGAACGAGCCCACCTTCGACCGCGTCCCGATCACCGGCACGCAGGGCAACAACACCGGTCTCGATTGGCTCGCGCCGCTCGGCAACGAAGCCGCACGCGTCTCGCACCTGCTGCGCCGCACCACGTTCGGCGCGACCGCCGAGGAGCTCGATCGGGCGCAGACCGACGGGTACGCGAAGACCGTCAATCGCCTCATCGACACGACGATCGCCGAACCGCCGGCGCTCGCGGGAGGCGACGATGCGAGCCAGGAAAACCCGCTCAATGTGGGAGCGCTCCAGCAGTGGTGGATCGACTGGATGCTCGCGAGCCCGACGCCGTTCGGCGAGCGCATGACGCTCTTCTGGCACGGGCACTTCACTTCGGACTTTCGCAAGGTCGGCAATCAATACCCGTTCCTTTACTGGCAGAACCTCACCTGGCGAAAGAACGCCCTCGCCGACCTCAAGACGATGCTCTACGGGGTCACGATCGATCCAGCGATGCTCCGCTACCTCGACCTCGGAAACTCCACCGCGCAGAGCCCCAACGAGAACTATTCACGCGAGCTCATGGAGCTGTTCACGATGGGCCCCGACGCGTTCACCGAGGACGACGTGCGCGCCGGCGCGAAGGCGCTCTCCGGCTGGCGCGAGCCGCGCACGCAGGCGATGATCGACGCTGACATCAAGCGGCAGCAGATGCGCACCGGCCAGGCGCCGAAGACAACGCCGAAAGCCGACAGCGTGAAGACCGGCGTCTTCGAAGCCCAGCGAGGCTACAAAGGCGCGCCGTTCACGTACCTCGGTGAGTCCCGGGTCTGGAACACCGACGCGGTGCTCGACAAGATCCTCCAGCAGGACGCGACCGCGCCGTTCATCGTGCGCAAGCTCCTCACCGCATTCGTGTCGCCCACGCCGTCCGACCCGTACGTCGCGCGCCTCGCCGCCGGTTACCGGAAGAGCCGCTACGACACGAAGGCCTTGATGCGCGACATCTTCATGAGCCCCGAATTCACGGCCGCGGACACGTACCGCGCGCTCATCAAGTCGCCGACCGAGGTGATGATCCACAGCGCGAAGGCCCTCGGTGACAAGACGCTCTCACGGCTCGTCGCGGGTCAGGGTCAGGGCATGGGCCAGACCCTCTTCGATCCCCCGAGCGTCGGCGGCTGGCCCCAGAACGAGTCCTGGGTCTCCTCGAACACGATGCTCGCGCGCGCGAACTTCGTGACCGCGGCCGTGCAGGCCACCAAGAAGCTGCCCTCGGCGGCGAACGCCCACAACACGCAGATCGACGGCGTGATGTCAGCGCAGACCTTGAAGCTGCTCAACGAGGCGGCGGACGACAAGCGTCGCTGGTCGATCCTCCTGGCCTCGCCTGAGTTCCAGCTCAAATAAAAGGAGCACCGAAATGGTCGCCAGTGTCGACAAGATCGGACGCCGCGAGTTCCTCCGTGCCGGGCTCGTGTTCGGCGCCGGAGCTGCGGGCCTGGCGGCGGGCTATGCCGCGGTGCCTGACGTGTTCGCGCGCGCGATCTACGCCGCGAAGCAGGAGAAGGTCGTCAACGACAAGGTCCTCGTGATGATCCAGCTCGCCGGCGGCAACGACGGGCTCCAGACAGTGATGCCGCTCGCGGACGCGAGCTACCGCGACCTCCGGCCGCAGCTCTCGAAATCGGCCGACGAGGCGCTGCCTATCTCGAAGGACTTCGGCCTCAACAAGAACCTGGTGGGCACCAAGAAGCTCTGGGACGACGGGAAGCTCGCGATCGTCCAGGGCGTCGGTTATCCGAAGCCGTCGTTCTCCCACTTCGATTCGATCCGCGTCTGGGAGACCGCCGACCCGGACCGCCGCCAGCAGGACGGCTGGCTCGGCAAGACGATCGCCGACAACTACGACTCCGCCGGCCATCCGCTCGTCGGTTGCGCCTGTGGCACGACCGGCATCCCCGGAGCGCTGCGCGACCTGGAGGCGACCCTCACCGTCGTGAACAGCCAGCAGAGCTTCAAGTGGAGCGGCGGCGACGAGATGGAGAAGGCGATGGGCGCGCTCTACACGAGCACGCCGGGCATCTACGGCGCGCTTTTCGACACCGCGGTCACGACCGCGCGCGACACCGTCGCGCAGCTGAAGAGCTCGGCCGCGTCGTACACGCCGAAGGCCCAGTACACCGACAACCCGAAGCTCGTCTACTCGTCCAAGAACCAGCTCGCGGCCGCGCTCCAGCTCGCCGCGCAGCTCATCGTGACCGGGACCGGGGTGAAGGTGCTCCACGTGACGCTCGGCGGATTCGATACGCACTACACGCAGCAGCAACGCCACGACGACCTCATGGGGTACTTCGACCAGGCCGTCTCGGCGTTCTACGCCGACCTCGCGGCGCATGGCATGTCCGACCGCGTCTTGATCGCGACCTGGTCCGAGTTCGGCCGCCGTCCGAAGGAGAACGCCAGCGCGGGCACCGATCACGGAACGTCGGCGCCGGTGTTCCTCATGGGCGACACGGTGAAGGGCGGCCTCTACGGTGCAGCGCCGAGCCTGAGCAAGCTCGACACGGGCGGCAACCTCGCGTGGAACGTCGACTTTCGCTCTGTGTACCAGGAGATCCTCGATGGCCACCTCGAGGTCGACGCGAAGGAAGTCTTCAGCCAAAGCTTCGACAAGCTCGCGATCATCAGGGCCTAGCGATGGACCGCGCGACGATCCTGCGCGCGGGCGCGGCGCTGTTCGCGACCGCGGCGTTCGTCGGCTCGGGCGGCTACGTCGTCGCGCATCCGAAGAACGACGGCGCGCCCCTCCAGCCACCGGCCCAGTCGCAGGTGGCGCTGCGAATGCCGACGCCGAGCGCGACGCCGACGCCCACGCGCACCGGCCGCGGCACGCCGCCGCCGCGCATCACGGCCGCACCTGGCGTAAGGACAACGGCTCTCCCGGAGATCACGTTTACGCACGTGTCCTGACCCCTGGCATCACCTACATGCACGTCTCCTAGGTAGTCTGCGGAGGCGATGGAGAGCCTCACCTTCACCTCGCTCGGCGGCGAGTGCGAGCTGTACGGAATCGACGTCGGAGCCGGCGCGCTCGATCAGGCGAGAGCGTGGATCACGCGGATGCACGATCGCCTCACGCGTTTCGAGCCGAACAGCGAGCTGTCGCGCCTCAACGCGTCGCGCGGAGGCCCCTTCGCGGTGAGCTCCGAACTTGAGGCGCTGCTGCGCGAAGCGCTCCGTGCATTTGAGCTGAGCGACGGACTGGTCAACGTCGCCGTCCTCCCCGCGCTGCTCGCGGCCGGATACACACGCGATTTCGCCGCCGGCCCCACCGCGACCGCCGCGGCGCCGCGGATACCGCCGCTTCCTGAGGTGCTTCACCTGCGTCCCGGCGAGGCGCGTTTGCTGCACGGCGCCGCGGTCGATCTCGGCGGCATCGCCAAAGGGTGGCTCGCCGACCGTGTTGCGGAGCGTCTCGGTGAGAACGTGCTCGTGAATCTCTGCGGCGATCTCTACGCCCGCGGCGGCGGCGAGACCGGCGAGGGCTGGCCCGTCGGCTTCGGCGACAGGACGCTCCTGTTAAAGGATCTCGGCGCGGCGACGAGCGGCACCACGAAGCGAGCGTGGGCGGGCGGCCATCACATCATCGATCCCCGCACCGGGCTCCCTGCCCAGAGCGACCTCAGCGAGGTGTCGGTGCTCGCGACGACGGCGAGCGACGCCGAGATCTTCGCGAAGGTCGCCCTGCTGCTCGGCTCACGGGACGCGCAGAAGTGGCTCGAGCCGCACTCACCAGGCTGGTCGCTAGCGTGACGTCGTGAGCGCCCGCTTGGCTTCGTACAGTCGCGCGTCGGCTGCCTTCACGACGTCGTCGCCGCTCTGGCCGCTGCGCCATTCGGCGGCGCCCACGCTGATCGATACGGGAAGTCCGATCGCGGACCAGTCGTGGTCGCGTACGGCCATGCGCAAGCGCTCCCCCACCACTTTGGCCTGATCTTCGCGGGTTCCTGGCAGGAGTGCGAGGAACTCGTCACCGCCAACGCGGATCGGCACGTCGGCGCCGCGAAGCTGGAGCCGCAGGAGTTTGCCGATCTGTTCGAGAACGCGATCGCCGGCCGCGTGTCCGAGTGTGTCGTTCAGGCGCTTCAGCCCGTCGAGGTCGAGTGCGAGGACCGAGAATGGCCGGCCGCGCGCCGCCTCGGACACGAGCCGCCTCAGTAAGTCTTCCGCATACCGGCGGTTGTAGAGGCCCGTCAACGTGTCGGTGAACGCGAGCTGCATCGCGCTCGTCCGCTCGTCCGCAAGCGCTTCGGCCCGCGCGGTGATAGCGCGGCGCGCGTCGCGCAGCGCGCGACCGGCGAACGCGGTGAAGAGCACGAAGGCGAGCAGCTCAAGTAGATCGGTCGCGAGGCGAGCAGCGATCAGCTCCGTCGGATCGTTGCCTCGCGCGATCAGCCCGACCACGACGAGGCTCACCGCGCTTACAGCGCCGATGACGAGCGTGTGTCGAGTGCTTGGCGAGTACACGGTCACGAGTACGGGCAGAAGGAAGAAGGGAAGATACGGCGAGTCGTTGCCGCCGGTGAGGCTGAGCAGCACGATCACGACCGGCTGAACGAGAATGCAAAAGATGACGACGCGGCGTGGCCCAAAGGCCTTCGCCGGAACCAGGTGAAACCAGATCAGCGTTGTGGCGAGGAGCACCACGGCCGCGAGCAGCACGCCCTCGCGGTACTGCGGTTGCGTGAGCGGGAGCAGCCCTGTGAGCGCGAAGAGCGCCGCGACGCTCAGCGCGAGCCGCTCGTTGGTGCCCCGTATCCGCTCCGCGTACGCTGCGCTCTCGCGCGCCGCCTCGGTCGGCCCTGCGGGCTCGCCAGTCGTCATGCGGAGATCGCCCCTTCTGGAAAACCAAACCGGGACCCTTGCGGGCCCCGGTCCGGCACCTTTCGCGAGCCCACCGACCAGGCGGTGGACCGGCGGACGACAACGATATCGGGGGAGCTTGCGCTACCGTTACCGGTAGCAGAACGTTTGGGCTAGTGCGCGGCTATTTCAGCTCGACGGTCGCGCCCGCATCCTCGAGCTTCTTCTTGACCGCGTTCGCCTCGTCCTTGCCGATGTTCTCTTTGACCGGCTTCGGAGCCCCGTCCACGAGGTCTTTGGCCTCTTTCAGACCCAGCCCGGTGAGCTCGCGGACCGTCTTGATGACATTGATCTTGGACGCACCGGCCTCCTTGAGGATCACGGTGAACTCGGTCTTTTCCTCGACCTCGGCCGCGGCCGCGGTGCCACCGGCGCCGCCGCCGGCCGCCGCGACAGCGACGGGAGCCGCGCTGACGCCCCACCGCTCCTGCAGGTACTTGCCGAACTGGGCGATCTCCATGATCGACCAGGACTCGAGCTCACCTGCGATCTTGTCGAACTTCGGGTTGCTTTCGGTAGCGGTTGCCATTCTTATCTCCTCTCTTGTTGCGCTTATTGCGCGCGCGCGCTGAGCACGTAGATCAGGTTCTGGGCTGGTGCCTGGAAGAGTCCGGTGAGCTGAGCCAGCGGCGCCTGAAGACTGCCGACGATCTGACCCTGCAGCTGCGCCCGGCCGGGTAGCCGCGCCAGCGTCTGGACATCCTCGACGGACATCGTCTTACCACCGACGAACGCACCGAGGATCCGCAGCGACTTCAGTACGCGCGCTTCGTCGACCATGCCTTTCGCGAGCTCGACCTCGTCGATGCTCCCGAGCGCGACCGCCGTCGGTCCGGTGAGGAGTGACTCCAGTCCGCGTCGCTCGGTCTTCTCCGCGGCGCGCGTGAACAGGCTGTTCTTCACCACGTGGTACTCCACGCCCTTCGGTCGGAGTCGCTTGCGGAGGTCCTGCAGCTCGCCGACCTTCAGGCCGCGGTAATCGGTGACGATGACCGCCGTCGACGCGCGGAGCTGTTCCGCGAGCGCGTCCACGGCGCGGCTCTTCGCCGGGATGCCGCCGCCCTTTCGCTTGACCTTGGGTCCGGTCTTGATCTTCGCCATGTCACCCCCTCAAGAACTACGAAGCCCTCGTTCCCGAAACGGAAAACGAGGGCTCAAGCACGGCGCCGCCGTGCTTCGTTCTCGCCTCCGCAGGACTTATCCCTTTCGGGTGCCGGCTTCTTTGGCTATCCAGTTGTTGCTACGAGAATTATGCGGTCGCGCGGCCCCCCAGTCCAAGCGTCGCTCCGAGATCGAGCTTCACGCTCGGACCCTGGGTGCTCGTGAGGTGAGCCGACCGGACGTACTGGCCCTTCACGCCCGCCGGCCGTGCGCGGTTGATCGCCTCGATCACGGTCGCGAGGTTTTCGACCAGCGCCTGCTCGCTGAACGACGCCTTGCCGACGACGGTGTGGATGACGGCCGTCTTGTCCACGCGGAACTCCACGCGGCCGCCCTTGGCGTCACGCACCGCTTTCGCGACGTCGAAGGTCACCGTCCCCGACTTGGGGTTTGGCATCAGACCGCGCGGACCGAGCACGCGACCGAGCTTGCCGACCTGGCCCATGAGGTCCGGCGTCGCCACGGCGACGTCGAATTCCATCCAGCCGCCTTCGATCCGCTTCGCGAGATCCTCTGCGCCGACGACGTCCGCGCCCGCTGCCTGCGCTTCGCGGGCCTTATCGCCCTGTGCGAACGCGATCACGCGCACCGTCTTGCCGGTGCCATTGGGGAGCACGGCAGCGCCGCGCACCATCTGATCGGCGTGCTTGGGATCGACGCCCATGCGCATATGCAGCTCGACCGTCGTATCGAATTTCGCCTGGCTGGTCTCCTTGACGAGCTTCACGCCCTCTTCGGGCGGGTATTCGCGAAGGCGATCGATCTTCTTCGCGAGCTCGTTGTAGCGCTTGCCGTGCTTCTTCTCTGGCATGTCCGTCCCCTTTCGGCCGTAAGGCCTGCCGTCTTTCGCGCGGTGCACGCCACCCGTCGGTGGAGCTTGATCGTATCGCTAAGAGCCGATCTCGACTCCCATGCTGCGCGCGGTCCCCTCGACCATCTTCATCGCGCCCTCGATCGACGTCGCGTTGAGGTCGGCGAGCTTGGTCTCCGCGATCTTCTTCACCTGAGCGCGGCTGATCTTTCCGACCTTCTCCTTGTTCGGCTTGCCCGAGCCCTTCTCGATGCCTGCCTCTCGGCGGATGAGGTCCGCGGCCGGCGGGCTCTTCGTCACGAACGTGTATGAGCGGTCTTCGAAGACGGTCACGACCGCAGGGACGACGGTGCCGGTGAGCGCGGCGGTGCGCTCGTTGTACTCCTTGATGAACTGGCCCATGTTGATGCCGTGCGGACCCAGCGCCGTGCCGACGGGCGGCGCGGCGGTGGCCTTGCCCGCCTGGATCTGCACCTTCACGACCGCCTTGATCTTCTTCGCCACTACTTCACCAGCTTCTCGATCTGCAGGAAGTCCAGCTCGACCGGCGTCTCGCGGCCGAAGATGGACACCAGGACCTTGACCTTGTTCCGCTCGGGGTTCACCTCGTCGACGACACCGTGCAGGTCCGTGAACGGACCATCGGTGACGCGCACGGCCTCGCCCTTTGTGAATGCGACCTTGTACTTCGGCGCGTCGAGCTTGATCTGCCGCAGGATCGCGCGCACCTCGGTGTCGGTGAGCTCGGTCGGCTTGTTGCCGCTCCCGACGAAGCTCGTGACGCCGGGCGTGTTGCGCACGACGTACCAGGAGTCATCACTCATCGCCATTTCGACGAGGACGTAGCCGGGGAAGATCTTCCGCTCGACCGGGTGACGCTTGCCATTCTTGATCTCGATCTCTTCCTCGGTCGGAACGAGCACTTGGAAGATCTTGTCGCCCATATCCATCGACTGGATGCGGTGCTCGAGGTTCGTCTTCACCTTGTTCTCGTAGCCCGAGTACGTGTGGATCACGTACCACCGGCGGCCAGTGTCGGCCTGCGGCTCCGCGGTCGGGGCTGCGCCGGCTGGCTTCTCGGGTTCCGGCTCGGGTGCGGGCGCGGCGACCTCGGGCTCGGCCTCGGCGACCGCGCCGGCGCGGCGCAGCAGCTTCTTGGCCTCGTCGACCGAAACCTGCTCCTCGGGCTCCGCGGTCCCGAGGAATGCGCGCGCGGCGAGCGTGGCTTCTTCGTCGGACAGTTTGGCGGCATCGATGCCGGTGTCCTGTTCCTGCTCCGTCGCGGACTCGGTCGCGGACCCCTCTGAGGCGGCTTCTTCCGGCGCGTCGTTCCGAGGTTCGTCTTGTTCGCTGCGCTCCTGCTCGTCCATGCCGCTCCTTATTTCAGCAATCCCGTTAGGGATTGCACGTATGAACGATGACGAATGAAATGAGTCATCGGTCTTACTGCCCTGGGACAGGCGTCGCCGTCGGCTGGCCGACGATGCCCCTGGTGATGACCAGCGTGAAGAGGTTGTCGAAGGCGAAGATGTACGCGGCGATGAGCGCCGAGATCACGAGCACGATCAGCGTGAGTCGGAGGACCGTCTCACGCGTTGGCCACGTGACCTTGCGGAGCTCGGACCACGCCTCTTGCGCGAACTCGATCGGGCTCTGTCGCGCCGCTCGCAGCGTTGTTGCCATTCCTATTTATCCATTCCTTCCAGCACGGCAGGAGAGACTCGAACTCTCAACCTACGGTTTTGGAGACCGTTGCTCTGCCAGTTGAGCTACTGCCGTACGACCCGCTGCGGCGGGTCGTACGGCAGCCGCACTCGCCGAGGGACCGTGAGGTCCCGAGGCAGGAGTGCGGGACACTGCCGTACGGCCGCGAAGCGGCCGTGCGTACCTGTCGACATATGCACGATTCATTGTCATCGCGTTTCCCGATGCGCTGTGTGTTTCCGGCAACGTGGGCAGAACTTCGACAGCTCGATCCGGTCGGGATCGTTCTTCCGGTTCTTCGTCGTCGCGTATGTGCGCGACCGGCAGGTCGAGCACGCCAGCGTCAGGATCGGGCGGTTGTCTTTGGCCATCGGACTATTCCAGGATCTTCGTCACCACGCCGGCGCCGACGGTCTTGCCGCCTTCGCGGATGGCGAAGCGCAGACCCTCTTCCAGGGCGATCGGGGTGATGAGCGTGACGGTCAGGGTGACGTTGTCGCCGGGCATGACCATCTCGGTCCCC
>VBFY01000091.1 GCA_005889405.1 Chloroflexota bacterium | reverse complement strand
GTGTCGCGCCGGCCAGATCGGAGTCGAGGTCCTCGATCGGCACGACGTTCGGCGGGCATGCGCCGCCGTAGTAGGCGAACGGGTCGTGCTTCAGCGCGTATGGGTACGGGCTCTGCATGCAACCCGCCTCTGCGGTCATCCCCTCCATATACGCACGCCAGCTGATGCCCGCGGTGGTGAGCTGCGCGCCGAGGTCCGCCGCCGCTGGCAACGAGTGATAGCCATCGTCGGTGATCCCCCAGGTGCTGCCTGAGGTGAGCGCCAGATAGTTCGGCAAACTGGGGCGCGCCACCGCGTGATAGTTGGTCGCGAGCGCGTTCGCCGACGCCAAACGTGCGATCGGCTCCGACCGAACAGCGTTGTCGAGGCCGGTGTTCTCCATCACGACGACAAACACGTGCCGCGTGACCGCCGTAGTCGTCGGCTGTGGAGAGTCGGTCGGAAGGGCGACCGCGGATGAAGAAGGCGACGATGTCGGGCTCAACAGCCCGTACGGCGTCGACCGCGGCTCGCTGTTGCTGCCGCAGGCGACGATCGTCGTGACCATTGCGCATGCCGCGAATGTCGCGCGCGTGCGCGAGATACGCATCACATCACGGTAACGTCATGCGCTCGCGCCCGGAACGGCTCCTAGACTGGTCTCGTGCCCATCGACCGAGCCACGATCGTTCATGTCGCGGATCTCGCGCGCATCGCGCTGACCGAAGAAGAGATCGAACGCTTCAGCGGGCAGCTGTCGGTCGTGCTTGACGCCGTCGAGCGCCTGAAGGCGGTCGACACCAGCGAGATCTCCGCGACGGCCTCGACGCTCCCGCTCATCGGAGTTCAGCGTGACGATGTCATCCGTCCCGGGCTCACGACGGACGAGGCGCTCGCGAATGCGCCCAAGGGCGGCCGGGACGGCGAGTTCTTCCGCGTGCAGGAGATCCTGGAAGGCCGATGAAAGGCCTGCCGCGCACGATCACGGAGGCCGCGGCGCTGCTGCGTCGCCGCGAAACGAATGCGCTCGAGCTCGCTGAGGTCGCGCTCCGGGCCGCGCACGGCGATACCTTCAACACCTGGCTCCTCCTCTCCGACGAACGTGCAAAGGCGCAGGCGCGCGCCGCCGATGAGCGCCTGCGCGCGGGCGATGCTTCGCTCCTGTGCGGGATCCCGTGGGCATGCAAGGACATCATCGGCACGAAGGGCGTCGCGACGACGGCCGGGTCGAAGATCCTCGAGGGCTACGTGCCGCCGTACTCCGCGACCGTCGTCGAGCGCCTCGACGCCGCGGGCGCGGTGATGCTGGGGAAGACGAACCTCGACGAGTTCGCGATGGGCAGCTCGAACGAGAACTCCGCCTTCGGCCCGGTCAAGAACCCGTGGCGCGTCGATCGCGTGCCGGGGGGATCGTCCGGCGGTAGCGCGGTCGCCGTCGCAGCGGGGGAGGCGCTCTTCGCGCTCGGCACGGACACCGGCGGCTCGATCCGGCAGCCCGCGGCGCTTACCGGCGTCGTCGGGATGAAGCCGACGTACGGGCGCGTCTCGCGCTACGGGGTCGTCGCCTTCGCGTCGTCGCTCGATCAGGTCGGGCCGTTCACGAGCAGCGTCGAAGACAGCGCGATCGTCTGCGATGCGCTCTTCGGCAAGGATCCGAACGACGCGACCACGATGCCGTTGCCGAGCGAGGAGCTCGGGCGCGAGCTCGGCCGCGGCGTGAAGGGCCTGCGTCTCGGCGTGCCGAAGGAGTTCTTCATCGAAGGCATGGAGAAGGGCGTCGAGCGTGCCGTCCGCGACGCGCTGAGCGAGCTTGAGCGCCAGGGCGCGGAGCTCGTCGACGTGTCGCTCTCGCTTACCGACCACGGACTCGCCGTCTACTACCTCATCCAGCCGGCCGAGGCGTCCGCGAACCTGGCGCGCTACGACGGCGTCCGCTACGGGCTTCGCGTCGAAGGCCCGGACCTGCTCGAGACGTACCGGCGCACACGCGGCAAGGGCTTCGGCCCCGAGGTGAAACGGCGCATGATCCTCGGCACGTACGCGCTGTCGGCCGGTTACTACGATGCGTACTACGTGAAGGCCCAGAAGGTACGGACGCTGATCAAGCAGGAATTCGATCGCGTCTTCGAGAAGGTGGACGCCATCGTGACGCCGACCTCGCCGAGCGTCGCGTTCAAGATCGGACAGAAGGTGAACGACCCGCTGTCGATGTACCTGAACGACATCTTCACGCTGCCGGTGAACATCAGCGGTCTGCCGGGTGTCTCGGTCCCGTGCGGCCTCTCGGATGGTCTGCCGGTCGGACTTCAGGTGATCGCGAACTCGTACCAGGAGGCCACGATGTTCCGCGTCGCGGCCGCGTACGAGC
This sequence comes from Chloroflexota bacterium, assembly GCA_005889405.1. Classification (GTDB taxonomy): domain Bacteria; phylum Chloroflexota; class Limnocylindria; order P2-11E; family P2-11E; genus CF-39. The sequence continues at coordinate 7,938 of VBFY01000091.1, read as the reverse complement.
GCGCGACGAAACATCACGAGTTGCGCCCGAGGGTCGCGGCATGAAGGCCACGCGGCGTCCACTGACGAACAAGAAGGTCGAGAGGATCCCGGCGAGCGGGATCCGGCGATTCTTCGATCTCATCGCGGGCGTCGAAGGCGCGATTTCGCTCGGCGTGGGGGAGCCGGACTTCGTCACGCCCGAGCGTTTCCGCGAGGCGGCCATCCGTTCGATCAAGGACGGGAAGACGAAGTACACGTCGAATTACGGGATCAGACCGCTGCGCGACGCGATCAGCGCGCACACCGCGAGGCTCCGCGGCGTCCGCTACGACCCGGAGCGCGAGATCATCGTGACCGTCGGCGTGTCGGAAGCCGTGGACCTCGCGATGCGTGCCACGCTCAACGACGGCGACGAGGTCATCCTCGCCGATCCGTCGTACGTCGCATATGTGCCGGGCATCGTGCTGGCGGGCGCCGTTCCGGTGGCCGTTCCGACGCGCGAGGAAGATGCCTTCCGTTTGAAGCCCGACGCCGTCGCGGCCGCGATCACGCCGCGCACGCGCGCGATCCTGCTCGGGTTTCCGAACAACCCGACCGGCGCGGTCCTCGAGAAGGACGATGTGGCGGGCATCGCTCGGCTCGCCGCGGAGCACGACCTGCTCGTATACGCCGACGAGATCTACGACCGCCTCGTCTACGGCACCGAGCACCACTCGATCCTCTCTCAGCCCGATATGAGGGAGCGGACGATCTATCTCGCTGGCTTCTCGAAGTCGTACGCGATGACCGGCTGGCGCGTCGGCTACGCCTGCGCGCCGGCGGAGATCGTCGAGCAGATGATGAAGATCCACCAGTACACCGTGATGTGCGTGCCCACCGCTGCCCAGTACGCCGCGCTCGAGGCGCTGCAGAGCGGCGAGCCCGAGGTCCTCCGGATGGTCGGTGAGTACGACAGGCGGCGGCAGTACATGTGGCGGCGCTTCAACGAGATGGGCCTCCACTGCTTCGAGCCGCGCGGCGCGTTCTACTGCTTCCCGAACATCACATCGACCGCGATGCCCGACGACGACGTGTTCTGCGAGCAGCTCCTCAAGCACGAACGCGTTGTCGTCGTCCCGGGGAGCGCATTCGGCGAGCGGGGCCGCGGCCACATCCGCGCCTGCTATGCGGCGTCGATGGAGCAGATCGCGGAGGCCTGCGACCGCATCGAGCGCTTCGTCGAGCACGCGGCCTCCTAACGATGGGGACGCGCTACGAAGACCAGCCCGCGGAACACTGGGCGGGTCCGGAGTCGCTCGACCCGACCCCGGTGTGGAAGCAGTACATCCTCGTCGCGCTGTTGCTGTTCGGCGGACTCATCGCGGTGTTGGTGGTGTCCCTCCTCGCGATCCTGCCGCAGATCGTGACGCCGCCCGCGCTCGTGCCCGGCGATCGCCTCGTCCTCAGCCTGGCCGGCACGAGCGGGGCCGGCGCGGTCCCTCAGCGGATCGGGCCACCGCTCGTGAATGAGGCGCGCACGTTCTGGTTGACGCGGATGCCTCCGGGCAATTACTTCGCGTTCCCGACGCGTTGGGCGCCGCGCGTGGGCGACGCGGAGTGCTCGGTCGATATCGACACCGCGCCCGGTCCCGCCGGGCTGCGCGGATTCGTCGCGAACTGCGGACCGGTGCGCGGGACGTTCCGGTTCTCGCCCAGCGGCAACTTCTCGCCGACGACGCCGACCGGTACCGGCCGCGATCTCGACCAGTATCTTGTCTCCGTGAGCGACGACCGAGTGATCGTGAATCTGAGCCGTCTTATCCGCGCCGAAGAGAAGGTGCCGGCGCCGTCATCGCCGTGACCGATCGTCCCTACGAGCTCGTCATCGGCATCGAGACGCATGTCGAGCTCGCCACCGAGTCAAAGATGTTCTGCGGCTGCGCGGCGAAGTGGTTCGGCGCGCCGCCCAACTCGCTCGTCTGCCCGGTGTGCCTTGGCCTCCCGGGCGCCCTGCCGGTGCCGAACAAGCGCGCGATCGAGCTCGCGATGGTCGCGGGCCTCGCGCTCAACTGCGAGGTCCCCGCGCACACGAAGTTCGATCGCAAGAACTACATGTACCCGGACCTGCCGAAGGGCTATCAGATCTCGCAGTACGACCTGCCGCTCAACGTCAAGGGCTGGCTCGAGATCACGACCTCCGCGGGCAACAAGCGCGTCGGCATCACCCGCGCGCACCTCGAGGAAGACACCGCGAACTCGAAGCATGGTGAGGGTTACGCGCTCATCGACTTCAACCGCTCGGGCGTGCCGCTGCTCGAGATCGTGAGCGAGCCGGACATGACATCGGTCGAGGAGGCGCTCGCATACGTGCGCGCGCTACGCGAGGTGCTCGTGTTCTCCGGAGTATCGGAGGTGCGATTCGAGCAGGGCGCCGGGCGCTTCGACGTGAACGTGTCGATCCGCTTCAGCGAAAAAGGTGCGATTCGCTGGCCGCCGCAGAGCGAGATCAAGAACATGAACAGCTACGCCGCGCTCGAGGAGGCCGTGCCGTACGAGGCCGACCGACTGTGGCAGGAGTGGCAGGCGGGCGGCGAGCTTCGCACGCGTAAGGGAAAGATCACGGTGGGCTGGAGTCCCGAGCGAAAGCAGACGTTCCTCCAACGGTCGAAGGAGGACGTGCAGGACTACCGGTACTTCCCGGAGCCTGATCTCGTCGCGTTCGCGCCGACGCGGGCCGATGTCGAGCGCCTGCGCGCCTCGATCCCAGAGCTGCCGATCGCTCGGCGCGCGCGGTTCACGCGGGAGTACGGGCTCTCCGATTACGACGCGCGGATCCTCGTCGACGACCGCGCCCTCGCCGACTTCTTCGAAGCGGCGGTGCGCGCGGCCGGCGGCGACGCCAAGACCGTGGCGAACTGGGTGACCGGGGAGTTCCTGCGCTACCTGAAGAACGACGGCGGTTCGGCCGCCGGGGCGAAGATCACGCCCGCCCAGCTGGGCGCGCTCGTCGCGCTCGTCAAGAAGGGCGAGGTGTCGAGCTCCGCGGCGAAGGACGTCTTCGCCGAGATGTGGCAGACCGGATCCGCGCCCGACGCGATCGTGAAGTCAAAGGGCCTCACGCAGGTGTCGGACGAATCCGCGATCGCAGCGGCAGTCGACGCGGTGCTCGCGGAGAACCCGAGAGCGATTGCCGACTACAAGGCTGGAAAGACCCGCGCGCTCGCGGCGCTCGTCGGACCCGTGATGAAGCGGATGGGCGGCAACGCGAATCCTGGTCTCGTGAATCAGGTTCTCGCTGATCGCATCAGTCCAGCACGTCGCGGAGGAGAACGGATGCGCGACATTCTCGACATCGACAACCTCGGATCGATCGCTGCTGAGAATGATCGTCGTCTTCTCAAGTACTTCATCACGACGCCGACTTACGAGTCGCTGAAGACTCAGCAGAAGTACGTCGCGATTGGTCGCAAAGGCACGGGGAAGACGGCGCTCTATCAGGGCTTAGAGGCAGCTAAAGCCCCGGATACGTTCATCGCTGGCTTGGCGTTCAACGAGTACCCGTGGAAGCTCCACGACCACGCACTCAACGCGAATGCTGCCGAATCTGAACGTTTCGTGAACTCGTGGAGATTTCTAATCCTGGTGGAGGCAGCAAAACTGGTCCTGTCTGACGAGTCGTTCGGCCCGGACGAGCCGACCAAAGCCTTGCGCGCATTCGTTGAGGCGAACTGGGGAGACGTGAAGTTCTCGCACCGCAAGTTTTACGAACCAGAGAAGTTCATGGTCACGAGAAGCGAAATCAGACCTCAGGCAATGGGCATCTCCGCCGCCGCGGTTACCAAAGAGTGGGTCGAACGTAGCCGCTTGGGCGAAAGCATTGGATCTACCTTGGACTGGCTTGAGTCGGTGTTAGCTGCCGCGTTAGCCCGTGACAAGACCTACTTCGTGCTCTTTGACGAACTAGACACGAACTTTGATCCGGAGGATCAGTCTTACGGGCTTCGTCTTGTGGGACTGCTGCTTGCCGCGAAGAAGACGGCGTCCTGGGCACAGGGGATCAACCGACACCTTCGCGCTGTGATTTTCCTCAGAGAAGACATCTTCAACCACCTTCAGTTTTCAGACAAGAACAAGATTCGCGAAGACGCGGCCATCACTGTTAAGTGGAACGACGATGAGTCCGGCCCAGAAAGTCTCAAATCTCTCATTGATGAACGGGTGCGCGCCGAGATGGATTTGAGCCATTTCGAACGCGATCCCTGGGGGGTCCTCTTTGACGCCGGCGAGCGGATGCGTGGGACACAACAAAAGTACAAGCACATGACAGCGCGCACCTATTTAAGACCGCGAGACATGATCAAGTTCGCCAACCTTGCGCTGACTGAAGCGCAATCGCGCATTCGGAATGAAGGCGGAAAACACCAAATTACGAACGTGGATATCCAGCGTGCCCGGCCTGCTTACTCGGATTACCTGGTCTCGGAGTTCGACGACGAGTTGGCTGCCTATAAGTCTGGTTGGCGTGATCTGCTCGGCGTTCTCAGGCGGTTAGGCCGTGAGGTGTTCGCTCGCGCGGAGTTCAATTTGGCGTGATTGGCTATATCAAACGTGGCGGCAGCGGGGGCGGCACCGACACTGTTTACCAGTACAAGTCCCCTCTCGCTGGCTGGGATCCGGAGGCGACACAGTTCCGCGTTCATCCGGGCCTCAAGGAGCATCTCGGGCTGATCGAGGAGCGCTAGCGATTGCAGTTACGTCAGCTTCACGCGGCCGACGTGGCTATTCGATGACGCCCAACTCTCGCAGCAAAGGTAATGGGACAACGGCTGTAGTTAGTTCTACCGAGCCCCCGACAAGAATCTCTGCGATGCGAACATCGTCGCTTGGCGCCCAGTAGCCTTGCGCCTGGCGGCGCGCGACCTCCCAGGCGTCTGCGAATCCTTGCGTCGTGGTGTCGGCGGGTTGGACCACAGAGAAGGAAACCATGTCCACCATCCGCCACGGCACTGTCTCGTCGACCGTACCGCGGTAAACCCATTTCGGCACACCCAGATTGAACTGAAATGGAAAGGAGATTGCCTCAAGCGGGTCCGCGAAAGCGAAGACGGCCTCAAATCGTGGCGGTGCCGTGGGGGCAATTTCGGTTCGCACAGCTTCGTACGCCATCTCTGTCCAAACCTTTTGAACATTGGGCGCGTTGGCCCGCACCAGAGCGACCGCCGTTTCCGGTCGGGGATCGGGTTGGAGGGCGCGATATGCGTTCTGACCGAGGAGCCACTTCTGCGGGACCTGTCGCGGTGGCGGCCCGCTTTGAGGTTCGATCACCCGGAATACTTCGATGGGCCCACGTCCAGCAAGTCCTGGGCGCCGCAGCGAATACCGCACTTCAGCCTCCGTAAGCGTCCTTGACCTAGGCAGCTGCCACACCGCGACTCTGCGACATTCCGCGTCAGCGGCTGCCTGCGGCGCCTCCCGCGCTTAGTCGAGTCTTTCGTACCCCGGGATCGTGAGGAACTCGGCGAAATCCTCAGACAAGGCCACATCGTCGAAGAGCGATGCGGCTTCCTCGTACCGACCGCCGCCGTAGAACTCGTCGCCGACGGCCGTGCGGATCTTCCCAAGCTCTTCCTGCTCGATCTTCTTGACGAGGTCGCGTGTCACTGTCGATCCCTCCGCGAGCGGAACGCCGTGATGGACCCACTGCCAGACCTGCGAGCGCGAGATCTCGGCGGTCGCGGCGTCTTCCATGAGGTTGTTGATCGCCGCGGCTCCGGTCCCGCGCAGCCAGGATGCGATGTACTGGATCCCGACGCTCACGTTCGTGCGCAGTCCGGCTTCGGTGATGGTGGCGCCGGGGATCTTCACGTCAAGGAGTCGCTTCGCGTCTCCGACGACCTCGGGACGCCGACGGTCGAGTTGATTCGGCTTGTTGCCGAGGACGCGATCGAACTCGGTCATCGCGGTCTCGACGAGATCGGGGTGCGCGACCCACGTTCCGTCGAAGCCATCGTTCGCCTCGCGGACCTTGTCATCGCGCACTTTGGCGAGCGCCGCTTCGGTCACCGCGGGATCGCGCCGATTCGGGATGAACGCGGCCATGCCGCCGAGCGCGAACGCACCGCGCCGGTGGCAGGTCTTTACGAGCAGCTCGGTGTACGCCCGCATGAACGGGACGGTCATGGTGACCTGTGCACGATCGGGGAGGATGAACTCGGGCCGTCCGGCGAACTTCTTGATGATGCTGAACATGTAGTCCCACCGGCCGGCGTTCAGACCGCCCGAGTGCTCGCGCAGCTCGTAAAGGACCTCGTCCATCTCGAACGCGAGCGTGATGACTTCGACGAGGACGGTGGCTTTGATCGAGCCGCGCGGGATGTGTAGCTCGTCCTGCGACCACTTGAAGATCTCGTTCCACAGGCGCGCCTCGCGGTGGCTCTCGAGCTTCGGCAGGTAGAAGTACGGACCGGTCCCCTGCCCGCGCAAACGCTTGGCGTTATGGAAGAAATAGAGACCGAAATCGAAGAGGGCGCCGGCGATCGGCTGACCCTCCACAAGGAAGTGCTTCTCGTCGAGGTGCCAGCCGCGCGGGCGAACCACGAGGGTCGCGGTCTTCTCGTTCAGCTTGTACACACGGCCGTCGGGATTGCGGAATTCGATCGTCCGATCGATCGCGTCGATGAGGTTGCGCTGTCCCTCGATGAGATTGCGCCAGGTCGGCGTGTTCGCGTCCTCGAAGTCGGCCATGTAGACGGACGCACCCGAGTTGAGGGCGTTGATGACCATCTTGCGATCGGTGGGTCCTGTGATCTCGACCTTCCGCGTCCGCAGATCGGCAGGCACATGCGCGACGGTCCACTCCGCCCCGCGGAGGGGCAGCGAGTCGGGGAGGAAATCGAGCGTGTCGCCCGCGCGCAGCTCGCGCCATCGCTCCTGCCGCGTCTCGAGGAGGCCGGTGCGCGTCGGTTCGACCTCGCGGTGCAGACGGATGAGGAAGTCCTGCGCTTCCTTCGTGAGCAGCTCCTCGGCGAGGGCTGCGGTGTCGCGCGCGTCGTTTGGGATGCGGACTTCGACGGAGGCGGTCGCCATCGCCCGTATGCTCGCACACGCACAGATGTCCGCATCATTCGGTTTGGAAGGAAAGCGAGCGCTCGTCACCGGTGGCTCCCGCGGCATCGGTCGGGCGATCGCGCTGGCACTCGCGGACGCCGGCGCCGACGTCGCTGTCACATCGCGCAACGGGAACGACGCGGAACCCGTGGCCGTTGCGCTGCGCGCAAAGGGGAGGCGTGCGCTCGCGATCCTGCTCGAGGTGCGGAACGAGGCATCGATCCGGGTCTGCTTCGAGCGCATCGACCGCGAATGGGGAAGCGTTGACATTCTCGTGAACAACGCCGGCACGAACATCGCGCAAGGCCTCGACACGCTCGACGCCGACTCTTGGGACACGGTCATTGACATCGACCTGAAAGGGCTCGTCTTCGTGACCCAGGCCGCGGCCGCGCGAATGATCGAGGCCCGGCGCGGCGGACGGATCGTGAATATCGCGTCGATTTACGGCGCGGTCGGCCGGCGCGAGCGCGTTGCCTACAGCGCCGCGAAGGGCGCGGTCGTCAATCTGACTCGGTCGCTTGCCCTCGAGCTCGCGCCCCACGGCATCACCGTGAATGCGGTCGGGCCGGGCACCGTGGAGACCGACCTCACTCGTGAGCGGATGCGGAAGAACCCCGCCTTCCGCGAAGAAGAGGTGGCGCGCACGCCGCTGGGACGCCTCGGCACGCCCGAAGATGTCACCGGCGCGGTGGTCTTCTTCGCCTCGCCTGGGGCGAGCTTCATCACCGGCCAGACCCTGCTCGTGGACGGCGGAACATCGGCGCATTGAGCGAGCACAAGCGTGCCCTCACTTCGGTACTCCCCCGTACCGCATATCCCCCGACCGGTGAGGACCCAAGCGTGGCCCGCGCGACTACAACTGGACCGA
>VBFY01000090.1 GCA_005889405.1 Chloroflexota bacterium | reverse complement strand
CGCCTCGCCAGGCTCGCGTGCCCGAGCTGTCAGCGCGGCCTGGCCGGCGGGGTGATGCGTCAGGTCGAATGGACCGCGCGCCGCTGCATCGTCGTGGTGGCCTGCCCGACCTGCACCGCCGAGTCGATGGTCGTCTTGGAAACGAGCGGCACGCGGCGTACCGCGCCGCCCATCGACGTCGATGACGTTCGACGCGCGCACGAGGCGCTCGCTCGCGTCGGGCACATCAGCGACCTCTTCCCCGCGTGAGGAGTGCTTCGGAACCGGAATTCGTGGATCGCGCCGATCAGATCGCCAGGCGCATCTGCGACGGCGTCGTGGGCTCGGGCCTTCGGAAGGGACGCTCCTCGAAGTGATAACGCGAGCGCGCGCGACGCGCGCGCTCCTCGAGCGCGTCTGTGTAGATGCGCTCCGGATTGACGCGCTCGGCGAAACGCGTCTCCGTTGACGGCAGCAAGGCGGGGAAGTTCTCGGAGAGGAACGCGAAGTAGTGAGGCTTCACGCTGGGATCGAGCTTGAGCGGCCGCGTCGAGAAGAATGTCGCGCCGCTCTTCGCCGCGGCCGAGGCGACGGCATCGAGCGACTCCTCGCTGTCGCTCAGACCCGGGAGAATCGGCGCCGCGAGAACACCCGCGTCGATCCCGGCCGATACCAAGCGCCGGACCGCCTCGAGGCGCGCGTTGGGTGGCGACGCGTGTGGCTCAGAGGTGCGCGCGAGCTCCGCCGAGACCGTACCGATGCTGACGCAGACCTTCACGTCGAGGCGAGCGAGCAGATCGATGTCGCGCACCACCATCGAGCCCTTGGTGATCACGATGACCGGTAGCGGCGACGCGACAAGCGCCTCCAGCGTTCGCCGCGTGATGCGGTAGCGGCCTTCGCATTGCTGGTAAGGATCGGTCGCGGTGCCGAGGGCAACGGTCTCGCGTTTCCGAATCCGACGCAGCTCCTGCGTGAGCAGTTCGGGGAAGTTGATCTTCACGTCGATCTCGCGATCGAAGCCGGCACCGGTGTCGCGTCCGCGGCGGGCGTGATAGTCGCGTGCGTAGCAATACACGCAGGCCCGCTCGCATCCGTAATAGGGGTTGAGGCTCCAGGCGAAGGGCATGCCCTGCACGCGCGTGAGTGCGCTCTTCACCGTGATCTCGCGGTAGATGACGCCGCTCCCCATGGCTGCCGATATGATAGAACATCTGTTCTATCAGGAGAATCTCGAGGCGATGAGGAGGAAAACCCCGATTCCCGCAGTGACGCCAGCCGGGACTACCTCGTCCGTCGTGGCACCAATCGCCTTTGTGAGCCCGAGAACCGACTTGACGGCACCGAACACGGTCATCGCGAAGCCAAGAATCACGCTTGCGAGCTTTATTGCCTTTTCGAGTTGTTCGGCCGCCGAAGGCGACAGTTGCGCCACGAACAAATACAGGGCGGAGCCAACGACTGCCGCGATCACGACGACGCCTAACGCTTTCACTTTTGTGCCTCCTGCGGTTTCTTGTAGAACCATCGCGAGTTTACGAACGTCATTCTGGAAGAGGACGCGTCGGGCTTGACCTAGCGCGAAACAGCGCGAGAGCGCTCAGATCAGGACATCATGGCGACACGGCCGGACGACCGAGGCCAAGCATTCCGTGTGCAAAGGGGATGAAGTATCGCGGCGACTAAGAAACCATCAGCGCATCGCGGGCTTGCCGAGTACAACCGCAAGCGCGACTTCGCGCGCACGCCTGAGCCGGCGCCGCGTCGCGCAAGATCGGCGACGCGTCGCAGCTTCGTCGTCCAGAAGCATCGCGCGACCGCGCTGCATTACGACTTCCGGCTCGAGATCGGCGACGCGATGCCGTCGTGGGCGGTGCCGAAGGGTCCGTCCCTCGATCCGAGCCAGAAACGTCTCGCGATGCAGGTCGAGGATCACCCGCTGGAATACGCGGGCTTCGAGGGCGTGATCCCCGAGGGCGAATATGGTGGCGGCACGGTGATGATCTGGGACGAGGGCACCTACGAGATGCTCGACGACGTCGATCCCGCCGTCGCGCTGCGGAAGGGCGAGCTGCGCTTCAGGCTCGACGGCCACAAGCTCAAGGGGCGATGGACCCTGGTGCGGACCGGACCGCGCAAATGGCTGCTGATCAAAGGGCGCGACACATACGCTCGCACGACAGACATCACCACGACGCGCGCCCGCTCGGTACGCACGAAGCGTCTTCTCGCTGAGATCGCTCGCGACGAGGGGGGCAATGTCGAGAAGGCGGCGACCGGGGATCCGTGAGAGCGCCCATCCCGCCGATGCTTGCCTCGCTGTCGAAAGAGATGGTCAGCGGCCCGCAGTGGGTGTATGAGGAGAAGTACGACGGCATCCGCGCAGTCGCGTACCGCGATGGCGACCGCGTGCGGATCCTCTCGCGCACCGGTCAGGACCTGACCGCAGGATTCCCCGGCGTCGTAGATGCGCTTCGCGGGCTGCCCGATCGCGACTCCGTGCTCGACGGTGAGCTCGTCGTCTTCGATGCGAACGGCGTGTCGCGCTTTCAGTTGCTCCAGCGTCGCGGGATCGATCCCCGGACGCGCACCGTCTACGTCGTGTTCGACTGCCTTCGCTCCGAGGGCCGCGATCTCCTGCGACGGCCGCTCGAAGAGCGTCGCAAGCGGCTGCTCGAACTCATCGGCAGGCGCGCCGGCCCGCTCATGCTCTCCCGGCGGCTGCCACGAAACGGCGAAAAGGCGCTGGCGACGGCCCGCGCCAAAGGCTGGGAAGGCATCATCGCGAAGCTCGCATCCTCGCCCTATGAGCCGGGAGTCCGCTCGCGCGACTGGCTCAAGGTCAAGGTGCGCGGCGAATCGGAGTTCGTCATCGGGGGATACACGCCGCCGCAGGGATCGCGCGCGGAGTTTGGCGCGCTGCTTGTCGGCCTGTACGACCACGCGAGGCTGCGATACACCGGAAAGGTCGGCACCGGTTACACGCATGAGACGCTGCGCGACCTCGGGTCCAAGCTGAAGCGCCTGCACACCGACGAGTCGCCGTTCGATCCGCCGCCACGCATCGCGGGTGCCATCTGGGTGAAGCCGCGGCTCGTCGCGCAGCTGGCGTACGCGGAGTGGACCGCAGATGGAAAGCTGCGGCAGCCCGCGTTCCTGGGGCTGCGCACCGACAAGAGACCGGAGGAGTGCACGTGGGCACGACGCGAGTGAGCGACGGCGCCGTGATCGGCGGCGTCGTGATCTCGAATGCCAACAAGGTGTGGTGGCCCGATGAGGGCATCACCAAGGGCGACATCGCGCGCTACTACCATGCGATCTCGACCCTGCTGCTCCCATGGATGCAGGGTCGCCCCCTCACGGCGGAGCGCTGCCCCGACGGGATGCTCGGTGGGTGCTTCTATAGGAAGAACTTCCCGGAAGGCAACATCCCTGTTGGCGTGCCGCGGCTTCGGTTGCGTGCGGCGAGCACGGGAAAGGACGTGAATTATCTCGTCGGCGGCACGCTCGAGGCGACCCTCGGCCTCGTCAGGGTCGGGTGCATCTCGATGCACGTGATGAACTCGCGCGTGGGCTCGATGCGTGCTGCGGATTGGCTCGCGTTCGACCTCGATCCGAGCAGCGGAGAATTCTCCGACACGGTCCGCGCCGGCAGTGCGCTGAGGAAGATCCTCGACGAGCATGGCCTCGTTTCGTTTCCGAAAACGTCGGGCAGCCGAGGGCTGCACGTGTTCGTGCCGCTGCGCGCAGGGCACTCGCAAGAGGACGCGACGGCCTTCGCCGTTCGCATCGGCGAAGAGCTCGCACGCCGAGAGCCCGAGCTCGTCACGATGGAGTTCAGCAAGAAGGCGCGGGGCGCGCGCGTGTACGCCGATCCCTTCCGCAACGCGTACCTGCAGACGATCGTCGCGCCGTACTCGGTGCGGCGACGTCCCGGCGCTACGGTCTCGATGCCACTCGCGTGGGACGAGGTCACGGCGCGGCTCGATCCGCGCCGCTTCACCATCCGGACGCTCGAGAAGCGCATCGCGAGCGGCGATCCGTGGGCTGACTTCAAGAAGCGAGGGCAGCGGCTACCTAGTTAGATCCACGGCAAGGGGATCGGCCTCCCCTTGCCGTGGTCGGCCAGGTGGCACGGCAAATGCGCAGGACCCACGCATGAGCGTTCAGCAGCGAAGACAACACCGCATCGCGGTAGGCGAGAAACTGCCGCAGAAGGGTCTGAGTCATGCGTTCTCGCGCTTCGCGAGCCGAATGTCGGAGTGGGTTGGCGCGCCCTGGGCGTTCCTCGCGGCCGTTTTCGTCATAGGGGTCTGGCTTTTGACAGGGCCGCTTTTCGGGTTCTCGACGGAGTGGCAGCTCTACGTGAACTCGGCGACCACCGTAATAACGTTCCTCATGGTCTTCCTCATCCAGAACACGCAGAACCGCGACGCGCGCGCGATCCACCTCAAGCTCGATGAGCTCCTCCGCGCAACACCGAACGCGCGCCGTGAATTCATGGAGGCCGAGGAAGAGGATCTCGACGAGATCGAGCGCGAGAAGGCGATCGTCGACCGGGATGATCCAGCGCCGCCGGAGGAGCGCGCGCGCGGTCACACCGTCACCAACGGCCATCCGGGCAACGCCAAGAAGTAAGGAAGGTCTGTCGCCGAGCAGAAGGGCGACGATGCGGTCCGCGATTAGCGCGCTAGGTGCTGTGGACCGCCATTCTCGATCGTGTGTGGTACGAATCCGGCGTCGCCGCCTTGGTCCTCGGCGTCCTGCCTGATCAGCTGTTCGAGGAACACGCCGCCCGTCGGGATCCAGCGATGGTCGCCCTCGGAGGCGGATCCGTCGCAGTAACCGAACGTGCCGTGATGCATGACGATCCCGCCGACGCCACCGCGAGAACGCGAGGCGAGGTGTGAAGTATTACGACACTCGAAATGAATGACCGTCGACATGACGCGCCTCCCCCGACAACGTCTCCGACCAGAACGATGGCCTCCGCTGTGACCCTGAGGATACGAAGGCGTCACGACACTTCAAGAGGCAAATCTGATTTGCACGCTCATCCATGAGCGAGCGAGCGAGCAGGCGGCGATAACTGTCGTGGTGCGGTGGCACAGGGGCTGCGCGTTCGAGCGGCGTGGCCGAACGAGACCCGGACCCATATCCGAAGATCGAGAACGCGCGGTCGCTTCGGAGCGTCGCTGAGGCGGCGAAGGCTTGCCACGCCTGCGACCTCTGGTCGCGCGCGACGCAGACCGTGTTCGGCGAGGGTCCACGCACAGCGAGGGTCCTCTTCGTTGGGGAGCAGCCCGGGGATAAGGAAGATCTAGCTGGGCATCCGTTCGTCGGTCCGGCGGGGCGTGTTCTCGACGAGGCGCTGGCGGAGGTCGGTATCGACCGGAAACGCGTGTTCGTCACGAACGCGGTAAAGCATTTCAAGTGGCGTGCAAGCGGCAAGCGACGTCTGCACGAACAGCCGAACGGGACAGAGATCGCGGCGTGCCGAATGTGGCTCGAGCTTGAGCTCCAGCTCGTGAAGCCCGATATCGTCGTCGCGCTCGGAGCCACCGCGGCCCAGGCGCTGCTCGGCCCGGCGTTCCGAGTCACGCGGCAACGCGGCACAGTGGTGTCCTCGCCGCTGGCGCCCCGCGTCGTCGCGACGGTGCATCCATCTTCGATCCTGCGTGCCCCCGACCAGTCGCGCGATGCGGAACGGCGTGCGTTCGTACGCGACCTTCGTATCGTCGCGAAGCTCATCGGCTAAGCGAAGACCGCGAGAGCTCCCTTTCGACAGACGAACTCCGCCGGCAACCCACCGGCGAACGCGCCATCGGCGTGTACGGCCACGGGCTCGTCCGACGTGATCCTGATCCGGGAGCCGCGATAGACCACCGGACGCGTGGGCAGCGTCCCGCCGCGCCACACCGTGATGAACGAACGCATCAGCGACCAGCGACCCGTCCGTGGGAACACCACGACGTCGAGAAGTCCGTCGCTCATCGTGACCTGCGGCAGTAGCAGGAGCGACCAGCCGTAGTACGGGCTGTTCATCACCAGCACCTGAAGCGCCAGGTGGCGGTATTCGCGTCCGTCGACATCGATCGCGATCCGGACCGATCCATGCGTGACCCACCGCCAGGCGCGCCGCATTGCCCGACGCCAATCACCACGCTCGGCGTGGCGCGTCGCGCCGAACATCTCGGCGTCGAGGCCGATGCCGGCCGTCTCGAAGAAGACCTTTCCGCTGACCTCCGCGGCATCGGCCCGCGCCACGCGACGGCGCGCGATGACCTGCGCAGCCTCGACGGGCCCGAGAGGGAGACCGAGACCGTGCGCGATATTCATCACGCTTCCGAACGGCAGGATCCCGAGGACGACCGGGCCGTCCAGCAGCCGCGCGGCCGCGAGGGCGACCGTCCCATCTCCGCCGGCGACGATGCACGCCTGGTAGCCCTCTTCGATCGCACGTCCCGCGAGATCGGCCGAGGTCGGCGACTCCGCGCCGGTCTCCACACGGTCCAGGACGAAGCCGGCGTTCTCGAGGATGTCCTCGCACTGTTCGAGATCCCCCGGCTTCGCGTGGCGGCTACCGGCGGCCGGATTGGTGATGAGCATGGCGCGATCGCGTGAACGCGCCTCGGTCATGGTCATGTATGGTGACGCTGGGTCATGCGCGCGGTGGCATGCCGATCTAGCGTCGCGGTAGGGGGAGGGGACCATGGCAAAAGGTGGATTGATCCATTACGTCTGCATCGCGGATGCCCACATGTCGAGCGTGCGTACGTCCTCTTCGGACACGCTGACCGTCGTCTCCGGCCGCTGGGCCTTCTGCGCCTTCGACGCGAAGGGCGAAGGCCACGACTGGCGGGAGACCGAGGGTGTGACGATCGAGGCGCTGCGCTCCGGATTTCCAAAGGGCCGTCTCGCGCAGCTTGCGGCCGAGGATCGCAGCCGCTAGTCAGGCACGCGGGCCGCGGGTGGCCTGGAAGATGACGACCGCGACAGCTCTGCCGCCCGCTAGACGGACCCGTTCGCCCCGGGCGCGCCACCAGGTTCCCCGGCGTGGCCCGCTGGCGAGCTTGAAGCGGAGCAAGGCCGGCTTTCCAGCAGCGGCGCGCACCAGCGGCGTCGCGTCCCGTGGAAGCCTCAGGCCGCGCTCATCGCGGTAGAGCGCTGCCGCGAAGACCCGCTGGAAGGCCGGATTCGCCAGCAGAACCTGCGCGCGCCGATCGACGACCACCGCTGGGTCGCTGCCGACAAGCGACGCGAGAAGCTTCGCGCGTGCCCGCAGCGCGGATTGGTGCTCTTCCTCCGCGAGGCGCTCGAGCTCCCGGGCCGCGAGCGAACGCCGATCGATCTCCTGGCTCATCGCCGCGACCGCGAGACCGGCGCGGTTCTCCACCCGGAATTTGAGGAATAGCCGTGAAATGTGGGCTTTGACGGCCTGCTCGCCGATCCTCATCTCCTCGGCGATGGCTTTGTTCGCACGACCGGAGACCACGTAGCTCAGCACCTCGCGTTCGCGCGGAGTGATGCGGGGCAGCGAGCTTCGTGACGCTACGTTCGTATACGGACCTTTTGTGTTCTTACGTTACGGATCATCAAGCGAGTCTACTGAGCGTCACCAATGATGACTGTCGTTCAGAATCCCCGGCCGTTCCAGGTCGCTCTCGTTGTGCGCCCCCCTCTGACAGGTGTGGTCGCGCTGGCGCTCGCGCACATCCGCGCGGTTCCCGTCGAGATGCAGATCTCTGAAGTAGGCAAGGCGGGTTGCGACTTCGCGGTTCTGGATGAGGCGGCCGCTGATGGCGGGCTGGGTACCGCGATCGCCGAGATGAACAAGTCGAACCGGCCCGTCCTGGTCCTGGTGCGCAACCACGGGATGAAGGGTGCGCTCAACGCGATCGGGCTTGGAGCGACCGAGATCCTCAGGGTCCCGTTCGATCCCACCGAGCTGGTGATCCGCGCGAGCCAGGCGATCCACCGTGCCACCGGACGCATGCCCGATCTTGATGGCGGTGTGAAGATCGGCAAGCTGCACGTCGATATCGGCAACGGCCATATCGCGTTGGACGGCAGCGCTCCGCACCTGACGCCGCTCGAGCGTGGACTTCTCTACGTACTCGTCGCCAATGCCGGCCGCGTCGTGTCCCGCGAAGACATCATCGACACCGTGTGGGGCGCCGACGCCGAGCCGAACAGCAACCTGGTCGACCGGCACATCCGCGACCTGCGCCGCAAGCTGCAGGACGACTGGCGCCGGCCGAACGTCCTCGCGACGATGCGCGGCCAGGGCTACATGGTGCCGATCACCGACTGAGGCTCGCGCCTGCGTCCTTAACCAACTCATAAGATCGCCCCGAGACCCGGGCCTAGACTGGGTCGACCGTATGACGCTGTCGCGGTCCGATCGACCCTACGGTCAGTTCCCGCGGGGTGAGGCGCCAGAGCCCGCTCCGCAGACTGAGGCGTCGCGGCGCGTACCGTTGCGCGAGCGCATCTTCGCTCGTCTGCGCGCCCCGTTCGCGCTCGTCGCGCTCCTCGCTCTCTCGTGGTTCCTCGTATCCGCGGTGCAGACGGGCGGACTCGCCGCCCTTCGCGCGCAGCAGGAGCAGCCGACACCCGCCCCGACGCCACAGCTCGCGGCTGCGATCTACGAGCACGTCGCGCCGTCGGTCGTGCAGGTCGGCGCGAAGAGCGCGAGCGGCGAGCCGAGCAGCGGCGCCGGGGTGATCGTCGACGACCAGGCCCACATCCTGACCAGCCTGCACATCATCGACGGAGGGAGCGACATCACGGTGGTGTTCAGCGACGGCACGACCTCGCCGGTGGAGATCGTCGCACGCCTTCCCGATCGCGACATCGCCGTCCTCCAGGCCCTCGCGCCGCCGGCGCAGTTCCAGCCGGCGACCCTCGGCAACCCGGGTTCGCTCTCCATCGGCGACCCGGCGTTCGTCATCGGCCATCCCTTCGGGCTCACCGGTTCGCTCTCCACCGGCGTGATCTCCGGGCTCAATCGCGCGATGACCGCGCCCAACCTGTCACAGCCGATCACCGGACTCATCCAGTTCGACGCGGCGGTCAACCCCGGCAATTCCGGCGGACCACTCGTGGATCAAAAAGGAGACGTCGTGGGTATCGTCACCGGACTGGTCAACCCAGCGGGTAAGGTGTTCAGCGGGGTGGGTTTCGCGGTCACGATCGACTCGGCAGCCGCCGGGCTCGGCATCCCACCGGACTAGTAAGGAAGGAAGCGCCATGACCACGAGCGTGCGTCCCGGCAGCCAGATGGAGCGTCTGCTCTTCGAGATCAAGAAGGTCATCGTCGGGCAGGACCACCTGCTCGAGCGCATCGTCGTCGCTCTACTCGCGCGTGGCCATCTTCTCGTTGAGGGCGTTCCCGGTCTCGCGAAGACGCTCGCCGTGAAGACGGTCGCGCAGGCGATCAGTGGCGAGTTCAAGCGGATCCAGTTCACGCCGGACCTCGTGCCCGCCGACCTCGTCGGCACGCGGATCTACAACCAGAAGAACGGCGAGTTCCAAACGTCGCTCGGCCCCGTCTTCACCAATCTGCTTCTCGCCGATGAGATCAACCGCGCGCCGGCCAAGGTGCAGAGCGCGCTGCTCGAGGTCATGCAGGAGCGGCAGGTCACGATCGGTCGCGAGACGCATCGCGTGCCGGATCCGTTCCTCGTCATGGCGACGCAGAACCCGATCGAGACCGAAGGCACGTACGCCCTGCCCGAGGCGCAGGTGGACCGCTTCATGATGAAGGTGCTCATCACATACCCGAGCGAGATGGATGAATTCGTGGTCGTCGAGCGGATGACCGGCTCGCTCGCCCTGGTGCAGCCGGTTCTGACGACCGAGGAGCTGATCGCGCTGCAGCGTGAGGCAGATAAGGTCTTCGTCGATCCCGTCCTCATGGAATACGTCGTGCGGCTCGTGACCGCGACGCGGTCGCCGAAGGAGTACGGGGTCCCCGACATCGCGAAATACATCACCTACGGCGCGAGTCCCCGAGCCTCGATCAACATCGTTCTCACCGCACGCGCGCTCGCCTTCATGCGCGGGCGCAGCTACGTCCTCGCGCAGGATCTCTGTGACGTCGCGGTCGACGTCCTGCGTCACCGCATCGTGCTGTCGTACGAGGCGCTCTCCGACGACGTGACGTCGGACGCCCTCATCGCGAAGGTGATGGAGCGCATCCCGGTACCGACCGCGCCGATGCAGGGTCATGCTCTCACCCGCTAGCAGTCCGGAGCGCACGCTCCGGCGCCTTGACTGGACGATCGTCCGCCGCCTGGACGGTCTGCTTCAGGGCGACTACCGGACGTTGTTTCGCGGCCAGGGTCTCGATCTCGCGGACATCCGCGAGTACGTCTTCGGCGACGACGTGCGCAACATCGACTGGAACGTCACCGCGCGCCTCGACCTCCCGCACGTCCGCGAGTACCTCGAGGACCGCGAGATCACCGCGCATTTCCTGCTCGACCTTTCGCCATCGGTCGACTTTGGGACCGCGAGCGCGCACAAGCGTGATCTGCTCATCGATTTCGTCGGCCTCGTCGCGCGCCTTCTCACACGCCACGGCAACCGCGTCGGCGCGACCCTGTACGGAAAGCAGGTCGAGAAGGTCGTTCCGGCGCGCGGCGGGCGGATGCAGGTCCTGCGGCTGATCGACGAGATGCAGCGACGGCCGCGCCTTGAGAGCTCGCCTGCCACCTCGCTCGCGGAGCTGATCGAGACCGCGCTGCGTTCGATCAAGCGCCGCTCGCTCGTCTTCATCGTCTCCGATTTCTTCTCGATGCCGGGTTGGGAGAAGCCGCTCGGCCTCCTCGCACGGCGACACGAAACGCTCGCGATCCGCCTCACCGATCCGCGAGAGCGCCAGCTGCCGGACATCGGCTTCGTGATCATGACCGACTCGGAGACCGGCGAGGCGCTGCACGTCGATACCCACGACGCGCGTTTCCGCAGGCGATTCGCGGAGGTCGTCGACCGCCGCGAGCGCGCTCTCGGCGCCGCGTTCCGCCGTGCCGGCGTCGATACGCTCGAGCTGTCGACCGAAGAGGACCTCGTGCGCGCGGTCGTGCGTTTCGCGGCCACACGGAAGCTCCGCCGTGCGCGCCAGCGCGCGATGGGGCGAGCGTCGTGACGTTCCTCTTCCCGCTCGGCCTATGGCTCACCCTCGTCGTGCCGATCCTGATCGGCCTGTACATCTGGGCGCAGCGGCGCCGTCAGAAGTACGCGCTGCGCTACGCGAGCCTCTCCCTGGTGAAGGAGGCGATGGGCCGTGGCCCGGGTGTCCGCCGGCACATCCCGCCGGCGCTCTTCCTCG
>VBFY01000095.1 GCA_005889405.1 Chloroflexota bacterium | reverse complement strand
CGGGCACGCTGAGCGGCTGGACCACAGGCGGCGCCGCCGTGGCGGTCACGTCAGCGCACGCCGGCGCGTATGCGGCGCGCATCGGGAGCGCCAGCCCGTTCAACGGCGACAGCAGCGTCGCTCAGACGTTCACCGTCCCGTCGGGCAGGACGCAGCTCTCCTTCTGGTACCGGGTCGTGTGCACCGATAGCGTCACCTACGACTGGGCGACAGCGACGCTGCGCGACAACACCGCCGGCGTGACGACGACGGTGCTCCCGCGGACGTGCAGTAACAACGGCTCCTGGGCGCAGCGGACCGTCAGCGTGACCGCCTCGCACTCCTACACCCTCACGCTCATCGACCACGACGACAACTGGCCGGGCGACCCGACGTACACGCTTTACGACGATGTGACGGTGCAGTAGCGGTCTACGCGGTGCGACGTCTCCGGTAGATCCACACCGTCAGCTCGAGCGCGATGGCCAACAGGGCGAGGACGCCGAGCACGACGAGCTCAGGAGTCACCTGGAACGGCAGGACCGAGGTCTGTGGCGTCGCCGGCGTTCGCGTGACGCCGAAGCCGGTGGAGATCGCCGCCTTCTCCGCGAGCGCGGCCTTGCCGGCCGCGTCGAGCGTCACCGAGTAGATCTCGAAGTTGCCCGTGCGCGGCGAGAAGAACAAGAGCTCGGTGCCGTCGCTGTTGAACTCGAAGGGGCCCTGCGCCTGGACGTTCTGCGCGAGCTCCGTGCGCGCCGCCGACGTGTCGTTCGGATCGACGACCCACAGATCGGTGTAGCTCTGGATGGCCGTCACGGTCTCGGTCACGTAGACGATGCGACCGTCCGCGAGAAACACCGGGAAGTGGCTCTTTTCGCCGACGGGCGAGAGCGGGATCGCCGTGCCCGACGTGAGCGAGGCCATGAGCAGCACGCGGGCGTTGTCGCCATCGGAGAAGGCGACGCGGGTCCCGTCGGGCGACCAGCCCGCGGAGTGGCAAGCGAACGTGCACTGGTTGTTCGCCTCTGTGGCGAGCTGCTTCGTGAGCGCCGCGGCATTGCTGCCATCCCTGCCGACGGTCCAGAGGTCCATCGTGCCCAGGTTGTAGAGGTAGAACGCGATCGTCTTGCCGTCCGGGCTGAAGCTCGGGAACTGCGCGGTCATGCCGAGCTTCGTGACCTGCGTCCGGTTCTTCGATCCGACGTCGATCAACGCGATCTCGCGCTTGACCTGATCGCCGGTGTCCACGGCGACGGTCTTGCCATCGGGACTCCAGTTCGGATGACGGTCGTCGTTATCGCCATTGGTGAGCTGGCGGAGATTGCTTCCGTCGGAGTTCATGAGGTAGATGTGATAGGGGCCGTCGCGGTTGCTCTGGAACGCGATGCTCTTGCCATCCGGGCTCCACGCCGGCCGCACGTTCGTCGCGGTGCTGCTGGTGAGCTGTCGGATCGGTGACGCCGCGATCGCGCTGAGGTGTGCGGTGAGGAGCATCATCGCGACCGCGAGATAGAGAACGCGGAGCGCGTACATGCGGCTCATGGCTACGCCGGCTCCGAAGCGGCCGCAGCGGTCAGCATGCGGAGGCATTCGCGGGCGAGCAGGACCGCGAAGCCTGCGATCAGCACGCCTCCCAGGAGAAGCGATAACTGTGCCAGGATGCCTTCCTTCGCCGCCGTCTTGGCCACGAACGCGCTCGTGAGGAAAAAGTAGGCGACGCCGAGGTTCGCCAGGCTCCAAACGAGTCCCAAAAGAGCGACGAATCGCCTCACGTGTCGCCACCACCGGCGATGCCCGCCGCCGAGGACCCACGCTCGCCCGCGCCGTGCCCAACGGCTGGCGCCCGCTCTTTCATCCAGGTCGTGGTGATCGCGCCCATCAGCGACCAGCGCGGGAACGTGTAACGGAGGTGGTCGAGGAGCTTGATGACGATGATGACCATGGCCGCGACATGCAGGGTCGACGCGAGCCACAGGACAAAGCCAGGCACCGGCACGACGTAGCGGCCGGCCTTGATGAGACCGGTGATCGTGATGAGCGCGAGCACGATCGACCAGCTCGGGAACTCGACGACCTTTTCGTAGAACGTGAACTTCCCAGCCGGTGGACGGGGCTGGCGGAGGTCGATGCGCAGCAGCTTCGCGTAGCGGCCGCGGAGTGATGGCGGGAGCTCGTACGCGAGGCCGAGGAGGTGGCGACCCCACTCGCCGCGCGGGACGAGCAGCGAACGATCGCCCGTCATGGAGAGGTACGAGACGAATGCCGCCACCGCGAAGAGCACGATGCTCGCACCGATGTAGTGGACGCGGTAGAAGAGGTAGAGGGGGATCGGCAGATTCACGTCGAGGATGCCGCCGAGGTACTGCCACATTCCCGTCGGCAGCGCGAGCACGAAGCCGAGCGTCAGGACCCAGTGACCGAACACGGTACCGGGGCTCCAGCGTCGGACTGCTCCGTCGGAGCGCACCTTCGCGCCGTACGTCCTCGCCATGAGCAGGCCGACCGCAACGCCAAAGCCGAGAACGAACGGCAGCGCCTTGACGAACGTGAAGTTGTCGGAGAGCTCGTTGCCCCAGGGCTGCGCGCCCGAGCTGGCCTGACCGATCGCTGCCGCCACGCCAACGCCGACGAGCACGAGGCCCGCGATGACGAGGAGCCAGGTCACGATCCTCACGTGCTCTCCCGGAGCTCGGCTACGCCTTGCCCTGAGCCGGACTGCCCTCGAAAGTCTGGAACGCGCGCAGCTTGTTCCACGTCTCTTTGGTCGCCTCGCGCGCGGAAAGGCAGAGCCGTCCGGGTTCGGTCTGGATGATCCCCTGGCGGATACGGATGTTGATCGGGCAGCGCTCGACGCATGCGGGTCCGCCCTCACGCCAGAAGCACAGATCGCACTTCGCGAACGTGTCCGCGACGGCGTCGTAGGTGATCCGTGATTTCTGCGGCGGTGAGTCGCCGCGGTTCGTCGCCTGCGCGAGGTCGCTGGTCGGGAAGATGCACGCCTCGTTGCATCGACCGCACGACACGCAGGTGTCCTCGCGGATGAAGCGTGCGCCGGTGCGCGGCTCGACCTGAAGCGCGTCCACCGGGCACACGTAGAGACACTCCGCGGTCGGACACTGCAGGCACGGCTCCTGATGGAACTGTCCGCGGTCGGGATACGCGGCCTGGATCACCGAGTCGACCTTCGTCGTCGGGTCGTTGAAGATCCGGATGCGCGGCACATCCGACAGACCGGCTCGTTTGTGCTCCTGCGAGCAGATGACCTCGCAGGTCAGGCAGCCGATACAGAGCGTCGGGTCCGGGAAGATGACGCCCTGGGCGAACTTCGTCGCGTGCGGTGTCGCAGCGCTCGCGACGGTCGCGCCGCCGATCGCCTCGAGGGCGATGAACGCCACGATCGGTGCCGCTCCCCGCAGGAAGTCCCGACGCGAGACGTCCGCCCCGTCCGCCTGTCCGACCTGTTTCTCCGGGCCTGCACTCACCGCAGTGGCAAGTTAGAGACCCCGCCAGCCTTCGTCAACGCGTGCAAAGTCCCGCGATATATCAGGTTTTCTCAACGCTCCAGATCGGCCGGTGTATCCACATCGCGGATCACGCCGGCGTCGTCAACGTCGAGGTCGACGCGCTCGTCTTGATGATGCTTGATCACCTCGTGCAGGTTCGCGGTCGGCGGTGTCCGCGCGATCTCGTCACGCAGCGAGAGTGGCATCACCACCGGATGCCCACGCTTCCCCTTGAAGCGCGGCGACACGATCGCGCGTCGCTCGCGGTACATCGCGATCACCGCGCGCACCGTCTCGGGTCGCACGTACGGCATGTCGCCGGGGAGCACGACAAGCGCGTCGCCGTTCGCGGTCGCGACGCCGACCTGGATCGACGAGAACATGCCGCGCGACGGATCGGGATTCTCGACCGGTCGCACGCGCGAGTCGTTCATCGCGTTCACGTCACGCTCGAGCTCGCGCCGCGCGTCCGTGCCCACGACGACGATCACCTCGGTGACGCCGCCCTCGAGCAGGCTGCGGATGGTGTGATCGAGGAGCGGCTCGCCGTCGATCGGCGCGAGGAGCTTCTTCCCGCCGAAGCGCTCCGCGGATCCCGCCGCGGTGACGACGGCGACCGCGCGGAAGGTGTCAGGCATCGCGCAACGATCGCAACGCGCGCTCGGTGAACACCCGCGCCGCGCGCTTGCGTTGCGAGATCGTTCCCGAGGTGTTGTCCATCGGCCGGGCCGCCTTGTGGACGGCGTCGGCCGCCGCCGTGATCGCGTCGTCGTCGAGCTTGGTTCCGACGAGCGCCTTCGCGTCGACGGCGACGGGGCGCGACGCGAGAGCGGTGATCGCGATGCGCGCCTCGCTCACCCTTCCGCCATCGAGACGGACCGCCGCCGCGACGCCCGCGATCGGGAAATCGAAAGAGTTGCGGTCGCGGAGCTTGAGATACGTGCTCCGCCAACCGGTCGCGTCGGGCAGCGTCACCGAGACGACGACGTCATCGCGCCCGATCGCGAGATAACGGATGCCGTCCTCACGGTAGAGCTCGGCGAGATCGAGCTCGCGACGGCCATGCGCGTTCTCGACCGTGACCTTGGCTCCGAGCGCGATGAGCGCCGGTACCGTGTCGGCGCTCGCGACCGCGAGACAGCGCGCGCTCGACGGCGCGACACGGCACACCACGGACGGATGCGTCTTCATGCAGTAGCCCTCGGCGGTGCGCCAGAAGAGCGACTGGTCGTACCAGTTGCAGCGCGTGTCGAGGCATAGGTTCCCGCCGATCGTGCCCATGTTCCGTAGCTGCGGCGTCGAGATGACGCCTGCGGCCTGCGCGAGCGCCCCGTAGTTCGCGCGCACGGTCGGGTTCGCGGCGATCTCGGTGAGCGTGGCGCCGGCCGCGATGCGCAAGCCCGACCCGTTGCTGATCTCTCGCGCGCCCTGCACGCGACCGAGCGAGACGAGGACCTGCGGCGTGAATTGCCGGCGCTTCATGTTCGGGAAGAGGTCGGTGCCGCCCGCGACGAGCATCACCGGAACGTTCGGCGTGCCGCGTGCCACGTCGGAAGCGGCGGCGCCGTGCTCGCGCAGCAGCGCCGCGGCCGCGGTCCACGTGGTGGGCTCGATCATGCGGAACCGCGGCAGACGCAGCATCCGTTAGTCCGCCGGCGTCCCGGACTTCTTGCGCTCGCGCGCGTCGGTCGACGCGGTGAGGCGGCGCATCGCGCGATCGACCTTGGCCTCGCCGAGGCCATCCGGACCGACGCGGTCCTTCGTCACGCCGCGGTTGTCACGTTTGCCGAGCGCGTCGAGGATCTTCTCCGTCGTGATCGGCGTCTCGTCGAAGCGGACGCCGATGGCGTCGAAGACCGCGTTCGCGATCGCGGGGATCACGGAGTTCAGCGGGCCCTCGCCGGCCTCTTTCGCGCC
Organism: Chloroflexota bacterium; assembly: GCA_005889405.1. Lineage (GTDB taxonomy): Bacteria > Chloroflexota > Limnocylindria > P2-11E > P2-11E > CF-39. Next base: position 1,343 of record VBFY01000095.1, on the reverse strand, counting down.
GAAGGGACCCTCGCTGTCGTTGGTCTCGATCAGGATCGCCTCGAGCTCCGGAGTGTCGAGCGAGGTCGGCAGCTTGTAATCGAGCAGCGACGGTTTCTTGTGCAGCCCACCGCGGAAGATCTGCTCCTCGACCATGATCTCGCCGTATCCCATGTATGCGGAGCCCTCGATCTGCCCCTCGACGTTCGCCGGATTCAGCGCGCGGCCGCAGTCGTGCGCGGTGGTGATCTTCTCGACCGTGAGCGTCCCGGTCTCGAGGTCGACCGACACCTCGGCCACCGAGGCCTGGTACGAGTACGCCGGCGTCGGGCCGACGCCCGCGCCCTTGTAGCTGCCGCCGATCCCGGCCGGTGGCGTGTAGCTGCCCGCCGCGACGAGCGTGCCGTGCTTGCCCTCGGCGATGTTCGCCGCCTCGACGAAGGAGAGCTGCTTCTCCGGATCTCTCAGGTCGTACACGCGCCGGAACGCGGTGCCGAGCCGATCGGACGGAACGCCGAGCTTTTCCGACGCGGCCTCGAACAGCAGCGCGCGCAGCTTCAACGCCGCGTCCTTGACGGCGTTGCCGGCCATCATCGTGACGCGGCTCGAGTACGAGCCGAGGTCGACCGGCGCGAGCGATGTGTCTCCGGACACGACGTGCACGTCCTCGGGGAGGATGCCGAGCGTCTCCGCGGCGACCGACGCGAGCATGTTGTCCGAGCCCTGCCCGATCTCCGCGGTGCCGCACATCACGGTCACGCCGCCGCCGCGGTCGATACGGATCTCCGCGCCCGAGTGCGGCATCGGATTCCAGTAGATCGGCAGACCCGCGCCCGAGATGTACGCGCTGCCGGCGACGCCGATGCCCTTGCCCTTCGGCAAGCCCTCGCGCTTCGCGTTCCAGCCGGTCGCCTGTCGCACCGCCTTCAGGCAATCGCCGAGGCCCATGGTCGTGATGCGCAGGTCGTTCACCGTGCGGCTGTTCGCCGGCTGCAGCACCCGCAACCGGTACTCGATCGGGTCGAGGCCGAGCTCCGTCGCGATCTTGTCGAGCTGGCACTCGAACGCGTACCGCGGCTGTGTGGTGCCGTGACCGCGCTTCGGGCCGCACGGCGGCTTGTTCGTGTACACGCGCACGCCGTCGAACTTGTAGGCGGGGATCCGGTAGGTGACCGTCATGAGCGCGCCGGTGTAGTAGGTGGTCGCGATGCCGTACGACGCGTACGCGCCGCCGTCGAGGTAGCTCTGGAAATGCACCGCGGTGATCTCGCCGTCCTTCTTCACCCCGGTGCGCAGGTGCATCTTCACCGGATGGCGGCCGCGATGCGCGTAAAAGACCTCCTCGCGGTCGAGCGTGAACTTCA
>VBFY01000032.1 GCA_005889405.1 Chloroflexota bacterium | reverse complement strand
TGGTACGCGCCCAGGCGCAACAGGACGCCGAGGACACCACGCGCGGTGAGACACAGTTCGGCGCCGATCTCGCCGGCTCCGAGGTCGCCGCGGCGTTGACGCAGCTCGAAACGACCGTGGCGCGGACAGCGGCGAATCCCGCGATCGCCGCGGTCTTCGTTCCGGGGACTCCCTGCAACGTGGCGTTCGGCGCGGTCAGCGTCTTCCAGAAGACGCACCTCGAATTCATCACACCGAGCGGCACCGTCAGCTGCTCCAGCGCCGGACCGGCGCCCACCGGCGTCTCGTACAGCGGCGCCGCCTGGCTCCCGGATTCGCTGCGCGGCCCGGTGCTCGTCGCGCCGGTGGTGGATCCCCGGACCGGGCGCATGAGCGTCGTGAGTGCCGCGCCCGCCGGCGACCGCGGCGTCGTCGCCGGTTTCGCCGACCTCGCAGACCTCGGGACGACTCTTGCGGCGCGCTTTGGCGGACCGCACCAATTGGAGTTCGTCGTCACGACGGCGGACGGAAAGACCGCGCTGGCGCGCTCGATCGACGCCACGCTCTGGGCCGGCAAGAACATCGAGGGCACGTCGTTCGCGAGCACCGCGGGTTTGACGCGTTCCGACCTGGACAACACCACGCGCGTCTACGGCGTCGCGACTGCTGGTGCGCGTGGCTGGCAGGTCTTCGCGGGTACCGAGCAAAGCGCCATCCTCGCCAGCGCAAGCGGGCTGTTCCAGCGGCAACTGGTCGTGATCGCCATCGGCTTCCTCGCCATTCTCATCGGGAGCCTGTTCGTCTATCGGCGGGTCGTCGGACCGATCCACGCGCTGAATCGTTCGATCCGCGCGGCGAGCGATCCCGCGGCGGCCAAGCCGATCCCCGTGACGGGGCCCGCGGAGGTCGCAAGCCTGGCCGGAGACTTCAACGCGCTGATCGGTAGGGTCCAGCGCGAGCTCGTCGACCGCCGACGGAGCGAGGCGGGTGTTCGCGCGATGCTGGACGCGTCGCTGAGCGCGGTCGTCGGCATGGACGAGCAGGGCAAGATCATCGAATGGAGCCGGCAGGCCGAGGCGACCTTCGGTTGGCGAAGGGAAGACGCTATCGGCCGGCCGCTCGTCACGCTGATCATTCCCGAGCGCTATCGAGAGCAGCACATCGCGGGACTCGAGAAATATCGGCGCACCGGCGTCGGCCCGGTCCTGGGTAAGCGGCTCGAGCTCGCAGCCCTGGCACGTGACGGGCATGAGTTCCCGGTCGAGCTGTCGATCACTCCGACCGAGGCGGCGACGGGCCACGTCTTCACCGGGTTCATCCGCGACATCAGTGACCGCCGTTCGGGGGAGCAGCAGCGGTTGGAGTTGGAAGAACGCCTGCGGCAGTCCGAGCGCCTCGAGGGCATCGGCCGGTTGGCGGGAGGGATCGCCCACGACTTCAACAACATCCTCGCGGTCGTGATGAACTATTCGCAGTTCGTCGAAGACAGCCTGCCCATCGACAGTGACGTGCGCGACGACGTGGTCCAGATCCGTCTCGCGGCAGAGCGCGGTGCCACGTTCACGCGGCAGCTTCTCACGTTCGCGCACCGTGGGGCGGTGAACCCGCAGGACGTGCAGTTGAACGCGCTGCTCGGCGAGCTGCGGACGATGCTGCGACGCACGATCCCCGAGCGTGTCACCATCGACCTGCATCTCGCGCCCGACCTCTCGACGATTCGCATCGACGTCGGCCAGCTCGAGCAACTCGTCCTCAACCTCGTCGTGAACGCCGCCGACGCGATGCCCGATGGAGGCACGGTGCACCTCGAGACGGCCAACGTCGTATTCGACGATCACGTTCCCGTCGAATCTGGCCTGAGAGAGGGTCGCTACGTTCGGCTCGAGGTGAGGGACACGGGTTACGGCATGCCGCGAGAAGTGGTGGCACGGGCGTTCGAGCCGTTCTTCACGACCAAACCCAGGGGGAAGGGCACGGGCCTCGGTCTCGCGACCGCCTACGGGATCGTTCAACAGGCACAGGGCACGATCTCGATCCAATCGGTCGTCGGAAAAGGGACGGCCGTGATCGTCCATCTGCCCGCGCAGCTGGGCGCGCAACCCGAGCCCGGAAGGGTCCCCGCATCGTCAGTCCCCGACGCCGCGCCGAGCAAGGCCGTGGTCTTCGTGGTCGAGGATGAGGCCGCGGTGCGAAAGGCGGTGATCCGGATCCTGTCGGATCGAGGGTACGGCACGCTCGAAGCTGCCGGTCCATCGAGCGCGCTCGACGTCGCGAAGTTGTGGGCCGGACCCATGGACCTGCTGCTGACCGACATCGTGATGCCCGAGATGTCGGGTGATGAGCTGGCGCGGGAGCTGCGGAAAGGACGACCGCAGCTGCACGTCGTCTACATGACCGGCTACAGCGGCGAGATCGACACCGCGGCGCTGCGCATCGACGGCGCGGTGGTGCAGAAGCCGTTCAGCCGCGACTCGTTGCTGGCCGCGGTCGAGGGAGCGCTGGCGGAGAAGTTCTAGCGGCAAGGGCCGGCCGTATCTCAAGCGAGCAGTTCCTGTGCGGAGGTAGCTGTGGTCCGCCCGTCCGCGACCGGTCTCGCGACCGCGTTCTACCGGCTGTATCTCCTCGAATCACTCGCGTCGGCGACCGCGCGACCGGCGACGCTGCTCGCCGCGATCTCGACGGAGCGCCTTCCGCTCGCGAGCGGCGCGTTCGGCCGCGCGCTCCAATCCCTGCTCGAGGGTGGACACCTGGTCCCCGCGCCGGAGGCGGCGGTCGCCCTCACCGCCCTCGGCGCGGCGGAACGTATCGCGGAACGAGAATGCTGGCGCGCTGTGATCCCCACGGTCCTCCGCCTCATCGCCGAGCCAGAGCCCGGCCCGCGACCAGCGCCGGTCCTCGCGGAAGCGCCCGCGGTGGCGTACCGCACCGCGGCGGTCGCCGAGGCGTATCTCGATCGCGTGCTCGTCGGCGAACTCCGAGAGTGCGTGGCCGCGGCCCGCGACGGTGGGCGAGCCTTCACTCTCGTGCTGGGCGTCGCCGATGTCGACGCGTCGTCGGAGGCGACGCGGCGCGCGATCGTTCATCGCTGCATCCGAGCGACGCTCGGAGGCGCATCAAGTCTCTTCGGCGGAGACGCGAGCGCGTTTCGCTACGGTGACTCGGGTGTCGCCCTCGTCGCGCCGATCCTCGGCGACGAACGTCGCGGCACGCGCATCGCGACGCTGCTCCGAGCGCGACTGGATGAGCTGCTGCGCACGATGACGGTCAGCGTGCGCGCGTTCGCAGGCACGCGCTGGGACGTCCGTGTGGGTCACGCGACCTGGAGCGCGGATCTGGTGACGAGCGGTGCGGTGCTGCGCATCGCGCAGGAAGAGCTCGCGCGCGACGACGTGGAGCGGCGGCCGGCGGCCTAGTCGCTCGCCGGTCGCGCTCGTCGCAGGGCGGTGCGAACGCGGACCACGAACTCCTGTGGCGCGGCGGGCTTTGCGAGCCAATCGTCGTAGGAGCGCACGAGATCGCCGAGGCGCGCGAAATCATCGTGATGGCCGGCCATGAAGAGGAACGGGACCGGGCCCACGACATCCTGGAGCTGGGGCAGTGCCGACACGTGATCCGGCTGCAGCTCAATCAGGATCAGGTCGGGCCTGAAGAGAGCCGCCGGCTCGGCGGCGGCCATCGGATCCAACGCGATCTGGCACACATGACCTTCACGCCGCAGCACGCGCTCGAGCGAGTGGCCCAACTGGGGATCGTCGTCGACGATGAGGATGCGACTCATGCGGCCAGCACCGCGCCGACGTGGTCGAGCAGCTGCTGCTTCGAGAATGGTTTGGCGAGGAACGGCGCGTTGTTCACGAGGTCGCGTCCCTTCGGATCGCCGGAGACGAATAGGAACTTGAGGTTTGGCTGCATCTCGCGCAGGCGGCCGGCGAGCTCGTGGCCGCGCCAGTCGGTGAGGAAGATATCGGTTACCACGAGGTCGATCGTGCCGCGTTGCTCACCGCAGATCCGCAGTGCCTCGCTTGCGGTCGCGGCGTGGAGAACGTTGTGTCCCTGGGCGGCGAGAATGCGGTGCGTGGCGACACGAAGACTGGGCTCGTCGTCGACGACGAGGACTGTCACCACCTTGACCTCGCGCGCCGTTCCCGTTGGTACGAGCGATTCCTCTGGCGAGGTCGGGATGGCCACGACTGGCCCGGAGACCACGGTCGGCGTCGGAACGAACCGCTGCAACCAGGGCAGCACTGCGTCGGCCGGCATCGGCCGTGCGATGAAGTATCCCTGCGCGCGATCGCAACCCAGCAGTGTCAGCCGCTCGAGCGTCGCCGCATCCTCGACACCTTCGGCCACCGCATCGAGACCGAGCGCGTGACTGAGGTCGACAGCGGCGCGGACGATCGACGAGGTCTGGGGTTCGCGCAAGAGCCGGCTGATGAATGAGCGGTCGATCTTGACCTCATTGAGGGGCAGCTCGTTGAGATAGCCGAGCGATGAGTAGCCTGTCCCGAAGTCATCGACGGCCACTCGGACGCCAAGTTCCTTGATCCGGGCGAGGGTTCGCGAGGACTGGACCGGGTCGGTCATCACATCGGTCTCGGTGACCTCGATGGTGAGCCGCGAGGCAGGCACGCCATGTTCGGCTACGGCCTGCACGATCACGGTCTCGAGATGCGACGACGCCAGCGCCTTGGCACCGACGTTGATGCTGATCGGCACCTGGTGTCCGACGCGGGCCCACTCGGCGCCCTGGCGCATCGCCTCGTTCACGACCCAGTCCGTGAGCGGAACGATGAGCCCGGTCTGCTCCGCCAGTGCGATGAACTGCGCCGGGGGGACCAGCTCGCCGTCTCGCTGCCAGCGCATGAGCGCTTCGAACCCGACGACGCTGCCGCTCGTCACGTCCATGAGCGGCTGATAGTGGAGACGAAGCTCGTCGCGCTCGAGCGCCTGCCGGAGCTCACCGAGCGTTCGTAGCCGTGCTGCGCTGTCGCGCGAGTGCGTCGGGGACGCGGCAGCCCAGCCGGCCGCGAGTCGGCGCGCCGCGCGCGATGCTGACTCGGCCGCGCTGATAAGCGTTGCGCTGGTCTGGCCATGCTCGGGTGAACGCGCGATCCCCGCGCGCCCGTCGATCTTGAGGGGTCCGCCTCCGATCATGAACGGCACGCGGAACGCATCAAGCGTGCGGGCGGCGAAGTCGCCGTCCGTTCCCACAGCTTGCACGAGCACCGCGAAGTCGTCGGCCCCGACGCGCGCCACAAGCGCGTGTGGGAAGTTCGACTCCAGACGTCGCGCGACCTCGCGGACGATCTCGTCACCGACTTCGTGCCCAAACGTCTCCATCAAGACACGGAAGCCGACGACGTCGACCAGCGCGACGTGCGCGCGGATGCCAGTGGACAGCATGTGTTGGAGGTGCTTCTCGAAGACGCCGCGGTTGGCGAGCTTCGTCAGGGGATCGAACTTCGTCAGCCGCTCGATGCGCTCCTTGTCGGTGCGCATGCGCGTGATGACGAAGCCCACGACCAGGAACAGCCCTGCCGCGAGTGCCGCACCGGGGAGTGCCACTTCGAGCTCGTCGCCGGTGGAGACGAACAGGAACGAGTTGGCGACCACGGCGACCACGGCCGCGAAGAGCGCGGCGCGCATCCCCAGCAGCCACGCCGCGAGCATGATCGAAGACGTCGAAATGATCCCCACAACGTGGCCGAGCAAGTTGAACGCGAACGGGAACAGCAACACGTAGGCCGCCTGAGCGGCAGGCACAACGGCCCAGAAGATCGGGTGGCGCCTTGTTTCGACCATGCGAGAAACCTAGCGGCGCGAGCGCACCAGAAATAGCGCCGGCCGTACGGTCCTACGGTCCGATATCGGGCGGGGTAAGGGCACCTGCAGCGGTAGTGGTACTCAGGCGACGAGTAGCCCCAGCTCGGTCGCGCGCACGACGGCCTCCAGCCGGGAGTGGGCGCTCAGCTTCTCGAGGATGTTCTGGATGTAGCCCCGGGCGGTGTTCACGCTGATCCGGAGCTCGCCGGCGATGCGCTCGGCGTCGGCGGCCGAGGCCATCAGCGCGAGGACCTCGCGCTCGCGTGGCGTGAGCTGCGGCAAGTTGCGTTGACGCTCGGCCCGCTGACGCGTCCGTTCGCGTCCAAGCCGGAGGAGCGACGCGAGCTCGTCGGGCGGCAACAGGATCTCGCCGGCCGCGGCGCGCCGGATCGCTCTCACGATCTCGGCGGCTGGTGTCGTCTTGAGCAGGTAACCCGACGCGCCCACTTCGACCGCGGCAATCAGCTCGTCCTGGGTCATCCCGCCACTGAGCATCACGATCGCGCTGCCAGGATGCGCGGCGAGGATCGATGCGGCGACAACGACGCCCGACTCACCCGAGAGGTTCTGATCCATGAGCACGACGTGCGGCTTGCGCTCGGCCGCGATACGCAGAGCGGACTTGCCATTCGTGGCGACCTCGCCGACATCGAGGTCGGCCTGTCGCGACAGCAGCGCCTGCAAGCTCTCGGCGACGGCGAGATGGTCGTCGACGATGAGCACGCTGATGCGGTCGCTCACAACGCGGTCACTCTAAACCCGCGACATCCTCTGACCACGATCGGTACTCAGCGCCGTCGCGAAGCGCGCGGCCCTGGCGCTGCGCGGCGCGCCACACGGGACACGCGAAGTCGAAATGCTCCTGGCACACGACCTCCGGACGTGCGCGCGGCACGACGCCGGCGCGTCGGAGCGCGAAATAGGTGTGACACAGCGGGAGACCGACGATGTTCGCGAGGCAGCCGTCGAACGACTCGATGAGCCGCCGCCCCTCACCCTGTATCGCGTATCCGCCGGCCTTGTCGAGAGGCTCGCCGGTACCGACGTACCGCTCGATCTGGCGCAGCGAGAGCTCGCGCATCGCGACGCGCGAACGAACAGCGAAGTGGCGTCGCGAGCCGTTCGCGGCGACGACGGCGACCTCGGTTCGCACGTCGTGCTCGCGGCCGGAGAGCGTGGCGAGCAAGGCGACGGCATGCGACTCGTCCGTCGGCTTCCCCACGCGCTCGCCGTCGAGCTCGATCTCGGTGTCCGCGGCGAGCGTGACCTCGCCCGATCGCGCGACTGCCTCCGCCTTCGCCCGCGCCGGAGCGACGACGCTCGGCTCATCGACGTTCGCCGCGGTCGACTCGAATGGGATCAGCAGCAATCGCAGGAGCTGGATACGGCGCGGCGACGAGGACGCGAGACGCAGCACCTACGCAGGGTAGACGCCCACTTCGGCGGCCTTCACCGACACCCACACCTCGGCTCGCTCGCGCAGGTCGAGGTCGCGCACCGCCGACGCCGTGACCTCCGCGACGATCGGCAGCGAACCGCCGATCGCGACGCGTGCGCGCTCGCCGAGCATGTCGACCGAGCGGACCGTGCCGGGCCAGACGTTACGCGGCGTGCCTTCGGGATGGGTGCGGTGGATGGCGACCGAGCGGGGATGGATCACCGCGAACACGTCACCGTTGCCGGCGTCCAGCGCGGTCAGCTGCTGGCCACCTTCGAGGGCGACGACCCCGCCGTCGGCGCGGCCGCGCAGCAGGTTCACACCGACCAGATCCGCGACGAAGCGCGTGCGCGGATGGCGCGTGACCTCGTCGACGGGGCCGCTCTGCACGACGCGACCACCCTCGAGGATCACCAGGCGATCCGCAAGCGCCGCAGCTTCGAGTGGATCGTGCGTGACGAGCAGCCGCGCGCCGTCGAAGGACGCGAGATGGTGGCGCAGCTCGCGACGGACCTCGACGCGCGTCGTCGCGTCAAGCGCGGCGAGCGGCTCGTCGAGCAGCAGCAGTCGTGGATCGATCGCGAGAGCGCGCGCGAGCGCGACGCGCTGGGCCTCGCCACCGGAGAGCGCGGCCGGGCGCGCGTTCGCGTATGCACCCAGGCCGACGCGCTCGAGCCACGCCATCGCGGCCACGCGCGCATCGGGCCGTCGCCGCGCTCGCAGACCGAAGGCGACGTTCTCGAGCACGCTGAGATGTGGAAAGAGCAGATGCTGCTGGAACACGATGCCGATCGGTCGGCGTTCCGTGGCGACGCGCACGCCGGTCGCGGTGTCCTCGAGCACGACGCCATCGAGCGCGACCTTCGCGCGACCGGCGCGGACGAGTCCCGCGACGGCGCGCAGGAAGGTGGTCTTGCCCGCGCCGTTCGGACCCAGCAGCGCGACGACCTCGCCCGGGGCGGCGTCGAGGGCGGCATCGAGGTCCAGCGTGCCCAGGCGCAGGTGGATGTCGGCCTTCAGCATCAGCTGGTGGGCAGATACCGATCGCGCAGGGCGACGAGGACGACGAGCGACAGCAGGAGCAGCACCAGGCTGAGCGCGATCGCCGCCTGCGGTCGCGTCTCCAGCGCGAGGTAGACCGCAAGGGGAAGCGTCTGCGTGCTGCCCGGCACGTTCCCGGCGAACGTGATCGTGGCGCCGAACTCGCCGAGCGCGCGCGCCCAGCACAAGACCGCGCCGGCGTACAGCGAGGGCGCGACGAGCGGAAGCGTGACGCGCCGGAACACCATCCACCGACCCGCCCCGAGCGAACGGGCCGCCTCTTCGTAGCGGCGATCCATCGAGCGCAGGCCCGCCTCGACCGTGAGCACGAGGAAGGGCATCGCGACGAACGTCGCGGCGAGCACCGCTGCCGCGGTGGTGAACGGGATCCGGATGCCGAACGCCGAGTCAAGGAACTGTCCCACGATCCCGCGTCGCCCGAATGCCACCAGCAAGGCGACGCCACCGACTACCGGCGGCAGCACCATCGGCAGCGTCGTGAGCGCGCGAACGACGCGCAGTCCGCGAAAACGCGCGCGTGCGTAGACCATCGCGAGCGGAACGCCGAGCAGGATCGAGAGCGCCGTCGCGGAGATGGAGGTGACCAGCGAGAGGCCGGCCGCGGTGAGGATCTCGGGCGCCGTGAGGGCACTGAGGGCTTCGGTCCATGGGAAGCGCACGAGCAGACCGACCAGCGGCAGCAGGAACAGCGCCGCGGCCAAGGTGGCGAGGACCGCGAACGGTCGCGGGATCGGCTCGCTGATCACGGGCGCGTGAAGCCGAACGAACCCAGCACGCGCTGACCGCCGGGGCCGAGCAGGAACTCCACGAAGAGCGAGGAGACACGCCCGTTCCGCGAGTCGCGGAGCGTGGCGACGGGATAGCGCGCGACGACCTGGTGCTGTTCGGGGATGTCGACGCCGGCCACGCGCCCCGCGGCGGAGATGACATCCGTGACGTACACGATGCCGGCGTCGGCCTCGCCCAGCGCGACCTTGTTGAGGACGGCGCGGACGTCGAGCTCCTGGCTCGCCGGCACGAGCGACACGCCGGCTTTGCCAAGGGCGTCGAGCGCGTACCTGCCCGCCGGAACGCTCGGCGCCGCGAGCACGACGACGAGGTCGCGGCGCGCGAGGTCGGCCAGCGACGCGACGCGTTTGGGGTTGCCCGGCGCAACGGCGATCTGAAGTCGATTCGTGGCGAAGACCGAGGCCGAGCCCGCCACCAGCGCGGCGTCGGCGACCTGCTTCATGTTGATCTCGTCGGCCGACGCGAACACATCGGCCGGCGCGCCGTTCACGATCTGCGTCGCGAGCGTCGACGACGAGCCGTAGTTGAAGATGAAATGCGCTCCGGGGTAGCGGCCGGTCAGCTCGTCACCCACGCGGCCGAACGCATCGGTGAGCGATGACGCAGCGAAGACCGTGATCGTGCCGCTCGGCGGCCCCGTCGAACTCGACGTCGACGACTCGAACGCGACGCCACCGCACGACGCGAGCACGAGCAGCAGGGCGAGCAGGGCCCCGTGCCTCACCGTGGCAGCTCGATCACGACGTTCGTCGCTTTCACGGCGGCGACGACGCGCATCCCGGGGGCGAGCTCGAGCTCGTCCACCGCCTCACGGGTCAAGAGCGAAACGAGCCGGTATGGTCCGGCCTGCACCTCGACCTGCGCCGCGACGCGATCCTTCACCACGCGCGTCACGATGCCGGCGAGGCGATTCCGCGCCGATGACTCGCCGGTAAGGCCCTTGCCCTCACGACGCGAGCGGGACGCGAGCAGTGCCGCAACATCGACGGCGGCGATCAGGCGCTGACCGCCAGCGGTCCGGCGCGCGCGCAGCGCCCCGCGGTCGATCATGCGGCGAACGGTGTCGGCGCTCACTCCCAGCATCGCGGCGGCCTCACCGATGCGATAACGGGACGGCATCGGCATGAATGCTAGCAGATGCGAGGGTTTTGTCTGAGAATGACCGCCAGCGCTAGGGTCTGAGGCTCCGTGGAGCGGAGCGCGCGCGCCTCCTAGACTCCTGGCCATGCCCACCAGTCCCAGCGCAGCACGCGCGGCGGTCACGACGCTCAGCGTCGATGAGGCGCAGAGCCGCATCCTCGCGCGGATCGCGCCGCTGGAGCCGACGGAAGTCGGCCTACTCGACGCGCTCGGCGCGGTGCTCGCCGAAGACGCGGTGGCCGATCGTGACGTGCCGCCGTTCCGCAACTCGGCGATGGATGGCTACGCGGTGCGCGGCGCCGACGTCGCGCAGGCCGGTGTCACGCTGCGCGTCGTTGGGGCCGTCGCCGCGGGCGCGCTTCCCGAACGCGCGGTGGGAGCACGCGAGGCGATGCGGATCATGACCGGCGCATCGATGCCCGACGGGGCGGACACCGTCGTGCGCGTCGAGGACACCGACAACGGCGCGGAGGTCGTGACGGTGAATGCGGCCACACCGCCGGGCATCGCGGTCCGACAGGCGGGCGAAGATCTGCGCCGCGGTGAGACGGTGGTCGCGCGCGGGACCGTGCTGCGACATCCCGAGATCGGCGTGCTCGCGTCGATCGGTCGGGCGAAGGTGCGCGTGATCCGACGCCCGAACGTCGCCGTGCTCTCCACCGGCGATGAGCTCGTCGATATCGCCGAGGAGCCGGGCCCGGGGCAGATCCGCGACGCGAACCGCTACTCGCTCGCGGCCGCGGTGCGCGCGACCGGATGCGCGGCGTTCGAGCTCGGTATCGCCCGCGACAGTGCCGATGACCTCCGGCACGCACTTGGGAACGCCGCGTTCGGCGATCTCGTCGTCACGAGCGGCGGCGTTTCCGTCGGCGACCACGACCACGTGAAGCCGGTGGTGAACGCGATGGGTCAGATGGACTTCTGGTCGATCGCGATCCGTCCCGGGCGCCCGCTGGCGTTCGGCGAGCTGCGAACCAAACGCGGCGCCGTTCCGATCTTCGGCCTGCCGGGCAATCCGGTGTCCGCGCTCCTCACGTTCGAGGTGTTCGTGCGACCAGCGCTGTTGAAGATGGCGGGCCGCACGAAGCTACACCGCCCGCGCACGACGGCGCGCTTGCTGGATCGGATCGACAAGCCGGCCGGTCTGCGCATGTTCGCACGCGGCATCCATGACGCCACCGCCGGCACCGTCCGCTCGACGGGCCCACAGGGCTCGGGGATCCTGCGCTCCATGTCGCTGGCGAACTGCCTCATCGACCTACCCGAGTCCGCCTCCGCCGCCGAGCCGGGCGACACGGTGAACGTGCTGTTGACGGATCGTCTGGAAGATCATTAGTGCCGGCGCACAGACGCGCGCACGCCGCTCCGGCACGAGCGCGGAAGACGCTGACGCACATCGACGAGCGGGGGGCCGCGCGCATGGTCGATGTCGGCGCGAAGGCCGTGACCGAGCGGCGCGCGACGGCGCGGGGCATGCTCGTGCTGTCAAAGGAGACGCTCGCGCTCGTGCGCGACGGCCGTACGCCCAAGGGCGATGTGCTCGCGAGCGCGCGCCTCGCTGGCATCATGGCCGCAAAGAAGACGTCCGAGCTGATCCCGCTCGCACATCCCCTGCCGATCACACACGCGAGCGTCGACCTCGTGATCGAGGCGAAAGGGATCGCGATCGAGGCGACGGTGGCGACGACCGCGCAGACCGGCGTCGAAATGGAGGCGCTCACCGCGGTCACGGTCGCGGGCCTCACGCTCTACGACATGCTGAAGGCGATCGAGCGCGGCGCAAGACTCACCGACGTGCGTCTCACCGCGAAGAGCGGCGGGCAGAGCGGGGAGTACCGCGCCGAGTGAGCCCCGTGCGCGCCGCGATCATCACCGTCAGCACCAGAGGTGCCGCGGGTGAGCGGCCCGACGAGAGCGGACCGGCCATGCGCGACGCGCTCGCCGCCGCGGGTCACGAGGTCGTCCACACCGAGCTCGTCCCAGACGACATCGGCGGCGTTGCGACCGCGATCCTGAGCGCTGTGCGCGCCGGTGCCAACGTCGTGCTCACGAGCGGCGGAACCGGTCTGTCGCCGAACGACGTGACGCCCGAAGCGACACGCCGTGTGATCGACCGCGAGGTGCCCGGCATCGCCGAGGCCCTACGCGCACGGTCGCTCGAGAAGACCCCGCACGGAATGCTCTCGCGGGGTGTCGCTGGCGCCGTCGGCGCGGCGCTCGTCGTGAACCTTCCGGGCTCGCCGCGCGCGGTGCGCGAATCGCTCGAGGTGCTGCTGCCGGTGCTCCCACACGCGATCGAGCTCCTCGCCGGCGGCACTGGCGAGGCCGGCCATGCCCGCGGCCGCCCTCGGTGAAGCTTGCGGTCCATCCTGAGGTGGCCGCGGCGCTCGCGGCGCGCCGCGCGGTCGTCGCGCTCGAATCCACGGTGATCGCGCATGGACTCCCGCGGCCGCAGAACCTCGCTGCGGCGCGCGCTCTCGAACACGAGGTGCGCGGCCTCGGCCCCACGCCGGCGACGATCGCGATCGCGGACGGCCGGGCCGTCGTCGGCGCGGACGACGCCCTCCTCGTGCGCCTCGCGGAGGACCCGTCTGTCGCGAAGGTCTCCCGGCGCGACCTCGCTCCGGTGCTGGCGCGTCGCGGCCTCGGCGCCACGACCGTCGCGGCGACGGTCGAGATCGCGGCGCGCGCTGGGATCAGCGTGATGGCGACGGGCGGCATCGGCGGTGTGCATCGCGGCGGCGAGCGCTCCTTCGACGAGTCAGCGGACCTCGAGGCGATCGCGCGGCAGCCGGTATGCGTCGTGTGCGCCGGCGCGAAGCTCGTGCTCGATCTCGCGCTCACGCTGGAACGGCTAGAGACGCTCGGCGTGCCCGTCGTCGGCTACGGCACCGACGAGCTGCCCGCGTTCTACGTGCGCTCGAGCGGGCTGCGCCTCGAGCATCGCGTCGAAGACGCGCTCGCGGCGGCGCGCGTCGTGCGCGAGCAGCTCTCGCGCGGCGCCGGGATCGTGGTCGCTGTTCCGATCGCGGCAGGCGACGCGCTCGATAGGCGAGAGGCGGAGGCTGAGGTCGCGCGCGCGCTCCAGACCGCGGAGCAGCAGGGTGTGCGCGGCGCGGCGCTGACGCCGTTCCTGCTCGGACAGCTCAGCGACGCGACCGGCGGGCGCAGCCTCGCCGCAAATCTGTCGCTGCTGCGCGCGAACGCGCGCGTCGCGGCGCAGATCGCGCTCGCGCTCGCGATCTGAATCAGCTCGACGAGCGCGTTTCGCTATCTCGTCCTGATGAGGCTCGCGATCCAGTTGATCAAGAGGGGCGCGACCAACACCACGATGAGGACCCAGCCGAGCCAGCGGTAACGCTGCGGCCGCGGCGGTGGCCGTCCCGCGAACGCGAGCGCGTCCCGCGCGCGCTCCAGGTCGGTGTCCGGAACGAGGAGCTCGAAGCCGCCGGTCGGCGCGATGACGCGAATGGGCACGGTCGAACGCGGCAGGCCCAGCGAGGCCTGGAATCGCACGCGCACCTCGATGTCCATCGAGCGCAGGTATCCCGCGGCGGTCTCCGCCTCGAGCTCGTCCTCGTACCGCGCGGCGATCGCCTCGATCACGCGTCAGCGGCGGGCGTCGAGGCCCAGTGTCTCCTGCATGCGCACGTAACCGACGACGGCATCGCGGAACAGGACACCAACGAGCGATCCGTGGTCGACCACAGGCAGGAGGGGAACGTCCCCGCCGCCGAAGCGGTCGATCGCCGCTACGAGCTCGTCGTCCGGCGAGACCGTGGCCAGTTCCGATGCCGGCCTCATGACAGCGTCCACGGGTGTCGTTGGCCACTCGGCTTGCTCGACCTTGCGGAGGTCGGCGATCGTCACGAGCCCAACGAGCCGGCCCTGCGCGACGACCGGGATCGCCTGAAGGTTGTTCGGCAGAACGATGTCGCGGATCAACTGCCCGATCGAGGTCGCCGTCGGCACGGATCGGAAATCCGTGGTCATGAGTTGACGCACCCGAACGCTACCGACAGCGGAGGTAATGCGGTCCTGTCCAATTGCCGCGCTCGCGAGGCCGAACAAAAAATAGGCGAGGACGAAGAACCACGCGCCCCCGGAGTCGCCCTCGAGGAACACCGCGTTCGCCCCGATCAGCGCCAAGATGCCCGCGACGATCTGTCCGCCGCGCGCGGCGATGCGCGTCGCCAACGACCGGTTGCCGCTCAGTCCCCAAATCACCGATCTGAGTACACGCCCACCATCGAGCGGGAAACCGGGCACGAGATTGAAGAGGGCTACCGCAAAATTGATGTACACGAGATAGTTGAAGACCGGGGTCGTCGTCTTCAGATCCTGGACGTCGAGGAGCGAAGGTGTTGCTCGCTGGACGAGCCACAGCGCCCCGGCGATGCCGAGGCTCGTGAGCGGCCCCGCCGCCGCCATCAGGAACTCGGCTCGCGCGCTGGACGGTTCCTTCGTCAGGTTGGCGACACCGCCGAGCGCGAAAAGCGTGATGGATGAGACCGTCATGTGAAAGCGGCGAGCGACCAGCGAATGCGCCAGCTCGTGGACGACCACCGACGAAAAGAACAGGAGGGCGGTAATGACCGCGACGACTATCTGCTTTGTGTCCGACCAGCTCCTCGGAAGTTCACTGCTGGCAAGGATGTAGGTGAGGAGAAGGAAGATCACCACCCACGAGAAATGAATGCGGATGTCGATGCCGAGAATTCGCGCGACACGGAACGATCCGGGCACTGGGCGAGCATAGCCGCGATGTCCGCGCGATACTTGAGCGGATGAGGACGATGTCGGACCAGCGCCAGCGACCCAGCGGAGCGTGACAGAGCTAGCCACGGGACGCTTCGGCACGCTGGAGATCCATCCCGACATCGCACGCGCGATCGACGAGCTCGGCTTCATGGCGCCCACGCCGGTGCAGCAGGAGGCCATCCCGGTGCTTCGGGCCGGCCGCGACCTCTTCGCGCAGGCGCAGACCGGGACCGGCAAGACCGCCGCGTTCGCGATACCGATCATCGAGCGCATCGACCCGGACGAGAAACGACCGCAGGCCCTCGTCGTCGTGCCGACGCGCGAACTCGCCGTCCAGGTGACGCGCGAGTTCGGCGCGCTCGGGAAGTTCCGACACACGCACGAGGTCGCGATCTACGGCGGCGTTCCGTACGGCCCGCAGGAGCGCGCCCTGAGACGCGGCGTGCCGATCGTCATCGGCACCCCGGGCCGCCTCCTCGATCACATCGAACGCGGCACGCTCCTCCTCGATGGGATCCGCGTCGTCGTGCTCGACGAGGCTGACCGGCTCCTCGACATGGGCTTCGCGCCCGACGTGCGCAAGTTGCTGCGCCTTTGCCCGACCAAGCGGCAGACGGCGCTGTTCTCCGCGACACTGTCCGGCGAGGTCCGCGACCTCGCCCATCGCTTCACCAAAGATCCGGCGCAGATCGCGATCGATCCCGGTCAGCCCAACCTCGAGGCGATCGAGCAGGTGTACGTCGAGGTACTCGATCAGGACAAACCCAGAGCGCTCGCCGAGCTCCTACGCCGGTGGGAGACCGACCAGGTGCTCGTGTTCCGTCACACCAAGCGCGGCGTCGACAAGCTCTACGACGACCTGAAGCGGCGGGGGCAGAAGGTCGCGGCGATCCACGGTGATCTGTCGCAGCGGGAGCGCGAACGGACGCTCGATCAGTTCCGCAGCGGCGAGATCAAGGTGCTCATCGCGACCAACCTCGCGGCGCGCGGGCTGCACATCGAGGACATCAGCCACGTCATCAATTACGACCTCCCGGAGGATGCGGACACCTTCACGCACCGCGTCGGTCGCACCGGACGCGCCGGCGAGGCCGGCGTGGCCGTCACCTTCGTGGGCGAGTGGGACATCGACGAGTTCGAGCGACTGCGGGCCAAGGCCGGAGTGCCGTTCCGTCGTGAGGTGATGGAGCTCTACGGTCGCTAAGGTGGCTGACTGCGTGTTCTGCGCCGTCGTCGGAGGCGCGGAGCACCTCGCGGTCTATCGCGACGAGCACGTCGTGGCGTTCCTCGACCACGCTCCGGTCTTCCCGGGACACACGCTCATCGTGCCCGCGCGGCATTACCCCACCATCGAGGACATGCCCGAGAACGAGGTCGCTCCGCTGTTCCTGATCGCGCGCCGTCTCTCGATCGCGTTCCGCAGCACGCTCGGCGCGGACGGCTCGTTCATCGCCGTGAATACGCGGATCAGCCAGAGCGTTCCCCACGTCCACGCGCACGTCGTGCCGCGGCGGAAGGGTGACGGACTGTTCTCGCCGGGCCGCGGCATGTGGATGCGACGCAGGTACGCCGAAGGTGAAGCGGAACGGATCGCGGCGAAGCTGCGCGCAGCGCTCGAGGGCGCAACCTAGCCGACGAAGGCGCGCGCGGTCTGCTCCCAGAGGTCGCTCATGAGTCGGAGCGTCTCCTGATCCACCCGTTCGTCGTTCCCGTGGAACATCTTCGCGAACTGCCCGAACGGGATCTTCTCGCTCATGAGCCCGTAGCCGTACGACACCACTCCCTTGCGGCGGAAGAAGCGCGCATCCGTCGCGCCGACGATGAGGAACGGCACGGTCGTCGAGTCAGGGATGAGACTCTTGGTGACGCGCGTGAGCGTGTCCCACAGCGGCGTGCCCATCGGCGACGAGCTCGCGGGATTGCTTCCCTCGTGCACGACCTCGACGTCTTTCCAGAGGTCGCCGATCGCATCGCGCAGCATCTTACGGACGGCTTCGGTGTCGTCGCCAGGCAGGGTGCGGATGTCGATGTCGACCTCCGCGCTGTCGGGGATCACGTTCACCTTCACGCCGCTGTGCGCGATGTTCGGCGAGAACGTGGTGCGTGTAGCCGCGTAGAACATCGGCTGCGCGGCCTCGGGCGCGCGCTCGAGCGCGACGTCGAACGCCGCCGGATTCGTGAGCGCCATGCGCTCGACTGTTCCGAGGTCGATGCCCTCGACGAACGCGCGCCACAGCTCCTGCAGATGCAGCGGGGCCTTGTACCGCGCGACCCGCGTGATGATCTCCGACGCCTTCACCAGCGCGTTGTCCGACTTGAACGGCATCGAGCCGTGCCCCGGCGTTCCCTTGACGCGGAGGCGCGTCCACTGCGAGCCCTTCTCGGCGGTCATGATCGGCAGCTTCGCCCCCTTCCCCATCGGAAAACGGGCCCCGCCGAACTCGGTCACGAGGTAATCGCTCTTCACGTCGTTCCACACGTTCTCGGTCAGCCATTGCGCGCCGTGCGTGCCGAGCGCCTCCTCGTCCGCGACCGCGGAGTAGATGAAGGTGCCCTTCGGTCGGAATCCGCTGGTCAGAAGATGCCTCACTGCCACCGCCATCGATGCGGTGACGTCGAGCATGTCGACCGCGCCGCGGCCCCACACCTCGCCGTCGATGAGCTCCGCGCCGAACGGGTCGTGTCGCCATCCCGATCGAGTCACGGGTACGACGTCCGTGTGGCCCATGAAATGGAGCGACGGCGCTTTGGGGTCGCTGCCTTCGATCCGCAGGACCAAGCTGCCGCGGCCCGGCTGCGGCTCGTACCGCTTGATCTCGACGCCCGGCGCCTGCAGGTAGCTCGCGAGCGTGTCGACGCTGCGTACCTCGTGCCCGGACGACGGCGTGCCGTCGTTCACGCACTCGTTCCGGATCAGGTGCTGCAGGAGGTCGGTCGTCTCCTCGATCACGCTCGCCACGGCGGAGACTCTAGCGAGCCGTCTTTGCCGGCGTCGCCTGCCGCGCGAGCTCGCTGCGGACGACCTTCGTCGCCTCGACGACGACGCGGCATTTCTCCTCGGACTCCTCGACCGTCCGCGTCTTGAGGCCGCAGTCTGGATGCGGAAGGAGGCGCTCCTTCGACACGTAGCGCAACCCCTTGCGGATCCCCTCCGCCGCGGTGGCGACCGACTCCGTCTCGTGCGAGTGCACGTCGACGATGCCGATGGCGAGCTCCTTCGTGAACCGATCGTGATCGAACAGCTCCAGCCACCGGTACCCGTAGTTCGCCATCGCGAGGTCGAGCTGGTCGACCGGGAGGTCGAGGACCTTCGGATAGATCGCGGCGAAGTCGCCGTAGCAGATGTGCGAGATCGTCTTCGCCCTGAGGTTCTGCGTGACGACGCCCATCGCCTCGATCGCGATGTCGATCTCCTCCGGGCGCGCGTGGATCGCGGGCTCGTCGATCTGGATGTAGCGCGCGCCGGCGGCCTGGAGATCCTCCGCCTCTTGCCGCACGACCTCCGCCAGCGCGAGTGCCGCATCGCGGCGCGTGCGATACGCCTCGTTGTAGGACCAGTCGAGGAGCGTGTACGGACCGGTGAGCATGCCCTTCACCGGGCGATCGGTGAGCGACTGCGTGAAACGGAACCAGTCGACGGTCATCGGCTTCGGACGCCGGACCGGCGACGCGATGATCGGCTTGTGGTAGTAGCGGTTCCCGTACGAGCGCACGAGTCCACCGAGTCGGAAGCCTTCGAGACGCTCCGCGAAGTACGCGACCATATCTCCCCGGTACATCTCGCCGTCGACGAGGATGTCGAGGTCGAGGCGCTCCTGCCGTCGGACCCATTCCTCGGTCGCCCTGCGCTCGAGCTCGGTGAGCTCGGCCTCGCCCAGCTTTCCGCGCGCGTTCGCGTTGCGCGCCTTCTGCAGGTAATCGGGTTTGCCGAACGAGCCGACCGTCGTTGTGAGCAGCACCTGATCGCTCATGCCTTCACCCCTCCCGCCGCGCGAGCCGCGGTGACCAGCGACCTCAGCTTTTGCACCGCGACGTCATGTGGCAGGTATTCGAGCCCCGTCGTCGGGGCGAGCCACAGATACTCGGCGGGGATCCGCTTCAGGGCGGCCTCGATCGTCCGGACCAGCTCGCCTTCGGTCTCCACCCGCGTGTTGCGCGCATCCACGATCCCCAGAACGACGGTCTGTCGCAGCGTGCTGAGCTTGTCGAGGACGTGCGTCTCCCGACTCCGTACGTCGATCCCGATCTGCGCGACCGGGAACGCCGTGAGCGCGTCGAGCAGCGGATCGGCCGGGAAGAAATAGGTCTGCAGCGCGAGCGGTACGCCCGCCGCGGCGAGGCGCTCGATGGCGGCGCGTGCGATCGCGAAGTGCTCCGGGTGCGCGACGAGCGCCGGCTCTTCGACGTCCACCAGCGTCGCGCCCGCGGCGCCGAGCCCGCGGATCTCCGACGCGATCGCGTCGGCCACCGCGAGCGTGCGGTCCCAGAGCGAGTGGTAATGACGATCCTCGGCGAGTGTCGCGAACGTGAGCGGTCCGCACACCGCCGCCTTCAGCTGGCCGCGAGCGACGGTGCGCGCGAATTCGAAGTCGCGTACGAGCGTCTTTCCGTCGGTCGCGATCGGTCCGGTGATCACCGGCTGCCGGAAATATGTGTTGTTGTCGTAGAAACGCTCCAGCGGCCCCCGGTCGCAGCCTTCCCACGCGCGCGCGAACGGCGCGAGCATGTCGTCCCAGCGGAGCTGACCGTCATTGATCACATCCACGCCGACCCAGTCGAGCTCGCCGATGGCCCACCGCGTGCTTTCATCGAGCACGCCCGACAGGCCCTCGGCGTCGAGCTCGCCGCGGTCGTGACGGTGGAGCGCACGGCGAAGGTCCTGATGCTCGTCGGAGATCTTGGGGTACGCGCCGATGACGGTCGTCTTCATGGATTCGACTCCTTCACCTTGGGTCGTGGCAAGAGGCCCGCGCGCTCCGCGACGAGGGGCACCGCTTCGGGCCACTCGATGGCGTACAGGTGCACGCCGCGGACACCGGGGAGAGCGCGTAGCGACTTCACCATCTCGACCGCGATCGCGATGCCCTCCTGCTCCGCGTCGGCGGCTTTCTTCAGTCGATCGACGATCTCCTGGCCGAGTGCGACGCCGGGCACGCGCGCGAAACGCTCGGCCTGTTCCGCCGAGCGAAGGATGAGGACGCCTGCGATGACCGCCGCCTCGCGTCCGCCGCCGACGCGCCGTAGCTCGGCGAGCCACTGGCTGAACGTCGCGAGGTCGAAGACCGGCTGCGTCTGCAGGAAGTCCGCGCCGGAGCCGACCTTCTGCACCGTTCTCTCGAGATCCGCAGACATCGGCTTGGTGAACGGCGATGCGGTCGCCCCGATGAAGTACTCGGGCGCTTGACGGATCTCGTCGCCCGATAGGAACTTGTGCTCGTCGCGCATGGTGACGGCCATCTTCACGAGACCGACCCCGTCGAGGTCCTTCACGTACACGGCGTCGGGATGGTTCCCGTGCTTCGGGTCGTCGCCACTCATGAACAGGAAGTTCGAGAGGCCGAGCGCGGCCGCCCCGAGCAGGTCGGCCTGCAGCGCGATGCGGTTCCGATCGCGCCCCGTGACCTGGACGATCGGCTCGACGCCGGCCTCACGGACGAGCAGCGCCGCCGGGATCGCGGCCATCGCCGCGATGCTGCGGTTGCTGTCCGTGACGTTGACGGCGTCGACGCTCCCTTTGAGCAGGCCGGCGCGTCTTTTGACGACCTCGCCGGACGCGCTCTTGGGCGGATTGAGCTCGGCGGTCACGACGAACTCACCCTGCCGGAGGAGCGATGCCAGGTTGCTCAAATAAAAACGACCTCTCCATATTCAAGAGAAGTCGCCCTCTACGGGTCGACCCTCTCTCATCTTTCCCTGTTCGTCAGGGCCGGAGTTGGCACCGTAGCGGGCCTCCGCTGGTTGCCGAGGCGTCATCGGGCCGTTCCCTCAGCCTCTTCTGGATGAAAAAGGGATCGCGTCTTTGACTTTTGCCGAATCGTAACACGTACACTCTCGCCGTCCCATGACCGAACGGCTAGTTGACCGGACCTTGCGCGCGTTCAGCGACGACCTGTCCTCCGAGTCCGCGGTCCCTGGCGGAGGCAGCGCCGCGGCGTACGCCGGCGCGCTCGGAGCGGCTCTGGCGGCGATGGTCGCGCGGATCGCGGCGCGCAAATCGGAAGACGTTTGGTTCACGGACTACGTGGCGGAGATGGAGAACCTGCGCGCGGACTTTCTACGCCTCGTGGACGACGACAGCGCTGCCTACGGCGGCGTCGCGGAGGCGATGAAGCTGCCGAAGACGAGTGATGACGAGAAGCGCGCGCGGACCGAGCGGATCCAGTCGGCGCTGCTGGCGGCATCGCGCGTCCCGCTGGAGGTCGCGAAGACGAGCCGGCGGCTCCTCGACGCATGCGAGCGCGGGATCGCGAGGGCCACGCCGGCGACGGCGAGCGACATCGGCGTCGGGGCCCTCATGGCCGAGGCCGCGCTGCGCGGCGCGTCGCTGAACGTGATGATCAATCTCGCATCACTGAAGGACCCCGCGCAGGTCAAGGCGCTCTCGGAGGACCTCGACCGCGCGCTCGACGGCGCCGAAGCGCAGCGCAAACGGATAACGGACTTCGTCGAGACGCGCATCGCGCGCTGATGCGACTGCTGCACGGACGACCGCTCGCGGAGCGGCTCGCCGCGCGCTCGCGCGAACGATCGAGAGCGCTGCTCGGCCGCGACGTCCATCCGGCGCTCGCCGCGATCTCGGTCGGTATCGATCCCGCAGCGAACACCTACCTGCAGCGGCTCGTACGCGGTGGCAAGGCAGTCGGCATCGCCATCCGCGACATCTCGCTGCCACGCGACGCGACCGAGCGGGCCGTGATCGCCGAGCTCGACCGCGCGAGCCGGGACCGCTCCCTCCACGGCATCCTGCTGCTGACACCCCTCCCGGGAAAGCTCGACGAGGGCCACCTCGTCGACCACATCGCGGCGCCGAAGGACGTCGAGGGTGTGAACCCGTACAACGTCGGCCTGCTGCTGGATGGCCGCCCGCAGTTCGTGCCGTCGACCGCGGAGGCCATCATCGAGCTCCTGAGGTTCCATGAGATACGACTTGCGGGTGCGGACGTCGTCGTCGTCGGTCGCAGCACCGTCGTCGGCCGCCCGGCGGCGGCGCTGCTCTTGAGCGAAGACGCGACCGTGACCATCGCGCACAAGAGCACGAACGACGTCGGCGCGCTCACGCGTCGCGCGGCGATCGTCGTTGTCGCGGTCGGCCGCGCAGGCTTCCTGACGGGCGACATGATCTCGCAAGGCGCGACCGTCATCGACGCGGGCATCAACATGACGCCGGCAGGCATCGCCGGTGACGTCGACGCTGACAGCGTCGCGACCGTCGCCGGAGCACTCAGCCCGGTGCCCGGCGGCGTCGGGACGGTGACCACAGCGCTGCTGCTGCGCAACGTGTTGACCGCGGCGGAGACGCAGACGGCCGGCGGTTAGCTCGCGGCGAGCACTCTCATCGGTTCATTTCCACGAACGCGCTGACCGAGCGGGTCGCTTCGAATGCCAGCGTCGCGAAGCGCTCGGCCTCGCCAAGATCCCCGCGAGCCTTTGCCGCCCGGCTCTGGCGCATGAGAACGTCGGCGAGCTCGGCCTTCCAACCCAGACCGCGGTAGATATCGGCCGCCTTCGTGAGCTCGGCGCTCGCCGCGTCGCTCTCGCCGCGGTGCGCGAACACCTGTGAAAGCGCGACGCGCGCGGCTGCGACCCCGTCCTGACTTCCCTGCGCGATCCCGAGATCCAGCGACTCGCGCGCGATACGCTCCGCCGTCGGCCAGTCGCCGAGCTTCGCGGCACACTCGGCCTTCGTATTGAGGTAGTGCGCCATATACGCGATCGGCCCGGCCATCCGACCGAGCTCGATCGCACGGTCCGCGTGCTCGTACGCGGCCTTCAGGCGCCCCCCGTCAGCGGCGAGCACCGCAAGCATGTTGTGGACGATCGCCGTTGCCGCAACGTCCTTGGTCAACTCGCTCGTCGCGAGGGCGCGTTGGAGATACGTCGTCGCTGCCTCGAGGTCCGACTGGGCGCGATGCGAGACCGCGAGCGCGTAATAGATCGCGAACAGCGAGCTCAGGTCGCCGATGTCCTGCGCCCACTCAAGGGCGGAAGTCAGGTAGCCGAACGCGGCCTGTGGCTCGCCGAGGTCGACGGAGACCGCGCCAAGTGCCTGCAGCACTCGGACTCGGAGCAGCCGGTCGCGGTCGTTCGTGCGCTCGAGCGAGCGGAGCAGGGCGAGGAACAGCTCGCGCGCGCCTCGCGAGTCGCCACTTCCACGCGTCGCGGCCGCGAGCTCGTAATCGATCGCGTGCGCAAGACCGTGATCGTCAAGCTGTGTCGCGAGGCGCTGCGCGATCGTGAGATCGCGATGAGCCTCGCTCTGCCGCTCGATGAGATTGAGCGCCCGTGCTCGCGCGATATGCAGGCGGCAGCGCTGGCGGCTCGAGAGCGCGTCGCGCTCGAGAAGGGCGTCGGCGTCTCGGATGCAGTCCGCCGCGTTCGTTCGCGACGCGAGCGCCGCGACGCGGTCGACGTCGAACTCCAATTCGCGGCGGGCGCGTTCGATCCCGGCGTCCTCCATGAAATAGGACGCCGGCTTCGCGAGCTTCGCCGCCATGTGTTCGAGCGACTTCATCGCCGGCCGGATCTTGCCGAGCTCGATCGCGCTGACATGAGCGCGTGTGTAGTAAGGCGCGCCGAGCTGGGCCTGGCTCAACCCGGCGGCGAGGCGCGCCTCGCGCAGCCGTCCGCCGAGCTGGCGCAGCGCGGTCGACTCCGGGGCGACGCGGCGCCTCCGAGTGCGCGTGGGCACGGCGCGAAACGCTACGCCGGGCCTGGGGTGGCGTCAACTCCAAATCGACAACACGACATGGCGGACGGATCAGAGCCGGACGACGGGCGGATTCGCCGGATCCTCGAAATGCGTCGTGTCGATGAAGCGCAGCTTCCCAAGGCGGAAATCCATGAGCACCGAGTGCGTGCGGGCGCCGCCAGCGAAGAAGCGGACGCCCTGCAGCAGGTCGCCGTCGGTCACGCCGGTCGCGACGAAGCGCACGTCGCGACCGCTCGCGAGGTCATCGGTGCGATACACACGACCGTCGTCGACGACGCCCATCTTCTTGGCGCGCTCCCGCTCCTCGTTGCTGCGGAACTTGAGGCGGCCCAGGATCTCCGCCCCCAGACACTTGAGCGCGGCCGCGGCAAGGACGCCCTCGGGGGCGCCACCGGTGCCCATGACGGCGTGCACGCCGGTCCCCGCGACCGCCACCGAGATCGCCGCCATGAGGTCGCCGTCCTCGATGAGCTTGATGCGCGCTCCGACGGCGCGCACCTGCACGATGAGCTGCTCGTGACGTGGGCGATCGAGGATCACGACGGTGAGGTCGTCGACATCGCGATTCAGCGACTTCGCGATGATCTTCAGGTTCTCAGCGACCGGGCGGTCGAGGTCGACCTTCCCGGCCGCCGGCTTTCCGACGACCAGCTTCTCCATATAGGTATCGGGCGCGTGCAGGAGACCACCTTTTTCTGAGACCGCGATCGTCGCGAGCGCGTTCGCGCGTCCCTTCGCGACGGGGTTCGTGCCCTCGAGCGGATCGACCGCGATATCGACCTCAGGGCCTTCCCCGCGGCCGACCTTCTCGCCGATGTAAAGCATCGGCGCCTCGTCACGCTCGCCCTCGCCGATGACGACGGTGCCATGGAACGCGACCTCGTCCATCGCCATCCGCATCGCCTCGACCGCCGCCTCATCGGCGCGATCGTTGTCCCCGTGGCCCATCCAGTGCGCCGCCGAGATCGCGGCGGCTTCGGTGATGCGCACGAGCTCGAGGCTGGAGGTCCGATCGGTGGGGATCGGCGGGCCGAGCATGGGGCTAGACCCTACCGGCTTCCACGCGCCGATGCACGCGCTCGGACGACCCGCTCGGCGGCGGCCTCGATGCGTGGCAGCGGATCTGCGATAGCGGCGTCCCGCTCCGCCTCGGACTCGCCGGCGAGCGTCTGGATCGCCTCGATGCCTGCATGCCGCATCGCCTCGTGACCGGCGCCGATGATCCCCGCGACGGCGACGACCGGAACACCGCGACGTTTCGCGGCGACCGTCACGGCGTAGGTCAATTTGCCGTAGACACTCTGCCCGTCGATGCGGCCCTCGCCCGTTATCACGAGGTCGACACCGACGAGCCGCTTGTCGAATCCCACCGCGTCGAGGACGAGCGACGCGCCCGACACGAGCCGCGCATCGAGGAACGCGATGAGCCCCGCGCCGAGACCACCGGCCGCGCCGGCGCCGGGCACGCTGCGCACGTCGCGACCCACGAATGCCTCGACCACGTCCACGTAGCGCGTGAGCGCGGTCTCGAGCTCGCGTTGGATCTGGGGTGTCGCGCCCTTCTGCGGTCCGTAGACCGCGGTCGCGCCCTCGGGTCCGAGCAGCGGATTGCGGACGTCGCACGCGACGTCGATCGCGGGCCGTATGAGCCGCGGATCGGTCTGCCCCTCGATACGCGCGAGACGCGCGAGCGCGGCTCCGCCCTCGGCCAGCTCGTCGCCGGCGGAATCGAGAAAGCGATAACCGAACGCGCGCGCCATGCCGGCTCCGCCGTCATTCGTCGCGCTACCGCCGATGCCGATGACGACGCGCTGCGCGCCGGATGCGGCCGCCGCGAGGATGAGCTCGCCGGTCCCGCGCGTGGACGTGATACGCGGGTCCCGCTCGTCGTCACGAAGGAGCGGCAGCCCGCTCGCCGCGGCCATCTCGAGGACGGCGGTGACGCGGTCACCGAGCACGCCCCACTGCGCATCGATCTCGCGTCCCAGCGGATCGTGCACGCGCGCGTGTCGCATCTCGCCACCGGTCGCGCGCACCAGGGCAAGCGTCGTCCCCTCTCCCCCATCGGCGAGCGGCAGCTCGACGCATACGGCGCGCGGCCAAACGCGCCGCACGCCACGCGCGATCGCGCTCGCGACGGCGACCGCACCAGCGCTACCTTTGAACGATTGGGGAGCGATCACGACCCGCGGCGCGTCGCGCTCGGGCACGCGGGAATGATAGATACGACGCGGACGTTCATCCGGCGTGCCCCCTAAACTCGGAACCACGTGACCCTCACGACCGGGCCAGACGCGGGCTGTACCCCGCGCACCCCCGCCGAGCTTTCCGGAGCGTGGTCGCGGCTCGCGGAGCGGCGAACGCCAGCCAGCATCTTCCTCACTCCGGAGTGGATAGCGGTGGCGCGCGAACACGACAGCGCCGAGGCGGTGACGCTCGCGGTCGGCGATCCGCCGCACGGCATCGCGGCGCTCGCACGCGACCCGGACGGCACCCTCCGCTTCGCCGGCGGCGAGTTCACGGATGAACAGGATGTCGTCGCACCGGCGGGTGAGGAGCGCTCGGTCGCGACGGCGGTCGCCGAGTGGATCGCGAGTGCGGCGCCGCCGCGGGTCCGACTCGAGTTCGTGCCGGAGGACGCGCCCACCCTTGAGGCGATGGCGACCGTGCTGAGCGGGCGCGGTTATCGCGCCATGCGATCGCGGCTCATCGCCAGCCCGCGTTTCGCCCTTCCGCGCGACTTCGAGACGTACGTGCAGAGTCTGGGAAAGAAGGAACGGCACGAGCTGCGCCGGAAGATCCGCCGCCTCGAGAACGCGACCAAGGCAACGTTCCGCTGGGCATCCACCGACGCGGAGCGCGGCGCGACGCTCGATCGCTTCTTCGCGCTGCACCGCCTCTCGCGCGGCGCGAAGGCGGACTTCATGACGCCGGACCTCGAGCGCTTCTTCCGTGACATCGCCGACGCGCTCGCGCCGCTCGGACGGCTGCGCCTCGGCGTGCTTCGGGCGCACGACGAAGATGCCGCGGTGGTCTTCGCGTTCGCCTACCGCGACACGCTCGCGCTCTACAACGCCGCGTACGATCCGGCGCTCGCGTCGTTGTCGATCGGCGTCGTGAGCCACGCCTGGGCGATCCGCGAGGCGATCGCGGAGCATTTCGAAACCTACGACCTCCTGCGCGGCGACGAGCCCTACAAGTACGACCTCGGCGGGAAGGACCGTTGGCTGGGTCGGCTCGAGGCGACACTTCCGTGAGGCGCCGCATCGCGATGCTGTCGGTCCACGCGTGCCCGCTCGCGAAGCTCGGCGGCCGAGACTCAGGCGGCATGAACGTGTACGTGCGCGAGGTCGCGCGCGCGCTGGGAACGCGCGGCATCGAGGTGGACGTGTTCACGCGCTGGCGCGAGAAGTACGACCCGCGCATCCAACAGCTCGGCGAGAACGCGCGTGTGATCCACATCGAGTCAGGGCCGATCGGCTACTGGCCGAAGATGGACGTGTACGACCACCTGGACGAGTTCACGAGCAAGCTCGATGAGTACGTCGCGGCCGAGGGTCGGTCATACGACCTCGTACACGCGCACTACTGGCTCTCGGCCAGCGTCGCGCGCGCCCTCGCGCCACGCTGGCGGGTGCCCCGCATCCAGATGTTCCACACGCTCGGTCTCGTGAAGCGTGAGGTGATGGACGAGGACATCGACGGCGAGAGCGACGTGCGCGTGACCATCGAGCGCCAGGCCGTCCACGAATCCGCGGCCATCGTCGCCGCGAGCGAGATCGAGGTAGAAGAGCTCCGCGATCTCTACGGCGGGAACCCCGCGAAGATCCACGTCATTCCGTGCGGTGTCGACCCGACGCTCTTCCGACCGATGCGGCAGGCCGACGCCCGCCAGCTCCTTGGCCGCGATCAATGCGAGCGCATCGTCCTCTTCGTGGGTCGCATCGAGCAGATCAAGGGGATCGACGTCCTGCTCCGGGCTCTCGGTCGGCTCTTCTCGCGGCATCCCGACCTGCGGAGCGACGTCTGCCTTCTCGTGGTCGGTGGCGCGCTCGATCCGGGGGACGATGCGCCGGAGACCGAAAAGATCCTGGAGCTGCGGCGACTGGTCCACGAGCATCGGATGGAGGCGAACGTGAACTTCGTCGGCTCGCTCGACCAGCCGAAGCTCGCGCTGTACTACTCGGCGGCCGACGTGTGCGCGGTCCCGTCGCTCACCGAGTCATTCGGCCTCGTCGCCCTCGAGGCGATGGCCTGCGGGACGCCTGTCGTGGGCACCCGGGTCGGCGGCCTACAGACGCTCATCGAGGACGGCGAGTCCGGCCTGCTGGTCCCCCCTGGCGACGACGAAGCGCTCGCGGAGGCGATCGCGCAGGTGCTCACCGACCATCGCCTGCGGACGCATCTCGCGCACGGAGCGCGCCATCGCGCCGAGCATTTCACCTGGGAGAGCGTGGGCGAGAAGATCGCCGACCTGTATGACTCCGTCCTGGCGACGTCGTCGGCGTTGGAGGTGTAGCGGTGGCCGAAGCATTCGCGATCCCGAGGCGCGCCATGGCCGTCTTCGCACATCCTGATGACGTCGACTTCGGCTGCTCGGGAACGCTTGCGGGCTTCATCGAACGCGGCACGCACGTCACGTATTGCCTCCTCACCAGCGGTGACAAGGGCACCCACGATCCGAAGATGGCGCCGGAGACGCTGGCCGAAACGCGTGAGAAAGAGCAGCGGGCCGCCGGCGAGGCGATCGGAGTGAAGGAGTTCGTATTCCTGAGGCATCACGACGGCGAGCTCGAGCGATCGATGGCGCTCCGTGAAGAGGTCTGCCGCGCGATCCGCCTGCACAAACCCGATCTCGTCTTCACCAACGATCCGTGGAGCCACTACCAGATCCATCCCGATCATCGGGTCGCGGGCTGGTCCGGCATGGATGGCGTCATCGCCGCGCGCGATCATCTTTTCTTCCCAGATCAGCTAAGCGATGGGAAGCTCGCCAAGCACCGCGTGTCGCGCGTGCTCCTCTTCGGCTCGCGCGATCCCAACGTGTGGTTCGACATCAGCGGCACACTCGGCAAGAAGATCAAGGCACTGCAGTCGCACCGATCGCAGCTTGGTGGTCGCACCGAGTTTCCCAAACGCATGCGCGCCTGGGCGAAGAGCATCGGCGCGGCTTGGAACATCCCTGCGGCCGAGGCCTTCCGCTACATCGAGCTCGGCTAGCCTCGTCGCTTGCCCGATGCGGCCGGGCGCGGCGCCTCGGCTGGGAGGAGGCGCATCAGCTCTTCGGCGACGATGTCCAGCGGCTTGGCGTTGCCCTCGGCGCGGCACAGGATGAGCGCGCCTTCCATGCCGGCCAGCGTGGCCAGCGCGATCGGTGCCGCCCGATCCGCCGGAACACCGACCGCCCCGAGTTGCTCGGCGAGCACGGCGGTCCATGACCTGAACGTCTGGCGCACGAGGTCGATCTCACCGGTCGCGCTGGCGTCAGTGTCGATAGCTACCCCGGCCACAACGCACCCCTGCGTACCACGCGAAGTCAGGACGACCTTGCGCCACATGTCGATGAATCGCCTCAGCACCTCGGACGGCGTGGCGCACGTGGGTTCTCCTCACCGAGTCGCCCGAAGGCGGCTGGGGCGTGAACGGTAACGCGAACACCGGCGCAGACCTGATCGCGGCCGCCCGCGCCGAGCTCGGCGCTATCGCCGCGAAAAAGAAGTCCGCCTCGGAGTAGCTCTCGGCCGATCGCTAGGAGGGGCGACGCACCTCTACGGTCGTCGGGAATCCCGCGGGTCGCATCGGGCCCACCGATGGCGCGGGCGGCAAGTAGGCCGAGGTCCCGAAGCCGACGATGCGCTTCGCAAGCTCGCCGCCGGCCTCGAGCTCCTTCATCGCCGCGTCGAGGTGCTCCGGTGTCACCGATCTCGATCCGCCGATCGCCGCGAGGAGTGCCGCCTTGCGCAGCAGCTCTTTGATGTACGCCGGGCTCGCGCCGTCCGTCTTCTCGACGTAGCGTGCGAAGTCGACGTCGGCGAGCGTGAGACCGCGCGCGTAGAGCTCGAGCAGTCGAGCGCGGCCGGCCGCGTCCGGGATGGGCAGCTCGGCCACGAGATCGACGCGCCCGGGCCGAGCGGCGAGCGCCGGCTCGAGGATGTCGGGCCTGTTCGTGGTGAGGATGAAC
>VBFY01000094.1 GCA_005889405.1 Chloroflexota bacterium | reverse complement strand
CGCCGAGCGCCGGCTTACCGGCCTTCACGTCGTCGCCATCCGCGATGACGAGGATGTCGCCGAGCGTGACGGTCTCACCGACCTTGCCTGCGAGGCTGTCGACGCTGACGAGGGCTCCCTCTTCGACGCGGTATTGCTTGCCGCCGCTGCGGACGATGGCGTACATCGGACACTCGGACCACCCGGACAGAAAAAGTCGCCGCGCGCGTGCGCGACGTTGCATAAGTATACCGGACGGCCGGGTCGCCCCGACCGTCCGGCAACAGACCGAGCGGTTAGGCCCGCGCGCGCGCGGAGACGGCCGCTGGCGCGCCCATCAGGCGCATGAGGTAGGTGGCGATCCCGAGCAGTGCGGACAGACCCATGATCGGGGCGACGAACGAGACCGGGTGCGTGAATGGCTTCGCGCCCTCGCCCGAGCCCACGATGAGCAGCACCGCGATGAACGCCGCGGCGCCGAGGTTGAGGCCCCAGAAGATGACATGGTCCGCCCATGGCCAGAGCCGCGGACGATCCGCGGTGGTCACCAGGATCGCGCCGAAGAGGACGTTCGTCATGACGCCGATGAAGTACGAGTGATCGAGCGCGTGAAGCAGCCCCATCGAGACCTTGGTGACATCACCCTGTGCCGCGATGAACTGCTGCACCAGGATCGCCTGGAGGATCACCGCGAGCACCAGGAAGCCGACCGCGACCGCGATGTGCCGCATACCGCTGGCGGCCATCCAGGGTGCCGCGATCGCCGTGCGTCCGAAACGGACCGCGACGATGACGATGCCGGCGAGGGTCAACAGGGTCGCGACCCCGGGGAGTGCCTGAGCGAGCTGCGGCCCGAGGAACGATGCCAACAGCAGACTGACCGCGAGCACGAGGCCGCCGACGAACAGCAGATAGACCTGGGCGAGACCGAGCGTGCTCCGCTTGCCGGCAGCACCGGCGAGCTGCCACTCCGCGAAGCCCGCCGCGACGAGCACGAGATAGCCACCGGTCTGCGCCGTCGCGTGAGCGCCGATGAGATCGAAGCTCGTCGGCAGGACGTTACCCGTGGCGAGCAATACCTGCACGGTGACCCCCAGCGTCGACCCGACGACAAGGGTCGTGAGCCCGAGGACGACCGACAGCTTCGGGATGTCGAGGCGCCTTATCCCCGCCCAGCCCCCGGCACGCGTGTACACGAACCACCACCAGTACACGATGACCGCGAGCTCCGAGAGGCCGAAGACGCCACGAAGGATGTAGACGCCGGACCAGAAGGCCATGACATAGGCGGCCGTGGACAGCGCGCTGAGCATGACCGGAGCAGCGAGATCGTCGTCTCCGCGAGCGAAGATCCAGATCGCGATACCGATCACGCCCATCGTGATCCAGCCGAGTGTCCCGGAATGGAGATGCGTGAGCAGCGTGTTGCGATCGAGCGCACCGAATATCTGCGTCGCGTTCGCGAGACCGAGAAGCGCCGTGAGCGTGAAGATGATGAGGCCGTACTGGAACGCCTGCGTGACCTCAGCGCGAACGCGCATGACCCGTCCCTCCTCCGCGTACTGGCGCCGAGGGTAGGCCTACCGCGCGCGGGAGTCGAGCGCGACGACCTGCACGTTCTCCGGCAGCGAGCTGCGGGTGACGGAGAGCTTCGGGACGGGGGTCAGCTCCTTCACGCCGAGCTCGTGTAAGAGGCGCTCGAACGGACTGTCCTTTTTCTGAACATCGGGGTCGTAGGACATGGGAACGACCACCTTCGGCTCGAGCTGATGGACGATCTCGGCGGCCCTCGCTGCGGACAGGTTCGTGTCCGCGCCGGTGATCGGCACGAGCACGATGTCGATGTCACCGAGGCGCTCGAGATCCGCCGTCGGGAGCGCGTGCCCGAGGTCTCCCAGGTGACAGATGAGTAGGTCGTCGAGCCGGATCGCGAACACGGTGTTGCGGCCGCGCGAGGCGCCTTTGTCATCATCGTGGAAGGTGCCGACGCCGGTGACGAGCACCTCGCGGACCTCGTACTCGCCAGGCCCACGGAGCACGACCGGCTCGCCGGCGACCGACTTCAGGCTGGAGTGGCCGGGATGGTCGTGAGAGATCGTTACGAGCCCGGCTTCGGTGCGCGGGATGGCATGGCCCGACTTGGGATCGGGCGGGTCGCTGAGGACGATGCCTTCACGACCGCGCATACGGAAGCAAGCGTGTCCCAACCAAGTGAGGTCCATCGGGGGCACCACAATACGCGAAACACCCCGAAAGGCCTCTGGGTAACCGGCTTAAGAGGGGGCCTCGGGCGCCACGGAGGCCGCCGGCTGACGCGCACCGATCAAGAGATCGTCCAGCGGTGCCTCGCCGGCGATGCCGATGCCTTCTCGACCCTCGTCGAGCGTTACGGAGGCCGGGTGTACAACATCGCGTTTCGCATCACGAGCGACGCCGACGCGGCGTCGGACTGCGCACAGGAGGCGTTCATCCGCGCATACAAAGCACTCCATCAATACGACCCGAGCCTGCCGTTCGGCCCGTGGATCTTCCGCATCGCCACCAACGCCAGTCTCAATCACGTGCAGCGGTGGCACGCGCACCAGACGGTGGTCGACGAGCTGCCCGAGTCGACCGAGCCCGAAGAGTCGGGACCGGAGGCGTCGGCGCTCAGGCGCGAGGCCGTCTCAGAGGTGGTCGCGGCGATGTCGGAGCTGCCACCGGCCTACCGCGCAGCCTTGACACTGCGTCATATGCAGCAGCTGTCCTATCAAGAGGTGGCCGACACTTTGGGCATCCCACTCGGTACCGTGAAGACGCACCTGCACCGGGCGCGTGCCGCACTCAAGGCCCGCCTCGCGGCGCGACGGAGGGAGACACAGTCATGAACGAGCTGCGCGGCCCGTCCGACCTTGCGCCGGAAGAGCGCGAGGTACACCACGTCCTCTCGGCGGTCCCGCCCCAGGCCTTGCCGGTCGGCTTCCGCGACACGGTGATGCGCCGCGTCGTCGAGCGCCGAGTCGGTTGGGAGTGGCTCGTCGCCGCTTTGCTCGCGCTCCCGAGCCTCGCGTATCTCGTGCGCCAGCTGGCCGAGAGCGGCGAGGACATCGCGGCCGCGCTCTCGAACATCGTCGGCGCCGCGTCGAGCGGTGCGACGAACGCGTCCTTCTTCATCGACGGGCTCACGGTGCTCGCTGTGGCGCTCGTGGGTGTCGCGTGCGTGTTCGCGGCGCACGCGCTGATGGCGAGCGCGCCCCGCAGCCGCAGGCTGGTCCGATGACGCGGCGCGACATCGTCATCGTCCTCGGCACGCTCGTGGTCGCGGTCGGCCTGAGCGCGATCCTCTTCGTTGGCGCGACGGCGATGTCGCCCTCGTCCGCGCGTGAGCCGGTGGCACGACCGCGCGTGTTCTTCGACCAGCGAGGCAGCCTCCCGCCTGGACTCACCGTCGTCGATGCGCAGCGGCGCGTCGCGGGTCCGCTCCAAGCGATCGTTCCGCTCCAGCGTGGCATCTCCGACACGGCACGCGACGCCGCAGGTCTCTTCCTGGTGCTCCTGCTCACCGCGTCGACGCTCGTGCTCGCGAACGATCAGGTCGTCGCCGTGTACCGCGCGTCCCTGGGCAATTGGCGATCGCAGGCGCGCGTCCTCGCAGCGGGTCTGGTCGTCCTCGGTCTGGCGATCTCCACCGCCGCGCTCGGATGGGTGGTCTTCCTGAACTTCGTGACCGGCGCGCTTCCCGATTCGCCGTTCGGCGCGCCGGCCGCGCTGCAGGTCGGCCTCACCGCGTTCGCGGTGCTGTGCGTCTTCGCGCTGCTGGCGCTGCTCGTCGGTTTCGCCGCGACGTCGTGGCGACTCGGTGACGCGCTGCTGCGCACGCGCGCGCTGTCGCGCTTCCAGTCCCAGATCCCCGCGCCGGTCGTCGCGCTCGCAGGCGCGACGATCCTCTTCATCCTCTGGCAGATCCCCGCTCTCGGCGCGATCGCGCTCGCCGTGGTCGTCGCGTACGCGCTCGGCGCGGTCGTGACCGCGCGTCTCATCAAGGAAGGGGTGACCACATGACCGCCGCGAGTTTGCCGGTGACCGCCGTGAGAGGGATGGTCGCGACCTGGCCTGGTCGCATCCTCGCGATCGTCCTGGCCGCTGTCGTCGTCGGCGCCGCGGTCACGATCTTCCGTGGGAACAACGGCACCGCGGCGGTAACGTACCGCACGGCCGAGGCCACAAAGGCGAGCCTCGCGCAGACGGTCGCGATCTCGGGCTCGGTCAACCCCGCCGGGCAGGCACGCCTCAACTTCCGCAGCGCCGGTCGCATCTCGGCGATCTCGGTGACGGTCGGGCAGCAGGTCACCACCGGGCAAGAGCTGGCGCGCATCGAAGCGACCGATCTCGAGAACGCGCTCGCCAACGCACAGAACAGCCTCGCGAGCGCGCAGTCGAACCTGCAGCGCCAGAACCAGTCCTACGCGGACGCGGCGCGCAGCCTCGACAACGCGCGGAAGTCGGCGGACACGGATGTCGCGAACGCGCAGGCGGCGCTCGCGAAGATGAAGGCGAACTACGCGGCAGCGCGAACGAACTACCTGAGCCTCACCTCCGCCGCCACGTCGGACATCCCGACCTTCCAGAGCAGCCTGGACACGATGCAGTCGCAGCTCGACGCGCTGGTCGCGCTCATGAACCAGATCGTCGGCGGCGGCGACACCGGCGACTTCCGCACGGCGTACAACGCCCTCTTCGGGGCGTATGCGCCGCTG
Source organism: Chloroflexota bacterium (assembly GCA_005889405.1). GTDB lineage: Bacteria > Chloroflexota > Limnocylindria > P2-11E > P2-11E > CF-39. Next base: position 2,285 of record VBFY01000094.1, on the reverse strand, counting down.
CAGAACGCGCGCGCGAACTCGGCCACCCTCCTGGTGCCGGCGCTCAGCGATTACCAGAGCGCGCGGAGCGCGGTGCTCTCGCTGATGGATACCTTCGATAGCGCGGTGGCCGCGGGTAGCGATACCACGAGCATCGCGGGCAGCTTCCAGCTCGCGCAGACGAACTACCAGGTCGCACTCTCTCGCCTCACGAGCGCGCTGGACACGACGTCATCGGTCATCGCAACGCTCCAGGGCGCGGTCAGTACCGCGCAGGCCGCGCTCAACACGTCGAACACGAAGAAGATCGGTGGTCCGGTGGACCAGTGGCGTGCCGACCTCGCCACCCTCTATACGCTCGTCACCAGCGAGCAACAGGTCGTCTCCACGGTAAAGGTGAAGCTCACGCAGTCGGCCTCGTCGGTGAGCACGCTGACCGACGCGATCAACGGCAGCTACGTCACCGCGGTGCAGAACGTCCCCGCCACGATCGACCGCACCAGCCAGACCGTCCAGACCGCTTCGAGCGCGCTCGCGTCGAAGCCGGCGGACATCCAGAGCGCGCAGAACAGCGTCGACTCGGCGCAGCTGGCCGTGCAGACGGCGCAGACGAACCTTGACTACGCGATCCTGCGCGCCCCGAGCGCGGGGATCGTCCAGGCGATCAACGGCACCGTGGGCGAGCCGGCCTCGTCGAGCACGACGACGCCGGTCGTCCTCCTTGCGAACACGGGCACCGTGCAGCTGCACGGCACCGTCGGCGAGGCGGACGTCTCGAAGCTGAAGCTTGGCCTGGTGGCCAACATCACGATCGACGCGCTCGGCGCGACGACCCGCATGACCGGCAAGGTCACGGGCGTCGACCCGGTCGCCACGATCCAGCAGGGCGTGCCGGTGTACGGCGTCGACGTGACGATCGACGTCCCGAACGCGTCTATCCGGCCGGGCATGAGCGGCACCGCGAACGTCATCCTCGTGAGCCATCAGGACGTGCTCACAGTTCCCAACCTCGCGATCAAGACGCAGGGCACGCGGCGTTACCTGCAGGTGCTGAAGGACGGTCAGCCCGTCGACGTCGACGCGACGTTCGGCATCTCCAACGACACACTCACCGAGGTGACCGGAGGGGGCCTGAAGGAAGGCGACCTCGTGATCCTGCCGCAGGCGCGCGCCGGCGCGACGACCGCGCCGAACCGCGGCGGCCAGCAGGGCGGCCCGGGCGGGATCGTGATCCGTTGACCGTCGTCGACCGCGCCGGTGTCCCCTACCGCCACAGCGCACCGGCCGCGATGCGGCCAGTGGTGCACCTGCGCGGCGTCACCAAGACCTACCGCATCGGCAAGGAGATCGAGGTCCACGCCCTCGCCGGCGTCGACCTCGACATCCACGCCGGTGAGTTCGTCGCGATCATGGGCCCGTCCGGCTCGGGCAAGTCGACGCTGATGAACGTGCTGGGCTGCCTCGATGTCGCCGACGCCGGCACGTACGAGCTGGCAGGCGAGAACGTCGGCAAGCTGTCCGACGACCAGCTCGCCGCGATCCGCAACAAGCACATCGGCTTCGTCTTCCAGACGTTCAACCTCCTCTCGCGCCTCAACGCCGTCGAGAACGTCGAGCTGCCACTCGTGTACGGCGGCGATCGCCACGATCGCCGCGCGCGCGCCCTCGCCGCGCTTGGACAGGTCGGCCTCGGCGATCGGGTGAGGCACCGCCCCAGCGAGCTCTCCGGTGGACAGCAGCAGCGCGTCGCGATCGCGCGGGCGCTGCTCAACGATCCCTCGATGATCCTCGCGGACGAGCCGACGGGGAACCTCGACTCCCACTCGAGCGCGGAGATCCTCGCGATCTTCCAGCGGCTCAACGAGCTCGGGAAGACCGTCGTCATGGTCACCCACGAGCCCGATGTCGCCGCGCACTGCCGGCGCATCGTGCGCATGCGCGACGGCGTCGTCGCGCACGACGAGCCCGTCCTCGAGCCGCGCCGGGCGCTCGACGAGATCGTCACGGGCATCGGGGGCGACGAATGAAGCTGTACGACTCGTTCCGCTCCGCGCTGCAGTCGCTCGTCGTGAACAAGCTGCGCTCCGCGCTGACGATGCTCGGCGTGATCATCGGCGTCGCGTCCGTGATCGCCATGGTCGCCGTCGGCAACGGCGCATCGCAGCAGGTGCAGAACACGATCCTGTCGCTGGGCTCGAACCTCATCACCGTCTCGCCGGCGAACCAAAGCGAGGGTGGACTGAAGGGCGCGGGCGCGCAGGCGCAGAACCTCACCCTCGACGACATGCGCTCGCTGCAAGCGCAGC
>VBFY01000063.1 GCA_005889405.1 Chloroflexota bacterium | reverse complement strand
AAGAAGAGCTGGATCCAACGCGCAAGATGGCCTGCTCGCCCGCCGTCGGCGTGCGGCGCGCTCGCCGAGGGCGCCGACCGCTCGACCGCGATCAGACCCTCGCCCCGCTTGACGAAGTCGTAGTCCTGCGCCTTCTGGATCAGGTAGTCCGTGGTCTTCTTTTGCGCGATCGAGGCTTCGAGCTGCGCGTTCCGTGCCTCTTCCGCCGCGATCTCGTCGCTCAGTACACCCTTGGCTCGCTCGAGGGCGTTCGCCTGCATGGTGATCCCGGTGAAAGCGGCCGCACACACCAGGCCGAGCGACAGGACCGCCGTCGCGACCACCGGCCGCATGCTCCGCGCGCGTTTCGCACGCGTCGATCGCGACCCGGTCTGCTTCTTCACGTCCGCATCATGCGCCAGCGGCAGCATCAAATGGAAGGGGCGGGACGTCGAGACCCGCGGCTCGCGCGGCACCGCGCCCGATGAGACCGAGGATGTGGACCGCGGCCAGCGGATCGGCGACCTCGCGCATGAATGCCGCGACGACGATGGTCCGCGTGGGCCCGAACACGATCGCGGCGTCGTTGCGGGTGGCCTCGAGCGTGCCCGTCTTGTTCGCGGTGCGAGCGCCCTTCGCGAGATAGCGCCGCAGCATCGCATCGTCCTGGCAGCGCTCGAGCACGGCGATGACGGCGTCGGAGGTCGCGCGATCAACGAGCTCTCCGCAGACAAGGCGCTCGAGGAGCCCGGCCATCTCGGAAGGCGTGACCACGTTCTCCAGCCCACGGCGCTGCGCGTCCCAGTCGAACATGCCGCGCGCGAGCTTGGTGCGGACGCAGCCCCATTCGGCCATCCGCGCGTCGATCCGGGCCACGCCGAGGCGGTCGATGAGACGGTTCGTCGCGGTGTTGTCGGAGAGCGCGATGGCCAGCATCGCCAGGTCGCGCAGGCTCACATCGCGGACATCACGCAAGTCGCCGAGGATGCCCGTGCCACCGACGATCGCGCCCACGGGCATCCGCTCGTCCAACGACAAACGACCCTCCGCCGCGTCCGCGTAGAGCGCCATCACGAGCGGGATCTTGATCACCGACGCCGCCGGGAAAGTCTCATCGGATCGCTGCGAGAAGAGCGTCGCGCCACCGACCTCGCGCACGACCAAGCCGGTGACACCGCGCGCGCGGTCGAGCTCGGCGCGCGCCGCCGCGAAGAATTCCTGCACCGCGCGAGCCTAGCGCCTAGATTTCGGCCTCGTGATCGAGTTCCGCGATGTCCACAAGCATTTCGGGCCGCTTCACGTCCTGCGCGGCATCAACCTCACGGTTCGCGAGCGCGACGTTGTCGTGATCATCGGCCCGTCGGGCTCGGGCAAGAGCACCATGATCCGCACGATCAACAAGCTCGAGCCGATCGACAGCGGAGAGCTCGTCGTCGACGGTCAGCGGGTGCACGACCCCGGGGTCGACGTCAACAAGCTGCGTCGCGATGTCGGGATGGTGTTCCAGTCGTTCAACCTCTTCCCCCACCTGACCGCGGCCGAGAACGTCATGCTCGCGCCGCGCAAGGTGCGCGGGATGTCAGCGGCCGAGGCGCGCAAGAAGGCGATGGCGCTCCTCGAGAAGGTCGGGATCCCCGAGAAGGCGGACGAGCATCCGACGCGCCTGTCCGGCGGCCAGCAACAGCGCGTCGCGATCGCGCGCGCGTTGGCGATGGACCCGCGCATCATGCTGTTCGACGAGCCGACCAGCGCCCTCGACGCCGAGATGATCCGCGAGGTGCTGGACGTCATGCGCGACCTCGCGCGGGAGGGCATGACCATGCTCGTGATCACGCACGAGGTCGGCTTCGCCCGGGAGGCGTCGAACCGGGTGGTGTTCATGGACGAAGGGCGCATCATTGAGGACTCGCCCACGGCTGGATTCTTCGAGGCGCCGCGTGAGGAGCGGGCGAGGCAGTTCTTGAGCAAGGTCATCAGCCACTAGCGGGCAAGACGCAGGGAGGAAGACATGCGGGGTTTCGCGCGAGTGTTCGCGTTCGGTCTCGTCCTGACGTTCATCGCGGCGGCGTGTACCAGTCCGTCCACCACACCATCGCCGACGGTCGCCGCGTCGTCGTCGGCATCGACGCGGCCGCATTTCGATCTCGCAACGTACCAGTACAGCCTTCAGACGAAAGGGAAGATCCGCATCGGAACGCAGGAAGACAACCCGCCGTTCAGCGTGAAGAATCCGGCGACCGGGAAATGGGATGGCTTCGACGTCGCGTACGGTCGCGAGATCGCGAAGGCGATCTTCGGCGACGCTGATGACCCGGACAAGTACATCGAGTACGTTCCGGTGACGTCGGCGACGCGCATCCCGAGCCTGACCGACAACAAGGCGGACGTGATCATCAAGACGTTCACCATCAACGATGACCGCAAGAAGCAGATCGACTTCACCGACGTCTACTTCAGGACCGGTCAGCGCATCCTGGTGAAGAAGGACAACACGACGATCAACGAGGTCGCGGACCTCGCGGGAAAGACCGTCTGCGCGCAGCGCGGTTCGACCAGCGAGCAGAACATCTCGTCCGCGACGAACAACGCCGCCCGTCTGCTGCTGCTCGACAGCTACCCGGCCTGTCTCCTCGCGCTGCAGCAGGGCCAGGCGGACGCGGTCTCGACCGACGAGACGATCCTGTTCGGCCTCGTGAAGCAGGACGCGAACACGAAGATCGTCGGCAAGTACTTCTCGACGGAGCCCTACGGCATCGGCGTGAAGAAGAGCGTCGGCGGCGACCGCACCGGCTTCGTCGACTTCCTCAACCGTACACAGGTGGCGATGATCACCAGCGGCACCTGGGCGAAGATCTACGAGCAGTACATCTCGCCGGTCTCCTTCGATAAGAAGCGGACGCCGGACGACTAAGCACCGCAGCGACTGGATGCGAGCGAACGGGGGTCGGTACGCAGCCGACCCCCGTTCCCTACCGGGCTAGTCATGCCCGGCGGGATCGCGTTCGAGTTTCCGCAGCTTTACTTCACGGGTCTCTGGCTCACGATCCAGATCTCGGTCCTCGGCCTTCTCGGCGCTCTCGTCCTTGGAACGCTGGTCGCCGTCCTGCGGGTCTCACCGATCGCGCCGCTCGGCTGGATCGGCGCCGCATACGTCGAGTTCTTCCGCAACACCCCGCTCGTCGCGCTGCTGTTCTTCCTGTTCCTCGGCCTGCCGCTCATCGGGCTGCGCTTCTCCACCGATACCTTCGAGAACATCTTCCGCGCGGCGGCGGTCGGTATGGGTCTGTATCACGGCGCCTATGTCGCCGAGGTCGTGCGCGGAGGTCTGCTCGGCGTGGATCGCGGCCAGATCGAGGCGGCCCGATCGCTCGGACTCTCCTACGCGCAGATGCTCCGCTACGTCCAGCTGCCGCAGACGTTCCGCTCGGTGATCCCACCACTCGGCAACATCGGGATCGCGCTGGTGAAGAACACCTCGCTCGCGTCGACGATCGGCGTCGCGGAGCTCCTGTACGCCGCGGAGATCGTCGAGTCGCGCACGTTCCGTGCGGAGGAGGCTTTCATCGCGGCAACGCTTCTCTATCTCGTCCTCACGATCCCGCTCGGCATCGCGGTGAACGCGCTCGAACGGCGGATGCTGGTGGCCCGCTGATGCGACCCGACACCTGGCCGATGTTCCTCAACCCCGCGATCTGGGGTTTTCTCTTCGAAGGACTGCGCGAGACGATCTACATCGCGCTCGCCTCGGTCGCCGTGTCGTTCCCGGTCGGGCTGCTGTTCGCACTCGGCCGGCTCTCGCGGCGCCGCTGGATGCGCTGGCCGTCCACCTTCTACATCGAGGGCGTGCGCGCGCTGCCGGTGCTGCTCCTCATCGCGTACTTCGGCATCAAGGGTTCAGCGCTCTTCCGGCCGATCTTCGGCCAGGACTTCGAGTTGCCGCTGTTCTGGGCCGGGGTGCTCGGCCTCTCGATGTACACCAGCGCCGTGCTTGCCGAGATCATCCGCGCCGGCATCGTAAGTCTGCCGCGAGGGCAGAGCGAGGCGGCGCGCGCCCTCGGACTATCGCATGCACAGACGATGCGCTCGGTGATCCTGCCGCAGGCGCTGCGTCTGATGGTGCCGGCGATGATGGCGCAGCTCACCACGGTGATAAAGGACACGTCGCTCGTGGGGACGATCGGCGTCTTCGAGCTTCTGCGACAAGGTCGGACGATCTACACGCAGTTCTTCAATCCGGTCGAGGTGCTGCTCATCGTCGCGACGGTCTACTTCGTCATTTGCTTCGCGCTGTCGAGGGCGTCGCGCCGCTTCGAGCTCGGCTACACACCGCGCGCGGCAAGGATCAAGATCCAGGACATCGCGCTCCGGGACCAGGCCGCCTAGCGCATGCGCGCATCGACGCGTGTGCGATCCGCGAGACCCGCCATGCCGACGTCCTCCACCGCGAACGACGCGACCGCATTCGCGAAGCGGGCGCACTCATCGGGCGATCGCCCGTCGGCCAGCGCGATCGCGAGTCCGGCGGCGAACGCATCGCCCGCGCCGGTCGGATCGACGACCCGCTCGACCGAATAGCCCGGGACCGTCGTTTCCGTTCCGCGATCCAGCACGAGCACGCCGCGCTCCGCCAGCGTGACGTAGACGCGACCGTTCCGCGACCAGCGCCGCGGCGCGCTCAGATCGCCGGCGACGTCGTCCTCGCTGAGCACGACGGCAGAGACGAGCGGCACGATGTCCTCTGCGTCGTCCCACGAACGCGGCGTGATCGCGCCGTCGGCGGACCATTCGCGCAGGTAGCCCTGCGCCACGAGCACGGTCGCGCGCGGCGCGGTCCTCCCGAACAGCGTGCGATCGAGCTCGTGCGCGATCGAGCCGAGGACGACCGCTCGTGCCGCTCGCCACGCGGCCGGAACGTCGTTGGGCGAGATGCCCTTCGCGCGCGCCCTAAGGCGCATGAAGCGACGCCCCTCGACATAGCGAAAGGCGAACGTGGTCGTCGCGGAGGACGGCAGTGCGTGGAGCGCGATGCCGAGCTGCGTGCAGCGTTCGTCGAGCGCCGGCTTCTCCTTCGGACCGACACGCGTCACGAGCGCGGTCGTCGTGCCGAGACGCGCGGCCGTCGCCGCCGCGTAGAGCGCGGTGCCACCGAGTCGCCAGGTCAGTTCTCCTTCGAACTCGTCACGCGCGACGTGACCGATCGCGAGAAAGTCGATGCTCACCGGTCAGACATTGAAAAGGACATGGATCACGTCGCCGTCCATGACGGTGTACGTCTTGCCCTCGGTGCGCATGATCCCCTGCTTCTTCGCGTTGGCCTCGGAGCCCGCCTTCAGCAGGTCCTCCCAGCCGATGACCTCCGCGCGGATGAAGCCGCGCTCGAGATCGGAGTGGATCGCGCCCGCGGCCTGCTGCGCGGACAAACCCGCGGGGATCGTCCACGCACGCACCTCGTCCTCGCCCACCGTGAAGAACGAGATGAGGCCGAGCAGCTCGTACGTCGCGTGGATGACACGATCGAGCGCGGGCTCGTGCAGCCCGAGGTCTGCGCGGAAGGCCGCGGCTTCGGCCGGATCGAGCTGTGCGATCTCGGCCTCGAGCTTCGCGCACACGCCGACCACCGACATCGCGCGATGTCTCGCGGCCGCCTCGCGCAGCGGACCGAGGACGGCGTCCGGCGCCGCGACGTCGCCTTCGTCAAGATTCGCGACGACGAGCTGCGGCAGGAGCGTCAGGAAGCGATATCCGCGGACGATCTTCCGTTCCTCGTCGTCGAGCCCAACATCGCGGAGCGGCGTCTCGGCGTCGAGCGCGGCCATCGCTTTCTGCAGCACGGCACGCTCGCGCTCCTTCTGCTCGCGCTCGGGACCTTTCGCCGAGCGCAGCTCGGGCTCGATGCGCTCGAGCCGGCGTTCGACGACGACGTGATCGGCGAAAAGCAGCTCGAGCTCGAGCGTCGCGAGGTCGCGCTTCGGATCGACGCTCGAGTTGACGTGCGGGACCGACGCATCGCGAAATGCACGAACGACGTGCACGAGCGCGTCCGAGGTGCGCAGATCGCCGAGCTTCTGCGCGCTGATCCCCTGCCCGGACTGTGTCGCGTGACCAGCCGCTCCGGTCGCGACGCGTGGCGCGAGACCGAGGTCGCGGTACGTGATCTCCGCGTACGTCGTCTTGCGCGGCTTGTAGAGCGCCGCCAGCCTGTCGACCCGCTGGTCCGGCACTTTCGCGACACCGACGTTCGTCTCGCCCTCGGCACCCGCAAAGGCACCGGTCGCGGCATGCCCGCCGGTCAGCAGGTTGAACAGCGTGGTCTTGCCGACGTACGGCAGACCCGTGATCGTCGACCCGAGATTCACGTCAGCGTCGCCGCCTCCACCTCGGGCAGCTTCTCGCCGAATATCGTTCGCGCGACCTCGCTGAAGCGCTCGACCGGACCGGTCGCGAACACGCGGTGCGTCGGCGTCGCGCCGTCGGCAAGCAGTCGGTGCGACGCGAGGACTTCGCGGACCGCGAGCGCGGTCGTCGTCGCGGAATCGACGACGCGGACGCCGGGCCCGGCCACCTTCGTGAACTCCTCACGCAGCAGGGGGTAATGCGTACAGCCGAGCAGCAGCGTGTCGACGACGGGCGTGACCACGCCGCCCTCGCTGAGCAGCGGCGCGACGTACTCGCGTACCGCGTCAAGCGCCTCGGGCGTGCCGACCTTTCCGGACTCGACGATCGGCACGAGCCGCGGGCAGGCTTGCTGGGTCACATCGCAGAGCGGGTCGAGATCGCGCACGGCGCGCACGTACGCGCCGGACCGCACCGTTCCAACAGTCGCGACCACCCCGATCGACCGTCGCGCCGATGACGCGATCGCGGCCGCGGCGCCCGGTCGGACGACGCCGATGATCGGCACGGCGGAATCGTCGCGGACCGCCTCGAGCGCCTGGGCCGTCGCCGTATTGCACGCGAGCACGATGAGCTTGCAGTCGCGCGTCGCGAACCAGCGCATCGCTTCACGTGTGAACGCGATCACCTCGTCCGCGGGCCGCGGACCGTACGGCATACGCGCCTCGTCGCCGAGATAGATCGTGGATTCGCCGGCGAGCTGGCGGCGCAGCTCCTTCAGCACGGTGAGGCCGCCAACACCGGAGTCGAACACCCCGATCGGGGAGCTCGCCCCCATCGCCGCTACTTCCGCTGTTGCGTGACGAGGCCGTGCGCGAGCGCTTCCACGGCGCGGCTGATCGGGGATTGGGGTGCGCTGATGACGAACGGCTGCTGCTTGTTGAGCGAGTCGCTCACCGTCTTCCAGTCGGTCGGGATCTCGCCGATGATCGGCAGGTTCAGCGCGTGCTCGACCGCGTTCTTCGACATCCCGCCGGCGGTGTCGGATTGATTGACGACGAGCAGGATGGGCTTCTGCCCCTTGTAGCCGAGCGCCTCGAAGGTGTCGATCGCCGCGCGCGACTGCGCGACGGTCGCGTTCATATAGGTGACGATCATGAGGATGAGGTTCGCGGCGTCGAGGATCGCGAGCGCATCCTCGGTCAGTCGTGAGGGCGTATCGACGATCACGTAGTCGTGGCTCTCGGCCAGCATGCTCATTGCGCTGCCGATGTCGCCGCCCTGGATGAGATCGACTTCCTCCGCTTTGCCCGGCGCGAGAAGGACATGCACGCCCGACGGTCCCTCCCATAGGACCTCGGCGAGCGACGTGCGCATCGCGCCCGCGGTCGGCAGATCGACGAACGATCGCGTGGCCGGCGGGACCTGCAACACGTGGCGCACCGAACCGAACTGCATCACGCCATCCATGAGCGCCACAGACTTCCCCTGACGGCGCAACACCGTCGCGAGATTCACCGCGAGCGTCGTCTTGCCGGTGCCGCCCTTCGGTGAGTACACCGCGATCATGAGCCCGTTCTGCGGACGGGCCGCTCTCCCGACACCGAGGACCTGCGCGAGCTCGTTCGCGCCGCCCGGCAGCACGAAGACCGCGTCGACCATCGTCTCGCTCTTGGGATCGAGCCCCTTCTGCGGGACCGTCACCATGATGATCCGCGTGCCTGCCGACGCCGTGCGGATGCGCTTGGCGACGTCCAGCGCGATCGAGAAGTCCTGCTTGCCGCCGAGGAATCCGTCGAGCATGACGATGTCGGGCTTCTCGGTCGCGATCTGCGCGATCGCGGCCGCCGGGTCGCTCTGGACGCCAGCGACCTCGATCTCTTTCTCGCGGGCCAGCATCGACTGAAGGTGCTGCGCGACCTGCGGAAGGTCTTCGATAAGAAGAACGCGTTTCATGCGGAGGCGAGTCTAGTGGAGCGAGCGCGGCGAAGTGCGATGGAGGCCGCGAGCGCCACCGCCGCCGCGACCGCGATGAACGACAGACCGATCCGAAATGTGATGCCCTGCCAGTACCAGTCCGGGTACAGCCGCACCAGATTGCTTGTCGCGGGGTCGAACAAGAAGTTGCCCTGCGGAAAGAACACCTGGTGAAAGAGCAAGAAGGCCTGCTCGAACGCGAAGGCAGCAACGATTCCGATAGCCGCGACAGCGATCCCGGCTGCGACCGCACCGTCGCGGATCAGCCGCAGCATCGCCTCTGCGCTCCGCGTCCGCGCGCGCTGCATGCGGATGGCCATCACGAAGAAGCCGGCCGGGATCAGCAGCTTCGCGCCATCGAACACGCGCCGCACGTCCTCCATATGAGAGATCTCGTCGGCGGCGTAGAAGCGCCCGGGCGCCGGCGGATCCCCCGTCCCACCGGTCACGTACGTCGACCACACGCGGTGCTCCTCGACAAGCGGCCCCAGCTCCATCTCCACATGCCCGCCGGTCGTGTGGTCGATGAACGTCGTGCGGTCGGCCCCGTTCGCGCGCGCCATGTCCGCGTAGGGGCCGACACCGGACCACAGGAGCGCGAGGAGCACGAGACCCGCCAGCGCGAGCCCGACGGCGAAGAGGGCGATCTCGATCTTTCCCGGCGATGCGTTCATGCGGGGACCGCGCCGAGACCGGGGCGATCGGAGAAGACGAATCGTCCGTTCACGACCGGCACCGCGCGGAACGGATCGTCGACGATGAGGAGGTTGCCATCGAGGTCGGCCCACTCGACCGAGGGCGCGAGATGCGCCGCCGCGGCGATCGCCACGCTCGTCTCGGCCGCGCGGCAGCCGAGCATCACCTTCATCCCGAGGTCATGTGCGCGGGCGATCATCGCGCGAGCCTCGGCGATGCCGCCGCATTTCTGCAGCTTCACGTTGATGCCGTCGCAGGCGCCCGAGAGTCGCTCGACGTGCGGGAGGCGGACGGCTGCTTCGTCGGCAACGATCGGCAGCTCCGACCGCTCGCGTACGTAGCGCAACCCGTCGATGTCTTCGGTCGGCGTGGGCTGCTCCACGAATTCGATGTCGAATCGGGCGATGCGCTCGATCCGCGCCGGGGCCTCGGCCGGTGTCCACGCGGCGTTCGGGTCGACGCGAATCGTCCCGGCGAACCGCTCCCGGATCCGCGACAGGACTTCGACATCGGCGTCACCGTGGCCCAGCTTCACCTTGAGGACGCCGAATCCCTTCGCCGCGGCGGCGGCCGCGCGCTCGGCCATGACATGTGGCTCCGCGATGCCGATGGTGAACGATGTCGGCGGCGCTTCACGGCCCGCGAGCCCGAGGAACGTGCGGAGGGGCACGCCCGCGGACTGCGCCGCCCGGTCGTGGCCGAGGATGTCGAGTGCGCACGCCGCGGCGCCGCCGTGCGGGAAGCGCTCGTCGAGCCGCAGCTTGAGCGTCGCGAGATCGGCGGCGTCTTCGGGCACGAGGTCGAGCGACCCGCGGACCTCCGCCTCGAGCGACTCCGTCGTCTCCTTGAAGAACGGATCCGGGGACGCCTCGCCCCGCGAGATGCGGGCGCCTTCCTCGAGCTCGACGAGCACCACACGCTTCTCGGTGCGCACCGCCCGCGAGATCTGGAACGGCACCTCGAGATGCACGTCCACGGTGCGCACGGTGAACCTCACGACGTGCTCGTGTCCGCGTGGCGGCCGCGCGCATCGATGAGCGCGCGTGCGAGGCGATCCGCGCCGGCGGTCCCTTCGCGTATCGGGTCGGCTGCGGGCAGCTTGGTGACGGTCGACGCGCTCTGGATCCAGGTGAGGGCGAGGTCGGGCGGATCGGAGCTCAGCAGATCGCCGGTGTTGAGAGCGATCGCGACGACGCGCGACGGCGGATAGCCCGGCGGCCGGCGCCACGCCGCCGCGTCCTCATAGATCCGCACCAGCTCGGGCAGCGTGCGCAGCGGCAGGCCGTCGTCATAGCCCTTCATGGACCAGCGCATAGCGTGGTGGCAGAGCACCATGAGGTCGGGTCCTGCGCCGTGCAGCAGGCCGAGCGTCACGCCCGAGAAACCTGGATGCGTCAGCGAGCCCTGACCTTCGACGATCACCCAGTCGGCCCGCTCCGCCGCGTCACAGACCATCGTCTCCGCCGCGCCGGCGATGAAGTCCGCCACGACGGCATCGACTGAGATGCCCTCACCCGCGATGGCGATCCCGGTCTGCCCGGTCGCGACGAACGCGGCCTTCTCGCCCATCCGCCGCAGCGCGGCGACGATCTCGAGCGACGCGGTCATCTTGCCGACTGCGGCGTCAGAGCCGACGGTCAAGACGACGGTCGCGCCCACACGCGGCCGGCGATGGCCGCCGATCGGGAGCTCCCGCGGCGGCTCGCGCAGCTCACGCACGGTTGCGTTGCCACGCCGCGCAGCCTCCGCGAGACGTGGATCGCTCAGCACGCGCTCGTGAAGTCCGTTCCACACCGCCACACCGCGCTCGAGCGCTCGCGACAGAAAGGGCCGGTACGTGTCGGGGATGCGCCCGCCGGCGGCCGCGGTGCCGATGAGCAGCACGTCCGCGCCACGCGCGATCGCATCATCGACCGTGGCGACGACCGGCACGCCACGACCCACACCGACGTGGTCCGCGGCATCGGTGCCGGCCTTCGTCGAATCCACGATCGCGACGATCTGGTAACGCGCGTAGCGCAGCACACCGATCGCGGTCTTCGCGGTCGTCCGACTGAAGAGACCTTCCGCGAGGATCGCGACGCGCGGCGTATCGCTCACGCGCCTCCGAGATCCCTGCCGTGACGTAGGAACCGGCCGTCTCGTTTCGTCGTTGTCTCTCCCGCATCCAGCGCGACGCCGCCGTTCACCACGACATGCTCGATGCCGTCGGGGTACCGGTGCGGATCGTCGTACGTCGCCGTGTCGGCCACGCGCAGCGGGTCGAACACGACGAGGTCCGCCCAGGCCCCGATCCGGATCTCGCCGCGGTCCGCGAGCCGCAGATGCCTCGCGGTGAGCGAGGTCATCTTCCGCACCGCGTCCTCGATCGTAAGGACACGCTCGTCGCGCGCGTACCGCCCGAGCACGCGAGGGAACGTCCCGTATGAGCGGGGGTGCGGCTTTCCGAACGACAGAGGCCCGTACGGCGCATTCGCCGACGAGTCGCTCCCGATCGCGACGTACGGCTTCGCCATGACGTAGCGCACATCGTCCTCGTTCATCGAGTGATGAATGATGGCGACGTCGCCGTCGTGCTCGATGAGCGCGTCGCATGACCACTCGAGCGGATCTTTTTCCGACTCGCGCGCGAGATCGGCGACCGTGCGACCGCTCCACTCGGGTCGCCGTCGAGCGCGCGCGATCACGATCCGCTCCCAATTCCGGCCGGTCTCCACGTACTCATCGCGGATCCGCGCGCGCACCGCGGGATCCTTGAGACGCTCGCACATCGCGAGGCGTCCGCCTTCGTGCGCCCAGTTCGGGATCGTGACCGCGAGCCCGGTCGAGGACGCCGTGTACGGGTACTGGTCGGCCTGGACGTCGAGTCCCGCGTCGCGCGCAGCTTCGATCTTCGCGGTCGAGTCCTTCACGCGGCCCCAGTTCTTCGGACCCGAGGCCTTGTGGTGCGACAGCTGCACGCGCACGTGCGAACGCCGGCCTATCTCGAGATTCTCCTCGACGGCCTCGATGAGGCGGTCGCCCTCGTTTCGGATATGGCTGGCGTAAAGGCCTCCTTTCTCCTGGACGACGGCGCACAGAGCCGAGAGCTCATCGGTCGTGCCGTAGGCGCTCGGCGGGTAGATGAGTCCGGACGCGAGCCCGATCGCGCCCTCGTCCATCGCCCGTCCGAGCAAGGCGCGCATCGTCGCGAGCTCGTCGCGACTGGGAGCGCGGGCGGCGCCACCCATCACGCACTTCCGCAGCGTGCCGTGGCCTACGAACGAACAGAGGTTGATCGCCGGCCGGGCGTCGTCGCAGGCGTCCGCGTATTCCGCGAAGGTCGACCACGTCCGCCGCGCATCGAGCACCGCGAGCGATCGGTCGAGCTCCTCCGCCGCGAGGCCGCTCACCGGCGCGGCCGAGCCGCCGCAGTTCCCGCACACGACGAGGGTCACACCCATGTGCAGCGCGCTCTCGAACGCGTCGTTCACGAAGACGCTGTTGTCAGAGTGCGAGTGGATGTCGATGAAGCCGGGCGCGACGATGCGGTCGCGCGCGTCGATCATCCGGGTCGCGCGCCGGCCCGCGATGTCGCCCACGTCGGTGACGCGGCCATCGGTGACGGCCACATCGGCGCGCACGCCCGGCGAGCCGGTCCCGTCGACGACGATGCCGCCGCGAATGAGGAGGTCGGTCACCCCCTGCGCTCTCGGCCGGCGCCACGCTCGCGTCGCCGCGCGACGACGAGCAGCTTCGGCGAGGCGCCACCCGCGGGCGATCCGTCGTAGTCGCCTTGGAGTGCGTCGATCTCGAAGCCGGCGGCCGAGAACATGAGCTCGGCCTCGCGGCGATAGAGGTAGTGCATCGTCGTGGCGCGCTGCCAGCGCGTCACGTGGCCATCCTCGTCGACCTCGTCGAACCACCAGCGCAGGTCGATCTGGTCGACGTTCGCATGCGAGCTCGAGAACTTCGTTACCTCGCGCCCGCTCTCCGGATCGTGGCGCGTCCACTCCTCACGCACACCGCCGTCGCGGCCGACGATCAGCTCCGGATCCGGCTGGAAGCAGTCGATCGCGACGAGGCCCGTGGGCGCGAGATGCTCGCGCACGCGCGCGAGGCACGCCCAACGCTCGTCGGGGGTGAGCATGAGGAACGTGTTGAACGGGATGGCGATGAGGGGGAAGGCTTCGGAGACGGAGAACGAGCGCATGTCGCCTTCGACCAGACGGAGTGTCACGCCGGCGCGCCTCGCGTGCCGCTCGGCGCGCGCGAGCATCGCGGGGGAACGGTCGAGGCCGACGACGTCGTGACCATCCTGCGCCAGCGGTATCGCGACGCGGCCCGTGCCGCAGCCAAGCTCGAGGATCGGTCCGCCGGTTCGGCGCGCGATCGCGCGGAACCAGTCGATGGCGGCCGACGGCCCGTGCGGGGCGTCGAGGTCGTAGAGGGCGGCGAGACGCTCCGCCTGCTCCGCGCTGACCTCGCCGCCGAACCAGTCAGTGGCGCCGGCCACCGAAGGCGCCTCGGCTTTCTTCATCGGTGAGGCGAGGTTAGCGCGAAGAGGGTGACGGACGCGCCGACAGGATGACCTCGGCGATGACGAAGCCGAGGACGATGAAGCCACCGGTGATGACCGTGAGGCCGTCAACGACGCGCAGGAGCAGGAGCAGCCCGACGATCACCGTCACCTCGGTGCCGCGTCGCAGCGCCGGCGCGGCCGCACGCTGCCGACGACCGCGCCCGGACGGCGGCAACGAGAGGAACAGCATCGCGGCAAGCGCACCTGAACACACGGCGACCGTGGCGATGACGAACCCGACGACGAGCGGAACGTCTGGATCGACCGTGAATATCGCGGCGCCTGCGACGAGCGCGCTGGCGAGGGCGACGAGCGCAAGAGCGCGTCGGATCGTTAGTCCTCGTCCCCGCGGTTCTCGATACCGAGCGGCAGCACGACCTGTTCACCGCCCGCGGCGATGGGCACCTGGGCCAGACCCTCGATCGCGCCGGAGGCGCGCGCGAGCGCGCGCTCGGTCTCGTCGAACTTCTTCATCGCATGGTCCAGGTGCGTTCCGAGCTGATCGTGCAGTCCGACGAAGCGCTCGAACTCCCGACGGACCTGCGCGATGCTCTGCTGCAGCTCGCGCGTGCGCTCCTGCATCGCGAGGCCGCGGATCCCGAGGGCGACGACCTGAAGATAGGCGAGGAGCGTATTCGGCGACGCCGGGATCACGTGCCGCTCCTGGAAGTAGCTGCCGAGATCCGGCTCGTCGACGCTGTCGCGAGTCATGACCTCGTAGTAGATCGCCTCCGAAGGCAGGTACATGAACGCGAAATCGATCGTTCCATCCTGTGGCGACACGTACCGCCCAACGGCGTCGATGTGCCGCCGCACGTGTTGGAGGAACGCCCGCCGCCGCCGCGCCCGATCGGCATCGTCGGTCGCGGCCGCGATCTGCGTGTACGACTCGTTCGGGAATTTGGCGTCGATGGGCACCAGGCGGTTCGCGGAACGGACCACCGCGTCGACGCGCGATCCGTCGCGATACGTGAACTGGATCTCGTACGCGCTCAGCGGCAGGCAGTCCTGCAGAAGCCGCTCGAGCATCAGCTCGCCGAACCCACCACGCGGCTTCGGAGCGCGCAGCAGATCCTGAAGAGAGCCGATGTCCTTCGCGAGCTCTCCAACGCGGATGCTCTGCTCGCTGAGCACGCCGAGCTGCCGAGAGAGGTCATGTAGCGATCGCTGTGTCGCCCCCGTCTGCGTCATGACCTGCTGCTCGGTCGCGCCGAGAGTCCGCTGGACCTCGGTGCGAAGCTCGCCCATCGCGGCGACGCTCGAGGCGCGCAGCTCCGCGATGCTCGCCGAGAGCAGCTCGTACGGCGGCGCGGCGGTGGTTTCCGGCGGGGGCGCGCGGCGCGACATCACGATCGCGAGCACGACGATCAAGACCGCGAGCGCGCCGGCTGCGAGCACGACCGTGAGGTCCATTTGCGCCCTCCTCGCCTGGATTGTCGCACGTTTTGAGGGTCCGGTAAAACATCTGTTCTAACCTTGTCGGCGCATCTTGATGCCAATTCTAGTAGCGCTTAGGCTCGCAGCGCCTTGGACATCAGCCTACGCACGATGCTGGTCTACTCCGCTGGTTCGATCGGAGCCGGCGCGTTCTACGCGTTCAATAACTTCCTTCTACCGCTCGCGCTCAAGGCTGCGGGTGCGCCTGATCTCCTCACCGGACTTCTCTCGAGCACGCGCAGCATCGAAGGCGTCGTCATTCAGCCGACCGTCGGCGCGGCATCCGACCGCATCTGGACGCGCCTTGGCCGTCGGCGTCCATTCATCGCTATCTGCATCCCGCTCTCCGCGGTGTTCTTCCTTGTCGCGTCGGCCGCGACTGAGTCGCTGGTGCCACTCGCGGTGTCGATCTTCCTGTTCTCGATCTTCTTCAACGCGGCGATCGATCCATACGCGGCTCTTCTCGCCGACATCACGCCGATCCATCAGCGTGGCCTCCTCTCGGGGCTGTCGCAGGGCATCCAGCTCATCGGGCAGGTCGGCTTCCTCGGCCTGATCGTGGTGGCCACCAAGGGCGAGGCCGCGCCGCCATGGGCGTACTGGGGCGTCGCGGTGGCGATGGTCGCGACATTCGCGGTCACGGTGGGCGGGATCCATGAGCGCCGCGACGTGGCGGCGCGCGCCGAGCATGTCGCGCTCCGCACGTACCTCGGGGTCGCGCTGAGTCACGGCCAGGCACTTCGGTTTCTCGCCACGCTGTTTGTGTTCTTCTTCGGTTTCAGCGCGATCCTTCCCTACCTGACCCTCTTTCTCACAACGGACATCCACCTCACGGACCAGGTGGCGCTCGCGCTAGCCGCGCTGGCTCTCCTTGTGACGGCCGTGACGGCGATCGCCTGGGGCAAAGTCGCTGATCGCTACGGCCAGAAGCGCGTACTCGCTATCGGGTGGGCGACCCTCGTCGTGGCGGCCTTCGGCGGGACGGTCATCCGCGAGCTACCCGAGACCATCGTCGTCGTGGTCCTCGCGGGTGTCGGTAACGGCGCGCAGACCGCTGTCTCGTGGCCGCTCCTCACGACCCTCATCGATCCGGACGAGTCCGGCATCTTCGCCGGCCTGAAGGCCGCGGCCGAATCCGTCGCAATACCGCTCTCCGTCTTCGTCGCGGCCGAGGTCTTTCTGAATCCGCGAGCCCTGAACCTCGGCTACCGCGGGATCTTCTTCATGCTCGCGATCAACATGGTCATCGCGCTGATCCTTCTCACCGTCTTCGTCCACCCTCCGGTGAGCGAGACCGAGCCCGCGCCTCCGTAAGAGCCCCAGCCCGTCTTTACGCAGAGACGGGAACCGCCGCCGCGCTGGGTTGTATGGCGTCTTAGGTGGCGTGGGCCGCGTCGCCAATCCGCACCACAACGGAGGTCAGGCATGCGCTCACTCACGATCATCGTCGCGGTCCTCGCGCTCTCGCTCGGCATGTTCGCATCGCCCGTCCTGGCTGGAGGCTGGGCGGTCACCACGTTCGACAACCTCCCGGACCAGTTCGTCTTCGGTCACGAGTACTCGCTCGGCTACACGATCCGCCAGCACGGCGTCACGCCGATCAACGTCGACAAGACGGAGATCCTCGCCGTTGCCACCACAGGCAGGACCCTCTCGTTCCCTGGTAAGTCCGACGGCGCTGTCGGGCACTACGTGGCGACCGTCTACTTCCCCGCCGGCGGCACGTACAGCTGGCAGGTGACACAGGGACCGTTCGCGCCACAGGACCTCGCAACCATTACCGTCCTCGGCACCGCTGGCACGTCGACCACCGACAAGGACAAGGTGGCCGCCGACAAGGCTGCGACAGACAAAGGTCTCCCGGCGGATAAGGCCGCCGCTGCCGACAAAGCAGCTGCCGCGGACAAAGCCGCTGCTGCCGACAAAGCAGCCGCCGCCGAGAAGGCTGCCGTCGCGGGCAAGGCCAACACGCCGGCATCGGCGCCGAACCAAAGCAGCGACCCGTTGCGAACCGCGTTGCCCTTCGCCGCCGCGGCCGCAGCAGCGCTCTTCCTCTGGCGACTTGTCACCATGTTCCGCGCCGCTCGACGCACGCGAGCGACGGCCTGACCCGACTTGCTAAGGTCGATCGCGGAGCTCGCCGCCTACGGGACCTTCGCCGCGCTGTTGACAGCGGCGAGCCTGGCCCCGACGACAGGAAATCCGGCGAGCTCCGCGGCGACCAGCAGAAGCTCGGACCAGCCCTACGCGTCGACCGCCTCGAGCGTGCGCGGCCGGCTCCTGTTCGCAACGAAGGGCTGCACCGGTTGCCACACCCACGC
The DNA here is from genome assembly GCA_005889405.1 of Chloroflexota bacterium. GTDB lineage: Bacteria > Chloroflexota > Limnocylindria > P2-11E > P2-11E > CF-39. The sequence goes on along the minus strand of VBFY01000063.1, from coordinate 200,584 downwards.
TTCCCTCCCGAGCGCCCACATGCAGGTCGGCCCCGATCTCACGCATCTCGCAGACCGCGCGGCAACGCGCGTCGCGGGCCTCGATGCCCGGGCGTATGTGCGGCAATCCATTCGCGACCCCGGCGCGTACCACGTTCCCGGATACACGGCGGTGATGCCCGATCTTGGTCTCAGCGACGCCGACATCGACGCGCTGATCGCGTTCCTGCTGGGTTCGGGTGGCTGATACCAAATAAGATAGCAGCGTCTCTGCGCAGAGACGTGTCGCTTCTAGCGGACCGTCAGCGAGCTGGGACAGATTTGGTGATAGGCGCACTGCTGGCACGTCTTCACACCCTTGAGCGGCGCCGCGCCGAATGCGCGCGCGCGGATCTTCGCCGCCGTGCTCATGACGACGGTGCGCACGACGCTCATGTCGGTGTCGGTCGGCTTGATCACCCCACGCTCGCCTGTCTCCAGGAAGTGAAGAGCGGCTTCCGCTGGTCGCGTCCCGTACATCTTCTCGTGGGCCAGCGCATACAGCCGCAGCTGTAGGTCCTGATTTGCTGCCTGCTGCGGCCTGTCACTTCCTTCGTCGATCGCCGTGGACTTGTAGTCGACGACGCTCGCCCCGTCGGCGGTCTGATCGACGCGGTCCCAGCGCCCGACGACCCGGTCGCGCCCGAGCATGAAGGAGAATCGCTGCTCGACCAGGTCCGGCGCCGGCCCAGATCGCTCCTGTTCGTGGAACCGGCGCAGCGCTTCGAGCCCGGCCTGGAAGCGCTCGGTCTCGTGCTCCGGGCTGATGAAGCCTTCGGCCAGCCAGGCCGCGCGGAAGGTCGCCTGAAGATCGGCGAGGCTAGGCTCGTCCCCCTCGCGTTTGCGCCGTAGGTAATCCTTCACCGCTTCGTGCAGCGCGAGGCCGTAGATCATCGGCGGGGTCGGCAGCACCGGGATCTGCAACACATGCTTGAACCGATAGAGCAGCGGGCAGCGACGGTAGTCGTCGATGTCGCTATAGGAAACGGTCAGGACATCGTCAGGTCCTAGCGCCGGCAGCGGCGCGTCGGCTTCCTCCGCCGGGACCTGGAACCGTTGGAGCTCCTCGTAGGCCGCGAGCCGCGCCGAGATCCGCTCGGGCTGGCGTCCGAGCGCCTCGCCGACAAAGCGGCTCGGACGGAAGGCTCGCGTCCCGCCGTAGTCGACGGCGTTCGAGAAATAGAAGGTGTCTTTCGCGCGCGTCATCGCGACGTAGGCCAGGCGTCGCTCTTCGGCGATGTGGTTGTCGCGGGACGCGGGCGGCGATTTGGTCAGCGCCTCCGGGAGCGGCAATGCGTCCGCGCGCATGGAGCCGGGGATCCGTTCATCGGTGCAGTGGACCAGGAAGACCACCGGGAACTCGAGCCCTTTGGCCTTGTGGATCGAGAGCACGTTGACGCGCTCGCTCGATGCCTCGAAGTCCGCGGCGACCGGGTCGTCGCCGGCCTCACGAAGCAGCTCGAGGTACGGAACGAAGAACGAAGCGCGGTCGGTCGGGAGCGTGCGCGCCGCCGAGTGGACCAGGCGGAAGAATTTCGCCACGTTCTGCCCCTGCTCCTCCGCGAGCGCGGAGTCCGGATCGAGGTAGCGGGCGAGAAGCTTCGAGCGCTCGAGGAACTCATAGAGGAGCTCGGCGGTCGTCAGCTCCGACGCTCGCTGCGCGTATGTCGCGAGGTCCTCGCAGAGCGACTTCGCCGCCGCGATCGCGTCGGCCGAGAAGCCGGACTCGGCTCGCGCGATCTCCTCGAACACATCGCGCAGGGGACGCTGGCGCCGGCCGCTGGCCTCAGCCGCGCGCGCGAGCTCGACCGCGGGGAAGGCGTAGAGCGACGAGACGGCCAGGTTGTAGACGTGGCGCGAGTCAGAGGGCAGCGCGACGGCCGAGAGGAACGAGATGAGAAGCCGGATCTCTGGCCGCTCGTAGAGCTGTCCCCCACCCGAGAAATGCGCCGGGATCTGACGTCGCGCGAGGGCATTGAGGAACGGCGTCGCGTCGCTGTTGTTGCGCACCAGGATGGCGAAGTCGCCGTAGCGGCGCTGGTGGCGGAGCGCCTCGCGCGCGATGACGTCCGCGACCTGCTCGGCCTCGTCGGCGCCGCTCACCTTCTGGATGTGATCGACCTCGATCTCCGCCGCCTCGGTCCGGCCCTGCAGGTGTTTGTCGACGCCGAGGCGGGTCTCGAGCCGATCGGGGTTGTGCTGGATCAGGCGGTAAGCCGCATCGAGGAGGCCCTGCGAGGAGCGGCGATTCTGCACCAACGTGACCACGGTCGCGTCGGGGTAGGTGCTGCGGAAGGCGTCGAAGTTCCCCAGCGTCGCGCCGCGCCAGGCGAAGATCGACTGATCGTCGTCGCCGACGGCGGTGATGTTTCGATGCGGCTCGACGAGGAGGCGCAGCAGCTTGAACTGCGCATCGTTGGTGTCCTGGAACTCGTCGACCAGCACGTAGCGATAGCGGTTCTGGAGCCGGCGCGCGGCTGCGGGGTGATCGCGCAACAGGCGCAGGCAGAGCGCGATCTGGTCGCCGAAGTCGATGACGCCCTCCTTCTCTTTGAGGGCCGTGTACGCCTGGTAGACCGAGGCGAGCTCCTCCTGGGCATCGGCATCGTCCGCCCGCACGTCGGCATCGATCCCCACCCCGACCGCATCGCGGAGATTCTTCGCGTGCGCGGCGTACTGCTCCGGCGATACGTCCTCGTCGCGGGCGCGGCCAAAGAGGTCGAGCAGCGCGCGTACGTATTCGAGCGGATCGCCGGCGGGCCGGTAGCGGCGCAGCGGCAGGTCGAAGAGGTGCTCGCGCACGAAGATCACCTGCTCGGCGCTCGAGAGGACCCGGAGCTCGCCCGAGCGTCCGAGCTCCAGCGCGAACTCGCGGAACACTTCGTCCCCGAAGCCATGGAAGGTCTTGATCGCGGCATCGTTCAACCCGAGAGGCGTGTTGAGGTCGACGCGCTCCTGCATCCCAGCCGCCGCCTTCTCGGTGAAGGTGACCGCGAGGATCTCGTGTGGCTTCGCCGCGCCCGCCGCGATGAGATGGACGACGCGTGCGGTGAGAACGTGCGTCTTGCCGGTGCCCGCACCGGCGACGATGAGCAGGGGTCCGGTGCCGTGCTCGACGGCGCGGCGCTGCTCGTCGGTGAGGCCGCCGAGGATGTCGGGCTTCGGTTCGCCGAGCCCGAAGGCGAGCTGTTCGGTCACGCGCGGGCTCGCGCGCTCGCGGTCACGGCCCGGTCGGCGGAAGCACTTCGCTCATTTGTTCTATTCTACTCGCCCCTGGGCCTCGCGTGGCATTACGACGCGAGGCTCTCGGCCAGGGCCACAAGGGTCCGGACGGCGGGGCCCTGAGGACCGCGTGGCGAATAGGCACGGTCCTTGTCGGACCAGTCGACGCTGGCGATGTCGAGATGCGCCCAGTCGGTACCGTCCTCGACCGCGGCCCAGAGGAACGCCGCGGCCTTGATCGCGCCACCCTCACGCCCGGCGCTGTTCTTGATGTCGGCGACCTCACCTTTGATCTCGTCCTTGTATTCGTCGGTCAGGGGCATCGGCCAGACGCGATCCCCCGCCTCGCCGGCCACGCCACGCACGGTCTCGACGAAAGCCTCGGGCTTTCCGAACAGACCGACGAAGTACGGCCCGAGCGCGATGCTGACCGCGCCGGTGAGGGTCGCGATATCGACGACACGCCGCGCTCCCTCGCGCTGCGCGTAGGTGATCCCGTCGATGAGGACCAGCCGGCCCTCGGCGTCGGTGTTGATCACCTCGACCGTCTTCCCGCTCATGCTCGTGAAGACATCGCCGGGCTTCGTCGCGCCGCCGCCGGGCAGGTTCTCAGTGCACGGCGCGACGCCGAGCACGTTCACCTCGGGCTTCAGGCGACCGATGGCCGCGAGCGCCGCGATGACGCTGGCCGCGCCGGTCATGTCGGCCTTCATGTGGTGCATGTTGTCGGCGGGTTTGATCGAGATGCCACCGGAGTCGAAGGTGATCCCCTTCCCCACAAAGGCGATGTCGTACTTCGGCGCGCCGCGGCCGTTGCCATTCCGGCGACGCCGTCCGTGATAGCGCATGACGACGAAGCGCGGCGGCTCGTGACTGCCCTGTGCGACGGACAGGTAGCTCCCCATTCCGAGCGCGCGGCAGCGGTCGGCGTCGAGGATCTCGCACTGGACGCCCGACTCCTTCGCGGCGGCGCGCGCTTCGTTCGCGAGGATCGTCGGGGTCATGCGGTTGGCAGGCTCGTTCGCCAGGCGCCGCTGGAGATTCACCGCGTCGCCGACTGCCTCGCCGCGCGCGATCGCCTTGGCCGCCGGCTTCGCCGTCACGAGCAGAACGCTGTCGAGCGGCGGGAGCCGGTGCTCCTCAGCACGCGTCCGATACGCCTCGGGCCGCCACATCGCGTAGACCACGCCTTCGACGGCGGCCTGCGCCGCCCGGTCCTCACCAAGACCGTTCGGGGCGATGAAGACCGCGAGCCTCTTCACGTTCGACCGCCACAGCGACTTCACGCCGGCGGCGGCGACGTTCCGCGCGCGCTCCGCGTCGTAGTCCGCCGCGCGTCCCGCGCCGACGACGACGATGAGCGGCTCGCCGTGGTGGGACGTCACGCCGTAGGGGCGCCCGGCGCCGGCCTCGCCTTTCGCGATCCGATCGACGACGGTCTTCACCGAACGCGGCAGCCCGGTCGGCGCGCCACCATCGCTGCTGAGCGGAACGACGATCGCGTCGACCTGACCGAGCGCCGACGCGCGGATCGCACGAAACTTCATGGACCGTCCTCCCCTTGATGCGTGAACGACGCGATGCGTTCGCGAGCCGTGTCCGGGGTGAGTACCAGGATGCGATCGTCGCCGTGCCGACGGGTCAGGCCGCGATCGTCGAGGAATTGTAGGAGCGGAAGCACGTGCTTGCGGCTGGAGCCTGAGAGGTCACGAGCGCGAGCGACGGTGATCGAGCCGGTCGACGCGAGCTCGTCCACGACGACGCGCGCGAAACGCGTGACCGCCTCAGGGAGGAAGACCGCTTCGGTACCGATCCGCACGACATCGCCGCGCTCCGCGAGCGCCGCAACGAGCTCGCGGTCGATCCCATGCTCGGTCTCGAGCTGCGCCGGACTCGGCGGCTGCAGCGGGTCCTTCGCAAGCGCGGCGCGCGCGCCGAGCCAGCGTCGCTCCTGATCCTCGGAGAGGCGCGGCCGATGAGACGGCAAAGCGAGAGCGCTTCCCCGCTCCACGAGCCGGTGCTCCGCGACGAGGCGTTCGACGAGCGCGCTGAACCGCTTCGCCGGCAAGCCCAACGCCGAGCGCGCTTCCTCGCGCGACGCGCCCGCGCGGAGCGGTGTCTTCCGATGTGCCTGTGCGCAAATACGCTCGACATGCGTGGCGAGGGCCTCGAACGCGTCCCGCGAGACGAGAGCGTCGCCGAGCGGCAGTGCCCGGCCGTCGGCCACTATCTCGGCGACCGCGGCGTCCCGCTCGCTAGGAGCGACTCCGCTTCGCTCGGCCGCCTCCGGCAGCGTCCGCGGTACGTCGAGCGACGCAAGCAACCGCGAGGTGCTGGATGGAGCGACGCGTCGCTCGAGCGCCGCGACCGTCTCCGCGCGTCGCCGCAGCCGCGCGGTGGCGAGATCCGCGACGGTGCCGCCGCCGATCGTTTCGGAGGGCGACGGTCGCCGGATCACGAGACGGTCGCCGACGGCGACCGCGACGGGCGACGCGAGACGCAGTTGCGCCCACGCCGTCTCGCCCGGAGCGAGCTGTGGTCCTTCAAGCAGCGCCGCGCGCGCGATCGTCTCCGCGGTTCCGAGGTGGACCTTGACCTCCTCGTCGTGCTCGAGCGCTGCGCTCGCGCTCGCGAGGAGCAACAACCGTACGGCGAGCACGGTCGTCGTCTCGAGCGATCCCGGCCGCGCCACCACCATGCCGCGAGCGACGGCTTCTTTGTCGATGCCGGAGAGATTGGCTGCGACGCGGCTGCCAGGTCGAGCGACATCGAGCGATCGGCGATGTGTCTGCAGGCCTCGGATGCGACCGCGGATATCGCCCGGGACCGCCGCGATCTCGTCGCCGACCGCGAGCGACCCATCGAGCAGCGTGCCGGTGACGACCGTGCCGAAGCCCGACATGGTGAAGGAACGATCGACCGGAAGACGTGGCCGACCGACATCGCGCCGCACCGGCGCTTCGCCGAGGACGCGCTCGAGGGCGAGGAGCAATTCGTCAAGACCGCGGCGAGTCGTCGACGAGACCTCGACGAGCGGCGCGTCCGCGAGCGCGGTGCCGCGCAGGGCCGCCCGAACGTCACTGACCGCGAGTGCTGCCCATTCGTCGTCGACGAGGTCGCGCTTGGTGAGGGCGATGACGCCGCGGTCGATGCCGAGCAGGCCGAGGATCGCGAGGTGCTCGCGTGTCTGCGGCATGACGCCCTCATCGGCGGCGACGACGAGCAGGACCGCGTCGATGCTCCCGATGCCGGCGAGCATGTTGCGGATGAAGTCCTGGTGACCGGGCACGTCGACGAACCCGATGTCTCCCCCGCCGGGCAGCGTCACCCACGCGAAGCCGAGATCGATGGTCATGCCGCGCTCGCGCTCCTCACGCAGGCGGTCGGGGTCCATACCGGTGAGCGCTGTGAGGAGTGTCGACTTGCCGTGATCGACGTGACCCGCCGTCCCCACCACACGGATCGCGGCCATCTCGTTCGTCACGGGCCCGGCCCGCCCTGTGGGGAGGCGCACATGCCGAAGAGCGCCGGCACGACGACGAAGGCCAGCACGAGCATGAGCGCGATCCAGAGTCCGAGCGCGATGCCAGTCGCCACCGGCGGGAGTGGGGATCGTTCCCGCTCGTCGGCTAACGGCGGACGGCGACGCACTCGATCTCGATGCGCGCGCCACGCGGCAGCGCGCTCGTGCCGACGGTCGAGCGCGCCGGCCGATGCTGACCGAAGCGCTGTGCGTAGACCTCGTTCATCGCTGCGAACTCGGCGAAGTCCGCGAGGAAGACCGTGCACTTCACGACTTTGTCGAGGCTGCTTCCGGCCGCTTCGAGCACCGCGGCGAGGTTGTCCAGGACGCGCGCGGTCTGAAGCTTGATCTCGCCGCCGACCAGCTCGCCGGTCGCGGGATCGAGCGCGACCTGACCGGCGGTGAAGATGAGATCGCCGGTCACGATCGCCTGGCTGTACGGGCCGATCGCCTTCGGCGCTTTCTCGGTGGACACACTCCGCAGCTCCATTCGCTACTCCTTCGCAAGCGCGGCGGTGACCGCCTGCGCGAGCATCTCATCATCCTCGGCCGCAACGCTCCGCAGATCGAGCGCGGCACGATCGTCCACGACGCGCGCGACGATCGGCGGATCGGCCGTGCGTAGCCGTGCCGCGACCTCGTTCGCGCGGCCATGACGGGGGCCGAGCGCGACCGCGCGCGACGGCTGCGTCTCCTCCGGCAGCGAGCCGCCACCCACCGTCGAGAGCGTTTCGATCACATCGCAGTCGACGCCCCGGCTCGCGAGCCGGGTGGCGATGGCGCGCGCGCGCTTTGCGAGCGCGTTCGGCGTCGCGGCGATCATCCGCCACACCGGCAGCTCGCTCTCGGCGCGCCCGTCGCGATAGAGCTCGAGCGTGGCCACCAGCGCCGCGATCGTGAGCTTGTCCGGACGCATCGCGCGCATGAGCGGGTGCGAACGCAGCGCGGCGATGGCCGTGGCACGCCCAACGGCGAGACCGGCCTGCGGTCCACCGAGCAGCTTGTCGCCGCTGAAGGTGACGACGTCGGCACCCGCCGCGATCGCCTCGGGGACCGTTTCCTCGCGCGCGAGGCCGAAGCGCGAGGTGTCGATGAACGTGCCGCTGCCGAGATCGTGGATGAACGCGACGCCGCGCTCGTGCGCGAGCGCGCCCAGCGAACGGTCCTCGGGCCGCGCGACGAATCCGGTGAGCTTGAAATTGCTGGCGTGCACGCGGAGGATCGCGCCAGTTCGTTCGGTGATCGCCGCCGCGTAATCGCGCACGTAAGTGCGATTCGTCGTGCCGACTTCGACCAGCTTCGCGCCGGAGCGACGCAGCACATCGGGGATGCGGAAGCCGCCGCCGATCTCGACCAGCTCGCCGCGCGCGACGATGACCTCCTTGCGCGAGGCGAGCGCGGCCAGCGCGAGCAGCACCGCCGCGGCATTGTTGTTCGCGACCACGCCGTCCTCCGCGCCCGCGAGCTCGGCAAGAAGGCGCGAGGCGTGGCCGTGCCGTTCGCCGCGGCGGCCGGCGTCGAGGTCATACTCGACGCTCACCGCGCCCGCGGCCTCCGCGATCGCGGCGAGCGCGACCGCGGCGAGCGGAGCGCGCCCGAGATTGGTCTGCAACACGACGCCCGTGGCGTTGAGCACGCGGCGAAGCGAACGCCGGTCGCGCTCACGCAGCCTGCGTCGCGCAGCCTCAGCCGCGGCGCCCTCGTCGAATGACGTGCCAGCGGCGCGCGCTTCGGCGAGGATGTCACGCGCAGCGCGAACCAGTCGCTCGCGCGGGACATCGCTGTCCCCCGCGGCGCGCACGACCGCGTCGACGGAAGGGAGGCGGCGTCGCGCGTCGGTCGTCACCGACCGAGCACCGTGAGCGCGCTCGGACGCATGCGCACGGTCAGCGAGCGTGCGCGGACGGGCTCGCCATCCGCCTGCGTCGGCAGCTCCCGCTCGAGCTCGACGTCGAGCGAGCGCGCGCGGAACGCGAGGACGTCGCGGCCATTCACGTGCGTACCGCGATACAGCTTCGCGAGCGCGACCAGCGATGCCCACCGCCCGAGATCACCGGCTACGACGATATCGAAGAGTCCGTCATCGATCTTCGCCTTGGGAGCGACGCGCATGCCGCTGCCAAAATGCGTGCCGTTCGCCGCAACCACGACCAGGAACTTGCCCTCGAGCGTCTGCTCATCGATTCGCAGACGCATCGGCTGCGGCCGGTATGTCGCGATCGACACGAGCGCGCCGACGAAATAGCCGAGCCTCTGGCCGACGATGCGCGCGCTCGCCTCGATCCGCTCCGCGACATGACCGTCGATGCCCACGCCCGCGGCGTTGACGAAGATCCGTCCATTCACCTCACCGACGTCGATGACGCGACGACGCGCGCCGGCGAGGAACCTCGCGATGTCCCGTCGCTTGCGCGGATATCCGAGCGAGCGCGCGAAATCGTTCCCCGACCCGATCGGATAGAGCGCCAGCGCGGTGCTCGTTCCGACCAGCCCGTTGGCGATCTCATTGGCGGTCCCGTCACCGCCGACGGCGATGACGGTGCGGCAGCCATCGACGGACGCCTCTCGCGCGATACGCGCCGCCTCGCCCGGCGCGGGTGTCCGGATGATCTCGACCTTGAAGCCCGACGATTCCAGCTCGCGCGCGAGACCGGCGCCCACCCGCGCGCCCGCGCCATCGCCGGCGGCGGGGTTCACGATCGCGAGCGTGTGCTCGGCGCCCATGCCGATCACGATGTCGGCGCGAGCGCTTTCTTGATGGCGTCCTGCTCTTCGTCCGACAGCTGATAACGCGAGCGTCCGCTCTGCACCGGCTTGGCAAAGACGCGTGTGTCGGTGCGGCTGTGCAGGCTCGAAAGGACGACGCCGTTGCCCAGCGAATCGAGGAGCGCGATCGCGAACGACTGATCGCCCCCGGTGTCGGCGAATGGGTTGTACCGGATCACACCGACCTTCTGGATCGTCCGCTGGCTGAGGTCCTCGAGCTCGTGATGCAGCTTGTTGAGCGCGTCGAGGCGCGCGGTCAGGCTGTCGATGCTCGTGAGCTGACGTTCGAGGATCTCGTCGATGCCTCCGCTTTCGCCTTCAGGGAGCACGCGACGCAGCCTCCGGCGGAGCAGGGCCTCCGAACGTTGCAGCAAGGCGACCCAGAGGGCGAGAAGGATCACGGCTGCGACGAGCGCAACGACGATCAAGGAAAGCGTCCGTTCGTCGAGGATCATCGCCGCGGACGATACCCGTTCCGATATGCTGGACGCTCCTTGGCGAGACGGAACCGCACACGCCCACGCTCACGACGCGACACGGTGGCATCGCGGCGCGCAGCAACGCCGCGCCCGCCTGAGCGTGACGTAGCGGCACGCCCCGCGGGCTACCGCGCGCGTGGCTCGGTCACGCGCCTGGGCTATTCCCGCGCGGCCGCTGCGCCGTCAGCGGCGCTCGAGCGCGCGTCGCTCATCGAGCGCGCGTTCGTCGCGAAAGACTTCCGCCGGCTTGCGCTCACGGTCGCGATCTCGCTCGCGCTCCTCGTTGCCGCCGGCCTTGCGGAGAGCGCGATCCTCGGTCGCTAGCGTCGTACACTTTTCGCACCGGGCGATTGGCTCAGCTGGTTAGAGCGCTGCGTTCACATCGCAGAGGTCGCTGGTTCGAATCCAGCATCGCCCACACGTCAGCCCCATCGGCGGTGCGACGCGCGCCGTTGCCGTGAGTGCCGAGCAGGCGGGCATAGTTCTACAGGGCGACGATCACACCGCTGGCCAGTAACACGAGAACGGCGAGGGGCAGGAGGCAGCCCGCGCCGATCTTCTTGTATGCGGACATGCCCGTCCCGGGAAGTCCTGCGGTCACTCGCGTTCCACGTCGTCCCGTCGAGACGCCCGCCCCGCGCTTTCCCACGCGGATCGATGAGAGACCTTTCTTGCCTACGTTGAGCGAGATGCCTTTCGCGAGGCGAATGCGCTTCTGAAAACGAAACGGCATTCAGTTTCCTCCGTGCTGGTGCGCTTGCCCGGGGTCCGCGCCCTAATGAACGGTGAACGGCGCGCGCGCGGACGCACGAGCGCCCGCCGGTGAGGTACACGTGACATCGACCGGATAGGTCCCAAATGCAGTGTTGCCGCCGATCATCCATGTCCACGACACCGCGCCGGCGGCACTCGCCGTCTTCGGACCGAGGCCCTGCGCCGAGCTCGGCCCGCTGTTGTAGGTCACGATGATCGCGCAGTTCGATCCTCCGGTCGTCATTACGCTCGCGGTTGCCATCGAATTCCGCGAGGCAGGTGAGGTCACAGCGAGAGTGACGAAGTTAGTTGGCGCCGGAGGAGCCGTAGTCGGTGGTGGCGTAGGCGCAACGGTAGGAGCAGCCGTAGGCGCGATCGTTGGTGCAACGGTTGGAGCAATCGTCGATGCCACCGTTGGCGCAGCCGTCGGAGCTGCCGTCGGCGCCAGCGTGGGTGCTGTTGTCGGTGCGGCACTAATCGTCGCTGCTGCAGAGACAGCCCGCGCACTCGTCGAAGAGGGCGTAATCGAGGTGGCGACGGGAGCTATGGTCCCCGCGAGCGGTACGTGCGCCTGCGTTGTGCTGGGCGACGCGGCGCAGCTGGCCAGCAGCGCAGCGACGATCACGAACCACGCCAGACGACTTCGCTCGTCCCACCCCAAGGTAACGTGCTCCCCCTTGGGTTGCGAAGACCCTGCCCCGTCCCGGCGGGGAAGTCTAGGCGAGGGGGGTTGAGAACTTGCATAGATAGACGGAGCCGTGCTTCCCGACGCAGAGAGGTTCGACATGGTCATCGACAACGGATCCAGGGTCATGCGCTGGCGCGTACTCGCGAGGCCGCCAGGCACGGGGCGCGATGCAGCACGCGCCGAGCTTCGTCTCAGGGCCGAGCGCACGGCCTACGTCGAGAGCACTGGCGTCCGGACCGACGACATCCTCGTCGTCGATGACATTGCAGTGGTACTTCCCGACCAAGCGCGACGCCGACGATTTCCTTCAGCGACTGCCAGTTGTCCTTGGAGTCGAGCTCCAGTCACTCCCGATGCCGAGCGCATGCTCCAGGACTGGGAAGGGCAACCGACGCTCGAAGAGCTCCTTAGCGGTCGCCATCCGTGCCTGAACTGCGGCAAACCCATAAACGCTGACGATCCGCAGATCGCGACGGTCTCGTGGATGCTCAGTCGCGGCTCGACGGTGCGCTTCACCTGCCGCGACTGCGACTACGAGAACGAGCTGACTCCGCTGAAAGATGGCGCGGCTGACCGAATTCCCGATCTCATCGTCCCGGCGGCGCGTGTTACACACATGATGATCCTCGGGCTACTGCTGCGCCGCTCGGCCTGACCACCAGCCGCCGCGCCCTGTCGTTGCGCGAAGCACGGCAGAGCGCGACCCACACGGTCGCGCTCTGCCTGGGTGATCCAGTGCTGGCTACGGCTCTGTCGTGATGCTCGCGACGGCGATCGCGGTGATCTGCATCTGCTCGGCCATCGCCTGCGGGCCGCCTGGACCGTTGTTCGAAGCGCAGAGAAGCTGGACCGAAAAGGGAGAAGCCCACTGGGTTGTGTACTCGTTTGTCAGGGTGGTCGCGCTCGCACCAGATTCCCCGTTCGCTTCCACCTGGGCGGCCGCGATCACGCTCGAGCCATTCCCGCCGTAGAGCGTGCAGATAACAGGGATCCGGCCGCTTGGCTGAAGATTGTTGACGAGCACGGTCGAGGTGACCAAGTACTTTCCCTCGGGGAGATCGATCCGGTGCATCTCGGCGTACGAGTTCGGGATCGACATCGGCACGCGCTGTTCGCGGTAGAACGCCGCGCCACCACCCATACCAGCTGGGCCGGCCGGCCCCTGTGGACCCGTGTCGCCCTTGGGCCCCTGTGGACCCGTGTCGCCCTTGGGCCCCTGCTGATTCCACGCCAACGCGACCTCATTCGTCGAGCACGTATCTGCAGAACCGACCAGGTGGATCGTGCCGCTGCTGTTATTCACGCAGGCGTAGATCACTCCGGTTGATGCGGCGGCCGCGAACGTTATCGCGCTTCCCCCGACCAACGCGAGAGAGAGCCCGATGACAAGCGCCGGTCGCGCCAGAATCGATTTGATGCGTCGCATTTCGTTCCTCCTCGCTCCTTTGTGGAGACGCGGAAAGGATTGCCGCGAGCATCACGAGGAAACCATCAGTCGGGCCACGACGGGAATGTGTTGCAGCACACGCATAGAAATACCTCGAGAGTCCGACGAGCAATCGAGTGACGCGCATCTGACGGCTGTCGAGCGGCAGCACGTCAGACGTTTCAGAGGCGGTAGATCGGAACGGTTGCGCTCACGGCGTTCGTGGAGCTGGCGCGCGGTCTGGTAGGAGCCACGGAAGAGCCTCGGCCATCGGCTCGACCAGGCCGGCGTACTGCTCACGCGTGAGGTGCCCTCTGGCGAACAGCCCGAGCGCCGCACCGAACGCCGCGCGCTCGGCCTTGTGTCCCTGTTGACCGTGCTTTGCCTTCCAGCTGACCAGCGCGCCGGCGCCCTCGGTCAGCCCGAACAGCGTGCGACGGAATTCCTCCCAGCGCGGACCGAGATCGCGCTGTTCGATCTGTGCGAGCGCGGCGCGCTCAGCGGCGTGGTACGCGTCGAGGCCCCGACGCTCGTGTCGGTCCCAGCCCCAGGCCGCCCGCTCGATCCCATTGGCGTCGAAGACGCGAAGATCGGCGGTGAGGCGATCGAGCTCGCTCTGCATGGGCACCTGGCGCGCCATCAGCGAAACGCTAATCCCCTGAGGCCGAATGCGCTCGAAACGCTTGCCCTGATGGCAGACTGGTCGTCATGAGCGAACGGCTTTCGGATCGGCGGACGCTCCCGCCGCAGCTCCACGCGGAGTCGCTGGGTCTGGCGGGGCTGCTCGCGAGGGAGACGCGCGACGGGGTGGCGATCGTCGGGGCCGATGGCGAGCTGATCTTCTGGAACGCTGCCGCGGGCGCGATCACCGGATGGTCCTCGATGACCATCGCCGAACAGAACGTCGGCAAGTTCACGACGACGCCCCAGGCGCTCATCGAGATACGCGAAGGCAAATGGGTCGAGGTCCGGCAGTCGCCACTGCGCGCGGACGGTAAGACGTACACCGTCGTGCTGTTCACCGACGCGACGTCGCAGGTCCGCCTCCGCGACACGCGCGTGCAGCTGCGGTCACTCGGTCTGGTCGACATGACGACGAATCTCGCCGGGCGCGAGATCGCGATGCTCCACGTCGAGCAGGCGATCGCCCTCGCGCAGCGCGACAAGCGTTCCGTCGGCATCCTGAGCCTCAAGCTCGATCGGTTCCGACAGCTGCGTGAGGCGCCGGATGGTCGCGCCACCGCTGATGAGGTCGTTCGCCAATTCGCGAAGCGACTCACCGCGTTCGTCCGGACGAGCGATGTGCCGGCGCGGCTGTCCGACGACTCGTTCCTCGTCGTTCTGACCGCGCTCACCACGAGCAACGATGCGGCGGTGGTCGCGGTACGGTTGCTGCTCGTGCTGGCCGAGCCGTTCGACGTCGTCGGTCGCGCGCGCACGGTCCACTGCAGCATCGGCGTCGCGGAGTTCCCACGCGATGCGAACGAGTCGGTCGCGCTCCTCGGCGCGGCACTCGCCGCCGCAGACCGCGCCCAGGTCATGGGTGGCGGCCGTTACATCGTTGCGTCGGATCTCGCGGAGAGTCGCTAGCCGCGCGGGCCGGTCACCAGCTGCCGCCACCACCGCCGCCGCCGCCACCACCCGATCCGCCGCCGAAGCCGCTGCCACCGCTCCCGCCAGGCGTCGAGGCGATCGCCGAGGAGACCTGGTTCGAGAAGGAGCTCAAGTTGTTCGACAGATCGTTCGCGGAGAACGCGCCGAGCGTGCTGCCCGTGTACCAGCTCGCGGTCTGCTTCGTCACGTCGATGTCCTTAAAGGCGCGCGCCCATTTCTCGACAGAGCCGAACACGATCGCGTAGGGCAGGTACTCGGAGAAGATGTTCTCGCGCTCGGCAAAACGTTGTCGCTCGGTCTCGGCGATCTCCATGTAGTGGCGGAAGCCAAGCGTGCGGCGCAAGAGCTCGGCACCGGTGCTCGTCTTGCGCGGCATGCGCGACGCGACGCCAAGCAGCGCGACCGCGGGCACGATCGCGGCAAGTCCGACCAGACCCGCGCCGAGCATGGAGCCGAGCGCGAAGACGCTGACAGCAGCGACCGCGATCGCGAGACACCCGAGCCCCGCGTAGATCTGCCGGACGCGCTGCGGATCCGCGGGGAACCACTTGCGAGCCACGGAGTCGGCGTAAAGCTCGCGCTGCGCTTTGCTGAGCGTCGTGTAGAAGTGCTCCTTCAGCGCGGACAGCTTCACCACGTCGGTGGGTTCGGGTTGGAGCGCGGCGAGGGCGGCGGGCGCGGCACCGACCCGCGCGTTGAACTGCTGGATCAAGGCGACGAGCTTCGTCGCGCGGTCATCGGGCACGGCGCGGCCGAAGAGCCCGTCGTAAATGGTGCGCTCGTACGGCTGCAGTGCCGCGGGATCGGCTTTGTCCGCCGTGCGCGTCAGCGACCAGTCCTTCCCCCCCAAGAACTTGACGATCCCGATCATCGGCAGCTCGGTGATCGTCAAGAAACCGCGGACCGCGAGATCGACGATCGTCGCGGTGACGTCCTTCGTGTCGGCATGCTCGTCGACGAGAAGTCCGACCTGCGCCGGCCGCAGCTTCTCGGGCGGCTCGTACTCCGCCACGATCGTCTGGCGGCCCTGCTCGTCACGACCGGCCGACCACCAGCGCCAGATCACGAGACCGAGACCGCCGAGCATCACGAGTAGCGCGGCGCCCTCCGTCGACGGCGTCAGGTCGAAGTAGCTCTCCACACCGCGCTGACGCTGCTCCAGGATCGGCAGCGTCCCTGAGACGATCCCCTTTCGGAGCGATGTGACGAACGTGAGCTGATCGCCGGTGGCGAGCGCGCCCGTCGCGCTGAACGTGACGCGGTCGGCCGCGAAGGAGCTGCGGCACGGCTTGCTCGAGCCAGTCGCACCTTCGTAGCACGCGATCGACGTGAAGGCGTTGGACGGGGCGAAGACGGTCGCGCTCACGGCGAGCATCGGCACGGGCCACCCGCCGCCGTTCACGTTCCAGAACAGCTCATCGTGGTCCGCGAAGGAATTCAGCGCGCCGCGCACCGTGTACGCGATGCGATAGGTCTGCTTCCCAGTGACGGTGCGATTTGCGTCGCCGATCTTGATCCGGAAGTTCGCCCCGTTCTGGCTCGTCTCGTAATTCACCGCGCGCCCATTCAGGTCGCGGACCGACTGCACGCTGAGCTGGTACACGCGCTCGTACGTCGGGTCGGCATCCCACCGGTAGCGCACCGGTATGTCGCGGAAGATGCCGTGCCGATCGCTGAGGGCCTGGAAATTGACGTCGATGTTCTCGGTGACGAGAAGCCGACCGTCGCTCTGGATGTTCACGTCCGAAGCGAACCGCTCCACGACCCAGCCTTCGTCGGCGGCGCGAGTGGCGGACACGAGCAGCGCGGCAGCGACGACCAGCAGCGCAGAGGCGACGAGCCGGCGCGCGCCAGTGCTCACGTGAGAAGACTGGAAAAGATGGTCGCGAGACCGAGGAACGCCATGAACCCCGAGATGTCGGTGATCGTCGTGAGAACGATCGACGACGACTGCGCCGGATCCTGGCCGAGCGCTTTCAGGATGAGCGGCACGGCCGCGCCGGCCATCCCGGCGAGGCTCATCGAGATCACCATCGCCAGGCCGATGACGAACGCGAGCCCCGCGCTGTGGCTCCAGAGATACACGGCGAGGGCGGTGACCACCGCGCAGGCGAAGCCGTTGATGATCCCCGTGCCCGCTTCCTTCCAGATGAGGCGCGGCCAGTGCGTCGGGCGGACCTCACGCAGCGCGAGGCCGCGCATCGTCACGGCCAGCGCCTGCATTCCGCTGTTGCCGGACTGGCCGGCGACGACCGGCATGAGCACCGCGAGCGCGGTGAACTGCGCGATCGTCCCCTCGAACAGACCGACGACGAACGCCGCGGCGAATGCGGTCGCCAGGTTGATCTCGAGCCACGGCAGGCGCTGGCGGACCGCAAAGCGGACGCGCGACAGCGCGTGCTCCTCCTTACCGACGCCGACCATCGTCTGGATCCCCATGGTCGCTTCAGCCTCGGCGGCGGCGACGAGCGTCCGGTAGCGGATCACGCCAACGAGCTTGGACTCCGCGTCGACGACCGGCAGGGTCGCCACGCGTCGCTCGTCCAGCGCCTTCACGACCTCCTCGCGAGAGGCGTTGACGAACACGGAGACGGGCTCGCCGCGGATCAGGTCGCGCAGCGGTGTGTCGGGTTCGGCCGTCGCGATCTCACCGAGCGGAACGGCGCCGGCGAGTCGGCCCTCGCGGTCCATGAGGTAGATCGAGCCGAGCTCTTTCTCTTTGAAGGTGCGCATCTTGCGCAGCGCCTCTTCGACCGTCGTGTCGGGGCCGAAGGCGCTGATGCGCGGATCCATGAGGGCACCGGCCGAGTCGGCGGGATACGCGAGGAGCTCGCGGATCTGCTCCGCGGCGCGCTCGTCGAGTCGGGTGAGCTGCGCGTCGCGCGCAACGGGGTCGAGCCCGCCGATGATCTGCGCGGCGCGCACCGGGTTCGTGACGGCGAGCATCGCGCGCACGAGGACGTCGTCGAGCAGGGCGAGCACTTCCGCCGCGACCCGTGGATTCAGGCGCTCCAGGATCTGTGCCGCGGCCGTCGGAGTCGGCGCGCGCGCGAGTAGGAGCGCGGTGTCCTCGGGCGAGCGCTCGTTGAGGAAAGCGGCGACCTCTTCGGGATGATGGCGGAGGTACTCGCTATTCAGCGCACGCAGCGTCTCGAGCTCGAGGTCCTCGAGCGTGAGGACCTTCGAGGCGACGCGGTGGATCGTATCGGTCGCTTCGGCCACGCGGACAGTATCGCCGAACGACCGAGCGCTCGACCCTACTTCAGCTCGTCCGTTTGACCTCGATCTTCCCTTCGGCGCGGCGGACTGCGTAATGCGGTTGTGGGTACACCGCGGGCCCGCGGTTCACGCTTCCGTCCGCGAGCTCGAAGCGCGATCCGTGGCAGCTGCACTCGATCCGCTTTCCGTCATCGACGAGCTTCCCGTCTGAGAGCGAGCATCCCTGATGCGCGCAGGTGTCGTGGAGCGCGAAGATCTGCTCGCCTCGCCGCACCACGACGAGCGTCTGTGCGCCTGCCTTCGCCTTCGTGGGCTTGGCCTCAGGAACGCTGTCGATGTCGAGCGCCTGCCATTTCGTGCCGCCACCGCGCCACGCATGGCGATCGACCTGGCTGCCCAGATCGAAGACGAGCTCGCCGCCGAGATAACCACCCACCACCACGAACAGAAGGCCCAGACCGGCCGTCCACTCCGCGCCGCCCGCGAAGAGTGGCCACCAGCCCAGTCGCGCACCGATCGAGACCACATAAAGGACGAGCGCGACGAGCATCGAGGTCGAGTGCAGGCTGCCGACCCGTTTGCCCGCGCCCTCGAGGTCGATGTAATCGGCGTACCCCGCGAGCGCGGCCGCCAGCATACCCAGGAGTCCCACGCCGATCGCCCACGTCGCCGCGATGGGTTGGCCCGCCAGGTCGAGAACGGTGGCGATGATCAGTGCGCCGATCGGGACGTCGGTGATCATCGGATGCACGGGATGGCCGAGCCACGTCCCGTGCAGCAGGTCGCGCAGGCCGGGGAACGGACTGTACACCGTGCGGAAGATGCGCTGGAAGACGTCGCCGAGCGGGTCGGCCCAGACGGCCTGCGCATTCAACAGCGGCTGGAGCCAGCGACGGAACATGCGCGGACGATTCTGCAGGATGCGAACCAGCGCGGCGCGGATGCGCCTCCCGTCCGCGGCCGATCGTTAGCGGACCGTTATCGAGCTGACCCCCGCCGTGATGTGCACGGTGACGCGCGCGGTCGCCGATGCGTACGCGGACGTCTCGGCCGTGCTGCCGCTCGCGCTCACCCGCGGGTTGGAGCTTCGAAGCGTCAACAGCGCACCCTTCGACGTGACCTGCGCCTCGACGCCGTCGGGCACCTCGATCACGATGCTGGACGCGCCGGCGTTCACGTCGATGTTCACCGTGCCCGTCGGCTTCGGAAGCGTGAGCGTGAGCGACGCGGCACCCATGTTGAGCTCGGCTCTGGTGATCTTCACATCGCTCAGGTCGATGACGAATTCGCCCGCTCCGCCGTTGACCGTCAGGTCGGTCGCGATGTCACTCGCAACGCGCGTCTCGACATCGATGGGCGTGCCACCGACGCGCCGATTGCTTATCTGATCGATGCGGACGTCGGCATGGGTGCTCGTCGGCTTCGCGACGAGGTCCGAGCGGCGGAGGCGCAGGTCCTCGCTCGTGCTATGCGCCTCGACCAGCGATGCGCTTCCGCCGCTGATCCGATACCGCCCGGCGCCGCCGTTGATCTCGAGCGAGAGCGCTGTCGCGCTCTGACGTTCGACGGACACGTCGCTCTCGCCGCCGGTGGTACCGCCGAAGGTGAAGAACGGGCCGCCGAGGATCGCCGGCTGGGTCGAGAGCAACACCAGGCCGAGCGCGATGACAGCGACGTCGATGCCGAGTGCGGCCAGCGGCCAGCGCCGACCGATCGCGATATCGACGCCCGCGAGGATCAGAAGGAGCGGCCACAGGCTGAGGAGCGAGACCGCAGTCACGCCCGGGATGAGTCCGTAGTTCACGAGCAGGAAGACGAGACCGATCGTGATCAGCACGAGTGGCCAGAAAAGGCCACGGCGCACGTTCATCGCCGTATGCGCTGCGCGAGCAGCAGCGCGCCGATGCCGATGATGACGAGCGGCCAGATCAGATCCCAGCGAACGATCCGAAAGACGCCGGCGTTGCCGAACAGGAAGATGGCGCCCAGCGCGATGAGGAAGAGACCGACCGCGGCGCGCCTGCGCTCAGCGGCTTCTGGATCGGCGGGGGGTGAGACGACCGGCGGGGCCGCCGTCGGGTCGCTGTTCGCGGCGTCCTCGAGTGTGGAGGTCGTGACGCCGGAGGTCTTCACGAACGGCGGGGGCTTACCTGGCTGCGGCATCAGGACGATGAGGATGATGTAGCCGAGCAGACCGAGGCCGCCGGTGATGATCGTGCCGATGACGAAGAACACGCGAACGAGCGTGGCATCGACCTGTAAATATTCCGCGATGCCGCCGCACACACCGGCGACCACCCTGTTCGTGGTGCTCCGTTCAAGACGCGTTGACATGACTCACCCTTTCACGCAGCTCATGCGCCGTGGCGATCGCGAGCGCCGCGACGAGGCTCAAAGGAACGACGGGCTGTTGCACCAGATCGGCGACTCCGCTCACGGCCACCGCGAGCATCGCGAGCAGACCCAGGCCGATGTCGAACGCGTCGACAGCGACCGTGGGCAGAAGGATCGCGAACGCCGACCAGACCGCGACCGCTCCGAGCGCTCCAAGGCCAACGGCGACGGCCGCGCTCACGATCGCGATGCGCGGTCGCACCCGAGCCGCCGCCGCGATAGCCGCGGGATCGAAGAGCGGCGGACGCTCGTCCGCCTCGAGGCGGAGCGCGCGTCGCAGCATCGTCTCGTCGAGAGGCTCGCCGATCCGATCGGTCATGAGCGCACCTCAAGCGAGGCACGGAGCAGCGCTCGAGCGCGGAGGAGCTGAACGCCGACCGTCGCGGAGGGTCGACCGGTCACTGCCGCGATCTCGTCGATCGACAGCTCGCTGAAATAGCGAAGCACGACCGGCACGCGATAGAGCTCGGGAAGGCCGGCCACCGCGGACCGCACACGGTCGCGCTCCTCGCGCGCCACGAGCGCCTGATCGGGCGTCTGCGCCGGGTCGGGCACGCCGCCCGCCTCGTCCACGTTCGTGGTGCGCGCGCGCTCGCGCGTGCGCGAGCGGCCGATGGTGATGGCCTCGTTGGCGGCGATGCGAAGGAGCCAGTGCCTGACTGGCCGCGTTTGGTCGTACCGCTCCCAGCTGCGATAGGCCTTCAGGAACGCAGCGCTCGCGGCCTCGCGCGCGGCGTCACGGTCACCGAGGATGCGGAGCGCCACCCCGTAGACCTCGTCCTGGTGCGCACGGACGGCCTCGGCGAAGGTCACCCGGCCGGCGCTGACGAAGGCGGCGGGAAAGAGCGCAGCCAGGCTTGCATGGGTGGTCATTCTCCGTCCATACGCACGGGACGAAGCCCTCATTTCGTCAACCGCTGCAGGGCGGCCTCGGCGTCCCGTGGCACGCTGACGCGCTTGGTGCGGGCCGTGGTCCCGCGCTCGACGCGGACCGCGCTCTTCGGCAGGCCGAGCGCCTCGGCCAGCAGCACAATGACCGCGCGGTTGGCCTTTCCCTCCACTGGCGGGGCGCTCACGCGGACGAGGAGCGCGCCGTCGCGCTCGCCCCCGACCGAATTCGCGGCAGCGCGCGACGTCACGCGGATGGTGAAGGTGACGCGCTCGCCGTCGCGGCGGAGCGCGAGCATCAGAACGGCGGGTTCGGGATCGCCGGCGGTAGGAATCGCAGGATGATGCTCGCGAGGATCTGGATCAGCAGCAGCGCGATCAGTGGTGAGAAGTCCATGCCACCTGCGATGGGCATGTAGCGGCGGATCGGCGCGAGCACCGGCTCGGTGACGTTCCACAGGAGCTCGTTCAGGCCGAATGGGAGTCGCATCGGGACCCACGACATGATCACGCGCACGAAGATCGCGAGCACCAGCGCCTGCGCGAGGACGTTCACGAAGGCTTCGAGGAACACGAGAAGAAGGCACGATCCACACATCTCGTTACCGCTTCGGCGGGACATCGAGCCGATAGCGCGACGGCGTGGGCCCGACCTGCCCCTGATAGCTCGAGCCGAGCTCCGGAGACCCGTACGGCCTCTCGGCCGGGCTGCTGAGCGGGAAGAACGACAGCTGTCCGACGCGCATTCCGGGGTACAGCGTGATCGGGATGGTGTTCACGTTCGAGAGCTCGAGCGTGATGTGCCCGTCCCAGGCGGGGTCGATAAAGCCCGCGGTGCTGTGGATCAGCAAGCCAAGCCTGCCCAAACTGCTTTTGCCTTCGACGCGAGAGACGACGTCGTCGGAGAGGCGGATACGTTCGCGCGTCGAGCCCAGAACGAACTCGCCGGGATGCAGGATGAACGCTTCGGTCTCGGCGACTTCGACGAGCTCGGTGATGTCGTCAAGCGGACGCGCGAGATCGATGTATGCGTGGCGGCTCGACCGGAAGACGCGGAAGAAGCGGTCGAGGCGGATGTCGATGCTCGCGGGTTGGACACAGGACGGGTCGAAGGGATCGATGCCGATCCGCCCGGATGCGATCGCGACGCGGATGTCACGGTCCGAGAGCACCACGGTCGCGAAGTATGGGCTGGGCAGGGTCCGCGAGCGCGAAGACGGTTTCGCGCAGATCCACCCAGGTGGCGACCACATCGTCGGCGCCGTCGATCCGCTCGCGCGCGAAACCCCAAAGGACCTGGATGGTGCGCGCGCCCGCGGCCTTCCCCATCGCGATGTCCGCGTTCGCGTCGCCGATCACGACGCACTCATGCGGCACGCAGCGAAGGCGCTCCATCGCGTGCTGCGCGAGATCCGGCGCGGGCTTTGGTCGCGTCACCGAATCGCCGCCGAGGTAGACATCGATCTCGCTCGCGATGCCGAGGCCGCGCAGGATGCGCTCGCAGTCGGCGGCGCGTTTGCCCGTGACGGTGGCCTGGAGCAGTCCGAACGCGTGGAACGCGTGCAGCGTCTCGCGCGCGCCGTCGTACAGCTTTGTGACCGGGATGACCTCGCGGTCGTAGATGTCGCGATATTCGGCGCGGTAGCTGTGCGCGAGATCGGGTGTCAGATCGGGCCACGCCATGCGAAAGATCTCTTCAAGCGGCAATCCCGTCATCGCCCCAACGCTCTCGAACGCGAGCGGCGACCCGCCATGCGCCTCGATGACGCGATTCGCCGTATCGACGACGAACCGGACGCTGTCGGTGAGCGTGCCATCGAGATCCCAGAGGACCGCCCGCACTGTCATGCCGCAGCTCGCGTCGGAGGCGCCGCGGGTCCTGCCGCGGCGCTGTTGTCAGTCAGAGTCAGCGTCGGCGACGACGGCCCGGGACCGCGACGGCGGGCTCGATCGGCAGCGTCGTCTGTTCGGCGAAGCGGCGATCGCGGGCCTCTCGGCGACGTCGCACAAGCGTCTCGAGCTCGTCGTAGAGCGCATCCGGGTCTTGGAGACTCGAGTAGACGATCTTGAATCGCAGGTAGCTCATCGGATCGGACTCCGCGAGACGCTCGAGCACCATCTCGCCGATCCTCTGCGATCCGACCTCGGAGGTACCGCTCTGACGGATCGTCGTCTCGAGGTCGTCGATCAGGCGGTCGATCGCGTCGGGAGCGAGCTGCTTCGACGCCGCCTTCCCGATCGCGCTCCCGAGCTTGCGTCGATCGAATTCCTGACGAGTCCCGTCGCGCTTCACGACCTGGATGCGGGCCGACTCCGAGCGCTCGCGGGTCGTGAATCGCTCGCCGCACGAGTCGCAGGCGCGACGGCGGCGGATCGAGTCGCCGTCCTCCGCCTCACGGGAGTCGACGACGCGAGTGTCCTCATGGCCGCAGGATGGGCAACGCACATACACAAGATATGGGGGATCGGGGCACAAAATCTAGTGCCCGGCACGGCGGAGGGTCAACGGGCCGGGCCAAGTGGCGACGGCGACCGGCCCGAAAGGGATCGGCTACTAAGGAGATCCCTCAGCGGCGACGCAAGAAGCTCGGCACCTCGAGATCGTTCGGATCGAATTTCTTCTCGTCATGCGCCTTCGTCGCGGCCTGCGCCTGCGGCGCGACCGCCGGAGTAGGGCGCTCGATCGGCCGCTGCTCGACCTGCCGCTTGTACATGGGCTGATCGATCCGCTTCAGCGGCCGGGACTGGTCGAACCCCGTCGCGATGACGCTGATCTTCACGTCCTGACCCATACGCTCGTCGATCACCGCGCCGAAGATGATGTTCGCTTCGGGGTCCGCGGCGGCATGGATGATCTCGGCGGCTTCGTTGACCTCGAATAGCGCGAGGTCCGGACCGCCGGTGATCGTGAACAGCACGCCGCGCGCGCCGTCGATGGACTGTTCGAGGAGTGGCGACTGGATGGCCTGGCGCGCGGCATCCGCGGCTCGCGTCTCGCCGGTGCCGTGTCCGATGCCCATAAGCGCCGAGCCCGCGTTGGTCATGATCGTCTTCACGTCGGCGAAGTCGAGGTTGATGAGACCGGGGACCGTGATGAGATCGCTGATGCCCTGCACGCCCTGGCGCAACACATCGTCGACGATGCGGAACGCGTCGACCATGCTGGTGCGCTTTTCGACGACCTGCAGCAGCCGATCGTTGGGGATCGTGATGAGCGTGTCGACCTTGTCGACGAGATCGCTGATCCCCTGCTCCGCGAGGAGTTTCCGCTTCGCGCCCTCGAAGCCGAAGGGCTTCGTGACGACGGCGACGGTGAGCGCGCCGATGTCCTTCGCGATCTCGGCGATGACCGGAGCGCCGCCGGTCCCCGTTCCGCCACCCATGCCGGCGGTGACGAAGATCATGTCGGCTTCCTTGAGTGCCTCGTAGAGCTTCTCGCTATCGTCTTCGGCGGCTTTGCGACCAATACTGGGATCGGCGCCGGCGCCAAGGCCCTTCGTGACCTTGTCGCCGATACGGATCTTGTGCGGTGCGTCCGAAAGGAGCAGCGCCTGAGCGTCGGTGTTCACCGCGATGAACTCGACGCCCATCAGCTCCGCACGGATCATGCGATTTACGGCGTTCGATCCGCCGCCGCCGACACCGACGACCTTGATGAGAGCGAAATTTTCTATGTCGCTCCGGAGGGGCATGGGCAGTCTCCAAACCACTTCCATGCCGCTGCCCCTCCCCTGACGGCCGCTGCACGAAGTTCTTAAGTTGTTGCCGTGAACTCTATACCCGAACGCAGCGCAAGGTCGAGTGTTAGGGGCTGATCGCCGCGCAACTTAGGGCATGAGTGAGCGGAAGAGGCGCGAGAGGCGACCCCCAACACCGTCGAGGGAGCGAGCAGCGACGTGGTCTTCGTCGGCGGACCAGTTCTTGGCACCCCAAATGAGCAGTCCCGATGATGCGGAGTAGGGCGGAGCGGCGATGGAATCGGTCAGACCGCCGAGTCCGGTGGGCGACATGACGCGCGCGGCCATTCCGAGCTGGTCGCGGGCCGCCCGGGCGATGCCGGTGAGCAGCGCACCGCCGCCGGTGAGCACCACCCCGGCCTGCAGCCGGTTGGTGGCTCCCGCCGCCTCGATCTCCCTGGCCACGTGGTCGAACAGCTCGGCTGTGCGCGCCTCGATGATCTGCGCCATGTGCCGCCGCGTGATCGGCCGCGGCACCTCTTCGCCGATGGACGTGATCTGCATCACCTCGTCCGGGTCGACCTCGAGGGGCAGGGCGGTCCCCTGCTTGATCTTGAGCGTCTCGGCAACGTCGGGAGTGACGCGGAGAAGCAAGCCCAGGTCGCTCGTGACGCTGCGCGCGCCCATCTGGATGGTCGCGCAGTGGCGGATGGAGCCATCTTGGAACACCGCGACGTCCGTCGTATCGCCTCCGATGTCGCAGAGGACGACGCCGAGCTCGCGTTCCTCGTCGGTGAGGACCACCTCCGCCGTGGCAAGGGGCGCCAGGACGAGCTCGTCGATCTCGACACCGGCCTTCTGCACGCATTTCGTGAGATTCGTGACGCTCGAGGAGGACGCCGTCACGATGTGCGCCTCGACCTCCAGGCGGACGGCGCTCATCCCGATGGGATCCCGCACGCCCTCCTGGCCGTCGACGACATAGCCGCGGGGGATCACATGGAGGATCTCGCGTGTGTTCGGGATCGATACCGCGCGGGCGGCCTCGATCGCCCGCACCGTGTCCTCGCGCGTCACGTCGTGCTGGCGGCCGGACACGGCGATCATCCCGCGGGAGTTCTGCGAGCCCACGTGCATGCCGGAGATGCCGACGAACGCGGAGCGGACCTTGAGGCCGGAGAGGCGCTCGGCCGCATCCACAGCGGCGGCCACGGACTGGACGGTGCGGTCGATATCGATCACGACACCCTTCCGGAGGCCGTCCGAGGGTGCCTGCCCGATTCCGATCACGTCAACGCCACCGCTGCGGCCGCCCACCTCACCGATGAGCACGCAGACCTTCGTGGTACCGATGTCGATCGCGACGAGCACGGTCTGGTCAGTCACGGAGCGTCCGCCTTCCTTGACTCTCCTTCTGCTCCCCGCCTGCATCCGCGCGACCGCCCGTCCGAGACTAAAGGAAATGGCGCCTGATTACAGCGACGTTCTGGAAGATGCGCCAGCCGAACGCGAACAGAGCAACGAGATAGAGGTCGATACCCAGCCTGTCACCCAGGAACGTCAGCGCGGCCGCGAGGAGCGCGTTGGTATAGAAGCCAGACAGGAAGATGCGCGTGTCGAAGTGTCCTTCGAGCTCGGCGCGAAAGGCGCCGAGAAGCGAGTCGAGCGCGGCGAGGATGCCGACCGCCGTGTAGCGCGCCCACTCGATCGGTAAGTTGAAGCGCAGTGCGAGTCCGAGCAGCACCCCGGCCACCAGACCGAGGAGCGGAAGCCACACGAAGGACTAATTCGGGCTGAAGACGATGCGATCGGGGCTGCGCACGTCGACGTAGTCTAAGCGCCGCGTTGGGTTGTCCCTGAGGAAGCGCCTCGCGAGAGACAGTTTCTCGTCGAAGCGATCGGCCGTCCCGAAGCGGACCTCCCACTTCGCTCCGGTGCGGAGCACCAGACCGTTCGGACCCGCGGTCATCACGACGCGCAGATCGTTGGCGTCGCTGCGCAGCTCGCCTGGCGCCAGCGCGGCAAGACGGAGCGCGGAGTCGACGAGAGCGGGCGGATCGATGCGCTCGCCGGCGCTGCGCGGTGCGCGCTCATCGAATATCCGCAGGTCCGGCGCGCCAGTCCGGTCGATCGACGGAAAGAGGACACCGCCCCCGTCGAAGAACCACTCGACGTTGTCGCTCGCGACCCACCGGCCCACGGCCTCGCGCTCGACGAGCGTGATCCGCGCCGTGGAGGGCAGCACGACCTCGACCCTTGCGTCGCGCACCGCGGGAAGCGTCCGCAGCTGCGCGCGGGCATCGGCCGCGCTGGCGAGGAATGTCGGCACACCGTCGAGGCCACTCTGGGACCGTGCGGCATCGCGCGACACGTGCCTCGCCCCAACAACGACGACGTCCTCGATATGCGCGAGGTCCGCGAGCGCCACGACGAGGAGCGCCGCGGCGCAGGCGATCGCGATGAGCGCGGCGCCCGCACGCGCTGGATCCTTGATGCGGAACGCCGGCCGCCGGCGGCGGGGGGCGCTGCGGCTGGAACGTCGGGAGCGAGCGCTCAGCGCGCGCGCCGGCGCGCGTCCTCGAGGGCCCACTCGACGAAGCGCGCGAGGAGATCGCCGAACTGGATGCCGGCGGCGCGCGCCGCCTTCGGCAGCAGGCTGTTCGCGGTCATGCCCGGGATGGTGTTGACCTCGAGCACGACCATTCGGTCACCAGACAACATCAGGTCGGTCCGCGACATCCCGCGACAGCCGAGCGCCAGGTGCGCGCGGACGGCAATGTCCTGCGCGCGTCGCGCGACGTCGTCCGCGATGCGCGCGGGCACGATCTCCTCGCTCTCCCCGGAGCTGTACTTCGCCGTGTAGTCGAAGAATTCGCGTCTGGTGACGATCTCGATGACCGGAAGCGGTGTCAGCTCGTCGTTGCCGATGACGGCGACCGTCAGCTCCGTGCCACCGACGAGCTCTTCGATGAGGGCGCGTTCGTCGAACTTCAGTGCCTCGATGATCGCCGGCGCGAGCTGCTCGGCCCGGGTGACGATCGCCGCACCTACGCTCGAGCCACCCGCGACTGGCTTCACGAATACCGGCAGGCCGACGGCCCGCGCCTCCGCCAGATCGTCGTCCGACGCTGACGCGACCACCACGCCACGCGGGACATCGAGACCTTCCGACGCGAGGACACGCTTGGCCATGACCTTATCCATCGCGAGGGCCGAGGCGAGCACGCCCGACCCCGTGTACGGGATGCCGACCGTATCGAGCAGACCCTGGATCCGCCCGTCCTCGCCCCACGTGCCGTGGAGCGCGAGGATCACCACGTCGACCGGGCCCGCGCTGT
The DNA here is from genome assembly GCA_005889405.1 of Chloroflexota bacterium. Classification (GTDB taxonomy): domain Bacteria; phylum Chloroflexota; class Limnocylindria; order P2-11E; family P2-11E; genus CF-39. The sequence continues at coordinate 172,579 of VBFY01000063.1, read as the reverse complement.
TCGACATCGCCGCCGACGCCGGAACGATCGCCTTCTCGGCGCTCGCGATGTGCGCTTCGAGCCCCTTGGGGAGGGCGCGCGGATGCTTGAGCAGGCCGCCGCTCTGAAGAAGCGACCGCGCCTGTTCGCGTTGCTCGTCGCTCAGCGACGGATTGCGTGCCATCAAGGCGAGCGGATCCAGGAGCACGGTTTCGAAGCGATCCTTCGGCAAGCTGTCGGCGATCTGAGCGCCCGTTGCGAGCGAGATGTCGCGTTCAGCAGATGCGCCGCCTGTAAGGATGCCGACTCGAATTCGTTTGGGGCCTGATGAGGAGGGGGTCACGACGCGACGCGCGCCGCGGGTGACACGGCGAGTGGCGTTCTCGCGAGCGAGAGTCGAGGGGCCCCGCCAAACGCGCAAGTGACGCAGGCGGACGGGCGGGGATACGTTTCGAGCGAGCGAGAACCCCGAGCCGGGGCAGGACCCGCGGCGCGCGCTCGGAGGATCACCATTCGCCAACAAGCTCCACTTCGGGAATCAGCTCGACGTCGAACTTCTCGCGCACTTCTCGCTGACAGAGCTCCATCAGCGCTCTCACGTCCGTCGCGCTCGCGTCGCCGACGTTCACGATGAAGTTCGCGTGCTTCGTGCTCACCATCGCTCCACCCTCGGTGGCGCCCTTCAGTCCGGCCGCTTCGATCAGTCTCCCAGCGTGATCACCCGGCGGGTTGCGGAAGATCGAGCCGGTGTTCGGCTGCGCGAGCGGCTGTTTGGCGATGCGCTCATTGGCGATCTCCTTGATCCGCTTGACTGCGCTCGCGCGATCGCCCAGCGTGCCGCGGAACCTCGCGCGCATGACCACGATCGGCGTCCCCTGCAGCATCGACCTGCGGTACGCGTAGTCGAGCTCGGCGGTGGGGACCGTCCAGGTGGCGCCATTGAGGTCCATCAGCTCGGCGTCAACGAGCACGTCCTTCGTCTCGCTGCCGAATGCGCCGGCATTTCCGTGGACGGCGCCGCCGACGGTGCCGGGTACCGTGGCCATCCACTCGAGCCCGACGATGCCGTTCCGCGCCGCAGCGGCGGCGACCGACGCGAGCGGCGTGCCGGACGCCGCGGTGATCGTCGTTCCGTCGACCGACGTCTCGCTCCAGTCGTTCTGCAGGACGACGCCGCGAACGCCCAGGTCCGAGACGAGCATGTTGGTCCCACCGCCGAGCATCAGCACGGGCAGCTCGTGCTCGCGCGCCACCGCGATCGCACCAACGAGATCGCGCTCGGTGGTGACACGCACGAAGAAATCGGCTGGACCCCCGATATGGAGCGAGGTGTGTTTGTTCATAGGCTCGTCGCGGACTCCGAACGGGAGCAGCTTCACACCGGTGTCCGGAGCAGCTCGAGCACGCGTTCCCCAACGGGCCGCACGTCGCCCGCGCCCATCACGAGCACGACATCGCCTGGGCCAGCGAGATCGGCAGCGACGCGAGCGGCCTCAGCGCCGTCGCGCACGTATCGTCCGCCAACGGCCTCGGCGAGCGCCATCGCGCGGGAGGTCGTCTCGGGTCGCTCGCGAGCGGATGAGAAGGTCTCGACGATCACGACGGCACGTGCCCGACGCAGGACCGTGACGAAATCATCGAAGAACTTCGCCAGGCGACTCGGCGTGTGAGGCTGGAAGACCACGACCGCATTCGGGAACGCGTCGAGGCCGACGGCGATCTCGGCCGGCATGTGCGCGTAGTCGTCGACGACCCTTACACCCGCGGCGGCACCGAGTGGCTCGAGGCGCCGCTCCACCCCGGGGAACTCCGACACGCCGAGCGCGGCGTCCCTCTTCGTCACGCCGAATGCATGCGCGGCGAGAACGGCCGCGGCCGCATTGAGAGCGTTGTGCTGACCGGGGATCTGCAGGCCGACCTGCGTGTCGCCGAGCGCGTACACCTTCTCGGAGACCCGCGACACGGGCAGGTTCGCTTGTTCGCCGAATCCGTAGGTGAGGACGTCGCGGCCGAGCTCCCTGGCGGTGTAGCGCGCGAGATCGCGGGCGCCGTCGTCGTCGATGCACGTCACCAGGGTGCCGCGGGGCTGAATGCCGCGGACGAAGATGCGGAACGCGTCGCGGTACGACTCGCGCGTGGGGAACATGTCGACGTGGTCGTGATCGACCGTCGTCACGACCGCGATCAGCGGCGCAAGCGCATGGAACGTGTTGTCGTACTCGTCGGCCTCGATCACGAGCACATCGCTCGTCCCGGCGTGCGCGTTGGAACGGAGGCCGCGCAGGACGGCGCCGCAGATCAGCGAGGCATCGACGTTCCCGGCGCGCAGAGCCGACCAGACCAGCGCGGTCGTCGTCGACTTGCCGTGCGTGCCGGCGACCGCGATCACCCGCTTACCCTTCGCCAGGAAACGCCAGGCGTCCTCACGCTTCCACACCCTGATGCCGAGGCGGAGCGCCTCCGCGACCTCGACGTTGTCCTCCCGGTACGCGCTCGACCGGAGCAGGATGTCCGTGCCCGGCACGTGCTCGGCCGCGAAACGCTCGTGCACCGCCGCTCCTTCGCGCGCGAGCGCATCGGCCAGCGGCCAGCGCCCATTGTCCGAGCCGGTGACCTCATGTCCGTCCGCGAGAAGGAGCTTCCCCACCGCCGACATCCCGGCGCCGCCGATGCCGACGATGTGGATCCTCAACCGCAGCCGCCAAGCGACAGGAGGTCGCGCGCGATGTCGCGCGCGGCCTGCGGGCGACCCGCCGCGCGGGCGGCGTTCGCCATCCGCTTCAGGCCATCGGGGTTCTGTAAGAGCCCGATGACCTGCGCGGTGAAGCGATCGCCATCGAGCTCGCCCTCGCGCATGCTGATCGCGGCGCCTGTCTCCTCCATCGCGCGTGCGTTGGCCTCCTGGTGCCCTTCCATGGCGGCGCCGAACGGGATCAGCAGCAGCGGGATCCCGAACGCGAGCGGCTCCGCGATCGACGAAGCCCCGGCCCGGCCGATCGCAAGGTCCGCGGCGGCAAGCGCGCCGCCCATCTCGTCGCCGAGGAACCGACGAACGATGTAATGGTCGCGCGTCTCGTCGGGCAGGTTCGCGCGTCGCGCCTCGGCGCGCGTTCCGTGCTTGTCGCCGGTGATGTGGAGGACGTAAGCGCGCCGGATGATGCGACCGAGCGCGGACCAGAGCGCATCGTTGACGCGCTCGGAGCCCTGGCTCCCGCCGCTCACCACGACGAGCATCGCTTCCGCCGGCACGGCGAACGTCTCGCGACCGCGCTCTCGCGTCCACTTCAGAAGCGACGCGCGAATCGGAGTCCCCGCCAGCACCGTGCGGCCGCGCGGCAGCACGCGCCGCGCCTGCTCGTAGCTGACGCCGATGCGCGAGCTGAAGGACGCGAGAAGACGTGTCGCGCGGCCCGGCAGGGCGTTACCGTCCCACAAGTAGACCGGGACACGCATCAGGCGCGCCGCGAGCGTGACGGGGATGGCGACGACGCCGCCGGTGGTGCAGCACACGCCGGGCCGGAACCGCCAAATCGAGGCGAGCGCATCGAGAAAGGCGAGCGGCGCGACCGCGACGGTCCGCAGCAGCGCGAGACGCGAATCCGGGTCTCGCAGCGATGGCATCGGAGTCGCGTGGAACGGCAGGCCGGCGGCCGGCACGAGTTCAGCTTCGCGTCCGCGACGACCACCGAGGAAGAGGAATCCCACCTCCGGATCGATCTCGCGCAGCGCCTCGGCGATCGCGAGCAGCGGGCTGACGTGCCCGCCCGTCCCGCCTCCGACGAGGAGCACGCGGCACGCTCGCTGGCGCCGGCGCGGCCTGTCGTCCAACGTTGAGGAGGATACCGACCGCGATGAGACCGACGCAGAGCGACGAGCCGCCGTACGAGATGAATGGAAGCGTGATGCCCGTCATCGGCACGAGGCTGGCGACGACGGCCATGTTCACCCACGCCTGGAACACCAGCCAGGTCGTGATGCCTGTCGCGATGAGCGCGCCCATCGGATCGGGTGCGCGCAGCGCGATACGGACGCCGCGGTACCCGAGCACGAGGAATAAGACGATGACGGCGAGCGTGCCGGCGAGACCGAGCTCGTCGCCGAGGATCGCGAAGATCGAATCGGTGTACGGGAAGGGCAGGTAGCCGAACTTTTCGCGGCCGGCGCCGAGTCCCTCGCCGAACAGACCGCCGAGCGCGAGACCATACAAGGACTGGATCGCCTGGTAGCCCTTGTCGCGGGGATCGCTCCACGGATCGAGGAAGGTCGTGATCCGCTGCAGTCGATAGACGCTCGTGAGCGCACCGGCGAGTGTGACGACGACGGCGAGCGATCCGAGCGCGGCGAACACCCGCAGCCGCGCTCCGGCCGCGAAATACATGACGAGCGCGACCACTCCGACGACGATCGCCGTCCCCAGGTCGGGCTCGATGAAGACGAGCGCGGTGAAGACGGTGGTGATGACGAGCATGCCCAGCATGATCCCGGGCGCGGTGATCCGATCGCGACGCGCGCCAAGCCACGCCGCGAGATAGAGGATGAGGGCAAGCTTCGCGAACTCGGCGGGCTGCAGCCCGACCGGGCCCGCCCGAAGCCAGCGCGCGGCGCCGTTCACGCTCGTGCCGACACCCGGAAGGAGCACCGCGCCGAGCAACGCGATTGCGAGGACCAGCAGGGGAAGCGCGAGCGCGCGGTAGCGGTGGTAGTCGATGCGCGTCGTGGCAAGCATCCCGACCAGTCCGAGCCCGGCCCAGAGCGACTGCCACCCCAGGAAATACCGGGGGTCGTCGAGCGCGTCGAGCGCCTTGATCCCGCTCGCGCTGTACACCATCGTGATCCCGAGTAGCGTGAGCGCGAGCACCACGACGACGAGGACGAGGTCGTACGACGTCGTGCGCGGTATGCGGAGGAGTCTCACAACCGCACCGGCTCGGTGAACGATCGGACCAGCGCGGTGAAGCGGTCGCCCCGCTCGTCTGCCGACGAGAACATGTCGAACGAGGCGCACGCGGGCGAGAGCAGCACGACGTCGCCCGGCCTCGCGAGCCTGCGCGACGCGGTCACCGCATCTTCGAGGGTGCGCGCGAGTTCGACGGTGAGGCCCGCGCGTGGCGCGCCGGCGGCATCGAGCGCGCCCGCGATCTCGTCCGCCGCCGTTCCGATGAGTACCGCGGCGCGGGCGCGCTTGACCACCACGCGCGCGAGCTCGCCGAAGTCGGCGCCCTTACCGACGCCGCCGAGGATGACGACGGCCGGTCGGTCGAACGCGTCGACGGCCTTGATGGTCGCGTCCGGCGTCGTCGACGCGGAGTCGTTCACCCACAGGACGCCATCGCTCTCGGCGACGGTCTCGAGACGCCGGGCCACGCCTTCGAACGCGCGCAGCTCCGCTCCGATGACGTCGGGCGGGATGTCGAACACCTCACCGACGATCGCCGCGGCGAGGGCGTTCGCGACGTTGTGGCGGCCCGGGATGCGCAGCTCGCTCGCGACGATGATCGGCGTGCGCCGCTCGCCGTCGGTCAGGATCAGACGTCCGTCGGCATCGAGGAATCCGCCGTGCCGCGGACGCAGACTCAGCGAGAAGCCACGCACCATCGAGGGCACGCCGGTATGTATGGCCATCGTGGTGGGATCGTCGAGGTTCAGCACCGCGATGTCGTTGGCACCCTGCCAGGCGACGATGTTGCGCTTGGCCGCGATGTAGCTCTCACGCGTGCCGTGATGGTCCAGGTGATCCTCGCCGATGTTCGTGACGACCGCGACATGCGGGCTGCGCGCGAGCGTCTCGAGCTGAAACGAGGAGAGCTCGAGCACCACGATGTCGTCTTTCGTCATCGTGTCGAGCTCTTGAATGATCGCGCGTCCGATGTTGCCGCCGACGACGACGCGCCGCTTGGCGCGGGACAGGATCTGACCGATCAGGGTCGTCGTGGTGGTCTTTCCCTTCGTGCCGGTCACGCCGACGATCGTCGCCGGGCACAGCCGGAAGAACAGCCCGATCTCCGTGAGCACAGGGATCCGTCGCTGCAGCGCGCGCAGGATCGTCGCCGACCGCGGACGCACGCCGTTGATTACGAACACGAACTCAGGGTCGGCGAGCGCCGCATCGTCGCTCGACGGCCCAAGCACGAGCTTGACCGGCGTGTCGCCGAGGCGCCCGATGCCCTCCCCGAGCTGTTCGCGCGGCTTCGCGTCGGTGATCGTCACACGCGCGCCGCACGACACGAGGAACCGCGCGAGTCCCGAGGCCGTGCGACCCTTGCCCAGGCCGACGATCGTCACGCGACGCCCGCGGAAATCCTCGCGGCCGACCTCCGCATCGAAGAGGAGGGTCACGCCGGTCTCCCGATGAAACCGAGCTGGGTGCCGTACACGCCGTCCGGACCGCGGCCGCGATACGACCAGAGGTCCGCGCCGCCCGAGAGCGTGCACACGCCGGACATCTCGATCCGAGTCACGCCGACCGACCGCAGCTGCGCGGTGTTAGCCGCCCAGAGGTCCATCACGATCCGATCGTTCACCTTCCGCAGGCAGCCCTCGCCGATCCGCTCGTTGACGATAGCCGCGCGTTCCATATCGATGGCATAGCAGCATGGTCCGATCGCCGGGCCCAGCGACGCGACGAGCCGCTCGCGCGCCGCGCCTCCCGTGACCATCGCCTCGACGAGCGCTTCCGCGACGCGCAGAGTGGTCCCCTGCCAGCCGGCATGGGCGGCGCCGATAGGTCCCTCCGGATCAGCGACGAGGACCGGCACGCAGTCGGCCGCGGCGACCGCCAGCAGCACGCCCCTGCGGTCGGTCCAGAGCGCGTCGGCCGTCGGCCACGGTTCCGCGGGGCCGTCCAGGCGCACGACGTCCTTTCCGTGCGCCTGCTTGACGCGCGCGATCCCCGGGAAGCCGAGCGTCCGCGCGACCGCCGTCCGATTGCGCGCCTGCTCCTCGAGTTGATGGCGCGAGCCGGCGAGGCTGCCCTGCGCACGCGTCGTGAAACCCGCGACGAGACCGAGCGCGCCGAGCAGCGGCGACCACAGCATCCCGTCGCGCTCCACCCAGGTGCCGCGCCAGATCTTCATCGGAGCACGTGCGGTGCCGCGGGCGGCGCGGCTCACTTCGGCGTCGCATACGCGAGGATCGCCGCGACGATCCCCGCGACCGCGCCGATGAGCCAAAAACGGATCGTGACCTTCTCCTCGGCCCAGCCGATGAGCTCGAAGTGGTTGTGCAGCGGCGACATCCGGAACACCCGCTTGCCGCGAAGCTTGAACGCGCCGACCTGGATCATCACCGAGACCGTCTCCGCGACGAAGATCACGCCCAGCACCGGCAACAGGAGGACGAATCCGGTCGTCAGTGCGATCGTGGCGAGCGTCGCGCCGAGCGCGAGCGCGCCGGTGTCGCCCATGATCACCTCCGCCGGATGCACGTTGAACCAAAGGAACGCCAGGATCGCTCCGGTTATAGCGGCGCAGAACACGACCAGCCACGGGAAACCGCGCGCGGCGGCGATGAAGGCGACCGACAGGAAAGCGAAGACCGCGGTGCCGCCGGCGAGACCGTCCATGCCGTCGGTGAGGTTCACCCCATTCGACATCGCGACGATCGTGAACAGCGCGAGCGCGACGAACGCGACCTCACCGATCTGCACCTCGCCGACGAGCGGGACGTACACGCCGTTGACGCCGAAGTGGCGCTGGATGTAGATCGCGCCAACGAGGCCGACGATCGTCTGCCAGACGAGCTTGTGACGCCCGCGGATGCCGAAGCCGTAGCGGACGTTCACGAGATCGTCGATCGCGCCGAGCACGCCGACGAAGACGAGCGCGCCGATCGGCACGATCGTCTGCGGGATGAACACATCGCGCTCGGTCTCGGGCAACAGAAGCAGGACGAACAGCCAGAGCGCGCACGTCACGCCGATGAACAGCGCGCCGCCCATCGTCGGGATGCCCTGCTTGACGTAATGGGTCTGTGGACCCTCGGGGCGGATGTTCTGTCCGATCCGGAAACGCCGCAGGGCGCGTATGTACGGCGCGCCGAGCACGAGACCGAGCAGGAATGCCGACAGTAAGACACCGAGGGCAAGGATCTCCACCTAGGCCACTAGACCGCGACCGGGCGCACGAGGGTGTCCGCGAGCCGGTCCAGCGCGAGCGAATGCGAGCCCTTCACCAGGATCGTGTCGCCGGGCTGTTGCACGCGTCGCAGCAGGACGAGGGCCTCACCCGGTTCGCTCGCCCAGTAGGCCTCCGCCAGGCCGGCGGCGCGTGCCGCGTCGACCGCCGTACGCGCGAGCTCGCCGATACCGATCAGGATGTCGGTGCTGCGCGCAGCGTCCCTCCCGAGGGCGTCATGCGCGTCGGCGGAGAACGACCCGAGCTCGAGCATGTCCCCGAGCACCGCGATGCGGCGGCCCTTCACGTCCCGGAGGACGGCGAGCGCGGCCCGGGCCGCGGCGGGGCTCGCGTTGTAGCTGTCGTCGATGACCGTGACGCCCGGGCCCCGGCGCACCTCCATGCGGTGCGCGGGCTGCTCCAGCGTTTGCAGCGCGACGGTAGCCTCGGCGAGCGGTACGCCCAGGGCGTGGGCGGCCCCGAGCGCCGCGAGCGCCGCGGGGACAAGCTGGCGGCCCGGGATCGGGACCGCGACGGAAACGCGCTCGCCTTCGTAGTGCGCGGTGAAGCGCAACCCGACGAGGCCTTCGGCGCGCACATCCGTCGCGCGAAGCTCCGCGTCCTGGCTCTCGCCGAAGAAGACCACGCGAGCCCGCGTGCGTGACGCGAGCGAACGAACGCGTGGGCTGTCGGCGTTGAGCAGCGCAAGGCCGTCGTTCGGCAACGACGCGATCAGCTCCGCCTTACCGGCAGCGATCGCCTCGACGCTCGGTGTCCGCGCGAAGTGCACCGGGATGGCGGGGATCTCGGTGATGATCCCGATCCGTGGACGCACCAGCTGACAGAGATCGGCGATCTCACCCGGCACGTAGAAGCCGAGCTCGATCACGGCGACCTCGTGCGTGGGCTCGATGCGGAGGAAGGTCAGCGGCACGCCGATCTCGTTGTTGAAGGAGGCGGCCGTGCGCAGGACGCGGTAGCGCGCGCCAAGCGCCGCAGCGGCAGCCTCCTTTGTCGTCGTCTTTCCGACATTGCCGGTGATGCCCACGGCAGGGATGGGATGGGCATCACGCAAGACCTCGGCCAGACGGCGCAGCGCGTGCAGCGGCTGCGACACCTCGACGAGGAGCGCGTTATCCGGCGCGTCGACCGCCCGCTCGACGACCGCCGCGCGCGCGCCGCGAGCGAACGCGTCGGTCACGAACTCGTGCCCATCGCGCTGGTCGCGAAGCGCGAAGAACACTTCGCCTGGCTGCACGATCCGGGAATCGAACGCGCCACCAACGAATCTCTCGTCAGCGCGCGGCGTCCCTTGTATCACGCGCCCACCGGTGGCGGTGAGCAATTGTTCGAGCGTGAACACGAGCGAATGGTAGCGAGCGGTCAGGGCCGGTCCGGTTGCACGCGCGCGGTCCGCAACACATCGGTCGCGACGTCGTGGAACGCGTCCATCGCCGTGATGGTGCCGAGCAGCCTCGTCTGTGGCCGCTCGAGGACGATGACCACGACGAAGCGCGGATCGCTCGCCGGTACGAAGCCGGCGAACGACGAGATGTACGCATCGTCGAGGTAGCGACCGTCATCGCTCGGGATCTGCGCGGTACCCGTCTTTCCGCCGACGCTGTAGCCGGCCAAGCTCGCGCCGTGCGCGATGCCCCGATCGACCGTCGACACCAGCATCGTACGCAGGGTCTCGGCGGTGTCAGGCGTAATCGGACTGCGGACGGCGACGGGCGCGGTGCGGTGCTCCCCGTCCGCATCGCGCGTCGCCGCCACCACGTAGGGCCGATAGAGTGTGCCGCCGTTCGCGATCGCCGAATAGGCCATCGCGAGCTGCAGCGGCGTCACCGCGATGCCCTGACCGAACGCGATCGTGCCGACATCGACCGGATACCACTGCGCGAGTGGACGTACGGCACCCGAGGCTTCGGCCGCGAGATCGATGCCCGTCGGAGTCCCGAATCCGAAGGCTCGGAGGTACTCGTACAGCGGATCCTGTCCGAGCTTCGAGGCCACGAAGACCGCGCCGGCATTTGCCGAGCGCTCGAGGATCTGTGTCACGGTGGTCGTGCCGTACACCTTGCCCTGAGCGTTGTTGAGCCGCCGTCCGCCGATGATCGCGTAGCCCTTGTCGTCGTACGTCGTGGTCGGCGTGACCACGTGCGTGTCGATGCCGGCGGCAATGGTCACGGCTTTCATCGTCGAGCCCGGCTCATACGTCCATGAGATCGCACGGTCGCGCAGCGCCTCGGCGTCAGCGGAGGCGACGCGTGCCGGATCGAACGTCGGCGCCGATGCGAGGGCCAGAATCGCACCATCACGCGGATCGAGCACGATGATGGATCCGCTCGTCGCCTTTTCGCGCTCGATCGCATGGCGGAGCGCGCCCTCGGCCGCGGTCTGCACGACGAGGTCGATGGTGAGCATCAGGTCCACGCCGTTCTTCGGAGGGACCGCGGTGCGGAGTCCAAGTGCGAGCTCGCGGTCCTTCGGATCGCGTTCGACGACGAGGCTCCCGGGAACGCCGCGCAGCACCTTGTCGTACGCGCCCTCGACACCGTACTGGCCCACGCCGTCGTCGTTGACGAAGCCGAGAACGTGCGCGGCGAGCGCATCGTTCGGATAGAGCCGCTTCGGCTCGGGCTCGAAGCCCAGGCCAGTGATGGCGAGCGCTTCGACCGCACGCGCGACCGGCTCGGGCAGGCGCCGTTTCAGGTAGAGCCATTCCGCGCCGGAGTCGAGCGCGGCGCGGATCGTCGCAGCCGGTGTCGCGAGGATCGGCGCGAGCTTCGCCGCCGTGGCAGCGTGATCGGCGATCCGTTTCGGGATCGCGTAGAGGGAGCGGAGGTCGACGGTCGTCGCAAGGATCGCGCCGCTCCGGTCGCGTATGACGCCACGCTGCGCTTCGACGACAAGCTCGCTGCGCAGCTGGTCGGTCGCGCCCTCGAGCAACGCGCTGCGCCCGATCGTCTGCCAGTATCCGACTCGCAGCGAAAGCAGCAGCGTCGCGACAGCGAAGAGCGCGAACGCCGCGCGCAGACGGGTCGGCGAGATCCTTTCCGTCACTCTTCCTCCGTGATGAGGCGCTCGCTCCCCAGCAGCGCCTCCCGCGACGTCAGCGCTTGGCGGCGATCGGCTCCGCTTGGACTACCGGGACGGCTGCAGCGCGCACCAGCCCGAGGCGTTTCGCTTCGGCCTCGATGCGCGCGGGGGAATCGAGTCGCGCGCTCTCAACTTCAAGGAGAGCGTTCTGCCGGCGCAGCTCGTCGCGCACGCTCTCGAGACGCTGCGTCTCGTAGCCGCGCGTCGCGACCGCTGTAGCTTGACTGAGGTAGAGGACGACGAGAAGGAAGACCGCGCAGATCGCCGCCGAGACGACGACGAACGTGCGCACTTCCCAGGTGGTGCCGGCAGCGTGCCGGCGGCGTGGCACCGCGTGCCCGCGGCGGGGGCGTGCCGGAAACGGGCGGCGCATCGGCGCCGCCCGGACCGCCTGTGCGGCGATCAGGAGATCTTCTCCGCGATGCGAAGGACTGCGCTGCGGGCGCGCGGGTTGCGTGCGACCTCCGCCGAGTCCGCACGAAGCGGACGCCGGGTAACGACACGCAAACCCGCGCGATGCCCGCAGACGCAGGTGGGGAGGTGGGGAGGACAAATGCAGTCGCGCGATTCACGGACGAAGAACTGTTTCGTGATCCGGTCTTCGAGCGAGTGGAAGGAGATGACAGCGAGGCGCCCGCCGGGTCGGAGCACGCGCACCGCGGCCCCCAGGCCCTGCTGCAGATTCTCGAGCTCGCGATTCACGGCGATGCGTAGCGCCTGGAAGACGCGAGTCGCCGGATCGATGCCGCGACGGCGCTGGTTCTTCACGCCCGCGACGAAGCGGCCGAGGTCGTCGGCCACGAGGAAGGGCTCACGCGTGCGGCGGCGAACGATGGCCGCCGCGACGCGGCCCGCCTCGGTCTCCTCGCCGAGCTCGCCGAACGCGCGGCGCAGCTCGCGCTCGTCCCAGCTGTTCACGATGTCGGCCGCCGTGACGCTGAGGTCCGGGTCGGCGCGCATGTCCAGTGGGCCTTCCGCGCGAAAGCTGAAGCCTCGCCGCTCGTCTGCGAGCTGGAGCGAGGAGAGGCCGAGGTCGAGGAGGATCCCGTCGAGCGGCGCGAGACCGTGCTCGCGGGCCACGACGTCGAGAAGCGCGAAGTTGGAGCGGACGAGGATCGCGCGATCGCCGAAGCGTCCAAGGACGCGTCGAGCTTCGGCGAGCGCCGCGGGATCGACATCGAGACCGATGAGGCGCCCGCTCGGGCCGGTGCGTTCGAGGATGGCTTCGGCATGGCCACCCGCTCCCAGCGTGCCGTCGAGAAAGCTGCCACCTTCGCGGGGATCAAGTTGGGTGAGTACTTCGGCCAGGAGAACCGGCTCATGAAGCCTCCCATCGGAGTGATCCCTGTCACCACCAACAGCTGGAGTTCCACGATCAGATCCCGAGGTCCGCGAGGTCGTCAGCGATCTCGCTTTGGACGCGCGCAAGGTTGCTCCGCCAGCGCGTGGGCTCCCAGACCTCGAGGTGGTCGGAGTTTCCGATGACGACGGCTTGGTCTTTGAGCCCGGCGTAGTCGCGGAGGTGCGCGGGGATGGTGAGCCGCCCTTGCGCGTCCGGATCCGCTTCATGTGCTCCTGCAAGGATGAAGTGCCGGAAGCGTGTCGCCTTCGGATCGGTGCGGGGGCGCTTGGTGATGTCGGTGTTGAGGTTGACCCATTCGGACTCGGGAAAGACCGCGAGGCATTCCCCACCGCTCACCCAACGAGTCACGACCGCTCCTTCTTTGAAGCGCAGGCGGAACTTCGCCGGGATGGCGAGGCGGCCCTTTTCGTCGAGTGCGTGGGCGAATTCGCCCGCGAAGAAACCTTCCAATATTCCTTCTTGTCTTGGGGGAGGATGCCCCACCCTTCCCCACTACTCACCACGCAGTGGGCATTCTCCACCACTCGACCACTCTGTCAATAGGCCAATCCGATCCGCCACACCGCTGAGACCGGCGGCGCGCCCATGACGAGCAGCAACACGGCGACGCGCTCGGACATCACGCGCGCGGTCGAGCGCATGTAGTGCAGGACGCGCAGGAAGAACGGCGTGGAGGAGCGCTGAGTGGATCAGGAGCCGCGGCAGGACGGCAGCGCTAGACCGGACGCACCCGCTCGACGACGTCTTCGATCGCGTCGCGCGCGCGCTCGAGCGCACCTGGCGGTCGCACCCCATCGTGCGCGCCGAACCATTCCAGCACGGACGCACCCCAGGTGAATCCCCCACCAAAAGCGACGAGGAGCACCTTGTCACCGCGGCGAAGCCGCCCGGTCGCCTCGGCTTCGCAGATCGCGATCGGGATCGAAGCCGCGGAGGTGTTCCCGTAGCGCTGGATGTTCACGAAAACGCGCTCCATCGGGAAGTGAAGGCGCTTCGCGACCTGCTCGATGATCCGGATGTTCGCCTGGTGCGGGACCATCAGCGCGATGTCGTCGAGGCCGAGGCCGGCCTCCGCCAGAGCTTCTTCCGCCGCGTCGGCCATCGACTTCACGGCGAGCTTGAACACGTCCCCGCCCTGCATCGTGATGAGGTGCTGGCCGCGGTCGAGCGTGCCCTGCGTCGCCGGGATCCGCGCGCCGCCGGCCGGGATCATGAGCTTCTCGGCCTGCGAGCCGTCGCTGTGCAGGATGACCGACTCGATGCCGACCGAGGCGTTGCTCGCCTCCAGCACGACGGCACCCGCCCCATCGCCGAACAGCACGCACGTCGTGCGGTCCTTCCAGTTGAGGAAGCGCGAGAGCGTCTCCGCCCCGATCACGAGCGCGTTCTGGATCGCGCCCGAGACGACCATGCCGCGCGCGACGGCAAGCGCGGATACGAAGCTCGTGCACGCGGCCTCGATGTCGAACGCGCCGGCTCGCGTCGCTCCCAGATCGTTCTGGACCATGCAGGCGGTGGCCGGGAACACGTAGTCAGGCGAGCACGTGCCGACGATGATCATCTGAACGTCCTGCGGCCGAAGCCGCGCACGGTCGATCGCGAGGCGGGCCGCGCGCGTCGACATCGAGGACGTCGTCTCGCCATCGGACGCGATCCGCCGCTCGCGGATGCCGGTGCGTGACGTGATCCACTCGTCGGACGTGTCGACGATGCGCTCGAGCTCCGCGTTGGTCATCACGCGCGAAGGCGCGTAGAACCCCCATCCGGTAATGACCGCGTTCTTCGCCATTTTCTAGGCCTCGGTCGAGCCGACGGCCTTTCCTTTGACGGTGAATAGTGAACGCGCGTCGCCCTCGAAGTGCTCGAGGAACTCATGAGCGTCGAGGATGTCGTCGAGCGAGATCGCAGGCCGCTGGGAGCGCAGTTGCCGTTCGCTCGGCGGCGCGAGAGCGACACGCTCGCGATCGGCGTACACGAGAAGCTTGATCGACGTCTCGCATCTCGAGCACGTGACGCGGACGATCCAGGCCGCCTCGAGCCTGCCGAGGAGGCGGATCTCAGACCGGGCGTGATTGGCGCCGCAGACGCTGCAGTCGTAATCCTTGGCCTGCTCGCGTAGGCGCCGGAGGATGTTCACCTTCGATCGAGCATAGCCGAGGCCGCCGGATCGAGGCCCAGACGCCACGCGAGGAACGAATACTGGTCTGCGAGATCGTCCACCTGCTTGTCGAGCGGCTTGCCGATGCCGTGGCCGGCATCGTGATCGACGCGCAGGAGCACCGTCGCATCCGGATCTTCGGCCGATTGCGCCTGGAGCAGCGCGGCCATCTTCCGCGCGTGCATCGGGTCCACCCGGCTGTCGCCGACGGCGGTGGTGAAGAGGGCGGCGGGGTAATGGATCCCTTCGCGCACGTGGTGGTAGGGCGAGTAGGCGCGGAGCCAGCGATATTGCTCGGGGTCCTCGGCGGTGCCGTACTCCGAGATCCAGAGTCGCGCGATCAGGAAGTTCTGATAGCGGAGCATGTCGAGCAGCGGTACGGCGCAGTACACCGCACCGAACAGGTCCGGCCGCTGTGTGAGCGCGGCACCGGTCAGGAGCCCGCCGTTCGACCCGCCGGTAACGCCGAGGCGCTCGGGCCGGGTCCAACCGCGCGCGACGAGCGCTTCGGCCGCGGCGTGGAAGTCATCGAAGACGTTCTGTTTTCGCTCGAGCATTCCGTCACGGTGCCAGCGCTCGCCGTATTCGCCGCCGCCACGCAGGTTCGGCAGCGCGAAGAGTCCCCCGGCTTCGACCCAAGCGGCGGCGCCCGCGATGTACTGCGGCGTGCGCGAGATGTTGAAGCCGCCGTACCCGTTGAGGACGGTCGGCACCGCCCCGTTCGGCGTCACGTCCTTCCGGTGCACGAGGAACATCGACACCTCGGTGCCGTCCTTCGACGCGTAGGTGGTCTGCTCGACGACGATCGCGTCGGGATCGAATCCGGCGGGCGCCGGGAGACGAACGAGCTCGCGCACCGCGCCGGTCCGCGCGCGCACAACGAAGGCGATCGGTGGCACGGTGAACGATTGGTACTCGAAGCCGACGAGATCGCCGGCGTGGTCGCCGCTCACGAACTCGACCATCCCGAGACCGGGGAGCGCGATCGCGCGGTCGCGGCGGCCCTCTTTGGTCCACAGATCCACGCGCGAGGTCGCTCGCTCGAGCGTGACCACCGCCACGTGATCCCGCGTCACATGGAACGTCTCGAGCGCGTTCCGCCCTTCGGGGACGATCGTGCGCCAGCGTGCACGTTCGGGCGCGTCAAAATCGACGCGCGCCACGCGGTAGTTCGGCGCCTCGAGATTCGTGCGGAGCCAGATCGCATCGTCGCGTGGGAATCCCTCGCTGAGTCCCTGCTCCCCCTCGGTGACGACACGCAGACCGCGCTCCGACGCCTGACGATCGAGCAGATACAGGTCGCTCCGTGTCCATCCCTTGAAGGCGTGGAAGAGGACCCACCGCCCGTTGGGCGACGTGCGCGCCCAGACGATGTCCTCCTTCGGACGCCCCTCACCGAAGACGGTCTCGTCGCGGGCCGGGTCGTCGCCAAGCCGATGGAACCGCACCCGGCGGTAGTAGTGCTCGTCACCGGCGGGGACCGTTCCCGGAGCCGGGTTCGCGGAGTAGTAGAAACCGTCGCCGGCCCACGCCACGGTCGAACGCTGCGTGTACGGGATGCGCTCAGGTAGCTCGCGACCGGTCGCGACCTCGATCACGCGCAGCGTGGACATCTCGTCGCCGCCGCGCGACAGTCCGTAGGCCACGTAGCGCGCGTCGGGCGATGGAAAGTACCAGTCGATCGTCACGAGACCCGCCGCGTTGAACGCGTTCGGGTCGACGAGCGCGCGGTCCACGGCGTCGACGGCGTCGCGCACGTAGAGGACCGCCTGGCGCTGCGAGCCGACGCGCCGCGTGTGGAAAACGTGGCCGTTGATCGGGCGGGGCGTGGTCAAAAGTCCGACGGCGAGGAGATCGCGGAGCCGCGACGCAAAATGGCGTCGCTGCGGCAGCGCGTCGAGCACCGCGCGGGTGCGTGCGTTCTGTGCATCGGTCCACGCACGCGTCGGTTCGCTCTCCGTGACCTCGAGCCAACGGTACGGATCGATGACACGCTCGCCATGCCAGACGTCCGCCACTTCTTCCCGCGGGGTCAGCGGCGGCGAAGGGACGCGCATCCACTGAGATTAATGCGGCGTCACACCGCCCGCCCCGGTCTGCCGCTGCTCACCCGCCGGCAGTCCGCCGATGACCGCGGCGATGACGGCCACGACGAAGGCTGCGTCGAACAGCACGGGCGCGTATGGCGCGAGGCCGATGAGCTCGTCTACCGAATACGCGGTCACGCCAACGAGACCGACGACCGCGAAGATGCAGAACATCACGAGGGCGTACTCATAGCCACCCTTCGTGACCCAGAACCCCTTCGCCCAGTGAACTTTCCAGATCGCGACGAGCATGTCGACCGCAAGCACCGCGGCTGCGAGGGGCGTGAGGAAGCCCACCGCGAATGCGACTCCACCGAGGAGCTCGCCGTACGCCGATGCATACGCCCAGAAGCGAGCTGGATGAAACCGCATGCGGTCCGCGGCCCCGGTCCACGCCACGAGACCCTGGCCGCCGAAGGCGCCGATGGCCTTCTGCGCGCCGTGGCCCGCAAGCACCAGTCCGGTGATGACACGTAAGACAGCGAGCGCCATATCGGCGTCGATCTCATGCATGAACAGACCTCCCGTCGCGCCGCGCTGCCGCACTCGCCGTGCCAGCCCGATTGGAGCATGCTGCGCCCGTGTTCGACCTGAACTCGATCTTCTTTCTCTTCTTCATCGCGCAGTTCTTCATCCCACTGCTGCAGAAACGGATGCTCGCCCTGCGCCGTCAGGCTGCGATCCGGGCGATCGAGCAGACGCGCCACTCGCGCCTCATCACGATGATCCATCGCCAGGAGACGATGAGCATCCTCGGCTTCCCCGTGGCGCGGTACATCGACATCGAGGACTCCGAGGACGTGCTGCGCGCGATCCGTTTCACGCCGCCCGACATGCCCATCGATCTCCTCCTGCACACGCCCGGTGGGCTCGTCCTCGCGTCTGAGCAGATCGCCTACGCCCTCAAACGGCGCCAGGGAAAAGTGACGGTCTTCGTCCCGCACTACGCAATGTCCGGCGGGACGCTCATCGCGCTGGCCGCCGACGAGATCGTGATGGACGCGAACGCCGTACTGGGTCCGGTCGATCCGCAGCTGGGCACCGCGCAGTCGTCTTTCGCCGCGGCCTCGGTGATGAAAGCGCTGTCACAACCCAATCCCAACCGCGAGGACACGACGCTCATCCTCGGCGACCTCGCGGAGAAGGCGCTGCGTCAGGTGCACGCGACGGTCCGTAGGCTCCTGGAGGAGCATCACACGGAAGCGGACGCGGAGCGCATCGCGAGCACGCTCGCGGACGGGCAATGGACGCACGACTATCCGCTCGACGTCGAGGCGCTGACGAAGCTCGGCCTCACCGTCGGTACGGAGCTCCCGCGCTCGGTGTACGACCTCATGGACCTCTACCCGCAGACCAGCCAGCGGCGCCCCGGCGTGGAGTTCATCCCGATCCCCTACCCCCAGCGGAACACGGAGCCACCGCGCAAGGCTGAGCGTTAGCCCGCGGAAATCTCGGTCTTCAGAAAGTTGATGCTCGCGACCCACGGGCGGTAGCCCATCGACTCGTTGATGTGGAGGATCGGATCGTTGGCGCCGTCATTGCCGGTCTGGACGCGATCGACGCCGAACGCGACCGCCTGCATCAAAGTCTCGCATTTCAGCGCGCGTGCGATACCGCGGCCACGCACCTTGCGGGCCGTCGCGGTCCAGGCCGTGCCAACCACTCCGCGCACCGGCGGGTACGCGAGGACAGAGACGCCGACGATGTCGTCGCCCTCACGGGCGATCCAGAACCGCTCGTCGTGCATGTCCGGTGCGCGGAGCCACCGCATGGTGTCCTCGAAGGACTCGTCCACGTTCGGCAGCGTCGTCGGCACGTCCTGCACGGCTTCCTCGTTCAGCCGCCAGACCCTTCGGTACTTCTCCGGGTCTGCGTCCTGATCCAAGGTAAGCATCCGGATCCCATCGGAGCGCATGCGGGCGCGCGACTCATCTGCCATGGTCGCGATACGTTCGCGGTTCTGCTGCAGATCCAGCATCCAGCGCCGATGGAGACGGTCGGTGTGGAAGCCGCGCCCCTCGATCGTCGCGATGCGCAGCTCATCGTCCTCGTACGCACGGACGGCGATGCGCTTCGCGCCGTCCGCGATGAGGCGGCGCTCGATCTCCGCGAGGACTGCGTCCAGCGTCGGCCTGTCGCGTTCGGCCGGCAGGAGCTCGCCGCCGATGCCGCCGTGCGGTTCGCGAAGCCGCGCCCACGCCGGATGGTCGAATGTCGCGACACCGATGTCACGTCCGTCGCGCTGCACGACCCACCGGCGTGCGATGTACGTGTCGTCGGGCTGCTGCCACCAGTAGCGTTCGACGACCGGATCGGTCGGTCGCGTCGGACGGACGGCGCTGTGGACGTCCGCGTAGAAGGCGGCGTCGTCGAGCGTCGCGTCGCGGAAGTGGAGCTTCCCCACTAGCCGCTCCGCTTCAGCCGGCCGGTGCGCTTCGCGTACCGTTCGACCTCGACGAAGAGGCGAAGGCCCAGCGGCACCGAGAGGACGCCGACGAGGAGCGCCGGCCAGACCTCGGGCCACAGCGTCGCGAGGTCGGCGCCGTCGAGCAGGGCCGCGCGCATGCCGCGGATCACATAGGTCGCGGGCGAGATCGTCGAGAGCGCCTGCATCCAACCCGGGAGAACATCGACCGGGTAATAGACGCCTGAGACAAGTAGCACGACGGCTTGGACGATGTAGGCCATCTGCAGGCCCTTCTCGGTCCAGAGCAGCGGGAACGAGGCCGATGCGATGCCGAGTCCCACGAACGCCATCGCTCCTACCAGGAGCAGCACGACCGCGGAGAGCGCATTCGCGTGCGAGAGGTCCACGGGGACAAAGAGCGTGACCGCGCCGAGGATCGCGACGCTGAACGCGGTCGCGCGCACGAGCGTCGCGCCGCACATGCCGATGAGGTGCGTGAAGCGCGGCACCGGCGACATGAACGTGTACTCGATCGTCCCCTCCCAGCGCTCCCAGGCGATGACCTCGCCGATGTTCTCGAAGATGATCCCGAGGAACCGCCAGGCGATGGTGCCGACGAGCAGATAGAGCACGAAGTGCGACACCGCCGCGGGATCGACCACGCCGCCGCTGATCGCCGGCGCCGCGAGGCCGATGTAGGCGACCGAGAGCGACGTGACGATGCCGTAGACGAGCCAGACCAGCTCCCACGCCCAGTAACGCTTCGAGAGCGCGATCTCGCGCTCGACGAATGCGTAAGCGAGTCCGAGCTGGCCGCCCATTTGGGTCATCACTTCGTCTTGTCCTCGGCCACCGCATCGGCCTCGTCCAGACGCCGGCCGGTCACCGACATGAAGACGTCCTCGAGCGCCGTGGCGCCGTGACGCGCGCGGAGCTCGTCGGCCGTGCCCTCGGCCACGAGACGTCCGTCGTGAAGGATGCCGATGCGATCGGAAAGACGCTCGGCCTCATCGAGGTCATGAGTCGTCAGCACGATGGTGGCGTCGTGCTCATCGCGGAGGTCTCGCACGAACGTTTGCACCTCGCGCTTGCTGCGGATATCGAGCCCGGTCGTCGGCTCGTCGAGGAGCAGCAGCGTCGGAGCGGTCAGGAAGGCGCGCGCGATCGCTACTTTCTGCTGCATCCCCCGCGAGAGCTTCTCGAGTGGCTCGTTGAGGCGGTCGATGTCGACGCCGAGACGGCGCAGGATCACCAGCGCCTTCGCGCGCGACTCGTCGGGGGCCACGCCGTACAGACGACCCGCGTAGACGAGATTCTCCATCGCCGAGAGCTTCTTGAAGAACGACGCTTCGACGGAGACGCGATTGATGAGCCGCTTCACGGCATCCTCGTCCGCGCGGATGTCGAGCCCGAACACGCGCACCTCGCCCTCGTCAGGTGTGAGGAGCGTCGAGAACATCCGGATGAGCGTCGACTTCCCGGAGCCGTTGGCGCCGAGCAAGCCGTAGATCTCGCCCCGCATCACTCGCAGCGAGACGTCGTTGACCGCTCGCCGGACGCCCTCGCGCGACGACTTGAACGTTTTGGTGACCGCCCTGGCCACGAGCGCGTCGCGGCCGGGCGTTCGTATGACTTCTGGTCGGGTCGCTGTCAGCGTGGCCACTTCGTTTCTCCCGTCGTTTTCTTGGAACCAAAAGACCGTGGGTCCCTCTCGATGCCCACGGTCCGAAGGTCACGAAGCGGGAGTCGGGTCGCTAGACCATTCGGGTAGTGGGCAGGCTCCGCCGCGGAACAATTCCGCCGGCGTTACCGGTGCGCGCATTTGCGTCGATGAGCACTGCGCCACTTCCTTTCAGCGTGTCACGCGGTGAGCGTGCCAGTGGGGCACGATAGCAACGAGAGTGTGGGCCGTCAACGCCTCGAGACCGACGAAGAAAACGGGCGAAGGTCACCCCTCGCCCGTTTCAGCACCGTGCTAAAGCGCGACTCGTCGGCCGCTGAGCAACTGCAAGATGAGCACGACGAGGGCGATCACAAGCAGGATGTGGATGAGCGCGCCTGCCGTGGGCAGTGCCACGACGCCGAGCAACCAGAGGACGAGAAGGACCAGGACGATGGTCCACAGCATTGCCCGCACCTCCTTTGCCGCGTGTGGCTCGCAAGGTGCGTGCCATGGGCGATGCGGCGGTCGCTTGCGCGCAGTTCGCGCCTCTTACGCGAACGCCCCTCGGCCGAGACCAAGGGGCGTTCCAGCGGAGGACGGACGTTCGCTACTTCGGCGTCACGAAGCCACACGCCAAGCAGATGAGCGCCGCGAAGCGGCGCGATTACATCTTGACGAGCTGACCTCGAATGACTCCTCCAGGAGCCAGCGTGGAGTGCCAGTTCATGTAGTAGTTCGCCGGGTTGGCGATGATGTCGGTGGCGAGGGCCGGATCGACAACGGGCTGCGTCTTGTTGATCTTCCCCGCGCCGGCAGTGAGTGTGAGCTCGCCGGCCGCAAGTCCGGAGTTCACGACGACGTTGCCGTTGACGCCCGCGGCGCCCTTGTGGATGTGTCCGATGTTGATCGCCGTACTGGTCGGGCAGCCGGTGATGTCGGTCTCGAACAACGCGTTGGCCGCGGTGATGGTGCCGCTCGCGTCCTTGGTCGTGGTCAGCGTGAACGTGCCCTTGCCCGAGCACGAAGCCTCGGGGGTGGTGATCGGGGGAACCTCATTCGACGGCTTGAGGTCGGCCGTGAAGACGAACTTGAGCTGTGGGGTCGGGGCCGGGGTCGGCGTGGGTGTGGCCGCGACGGTCGGAGACGCGGTCGGAGCGACGGCAGCGCTCCCGCAGGCGCTCAGAACGAGCACCCCGGCAGCGAGACCCGCAAGAAGACGCATAGACACCTCCTCGTGTACAGCCACAGTACGGCGCGGGATCGATTCTGGATGAAGACCCGAGCAGGCCAATAAGCCGGATCCCGTCGTGGACGGTCATCTCTCTGGGACGGAGGTCACCCTCCGCCTCTAGCGGCGCACCCGGGGACGGCGCGGGCCACGCCATCGCCCCCATACATCGCCTTGCTCCGGGAAGAGCTTGCCTCGTTTCACCCGCTTGCGCGGATCGTCACTGTGGCGCTGGTCCTCGCCTCGCGGCGGACGGGTGTTACCCGCTTCCCTGCCCTGTGGAGTCCGGACTTTCCTCGACGGCTTTCGCCGCCGCGACCGTCTGGCCTGCTCGGACCACCATTCTAACGGCGGCGAGCATCGCGAAGGAGGGCATCCATCCGCTTCGCCGCGCGCACGAGCGCGTCATCGGTCGGCCCGCCGCCCTCGGCGACGTATGTTTCGATGATCACGTCCGCGTCGCGCGTGCGTCCGCGTTCGCGCAGGTCGGCGGCGAGACGAATGGCGTCGAGCAGACCGCAGCCCAGGTGCGCCGCGGACCAGCGCATCAGTACGACGCCGCGTTCGGCCCGCCGAGCGCGCTCGCAGGTGAGATCGCCGTGCACCAGTGCGACCGGCCAAGCACCGAGCTCGACCGCGGCCTCTTCGGCGTTCGCGTCGCCGCTCTCCTGGCGCACGACGTCCAGGGGGGTGCGGACCGGGACGCCGAGCGCGCGTAGCGCCGGACCGTCGGCCGCGACGGCGCGCTCGACCGCGATCTTCGCGCGAATGACGTCGGTCGCATCACCGTCGCACGCGTTCGCGGCATCGCCGAGGTCTTCCAGCAGGAGCCACGGGCCGAGCGACGTATGCGCCGGCGGGATCCCGCGCGAGTGGACGCGCGGCACATGCGGAGTTTTGCGCGCGAGGAACGGCAGGACCTGTGCCTCCATGACGATGCCCCTCGGACTTCGCTCGAAGAGCGCGGTCGTCGCGTGACCGTCGCGTGTGAATCGCAGACGTTTGCGCTCGAGCCCGTCCTCCGCGACGAGCTCCTCGGCGCGCACGCCCTGGACATCGCCGCCCACGCTCCGCGTGACGAGCGAGGCGAGCGGGTCCTCGCTCTCGCTCATCGCGCCTCGTCGATCGCACGGTTCGCGAGGAGGTCCGCGATCGAATTCTGTTCGCGCGGAATGTGACGGATGCTCCGCTTGGGGAACAGCGCGAGCAGCTCACCCGCCCGGAGCGCAAGGGGACGGATGTTCGGGTGCCGGATGCGCCACTTCCCATTCATCTGCTCGACGACGAGCTTCGAGTCCATGCGAACCTCGAGATCTTCGACGTGATGTTTGCGCGCCGCCTCGAGGCCGATGATCAGCGCGGTGTATTCGGCCACGTTGTTCGTCGCATGACCGAGATGGCGCATCGCCTCTACGACGACGCGTCCGTTCTCGTCGACCAATGCGGCACCCGAACCGGCGGGACCAGGGTTGCCGCGCGCCGCGCCGTCGGCGTACAGGACGGCGCGCTTCACGCCGTGAAGAACTCGGCCAGACGCGACAGATCGACGTTACCGCCCGACACGACGGCGACGACGTTCTCGCCGGGCCGAACAGCGACGCGCCCGGCGAGGAGCGCACCGACGGCCGCGCCTCCAGCGGGCTCCGCCACCAGCCTGGCGCGTGACGCGAGGAAACGCACGCCTTCCACGATCACATCGTCCGATACGACGACCACGTCCGCGACCCTGCGACGGATGATCTCGAGATTGCGAACGCCCGCGATCGGAGCCGCGAGGCCGTCGGCGACGGTCTGAACGCGCTCCAGCGGCACCGGCGCCCCGGCGTCGAGCGCCCTCCGCACGGCGTTGGCCCCTTCCGGCTCGACACCGACCACACGCGCACGCGGGCGTTTCTCCGTCACGGCGACCGCGATGCCGGAGATCAGACCGCCGCCGCCGACGCCCACCACGAACAGGTCGGCGTCCGGAAGATCGTCGAGGACCTCCAGGGCGCAGGTGCCGTGGCCGGCGATCATCCCGTCGTCGTCATACGGATGAAGGAAGTAAGAGCCCTGGCGCTCCTGTATCTCCTTGACGAGGGCACGGAGGCCCAGCATGTCCGGGGCGAAGATGATCTGCGCGCCGTAGCCACGGGTCGCCTCGACCTTCGTTTTCGGCGCGGACTGGGGCATCGCGACCGTCACCTTCGCGCCGACCGCGCGGCCGGCGTAGGCGATGGCCTGAGCGGCGTTGCCGGCGCTCATCGTCACGATCCCGTTCGCGCGCTGCGCGTCGCTGAGGCCGAGGATCGCGTGCACGGCACCGCGGGGCTTGAACGAACCGGTGCGCTGGAGATTCTCGGCCTTCAGGAAGGCTCGCGCGCCGATGCGCTCACCGAGCGAACGGCTGGTAAGGAGCGGTGTTCGGGTGATGTGCGTCTTGACGACGTCACGGGCGTGCTCGACGTCCGCGAGCGAGACGCTCAGAGCACCCTCCCGAGGCGTTGGCCCGTCGCCGTGACCGGTGGGCCCGCTTGGATTCGAACCAAGGACCAGCAGATTATGAGTCCGCCGCTCTAGACCTCTGAGCTACGGGCCCTAGGAGGGCTGCGCGACCATCGTATGGTCGCAACAGCCCGACGACGGGCCCGTGAGCGAAGCGATACGGGCCCGCACGAGATGTCGCCGAGCCATCCGGGCTGACATCGTGACAGCCACCAGGCGCATTATCTGCGACGAAGGCCGTAGCGCGGCCGCGATGGCGGCCGCTTCAGGCCTCTGAGGGAGGATCACGTCATGTCGTCAGCCGAGGGGGTCAAGTCTGTGGCCCTGGTCGATCGCGTCAAGGCGATCCTGATGAAGCCGAAGCAGGAGTGGCCCGTCATCGCGGCAGAGAAGACCGATATCGCGACGGTCTTTCGGTCCTATGTGATCCCGCTCGCGGCCATCGGGCCGGTGGCGAACGCCATCGGTGGGGCCCTCATCGGCACGAACCAACCGATCCTCGGCGCGGTTCGGGTGCCGATCACCAACGCGATCGTCGGCGCGATCGTCAGTTTCGGCCTGTCCCTACTCGGAACGTACGTCGTGGCCAGGGTGATCGACTACTTTGCGCCGCGGTATGGCGGAACTCGCGACCTGACCCAGGCCTTCAAGGTCTCGGCCTACTCGAGCACAGCGCAGTGGGTCGCCGGGATCTTCGCGCTGATACCCGCCCTCAGCCCCCTCTCGATCCTCGGTATCTACGGCCTGTACCTGCTCTACCTCGGGCTACCGGCGGTCATGAAGGTCCCAGCGGAGAAGGCGATGAGCTACACCGTCGCGGTGGTGGTTGCCGTGATCGTTGTCTTCATCGTCATCGGCATCGTGAGCGGGATCGTCATCGGCACCGCCGCCTACGTGACCCTCTGAGCTCGAAAACGGGCTGACTCCGCCAGCCGAGACCGGGACGTGGCGCCTCCGGCGAACCGTTCCCCGCCGTCTGTACGTTGTCTTTGCAAAAGTCGGGCTATGCTAGGTCGGGCGCCGCGAGGGGAGTCACGTGCACCGCTTCCGCACGTGCGCGTCGTTCCGGGGACGGAAACGACGGGAGGAAGCGCGTGGGAACGGTCATCGCGGTCGCGAACCAGAAGGGTGGCGTCGGAAAAACGACGTGCACCATCAACTTGGGCGGCGCGCTCGCGTCGCTCGGTCATCGCGTTCTGTGCCTCGATCTCGATCCGCAGGCGAATCTCACCGTCGGTCTCGGTATCGACTTGAACACGGTCGACAAGAACATCGCGAATGTCTTGATCGACCCCGACCTCAAGCTCACGTCCATCATCCGACCGACGAAGACCAGGAACCTCGACGTCGCGCCAGCGACGCTCGAGCTTTCATCCGCGGAAGTAGAGCTCTTCAACGCGATCGGTCGCGAGATGGCCCTGCGTGACAAGCTCAGCCAGGACGTCGTCCAGCGCTACGCCTACATCCTCATCGACTGCCCGCCGACCCTGGGACTGCTCACGCTCAATGCGCTCGTCGCGGCGAACGGCGTGATCATCCCGGTACAAACGCAGTATTACGCGCTCAAAGGCGTCGCCGCGCTTCTCAAGATCATCAAGACCGTGCAGGCCCGGCTCAATCCGAAGTTGAAAGTGCTCGGACTGCTGCCGACGTTCTACGACTCGCGCACGATCCTCGGACGCGACATGCTCGACTCGCTGCGCGAGCTCGGAGATCATCAGGTCTTCGAGACCGTCATCCGTCAGTCAGTGAAGATCGGCGAGGCGCCCACCGCGGGCGTGCCGATCGGAGTCTACGAACCCAGGTCCGACGCGGCGAAGAGTTTCGCCGACCTCGCGAGGGAGGTGATCGGTGCTCACAAGTAGTCCCGCTTCTCACAGCAAGAAATCGTTCCGCGACGCCGGCAGCCGCATCTTCCAGCAGGAGTCGAACGCGCAGCCCGGCATCATCAGCCTTCTCGCGGCACGGACGCCGACAGCGGTGCGCGAACTACCGCTCGAGAAGGTCGTCCCGAACCCGTCGCAGCCCCGCATGACCTGGCACGAGGAAACGCTGCAGGAGCTCGCGGCGTCGATCAAGGAGCACGGAGTGCTCCAGCCGATCCTCGTCCGACCGTCAGGGGATCAGTACGAGATCATCGCCGGCGAACGGCGCTGGCGTTCGTCGAAGATCGCAGGCAAGGAAACGATCCCGGCGATCGTCGAGCGCTTCGACGACGCGACCGCCCTCGAGATCGCGCTCATCGAGAACCTCCAGCGCGAGGACCTCTCGCCCCTCGATGAGGCGGTGATCTACAAGAAGATGACCGACGAGCTCGGATACTCCATCCGCCAGCTCGCGGGGAAGCTTGGCAAGGACAAGGGCTACGTCGAGAACCGGCTGCGCCTCGCGAGCGCACCGGACGACGTGCGCGAGATGGTCGCGAAGCGGTATGACACGCT
Source organism: Chloroflexota bacterium (assembly GCA_005889405.1). Lineage (GTDB taxonomy): Bacteria > Chloroflexota > Limnocylindria > P2-11E > P2-11E > CF-39. Next base: position 145,556 of record VBFY01000063.1, on the reverse strand, counting down.
TTCGGCGGCGTACGAGCTGATGAAGCTCGAGGACAAGCGACGTCGTCGCTCGCTCGCGAAACAGATCCTCGCCGGGCAACTGACGCTCATCCGCCTGCACGACCGCGTCGAGCGGATCCTCAACCCGCAGGCGAGAAGCGCGAAGGCCGAGCCAGCCATCCCCGCATTGCGGGACGACGCGCTCATCACGGCGACGCGCAAGCTGAACGAGGCGCTCGCGGAGCTGTCGCGGGCCGTGGGCGAGGACGGCAAGCTCACGATCCCGGAAAGCGACCGGCAGAACCTGGCGAAGTTCCTCACGATCTCGAGGGCTCGGCTGGACAACCTGGTAGCGCGACTGCGGAGCGCCGGCCGCGCGTGACCGACCAGAAGCTGTCAGGACGAAGCAGCGTCGTCTCCTTCGTCCTGATGACGGGGCTGGTCACGGCGGCGGCCACGGGACTGTTCGTGCTGCTGGACCCCAGGGCGCAGCAGTACTGGGTCCAGCGATGGGAGGCGCTCGCCGGGTTCGTCCGCTCGCTGTTCGGGGGCGGCTAAGACTCGCCGGCGCGGTCCGCGACGACGGGCACGCGGGTCTGGGCGACGCTCTCGCGCTGGTTGCGGGCGTCGCGGATGATCGAGACGGCCGTCGTTGCCAGACCGACTGCCCCGAAGATGAAGATCACGCTGTCGTTGGTCAACAGATCAAGCACGTGCTACCTACAAGCAACGCACGTGCCAGCGGTCAAGCGGCGGGCAGCTCGTTACGGACTGGTAACGGTTTGATCAACGAGGTCAGGCGGCCTTCCGCGGTGGTCGCGCACGCTGCACGCGGACCTGCGACACGCGCCGACCATCGACGCCGGTGACCTGGAAGCGGTACCCCTCGACCTCGACGGAGTCGCCGACCTGCGCAACGCGGCCCAGCCGACCGAACACCATGCCGCCGACCGTGTCGTACGGCTCGTCGGTGAGCGCGAGGTGCAGACGCTCACGCAGCTCGGCGAGGCCGACCAGGCCGTCGACGACGTAGGTCCCGGGCGCCTCCTCGCGGATCGGCGGCGACGTGTCCTTCTCGAACTCGTCGCCGACCTCGCCGACCAGCTCCTCCAGCACGTCCTCGAGCGTCACGAGGCCCGCCGTCCCGCCGTACTCGTCGATGACGATCGCAAGCTGGGCGTGCTGCCGCCGGAACTCCGCGAGCGCCTGGTCCAGGCGTAGCGTCTCGGGGATCGCCGGCACTCGCCGCATGATGTCGTGGGCCTTGGCCCGCGAGCTGCGGTCCACGCCGACCAAATCCTTGACGTGGACGACGCCCACGATGTGGTCCAGGTCGTCGCGGTACACCGGGAAGCGCGAAAGACGATGTTGCCGCGCCACCGCGATGAGCCCGGCGAGGTCGAGCTCTTCCGGCACGGCGACGATCTCGGTGCGCGGGACCATCACCTGACGAACGAGCGTGTCGGCGAAATCGAGCGCGTTCCCGACGATGAGCCGCTCGCTCTCCTGGAGCACGCCTTGGCGCGCCGATGCGGCGACGAGCATCCGGAGCTCTTCGTCGCTGTGGACGTTCAGGTCCGCGCGCGGCGTGATGCCGATCCAGCGCAGCAGCGAGTTCGCGCTGCTGTTCACGAACCAGTTGATGGGGTAGACGAGACGGTAGAAGAGGTCAAAGGGATACGCGAACAGCAGCGCGAGCTGTACGGCGCGCTGGATGGCGAGGTATTTCGGCGCGAGCTCGCCGATCACGATGTGCGCATAGGTGATCGCCCCGAACGCGAGCGCGAAGGCGACGAGATGGAACAGCGGCTCCGGCAGCCAGCCGAGGATCGGTGCGACGAGCGCCGCGATCGCGGGCTCGCCGATCCACCCGATCGCCAGTGAGGCGAGCGTGATGCCCAGCTGAGCCGCGGAGATGTAGCTGTCGAGCCGATCGGCGATGCGCGCCGCGAGCTTCGCGCGCACGCTACCAGCCCGCGCCAGCTCATCCAGCTGCGTGGCGCGGACCCGGACGAAGGAATACTCCGAGGCAACGAAAAATCCGTTCGCGATCACCAGAACGAACGCGATGACGGCGCCTCGAAGAGCCTCGGCCGCGTCCATGCCCGTTGAATTCTCGCACTGAATAGACTCCGAAGAATGCGCGTGCTGGTGCGCTTGTTCGCGTCGTATCGGGAGGCTGCCGGCGTTGGTCAGATCGAGCTCGATCTGCCACCCGGAGCGAAGGTGAAGGACGCGATCTTCAACATCCTGAAGGACCATCCGCTCATCGCCGAAGGCCGTCAGGTCGTGATCGCGCGAAACCACGAGTACGTCACGCCCGAGGAGCCGCTCGCGGATGGCGACGAGGTCGCTCTCATCCCGCCCGTGTCGGGCGGTGCCATGACCGTCGCACCGATCGCCGTCTCGGCCTCGCCGCTGTCGGTCGATGATGCGCTTGCGGCGGTGCGCGACTCGGGATTCGGCGGCGTCGTCGTGTTCCTCGGCACGGTGCGCGACCGCAGCCGCGGGAAGGTGGTCACGCATCTCGAGTACGAGGCCTATGCGGAGATGGCCGAGGCGAAGATGCGTGAGATCGCGCAGCGCCTCGAGACCAGCTACGCGCCGCTACGCCTCGTGATGCACCACCGCGTCGGCGACCTCGCCATCGGCGAGATCGCGGTCATCGTCGCCGCGGGGGCGCCGCATCGCGACGCCGCGTTCGCAGCGGCGCGCGCCGCCATCGACGAGCTCAAGACGATCGTGCCGATCTGGAAGAAGGAGCACTCCGACGACGGCGCGGTGTGGATCGAAGATCATGCTTGAGCGACGAGCGGCTCAGGGGGAGGGGCCCCTGTTCAGCGAGCGAAGCGAGCGTGCGCGAGGAGCGAACCCACCAGCCTTGAGCGCGTCTCCTCGGCGAAGCCGAGAGATTGAGCAGGACCACGCGTGACGTACTGGATGATCGTGACCAGCCCCGAGAACTACGAGCGCACGCGCACGCTCCGGTTCACGCAGCAGGGCGTGAAGAGCCGCCACCGCCGCAAGGCCGAGCGCATGGCGCCCGGCGATCGCGTCTGCTGGTACCTCACCGGCATCCAGTCGTTCGCGGCGACCGCCACCATCACGTCGCCATATTTCGAGGGCGCCGAGCCCATCTGGGTATCGAGGAGCTCGAGGCCGGGTGACACGTACCCGTGGCGATTCAAGATCAAGAAGGACCACGCCGTGGGTCCGGATCGCGCGATCGCGGCCGAGTCGCTGATCGCGAAGCTTGCGCATGTGAAGCGCTGGCCCACCCAACACTGGCGGCTCGCGTTCCAGGGCAACGTCCACGAGCTCGACGCGAAGGACTTCGCCGTCATCGAGGCGGCGATCGCCGCTGCGGAGACCCGACGGAGCGCAGCCTGACCGCGGGACGCGATCTTGTTTCCGAGCTCGTCGCGATCTGCGGTCCTGAGCACGTGTTCTGGCGGCCCGACGACCTGCGCGTGTTCGAATACGACGCGGGCTTCGATCGCCATCCGCCGATCGCGGTCGTGGTCCCCGGCACCGCGGAGGAGATCGGCGCGTGCGTGAAGGCCGCGTCGCGGGCCGGCATCGCGGTCGTACCGCGCGGCGCAGGCACCGGTCTCTCCGGTGGCACGATCGCCTGCGGCGGCGCGCTGGTCATCGCGACATCGCGGCTCCGACGGATCCTCGCCATCGATGCCGTCGGCCAGACGGCGCTCGTCGAGCCCGGCGTCCCCAACCTGCAGATCAGCGCGGCGGCGCGCGAGGCCGGTCTCTTCTTCGCGCCCGATCCGGCGAGCCAACGCGTGTCGACGATCGGCGGGAACATCGGCACGAACGCGGGCGGTCCGCACGCGCTCCGCTACGGCTCGATCGTGAACCACGTCCTCGGTATCGAGATGGTCCTGCCCGACGGCGAGATCGCCGTCTTCGGAGGGTGCACCGCGGACCTGCCGGGCTATGACTGTGTGCCGTTCATCGTCGGCAGCGAGGGAACGCTCGGCATCGTCACCAAGGCGTGGGTGCGGCTGCTACCCGTCCCCGAGGACACACGGACGTTCGTCGCGCTGTTCCATGACGTCGAATCGGGCGCGCGCGCCGCGAGCGAGATCATCGCGCGCGGCATCGTGCCGGCGGCGATGGAGATGCTCGACCGCACGACGATCCAGGCGGTGAACGCGGCGTTCGACGCGCATCTGCCCGAGGAGGCCGGATCGCTACTGCTCGTCGAGGTCGAGGGGCTGCGCGAAGAGACACAGGCGGCGGCGTCGGCCATCGTCGCGGTCTGCGAGGCGCGCGGCGCGTTCGGGGTGCGGACGGCCGCGACGCCGGCCGAACGCGAGCTGCTCTGGAAGGCACGGAAGCTGGGCTATCCAGCGCTCGCGCGCATCCGCCCGAACAACTATCTCCACGACGCGGTCGTTCCGCGTTCGAAGCTGCCCGAGGTACTCGCGAAAGTGAACGCGATCGCCGACCGGTACGGGTATGTGATCGCGAACATGTTCCACATCGGCGACGGCAATCTCCATCCGGTGCTGCTGTTCGACGGCGCGGTGGAGCCGATCGAGCGCGTGATGGAGGCGAGCGCGGAGATCCTGAAGGTCGCGATCGACGCGGGCGGCACGCTCTCGGGCGAGCACGGGATCGGGCTCGAGAAGAACCACTTCATGTTCTGGGTCTTCGGACCCGAGGACCTCGAGGCCATGCAGCGCGCCCGCAGCGCGTTCGACCCGAACGGCATGATGAACCCCGGCAAGATCTTCCCGGGTGGCTCGATCTGTGCCGACATCCCGACCGAGCGCATCAAGCGGGGTCTCGCGGAGGGCATGTGGGTGTAGCAACGGAGGTCGCGCTGGCGGAGCGCACGCTCGACGGCATGCTGCCGAGGCGTGTCGAGCGGCCAGGCACGACCGAGGGGCTCAGCGCGATCATCACCGCGGCCGATCGCGCGCGCGAGGCCGTCGTCCTCTGGGGCGGCGGCACGCGGATCGGTGTCGGCGACGTGCCGGACCGCTACGACACCGCGGTGGACCTGACCGGCCTTTCCGGCGTCGTCGAGCATTCGCCCGCGGATCTCGTCTGCACGGTTCGCGCGGGAACAACGCTCGCGGAGCTCGCGAGCGCGCTCGGCCCCAGCGGCCAGCGCTGGCCGGTCGAGGCGCCCTACCCCGAGCGGGCGACGGTGGGCGGCACGATCGCGAGCGCGGCGGCGGGTCCGTCGCGTCTCCGATACCTGCACCCGCGCGACTGGATCATCGGCTGCACCGCCGTCCTCGGCGACGGAACCATCACGCACGCCGGCGGACGCGTCGTGAAGAACGTCACGGGGTACGACATGACGCGCCTGTACAGCGGCAGTTACGGGACGCTCGTCGCACTGGCCGAAATCACGCTCAAGCTCGTGGCGCTGCCCGAAAGGACGGCGACGCTGCGCGCGACCGCGAGCGACCTGCGCGAGGCGTTGCGCATCGCGGCCGAGCTCCGGGCGACGCACCTGCCTCTCGACGCACTCGCGATCGTGACGGGCGCCGCCGCCGAGGGCTGCGGCGACGCGCGTGCGAGCGTGTTCGTTCGCGTGAGCGGGCCACACGACGCGGTCGAACGCGTAGCGAAAGCGGTGCGCGAACGAGCCGGCGCGACGAGCGCCGATGCGACCGTGTGGGAGACGATCGCGTCGCTCCCGGCGGCGATGGACCGGGTCGCGCGCGCGGGTTGGCCCGGCGGTCACGAGCCCCCGGACGGCCTCGATCTGTCGAGCGCCGTGGCCTATCCCGGGAGCGGCATCGCCTTTCTGCTCGATGCAACCCGTCCCGAGACGTTCACGCGCATGCGGGCGAACGTCGAGGCCGCGGACGGTGCTCTCGTCGTCGAGCGCGGCACACCTGAGTTCAAGCGCGCGGTCGGTGGCGCGTGGGGTCGGCCGCGGGTCCCGCTCGCGATCGCCCGCTCGCTGAAGCAGCGCTTCGATCCACACGGCGTCCTCGCGCCGGGCCGCGTGCCGTTAGCCTCGTCCACGTGACGGTCGCGGCACTGCGGGAGGTCGAGCCGGGCCTTCGCCAGTGCATCCACTGCGGGATGTGCCTGGAGGCCTGCCCGACGTACCAGATCACGCGACTCGAGACCGAGTCCCCGCGCGGGCGGATCCATCTCATGCTCAACATGCTCGAGGGCGGGCCGACAAGTGACACGACACGCCTGCACCTGGACCGCTGCCTTGCCTGCCGCGCCTGCGAGGTCGTCTGTCCGTCGGGCGTTCCGTATGGGCATCTCATCGAGGCGGCGCGCACGGTCATCGCCGACGAGACACGCCCGCGACGCGGCGGACTCGCCGGTCGGCTGCGCCGCCTGGCGCTGGGCGTGCTCGCGGATCCGTCCTCGCTCGCGCGCGCCGCACTCGTCCTTGGCCTGTACCAGCGGCTCGGCGTGCGTTCGCTGCTCCACGCGACCGGCGCAATGCGCTTGCTACCGCGCGGCCTTCGTCGTCTCGAGGCGCTCTATCCGCCGTTCGGTCGACCGCGCTATCGCGCGCCTGCCCCGCCGCCCACTCCGCGAGCGCGCGTCGCGCTCCTGCTCGGCTGCGTGATGCGCGTCGCGTACGGGGACGTGCATACCGCAGCGGCGCGGATCCTCGCGCGACAGGGCATCGCGGTGATCGACGCGCCGGCTCAGACATGCTGCGGCGCGCTGCACGCGCATGCCGGCGAGCGCGAGGACGCCCGGGCACTCGCGCGTCGCAACATCGCGGCGTTCGAGTCAGCGGACGTCGACTGGGTCGTCGTGGACGCCGCCGGATGTGGCGCTCAGCTCAAGGGCTACGGCAGCCTGCTCGGCGATGATGAGGCGTGGCGCGAGCGGGCCGCGACGTTCGCGGCCAAAGTGCGCGATGTGAACGAGTACCTCGCCGAGATTTCCGGCGAGCGACTCGGGCGACTCGACCTCCGGGCGACCTACCAAGATCCGTGTCACCTCGCGCACGCACAAGGCATCCGCAAGCAACCGCGCGACCTCCTGTCGCGCGTACGTGGCCTGGAGCTCCTCGAGATGGCCGACGCGGATGTCTGCTGCGGGAGTGCGGGCTCGTACAACATCACCCAGCCCGACTACGCCGACCGGCTGCTTTCGCGGAAGGTGGACTCGATCCTCGCGACGGGAGCGAACGCCGTCATCAGCGCGAACCCGGGTTGCATGCTGCAGATCGAAGCCGGGCTGCGAGCGCGCGGTTCGCGCATCGAGGTGCTCCACGTGGTCGAGGTGCTCGACCGCGCCATATCTTGAACGCGCGCCGCCTTCTCGTCATCGGCAGCGCGACACTCGCCACGATCGTCGCGGTCGGCGCGCTGCTGTTCATCCCACTGTCGATCGCGGTCGGGCACCCGCTGAACGCCGTCGGCGAGGCCGCGCTGCTCGTCGTCTGCGTGTGGTGGGTGGCGAGGGTGATGCGCGCGGATCGCCGTCGTCGGCTCGCGGCCGAATCCGCTCTCCCACCGGAGCGGCGCCCAGCGCGCCGCGAGCCGCGTCGGCCGATCACGTTCCAGCTGCGCGAGACACTGGTGACGTTCGCGATCTGGGCAGCGCTCATCTTCGGGTTCGACGCGATCGCGCTCGGCATGGATCCGTACGTCAACGCCGGAGTCGCGGCCTTCGCGGGCTTCATGCTCGCGACGCTCACCGTGACCGGAAGGCACATGATGTTCCGGCTCACCGCCGAAGAGGACGATCTATCACGACGCACTGAGGAGAACGGCTGATGGATCTGGGCGTTCAGATCGAGCCGCAGTTCGGCTTCAGTTACGCGGACGTGGTCGGGATCGCGCGTGAGGCGGAGACCGCCGGCTTTCGAGCGCTCTGGGTGTCCGACCACCTGTTCCTCGGTGCGGATGCGGTCGCGACCGACTGCCTCGAAGCGTGGACGCTGCTCGCGGCGCTCGCGGTGGACACGAAGAAGATCCGCATCGGTCCCATGGTCACTTCGCAGTCGTACCGGAACCCCGCACTACTCGCGAAGATCGCCGCCGGAGTGGACCACATGTCCGGCGGGCGCCTTGAGTTCGGCGTGGGTGCCGGCTGGAAGGAAGTTGAGTACAGGGCCTACGGCTACGAGTTTCCTGACGCGCCGACGCGCGTGACCCAGCTTGTGGAAACGCTCGAGATCTGCACGCGGCTGTGGACGGAGCCCACGTCGACCTATCGCGGAAAGCATTACCGCATCAAAGACGCCGTCTGCTCCCCAAAGCCGATGCAGAAGCCGCTTCCGATCTGGATCGGCGGCACCAAACCGCGAGTGATGCGGATCGCCGCGAAGTACGGGAACTGGTTCAACTTTTCGAATCCGGGCCAATCCGCCGAACAGCGCGTCGCCGAACTGAACGTGGCTTTGCCTGAAGCCTGCAAGGCCGTCGGTCGCGATCCAGCGACGCTGAAGCGCAGCCTCTTCATCCAGGTGCTCGTCGCGCCGACGCAGCGTGAGATCGATGAGATCTCGGGCGAGCTCGGTGCGCGCACGAAGACGTCAGGCGCCGAGTGGCTCCGGGCGCGGCCGGCGATCATCGCGGGGACGCCCGATGAGGTCGGGACGCGTCTGCGTGCGATCGCTGCCGGAGGGATCAATCACGCGAACGTGATGTTCCCGTATGAGTTCGAGCTCGTCGGCGTGCGCGCTCTGCGCGAGGTCGCGCGCTCGCTCTAACCGTCTGCTAGGCGATCAGCTCGAGCAGACCATCCGGGTACAGCGGCACGCCGCCGCGAAACTCGGCGATCGGCTTCCATATGCAAGTGAACGGCACGCCATTCGCTTCGACGCAGTCGAAGCGATCCCGCTCGTACAACCGCACGTCAGCAAAGCGGACCTTGTACACACGAACGAGCTCGTGTCCGACGACGCCGAGGTACCTGAAAATGTTCTCGGCTGTGCCAAGATAGATAGGGTCGACAACATCGACGCCGAGCTCTTCGCGGATCTCCCGCATGACGGTATCGCTGCCTCGTTCACCGAACTCGATCGTGCCGCCCGGCAATCTCCAGCCGACAACCTTCTTCACTTCGTCCGGGACCTCGAAGACAAGGATCTCGTCATCGCGTTCGATCAGCGCGATGGCCACCGGCCGGGCGAGCTGGCGGTTCACGGCTTCGGACGTTTGGTGTGGTGATCCGTCGCACGTTGATAAGCGGAGGCGAGCGCGACGAGCAGCGGCTCAGAGAACGGCGGACCGACGAGCTGCAGGCCCACGGGCATCGCATCGGTCCCGAAACCGCAGGGGAAGAAGATCGCGGGCAATCCAGCAAGATTCCCGGCGGCGATGAGCCCGGTGTTGCCGGGCCGCTTCGTCTGTTGTGGATTGCTCGCGGTGAGACCGGGCTGATCCAGCGCCTGAGTGATCGGCGTAGCCGTGATCGTGCGGCCGACCGACATGATCACGTCCGCCACCTTGAAGATCTCGGCGAAGGCGGCCGAGACCGCGTTGCGCAGACGCATCGCCTGGAGGTAGTCGCGCGCGCGGATGTCGAGTGACACGCGTAGTCCCGCCTTCTGACGGGTGTCCACGAGCTCCTCGAAACGCTCGCCCTCGATGAGCTCGGCGAAGATCGTGGAGCCTTCAGCGGCGTACACCGTCGACACCAGCGGACCGAACGGAAGAGCGGGAAGCGCCGCGCGGGCGAACTTGGGTGCGACCTTCCGGAATTCCGCCACGCCCCGCTCGAGTGCCCCCTTCGCTTCCGCCGACGCGTGGTCTTCGATGTCCTCCTCCGCGAAGGCGACGCGCGCGCGTTTGACCGCCGCAGCGGCGGCGCGCGTGTCCAGCGGTCTGAAGCGCCGACCCGACGCGGTCGCGTCGGCGGTGTCGGGTCCGGCGATCGCTTCCAACACGACGCCGCAGTCGTCTGCGTTGCGCGCCATCGGCCCGATCTTGTCGAGCGTCCACGACAGCGCCATAGCGCCGTGCCGGCTCACGAGTCCGTACGTCGGACGCAGGCCGGTGACGCCGCAGTACGCGGACGGCGTCCCGATCGAACCTGAGGTCTCGGATCCGAGCGCGTACGCGACGAGGCCGCCGGCGACCGCGGCGCCTGAACCGCTCGACGAACCGCCGGACCATCGCTCGACGTTCCACGGATTGCGGCCCGGACCCTGGAGCGACGCGCTGGGATACCGATAGCCGCCACCGCCGGCGAGCTCGACCATCGCGAGCTTCGCCGCGAGGACGGCACCGGCGCGCTTCAGCTTGGCGATCGCGGTCGCATCCATGTCGATCACCTGATCGCGATACGGTGGCGCCCCCCAGGTCGTCGGCGCGCCTTTGGCCGCGAGCAGATCCTTCGCGCCGTACGGGATGCCAAGCAGCGGACGGCGCACGCGGCGTCGCAGTGCCGCATCCGCGCGCTTCGCCTCCGCAAGTGCGCGCTCGCGCATGACGGTCGCGACCGCGTTATAGCGCGGACCGACGCGCGCGAGACCGTCGCAGGTCTCCTCGGCAAGCTCCACCGCCGAGACCTTGCGCTTCCGCAGCGCGTCATGAAGCTCGGTGACCGTCGCGTAGCGATGATCGCTCAGGGGCGATACACCGTGGGCGGCTCGGTGGCGATGGAAAGGCGCTGTTTGCGCAACTCCGTCGCGTTCTTCTCGACGGTCGCGCGCGCCTCATCCGCGAGTCGAGCGGGATCGTCGACGGGTCGCGTGTCTTCCTGCTGCGGAGTCGGCGCGGACTCGCTCTTTCGCGTCTTTTCTTTCACGGAGCTCGCAGGATAGCGTGCTACCCTCGGTCAATGGAGTCGCCGCCGATGCAGCGCCGGTATCCCATCGTCGAGCGACCGCTATCGCCGCGCGATTACGACATGCCGATCGGCTGGTGGGGTTGGAACTGGGAGCCGCCGGTGCCGATGTCGATCACACAGCTGCTTGAAGCGGGAAATATGGACGCGCGGACGGCCGCGGTGTGCGGCATGACCATCGAGTCACACGGTTCGATGCTCATCGCCGCGGAGCAGCCGCATTCGGGCAAGACGACCACGCTCACAGCGCTCCTCGATTTCCTCCCGAACGCGACTCGCCGCGTCTTCATCCGGGGCTGGGCCGAAACGTTCGACTTCCTGGGTCAGACCCGACCTGATGCGACGCTCCTGCTCGCCAACGAGCTTTCGTCGCATCTCCCCGTCTACCTGTGGGGCCCGAAGGCCGTCCGCGTTTTCGAAGCGCTCCAGCGCGGCTATGCGCTCGCGTCGACATTGCACGCGGATTCGTGCGACGAGGCGCTGGCGCAGCTCGTCGGCGAGCTCGGCGTCGATCGGAACGACCTCGCGCGCGTGAATCTGCTCATGGTCATGCGCATCTACGCCACGACCGGCGGTGGGTACGCGCGTCGCGTGGTGTCCATGCATCGCCTCGTCCCCCGCGGCGGCACCGTCACTGCGCTGCCACTCGTCACCCACGACGAGCGCGCGGACGCCCACGCGCATGACGAGGCGGCCGAGATCGACCTGCTCCATTCGCTGAGGCGCAACGCCCAGCGCGAGGGTCTCGCGGAAGAGCTCGACCGACGTGCCGAGCAGCTCATCGACCTGGTCGGGCGCGGCTGCCGCACGATCCCCGAGGTGCGTGCCGCGCTGGCGTCCTATCGCGGCGAGTCCGTTCCGAATGACATCAGAGGAGATCCCGTCGAATGACAGACCGACCGAAGACCATTGGCGCGCTGCGCGAGACCGGCTACCAGAGCCGCACGGTGAAGGAAGAGCTCCGCTCGAACCTCATCACCGCGCTCGCGGAGAAGCGCGCACTCTTCCGGGGCATCGTCGGCTACGACGCGACGGTGATCCCGCAGATCGAGAACGCCATCCTCTCCGGCCAGGACATCATCTTCCTCGGCGAGCGTGGGCAGGCGAAGACCCGCCTCGCGCGCCAGCTCGTCGAGCTCCTCGACCCGGTCGCGCCGGCGATCGCGGGCTGCGAGATCAACGATGACCCTTTCAAGCCGATCTGCGCCGCGTGCAAGTACCGCGTCGCGAACGACGGCGACTCCGTGGAGCTGGTATGGCTGGCGCGCGACCAGCGGTACAGCGAGAAGCTCGCGACGCCGGACATCTCGATCGCCGATCTCATCGGCGAGGTCGATCCCATCAAGGTCGCCGAGGGACGCTACCTCTCCGACGAGCTGACGATCCACTACGGACTCGTACCGCGCACGCACCGCGGCATCTTTGCGCTCAACGAGCTTCCCGATCTCGCCGAGCGCGTGCAGGTCGGCCTCCTCAACGTGATGGAGGAGCGCGACGTGCAGATCCGCGGCTACAAGGTCCGGTTGCCGCTCGACCTCTTCGTCGTGGCGTCAGCGAACCCGGAGGACTACACCAACCGCGGACGCATCATCACGCCGCTGAAGGACCGCTTCGGCTCGCAGATCCGCACGCACTACCCGAAGGACCTCGTCATCGAGGTCGGGATCATGGAGCAGGAACGCAACAACTTCGTCGACGAGGGGATCACGACGATCGTCCCCGGCTACATGAAGGAGGTGCTCGCCGAGCTCTCGCAGCTCGCGCGTCGCTCACCCGAGATCTCACAGCGATCGGGCGTGTCGGTCCGCGTCACCGTCTCGAACTACGAGAACCTCGTCTCGAGCGCGCTGAAGCGCTCGCTGCGAACCGGCGAGACGACCGTCGTTCCGCGCATCAGCGATCTGCCCGCCGTGATCGCTTCGACCGCCGGCAAGATCGAGCTCGAGTCCGTCGGTGACATCTCGGAGGAGCGCGTCATCGAGCGACTCGTTCAACGTTCCGTGCTCAACGTGTTCAACCGCACGTTCTCGCTCGCGGAGTTCGATTCGCTGCTCGCCGCATTCGGCCGCGGCGCGACGATGCACGTCTCATCGACGCTCCCGAGCTCGGAGTACGTGAAGCAGGCGCTGCAGATCCCGGGGATGAAGGGCGCGGTGGCGAAGCTCGGCGCGTCCGGCAATCCCGCCGCGGTGGCCGCGGCGGTGGAGTTCGTCCTCGAGGGATTGCATCTGAATCGCAAGCTCAACAAAGAGCGCGGCGACACGCGCTCGACCTTCCGGGCATGAACGAGGCGAGTGCGCCTGCGGCGATCGCGAACGCGAGCGCAGGCGGCGCGGCGTCCCCTCGACGAGCATGTGCGCCCAGCGCGCCCGAACACTACGCGCGCCATGATCAGCGGGCGCGCGTACGGCTCGGCCCTCGGCCTTCGCCGGCTGCTTGGCGTGTGGCCTTCGGCCACGCCGCAGTAGCCAGCAGATGACCGAGCTACCGCATCTGGACGATTTCGGGCGCGAGGTGAGGTACTCGCGCTGGGATGGGACGCAGCGCCTCGACGCGCTCGAGGCGGACGAGCTACTCGGCGCGATGTCCGACGAGCTCCTTGCCGGAGGGGATCTCGAGGACGCGCTCGCGCGGCTCTCGCGTTGGGGGATGCCCGGTCGCATGGAGGGCATGAAGGACCTTCTCGAGCGGCTGCGTTCCGCAAAGCAGAAGCGCGCCGAGCGTCACGATCTCTCGAAGGTGTTCGACGAGCTCAAGGAAAAGCTCGAGGAGGTGAAGCGCCTCGAACGCGAAGGACTCGAACGACGTCGCGACGCGCAGGCGCCGAACGAGCAGCTGCGCCAGGGTATGCAAAAGATCGCGCAGGAGCGCCTCGCGCAGCTCGACGCGCTACCCGACGACTTCGGCCGCGCTGTGCGCGCGCTGAAGGACTACGAGTTCGTCGAGCAGAAGGCGGCCGAGAAATATCAGGAGCTGCTGAAGGACCTTCAGGAGCAGGTGCTCGGCTCGTACTTCAAGAACATGCGCGATTCGCTGCGGAACCTCACGCCCGAGCAGCTGGAGCGCACCCGCCAGATGATCCGCGACCTTAACCGCGCGCTGAAGGAGCGTATGGAGGGCGGCGAACCCGACTTCGAAGCGTTCCAGCGGCAGTACCCGGAGCTCGCCGGCAGCGCCAAGGACTGGGACGACCTGCTACGTCAGCTGGCCCAGGGAATGGCGGCGATGCGCTCGCTCTGGCAGAGCATGTCAGAAGAGATGCGCGAGCAGCTCGAGGGCATGCTCGGGGCAGCCTTCAATGACCCCGGCCTGCAGTCGGCGATGAACGATCTGGCCGAGACGCTCTCGCAGCTCATGCCGATGGATAGCTACGACCACGCGGTCTCCGGCGACGAGCCGATGACGCTGGCGGAGGCGCTGGGCCTGATGGACCAGATGAATCAGCTGTCGGACATGGAAGACACCGTGCGCTCGGCTCGCTCCGCCGAGGACCTCGCGGCGCTGAACGCCGAGGACATCGAACGGCTCGCGGGCCCTGGCGCGCGCCAGTCGCTCGAGCAGCTACGAAAGATGACCGAGCTCCTCGAGGAGGCCGGCCTCATCCGCAAGGACGGCGAGCGTTACGAGCTCACGCCGCGCGGCATCCGAAAGATCGGCCAGCGCTCGCTCGAGGATATCTTCGCGACACTCAAACGCGACGCCTTCGGCAGCCACCGCGCGCGCACCCGCGGCCGCGGTGGTGACCCGACCGACGAGCTGAAGACCTATGAATTCGGCGACCCATTCCTGCTCGACCTGCCGGATACCGTGAAGAACGCCGTATATCGCGACGGCGCGCACGTGCCGGTGAAGCTCGCTGCGGAAGACTTCTCGGTCTACCGCACCGAGCTCATGACGCAGTCGGCCACCGCGATCCTCGTGGACGTCTCGCGCTCGATGCTCTTCCGTGGGTGTTTCCTCGCGGCGAAGAAGGTCACGCTCGCGCTCGACTCCCTCATCCGCTCGACGTTCCCGAAGGACGACCTTTACATCGTGGGCTTCTCCGCCCTCGCCAGCCAGCTGAAGCCCCAGGATCTGCCGCGGCTCACTTGGAACGAGTACATCTACGGCACGAACATGCAGCACGCGTTCGAGACCGCGCGGACGCTGCTCGCGCGCTCACGCGGAAAGAACAAGCAGATCATCCTGATCACCGACGGCGAGCCCACCGCGCACTTCGAGCCGGGCGACCCAGAGCCGAAGTTCGCATACCCGCCGACGCAGCGCACGCGCGACATGACGCTCCGCGAAGTCCTCCGCTGCACGCGCGAGGGCATCACGATCAACACCTTCATGCTGGCGCGCGGTCACTATCTCGTGGACTTCGTGAATCAGATGTCGAAGATCAATACCGGCCGCGCCTTCTACGTTGAGCCCGAGCGTCTCGGTGAGTACGTCCTCGTTGACTACGTGACGCACAAGCGGCGGCGGGTCGCTTGACGGTCTAGGTCGCCCTCTGCCGACGCACCGAGGCAAGCGTGGCGATGGCGGATACGGCGGCCCCGAAGAGCGGCCAGAGGACGATCCCGATGCTCGCGCCGACGAACCCGAACGCCGCGCCGAACCGATCGCCCGGCGGCGTCGTGAGTCCGACGAGATTGCCGGTCTGCGCCAGCCACGCGGTGAACGCTCCGACGAAGCCAGTGACGGCGCCGATGACCGCGGCCCAGCCGACCCCGAACGGCGTCTCGAAGTCGAAGCCGCGTTCGCCGATCAGCGCACGAACGATCAGGACCCACGCGGCGACCGAAATAAGGCCCCCGAGCCACCCGATGATGGGCAGCTGCTCGAAGTAGGTGATCGCGACGAACGCGATGCACCCCAGCGTGAGATACCAGATACCGCGCACGACCCTAGCCTAACGAGTCCGGCGCGCTGCGTTCCATATCACGCGTCACGCTCGCGCGCCGACGTCGCCGGTCTTGATGAAGGCGAGCGCGCGCCGCCACGCGTCCTCGCAGGACTCCTGATGCTCCGCGGACGTCCGGTCGAAGAACGAGTGCGGCGCGTCTGGATAGGTGACGACGTGGTGCTCGACGCGGGCGACCTTCAGCGCGCCGGCGAACTGGTCGACGTCGCTCGCCGGGATGCTTGGGTCGGCGCCGCCGAAGAGACCGAGGACCGGCGCACGCATCCGCGCCGCCCGGTCTTTGGGGGCCGTGCCCTCCTCCCCCTCGCGGGTCGAGAGACGGCCGTAGAAGCCCACGACCCCCGACAGCTCGGCGTGCTCCGCCGAGGCGAAGAAGGCTTGCCGGCCACCCATGCAGAACCCGAGGACGTAGATCCGGCGCGCGTCCGTCGCGCCGCGAAGGTGTCCGATCGCGCTCGCGATGTCCGCTTGGATCGTCGTCGTCTTCGTCTTGGCCACGTGCTCGCGGTATTCGAAGTCGTCGCCGCGATGCGTCGTGCCCGCGGTGCGGCCGAAGTAATCGATCGCGATCGCGTGCACGCCGGCGGAGGCAAAGCGCTCCGCCAGCTCCTCGTAGAACGGATGCAGGCCGCGGACATCCGGCGCGATCACGACGCCCCGATCGCCCTCGTCTGCTTTGGCGAGATGTGCGCGGAAGCGCGTCGCGTCCTCGCTCGTGATGATGACGTCCTCGCCGCCTGCGCCACCCGAGATCCGACGGAGATCCGCCGGTACATCGGGCGGATGGGAGCCAGGTGGATGACACATGGAGCGCCATGCTGCCATCGATGGACCCCGTATGCTCGCGCGGATGGCCGACCTGAAGGAACGCGTCACCGCGAAGCTTGCCGAGATGCGTCCGTTCCTCGAGCGGAGCGGCGGGCAGGTGGACCTGGTGGAGGTCGAGGACGGCATCGCGAAGCTTCGCGTGGCCCTCACGCGGCCAGGGCCAAGCCGACTCGTGGCGTCGCTCCAGCTGAAGAGCGGCGTCGAGCGAGCGCTCCGCTCCGACATTCCGGAGCTCCGCGGGGTCGAGGCGGTGAACCTGCCGCCGTATTCCGAACTCGGTTGGGACCAACCGGACTTCCGCCCGACGGAGCTGCCCCTTCCGTCGGACCTCGACGGAGACCGCTAGAGCAGGGCGGGCGCGAGCGCGCGCCACTCCGCAAGCGGGTGCGCCGCGAGATCCGCGCGCAACAGCTGTATGCAGACGTGGTCGGCGCCGTTCGCGTGATGGGCATCGACGCGCGCACGGATCTCGCGCGCATCACCCCAGACGACGATCGCGTCAACGAGCTTGTCGCTCCCATCATTCGCGAGATCGGCGTCGGTCCAGCCGAGGCGTCTCAGGTTGTTCGCGTAGTTCTCGAGCGACAGGTAGCGCTTCATGTGCTTCCGGGCGGTCGCGCGAGCGACGGTCGGGTCCGTCGCGAGGACCGCGGCCTGCTCGACCGCGAGCAGCGGGCCGAGGCCGAGCTCCTTGCGCGCGAGCGTCGTGTGCTCGACCGGTACGAAGTACGGATGCGCGCCGATGGACCGCTCGGCCGCGAGCCGCAGCATGCGCGGACCGAGCGCGGCGAGGACACGGTCAGGCGGCTCGGACGGAGCGGCGCCGGTGTACGGCGCCTTGTCCATCGCATCGAGGTAGCGAGCCATGCTCTCGATCGGCTTGTCGTACGAGGCGCCGCGCATCTTCACAATCGGGGCGTGACTGACCCCGATACCCAGGAGGAAGCGCCCGGGGTACGCCTCGCAGAGCGCGCGGTTGCCGTTCGACATCGCGGTCGCGTCGCGTGCCCAGATGTTCGCGATGCCCGTGGAGATGACCAGGTGTTCGCTCGCCGCGAGTAGCAGCCCGGCATGCGCGAAGACCTCTTTGCTTCCAAGCGATTCCGGGATCCACAGCGTGCTGATGCCAAGGCGCTCCAGCTCGCTAACGTAATCGCGTGCGGCGGAGGCGGAGAGCCGCTCGATGTCGAAGGTCCAGACGCCCACACGACCGAGGCGGTGGGCCCACGTGCGGGCCCGATCGTGGTCGCTCACAGTTGAGGTCGATCGACGCGCGGCATCAGCCGGTGAAGCGTATCCGCGGCGCCATCCACGCGATGTCGACGCGGCGCATGCCCTCGGCGCCCAGCGCGATGAGGCGCTCGCGCGCGGCGGTCGCGTCGGCGATGAGCTCGTCGACCTCCACGCCGTGACATCTCGGCGCGAACGGCCGCAACCGATCGATGCCTTCTTCGAGGAGCGTGGACGCGCCGTGGAAGTTGCCGTTGCGCCAGTGATGAAAGCCAACACCCACCTGCAGGATTCCGTGGTACAGCCCGCGGACCGGCGTGCGTGTGTCACGCCACAGGAGCTCGAGCGTCTCGTGCTGTTCGAAGAACTCGCCGGCGTTGAACTGCTCGATGCCCCGGATCAGCTCCGGCGGAGCGGGCTCATCGCACCTCGCGCGCGTGGGCTCTTCGATCGCACCGCCGGGGACGCGCTTCGGCCGCCGCGCCGCCTTGCGGTCGCGGCTACTCGGCTCCGGCGTGCTCCGGCCCGACGATCTTGCGAAAGCGGAGTTCGTCTTCAAGGAACTCGCGCACGAGTGGGTTCTCGAACGCTTTCGGGAGGCCGTCTGGCTGGTCGGCGAACACGACGGTGATGCCTTCGTGAAGGTCGTGGCCGGCAGCGAGATAGCCCTTGGGCAGTTTGTACATTCGCGTGTATTGGAAGTGCCAGACGGGACCTGTCTGGCCGATGAGCTCGCCGTTGAAACGGATGACCTTCTCGGTCTCGCTGACGATCTTCGCGTATTTCCCGATATCCCGTTTCGCGGTGGATCGCTCTTCGTCGGTCACGTCGCTCGGCAAGGGGAACTCGGCGATTTCGCTCATAAGCGTTCGCGATGATACATTTCGAGACGCCGACACGAGCGCTGCTGTGGAGGAACTGACTCGAAATGGCGTATGTGATCACGGAACCATGCATCGATGTGAAGGATGCAAGCTGCCTCGATGTCTGTCCTGTGGACTGCATTTATACGACCGACGCGGACAACATGTACTTCATCCATCCCGATGAATGCATCGACTGCGGCGCGTGTGAGTCCGTGTGTCCGGTGAGCGCGATCTTCCCCGAGGATGCGGTACCGGACAAGTGGAAGAACTACACCGAGATCAACAAGAACTACTTCAACAAGTAGTAACTTGCTAGGTGACACGGGATCGGCGGCGCTTACGCTGCCGATTTCTCTTTGATCGCGACTTTGCCCGCGCACGCGCATCGATCCGTACACACTCCATGCACTGCCGCAAATGGTTGTTCGGATCGTCTTGATTCCTTCCGCGACTCTTGAAGGTGCGGATTCGCGCGTTCCACTTGTCGTGCCCGCGTAGGCAGTAGCGTGCGCCAGCGACGCCGAAGGCTGGATTCCCACGTGGGAGGTCGGGCTGAGAGAGTGAATCACATTCATGACCCGTTGTGCTTGCGACCGCTTCACGTCGCCAATAAACGGCCAAAGAAGATGCAGGCCGAGTTGCACAGCCGCCGGAGTGAAGACACGCCAACGTCGGTAGGGCCTCCGCTTGCCCCTGGGCGTCGCACGCCTGAGATCTTTCCAAGGTCGGCCAGAGCGGACTTCAGTCGGATGAGCTCGACGGCGACACTGAGTTCGGACGACTGAGGAACATAGAGGCGCGGCACAAAGTAGCTCGCATGCGTCCGATGCTTCTCGAGGTACGTGCTCCCTTCGCCGTCAAAGAAGCCGCCGGCCCAGGCACGCTCTTCACTCGCCGACCCAGGCCAAATCCTGGGCGCTAGCGATCGCCCGAGGGTCCTCTCGAACGCGGCGCGCTTGACCGGACAGAGCCACGGGCCCAGCAGGTCAGCGACGCGTCCGACGTCCGGGCGGGACGTCGCCTCCCACCAGAAGAGATCCTGTTTGCCATCCGTGACTTGCGGCCCTTTGAGCCGTCCGACGCCGACGATCCGCTGGAAATTTACCAGCACCGCGGGCATGCCATCGGGCCCGGCTTGATTGACGCGCGACTGAACTCCGCGCTTGCTCTTTCCCGCCCACCCTTCCCCGTCGAAGAACCCCGCTGCCCACGCAAGCTCGTGCCGGTCCATGCACGAGTAAAGAACACATCGGCAGGGGTCTTGTCTGTCCCTCGCCCCGTCACACGTTCGTGCGACGTGGTCTGCTATTTCGAGGGACCGCGTTCAGTCCTCGATGAGCTTCCTTCCGGCGAACCCGGCTTCGAGGTCGTGCCAGTAGCTGATGTGGCTCCCCTCGCCCAGCTGCCAGCACAGGTAGACCTCGCGGCCCCGGAACTTCGTGCGGAAATCGACCAGGCCGCGGTCGGGATCCTTCACCTCGACGCCAAGCTCGGCGATGTCCTTGAGGAGCGCGTTGATCTCCTGCGCCACGGGGTCCGATGGGCGCCTCCGATACGCGTTCACGCGCCGCTGAAGATCCTCGAGCAGGGGTCGGACCTTCGGCAGCAGCGCCTCCGCCTGGGTGCGCGTGTACGTCGGCATATGCTCACGCCCGAGTATCGCCCAGGAGGAACGCGATGGCGACGTACGTATTGCTCACGAAGGTCACCGCAGCCGGTGTCAAGACGCTCCACTCGAACCCGCGCCGCATCAAGGAGGTCAACAAGGATGTCGAGGCGCTGGGCGCCCGAGTGGTCGCACAGTACGCGACGCTCGGCCGCTACGACTTCGTGAACATCGTCGAGGCCAAGGACAACGAGACGATCGCGCGCCTGTCCGTCGCGCTGGGTGCACGAGGCACGGTCCAGATCGAGACCCTGACCGCGATCCCGGTGGAGACGTTCATCCGCGGGCTCGCCACCAAGCCCAAGGGACGTAGCTCGGCCTAAACCGCGACAGCCTCCCCCGTCAGGTCGGCGGCGCACCGCACCGGCGCGTCCGGGGCGATCTCGTCGTCACGCGCGGGCTCGACGTCGGACCACACGAAGTCCCGGCCAAGGCGATCCGCCAGCGCGACGGCGGCGCGGCCGGCAGCGTCGCGCACGTTCGCGGCGATTCCGAGCCGTTCGAGCGAAGCGACCGCGTGCGCGAAACCGCACGGGACCATCCGCTCGAACGCAGCGAGATCGGTGCTCACGTTGAGCGCAAAGCCGTGCGTCGTCACGCCACGCGACACCCTCACTCCGATCGCCGCGATCTTCGCCGGCACGCCCGAGCCCGGCAGGTCGACCCACACACCGGTCTTGCCGCGTTCGGTCCTCCCGACGATCCCGTACGAACCAACGACGTCGATGAGCGCACCCTCGAGGGCGCGCACGTAGCGCACGAGGTCCGGCGTTTCGCCCAGTCGCGTCACCGGATAACCGACGAGCTGACCGGGCCCGTGATAGGTGATGTCGCCGCCGCGATCGACGCGGTATACCGATGTGCCGTCGCGACGGAGCTCGCCGAAGCCGGCCAGAAGATGGTCCGTCGTGCCGCGTCGCCCGATCGTGTAGACGGCATCGTGCTCGAGGAGCAGCAACCGCTCGTCGGCGCCGGCGCGCACCCGTCCGGCGACTGCTTCCTGCAGACGCCAGCCCTCGAGGTAGTCGACCCGTGCCAGCCAGGTGGCGCGCAGTGGGCTAGCGTCGGACATGACGCTCGGCGTGATAAGAGGAGCGCACGAGTGGACCCGCCTCGACGTGCCGGAAGCCCATCGTCATGCCGGTATCGCGCAGCTCGTCGAACTCTGACGGCGTCCAGTACCGCTCGATCGGCAGATGCACCGGCGATGGCCGCAGATACTGCCCGACGGTGAGGATGTCGGTCCCTTGCGACGCGATGTCGCGCATCGTCGCGACGACCTCATCGCGCGTTTCGCCCAGCCCGACCATGATCCCGCTCTTGCACACGAGATCGGGCGCGCGCTGCTTCGTGCGGCGCAGCACCTCGAGTGACCGCTCGTACCGCGCCTGTGGACGAACGCGCGGATACAGACGCGGAACCGTTTCGACGTTGTGGTTCAGGATCTCGGGTCGCGCGGCGAGCACCGCGTCCAACGATTCGGGTCGGCCCACGAAATCCGGAATCAACACCTCGACGGTCGTCGACGGCGATTGACGACGGATCTCCCGGATCGTCTCGGCGAAGATCTCGGCGCCGCCATCCGGCAGCTCGTCGCGGTTCACGCTCGTCACGACCGCGTGGCCCAGGGCCATCTGCGCGACGGCCTCGCCGACGCGCTGCGGCTCGTCGACGTCCACGACGCCGGGCCGCCCTGTCTTCACCGCGCAGAATCCGCAAGACCGGGTGCAGGTGTCGCCGAGGATCATGAAGGTGGCCGTGCCCGCGCCCCAGCACTCGGCCATGTTCGGGCAGTGCGCTTCCTCGCAGACGGTGTGCAGCTCCTTGCTGCGCATGAGACGTCGCAGGTTCTCGTACGTCGGCCCGGTCGGCAGGCGGACCTTGAGCCACTCGGGCCGCGAGCGATCGATCGGCACGGCGGTATTCGACGCGCCGCGCCCGCGCGAGCGCGGACGCTCCACCTCGCCCGGCATCTCGAAGACGATCGGCGCGAGCTCGGCCACTAATACACTGGCACGGTCGGGCCGACCGTCTGGAGCCAATCGCGCATTGTTTGCAGGAATCGCGCGGCGGTCGCTCCGTCGACCACACGGTGGTCGAAGCCGATCACGAGGTTCATTCGCTGCCGGATAGCGATGGCGTCGTCATCGGTGACGATCAGCCGTTTCACGATCGCCTCCGACGAGATGATCGCCGCCTGCCCCGGTGGCACGATCGGGCTCGAGATGATGGTTCCGAGCGGACCGGTGTTGTTCACCGTGAACGTTCCGCCATAGAAGTCGTCGAAGGTCAGCCGACGCGCCTTCGCGCGATCGACGACGTCACGGATGGAGCGCATCAGGCCGGCGAGGCTCTTTCCGTCGGCGTCGCGGATCACCGGCACGACGAGACCCTCGTCGCCGAGTGCGACCGCGTAACCGAGGTTGATCTCCTTGTGCGCGATGACGCCCTGATCAGTGAAGCTCGAGTTCACGAGCGGTACGGTCCGGAGCGCCTCGACCGCCGCCTTGCAGATGAACGCGGCGGGCGACAGGTCGAAGCCCTCGCGCGCCTCGAAGTCGCCGCGCACCTTGTCGCGGTACTTCATGAGCGCGGTCATGTCGATCTCCATGACCGCATGGGCGTGCGGCGCGACCCACGCCTGGACCATGTTGTTCGCGATCGCGCGGCGCATCTGCGTGAGCGGCACGAGCTCGTCGCCCGCCAGCGACATCGAAGGCGCCGGTCGCGCCGCGATCGGAGCGGGACCACCCGAGACCACCTGCGACGCGGCCGCGGACCGCGCCGCTTGCGGCGGTGCGGCGGGAGCGGCCTGCGCGTTCGCGATGTAATCCTCGACGTCCTTCTTCGAGACCCGTCCCCCGAGTCCCGTGCCATCGATCTGTGAGATGTCGACGCCGTTCTCGGCCGCGAGCTTTCGCACCGCCGGTGTTGCTCTCACATCAGAGAGATCGGGACGCTCCGCCGTTTCCGTCGATGCCGAGGACGAGGCGGACGCGGACGGCGACGAGGGCGACCTTGAAGGGGTGGACGGCGCGGGCCGAGGCTGCTGCGGCACCGACTCGGAGGTGGAAGCCGACGTTGACTGAGGCCGTGACGGCGCGGACGCAGCCGAGGCTGACGAAGGCGGTCGCGGCTGCGACATAGACGGCCCGGCTGACGATGGAGCGGGAGCAGCCGCGTCGTTCGCCTGAGGAGGCGTCGGCTGCGGCCGCAGCGCACCCTGGGCAGGCGACGCCGCGGCGACGTCGCCGTCGGCCGTGTCGAACGTCGCGAGCAGCGTGCCGATCGGGACCGTCTGCCCTTCCTCGACGCGGACTTCCTTCAACGTCCCGGCGACGGGGGACGGGATCTCCGTATTCACCTTGTCCGTCTGCACCTCGACGAGCAGGTCGTACTTGTTCACTTTCTCGCCCGGCTGCTTCAACCATTTGCCGATCGTGCCTTCGGTGACGGACTCACCGAGCTTGGGCATCTTCAGCTCAAAGACGGACACGGAGCACCTCCGGAGAGATTCCGCGAGCGGTCAGCACTAGTAGGCCGCGAGCTCGCGCATCTTCGTCGCGATCTTTTCTGGATCCGGCATGAACCAATCCTCTTGCGGTTTGTTGTACGGCATCGCTGGGACCTCCGGTCCGCCGAGGCGCATCACGGGCGCATCGAGCGCGTCGAACGCCTCTTCGGCGATGAGCGCGGCGATCTCCGCACCCGCGCCGAACAGCCGGTTGTCCTCATAAACGATCAAACATTTCCCGGTCTTCCTTGCTTCCCGGAGGATCGTCGCGGCGTCGAGCGGTCGGAGGCTGCGCACGTCGACCACGGCCACCGAGATCCCTTCGTTCGACAGCGCCTCGGCGGCCCTCAGGCTGTGATGAAGCATGAGCCCGTAGGCGAAGACGGTGATGTCGGTCCCCTCGCGCTTCACGTCCGCCGGCCCGAGCGGGATCGTGAACTCGCCGTCGTCCGGGGCGTCGCCGCGGACGGCGCGATACGTGGCTTTGTGCTCGAGGAAGATCACGGGATCCGGATCGCGCAGCGCAGCCCGGAGCATGCCGGTGATGTCACGCGGCGTGCTCGGTACCACGACCTTCAGCCCCGGCACGTGTGCGTAGAAGGCCTCGACCGACTGCGAGTGGTAGAGCGCTCCGCGAATTCCGCCGCCCCACGGCATGCGGATCACGATCGGCACCCCGTACGCGCCGTTCGAGCGGTAGCGGATGCGCGCCGCCTCGTCGACGATCTGCTCGAACGCGGGGGCGCTGAAGTCGGCGAACTGCATTTCGGCGACCGGGAGCAGACCTCCGATCGCCGCGCCGATCGCGATGCCGACGATCGATGATTCCGCGACCGGCATGTCGATGACGCGGTGTTTGCCGAATTCCTCGATGAACCCGTCGGATACGCGGAACACGCCGCCGCGCACGCCGACGTCCTCGCCCATCAGGATGTAGCGCTCGTCGCGCCGGAATTCCGACAGCAGCGTGTCGTGCACCGCCTGGACGTTGCTCTTCTCCGTCATCGCTCCAACTCTATGTCGAGCGAGGGGAAGCGACCCGGCTGCCTTTCGCGCTGGATCGCGTACGCGGCCGCGAAGATGTCCTCGCGGCTCGGCTTGGAGAAGTAGTCGCCGTCGACGCCGACGGCCGTGCGATTCGCGCGCGCGGTCAGCGTGCGCGGACCGACGTCGAGATGATCGATGCCGCCCTGCGTCTCGACGATCTGCTGAAGGATGTAGGCCGACGCGCCGCCGGGAAGATCCTCATCCACGACCAGGAGCGCGCCGGTCTTCTTCACCGATCCGACGATCGTGTGACCTAGGTCGAAGGGCAGGAGCGTGCGGACGTCGACGATCTCGACGTCGATGTCCGCCGCGGCGAGATCGTGCGCGGCCTCGAGCGCGATCCGGCACAGCGCACCGTACGTGACGATCGTGACGTCGGCGCCCTCACGCAGCAGCTCCGGGACCCCCAGCGGCAGGGTGAACTCGCCGATGTTCGTCGGAGCGCGCTCTTTCAGGCGATAGCCGGAGAGCACCTCGATGACGAGGCCGGGGTCGTCGCCGCGCAGCAGCGTGTTGTAAAAGCCGGCGGCCTGCGTCATGTCACGTGGCACGCAGACGTGGAGGCCGCGCAGGGTGCCGAGGAGCATCTGCATCGGCGAGCCGGTGTGCCAGATCCCCTGCAACCGGTGGCCCTTCGTGCGGATCACGACCGGCGCCATCTGGCCGCCCGCCGTGCGAAACCGCAGCGTCGCGAGATCGTCAGACGCAAGCTCGAGCGCGAACAGCAGGTAGTCGACGTACTGGATGTCCACGATCGGCCGCAGACCGCGCATCGCCGCGCCGATCCCCTGCCCGAGGATCGTCGCCTCGCGGATACCGGTGTCGTGAACGCGCATCGCGCCGTGCTTCTCCTGAAGCCCCTCGTAGACGAGGTTGACGTCGCCTAACCGTCCGACGTCCTCGCCGAGGATCACGATGCGCTCGTCGCGCGTCAGGTTCGCGTCGAAACAGCGGAGCAGCACCAGACGGCCGTCGATGACCTCCGGTTTCGCCGGGTACTCCGGCGCGACCTGGCGAACGCGCAGCGGTGAACGATCCGACTCGCTGAGCAGATGCGAGTTGAAGCGGGCCTCGTTCTCCTCGCGGTACGTGCGTACGAATCGCGCGAGCTCGGCGCGCGCCGGGCCCTCACGCCCACGCAGCGCCGCGAGCGCGCGGAACGAGGCGGTGTACACCGCCCGATGGCTGAGCGGCTCCCCGGCCTCGCGAAGCTCGTTCGCCATCGCGTCCAGCGGCACGCCTGACTCCGTCGCGGTCGCGGCGATGAGCGTGAGCGCCTCGTCGCGACGACGGCGGATCGGCTCCTGGAACGTCTCGTACGCCCGCTCGCGGATCTGCTCGACCTCGGAACGGTCGCGCTTCTCGAGCTCGTCCAGCGTCGCCGCGTCCGCGATGGCCTCGCGGATCATCCACTCGCGCATCCGGCGGATCGGATCGGCCTCGACCTCGAACGTCAGACGCTCTTTCGGCTTGTAGCGCTCGTGGCTGCCGCTCGTCGAGTGCCCCTGCGGTTGCGTCATCTCGATCACGTGAACGATCGCCGGGACGTGCTCGCGCCGGACGCGCTCGGCGACGATCGCGTAGGTATCGCACAGCGCGACGTAATCCCAGCCCTTCACGACCTCGATGTCGAATCCCGGACCGCCGTCGCGTCGCATGCCGGCGAGCGCCGCGGACACCGAGCTCTTCGTCATCTGAAGCTCGTTGGGGACCGAGATGCCGTAGCCGTCGTCCCAGACGCTGATGAGGAGCGGCACCTGGAGGACGCCGACCGCGTTCACCGACTCCCAGAACAGGCCCTCGGCCGCGGCGGCGTTGCCGATCGTCGTGAAGCAGACCTCATTACCGTTGCGCGAAAACCCGTTTGCGACGTCGCGGAGCACCGCGGACTCCCGATACAGCTTTGACGCCCATGCGAGACCGACCGACCGCGGCATGTGCGCGGCGACCGGCGAGAAGTCGGATGCGACCTGGACGCCGCTCAGGAGATCGCGCCAATGGCCCGCGGCATCGACGATGCGTGTCGCGTAGTGGTTCGACATCTGCCGTCCACCCGAGAACGGCTCGCGTCCGACATCCGTATCGGCGTACAGCTGCGCGAAGTACTGCTCGAGCGTCGTGACACCGACCGCGAGCATCACCGTTTGGTCGCGGTAGTAGCCGCTGCGCCAGTCGCCGGGACGCATCACGTGCGCCATCGCGAGCTGAGCGACCTCTTTCCCGTCGCCGAAGATCCCGAACGGCGCGCGTCCTGCGAGCACCTCGCGCCGCCCGAGCTCGCTCGCGGCGCGGCTTCGGACGGCGAGGCGGTAGTCGGCGATGATCTGCTCGGCGCTGAGGGTGAGCTTCGCGCGCGGCGTCGTGATGAAGGGCCGCGAACGGGTCTTCACGCCAGCCCTCATGCTGTCAGTTTCCCTCACGCCGCGGCGGCCGCTTCCGCCCGATCGAGGAACGGCAGTAGCGCCGCAAGGAACGCGTCCGTGCGCTCGACTTGGGGGAGATGGCCGCAGGCGTCGATGAGCTCGACGCGCGCGCGCGGCATCACGTTCTCGGCTTCAGCGGCATGCTCGACGGGCAGCACGCGGTCTTCACGACCCCAGATCACGATGACCGGGCCCGCATAGCGCGAGGCGAGGGCCACCCAGTGCTCGCGCACCGACTGGCGCACGCCGAAGATCGTGACACCTGAGCGAAGCGCGCGGACGAACTCGCCGAACGACGGAAAGCCGTAGCGCTCGGCCTCGTCGTAGAGCGACACCGGGATGCGACGGGCGTCATAGAAGCAGGTACGCAGCACGTCGCGTGCTTGCTCCGGCCGGCCGAACACGCGCGAGAGGGTCGTGACGCCGGGAAGCGTGCAGAGCCGCAGAAAGAAGGCCACATCGGTGCCAACGCCGCCGCCCGCGACGAGCGCCAGCGACCGCGTGCGCTCCGGCTGGCTCACCGCGGCCGTGTACGCGACGGCGCCGCCCATCGAGTTGCCGATGAGATGCGCCCAGCGGATGCCCAGCTCATCGAGCAGCGCGCCGACAAAGCGCGGATAGAAGGGGTCGCGCGGTCCGAAGTGCGCGACGTCCCCGGGCGGATCGGTCTCGCCGAATCCGGGCAGGTCGAACGCGATCGCATGTCGACCGGTGTGAGCGATCGGCGACATCACCTCACGCCAGTTCTCGGCCCAACCGCCGACGCCATGGATCATCACGACCGCATCGCCGCCGCCGGCGTCGCCCTCTTCGAGAACGCGCGTGCGCAGACCCATGACGTTCAACATCTGCGAGCGGATCACGTACATATACTGCGCTCGATGCTCTTCTACTACCTCTGCACGCTCGGAGAGGAGCGCTATCGCACGGCCTATCCCACCGGCGCGCAGAGCAAAGACGCCGACGTATACAAGTGGGTGACGATGCACTCGGGCTCGCCCGCGGTCTGCCAGCAGGAACATCCCGGCGCGCATCTCTGGCGGCCCGACGAGGGCGGCGACGAGGAACGCGTCGTGCGAGGCTACTCGGTCCTTCAGTGGGACAAACAAGGATTCGATGTCGGGAAGCGCAAGCCCGACGTCGGCGAGAAGTTCGATTCGCCGTGGGGACCCTCGCTTGTGATCGAGCGCGCCGAGGATCCGGTCACCGGGACGTACCTGCTCCTCCGCATCTTTCCGCACGGCTACAAGGGCAAAGCTGGCGAGACGGGTATCGAGCGCAAGGACGTCCCGAAGGAGTTCGCGGGAAAGGTCTGACCCGTCTAGCTCTCCGCCTTCGCATGCGCGCGGTGCTCCTGGTGATGCAGGTGCGCATGCTCGTCTTCCTTCTCCTTCGGCGGATAGAAGAGTCCCGCGACGTAGAAGCGTGAGGGCGCCTGCGCGTAGGACGAGAGCAGCAGATGCACGTCGTACTTCTCGAAGAGCGCCGTGCCCCACGTCGCGCGAAAGCGCGTCGCCCACTGCGGACCGTATCGCTCGCGACTGAGTCGCGCCATCTCGTGGAGCTCCCAGTCCAGCACCGGTAGCTCGTGCGCCTCGACGCAGTCTTCGCTCGCGCAGCGGAAGCGCAGCCGCAGCGGGAGATGGAGTACGTCGCCGTCGGCCGCGGGGCGTATGAATCCGATGGTCGCCGCCCGGTCGCGCGCAAGCGCCTGAAGCGACTCGAGCGACGTGCGAACGTGCGGCCGCACGAACGGCCAGCGCAGTCGCCACGCATCCTTCGCATCGATGTAGGCGGTCGCGGTCACCTCGCCGTCAACGTTGACCGTCTCCGGCCGCACGTCGCGCTCGTCCTTCACCGTGCGCGCGTGGATCCACGACCACCGCAGCAGCGGTGGATCGGTGTCGTTGCCCTTCCACGGGAACGGCGACAGGCGGAGCAGACGACCGCTCTCTCGATCGACGCCGATCACCGATGCGCGCTCGACCGGGAACTCGTTCGCCGCGATCGTCTTCGCGATCGCGAGCACGTCGTGCTCCGCCTTCGCGTCCTCCATCTGCGCTTCACTCATGTGGTCACAATAGGTGTCGATGCGCGAGGGCCTCGCACGCGAGTTCCCCGGAGCATTACGAGCAGCGGCGTGGGCCCGCGCCCGCGTCGGACGGCGCCTGGTGCTGTGGGGCGAGCCCGTCGTCTGGGCGACGATCTCGGGAATCGGCGCCGGTTTTCTCGTCGCTTCCGTCGTGCAAGCCGTGGTCGGACTCACGAATGAAGCGATCCAAGCGCTGCGGGCGCCGACGCCCTTCCCGCTCTTTCCCCTGGTCACCATCTCCGGCACCGCCGCGGCCGCAGCCGTTGCCTTGGGCACCGGCGGACTGGTCGCGCTCGCGCTCGACTTGGTCTACGTCGCGATCGGAATTGCGCTGCGCGTTCCAGGGGTGATCACGGCATGCGGTCGGTCCGGCGGAGCGCTCCCCTTACCCGATCCGGATCAGTGCACGGCTGTCGGTTTCCTCGCCTCGCTCTGGCCACAGTTCCTGGGGATCGGCCTCGGCATCGTGCTCGCACGCACCAGCCTCATGACCCGCGGCGGGGGGACCAACTCACTCCTGCGAGTTTCGGGCGGGCTCGCCCTAGCACTCTTCGTCGTGAATGCCGCCTGGGGGATCGCGGTCGCTCAGTCCGGGTACGCCGCAGAGACAGCCGGCGGATCAACGAGCGCGCTCACGATCGCGGCCGGCATCGTCGCCGCCGCCGTCGCCGCCGGTGTGCTGGCCGCGCAGTTGCCGGGGGGCGTTCGGAACGCCGCGATCGTCGCCGCGGTCTGGCTGGTGCCATGGTTCGCGTTGCAGGTGCCCTTCGCCTCGCGGAGCCTCGCGGAATCGATCGCCGCGGAGAACGTCATCGCGATCGTCACGTTCATCGTGATCGAGCCGATCGCCGCCGCCTTCCTCGTACTGAGCGCGGCGGTCGCGTCACGAGCGCGATTCATCCCGCGCTATCCTGGTTAGCATCAGACCCATGAGCATCGACGAGAAGGAGCTCGCGCTCGCCGCGGAGCATCCGCGCGGCACCGAACGCCGACGGCTCCTCCCCTACCGCGCCGCGCTCAACGACGTGGCGGCGTACGCGGCCCTGCCGGAAGATGATCGTGACACGATCGTGCGCTGGACCGAGGTTCGCCGGCGCATCCGCGAGGCCATCGGCCTCGATCACGACCCAGCCAATCTCGCGGACCCGCTCTTGCCCTACTCGCGGCTGCGTGCGCACGTCCTCGAAGGCGAAAGGATCGCCGCACGTCGGTCACTGTTCAACGATCCGGGCGGCGACCTCGTCGAGGTGGTCGGCGCGCTTCGGTCCCGCGACTAGCCTGAGGGCAGGGCCGCCGCGGCAACAACGGCAACGCCGTTCACGATCGTGTGGAGCGCGATGCACGGATAGAGGCTGCCCGAGCGGCTCCGCAGATAGCCCAGGCCGAGACCCGTGACGAGCACCCACGGAAGGTCGATGACCGCGCCGTGCGCGAGGGCGAACGCGACGGCGCTGCCGACGATGGCGACACGCTGACCGTACGCCTCGAGCAGCCGGAAGCCGAGGCCACGGCAGGCCAGCTCCTCGACGATCGGAACGAACAACGCGATCGCGATCGCGTTGGCGAGAAACGCGTCGACACGCGTCGGATCCCAGAACTGCGGGACGGCCTGTTCGCGTGAGCCGTGCCCGATGACGATCTCCTCCATGAATGAGGCGGCGTACGTCGCCACGAGCGCGCCGCCGGCGACCTTCCACGCCGTCGGCCATGACAGCGGCCGGCGCAGCGCGAACGTGTCCCGTAGGGGCAGGCCGCGCGCGATGAGGAGAAGGAGCAGGAGGATGATGCCGTCGAACAGGAAGGTGACGATCGCCGTCGACCAATGGAACAAGAAGTCCGGCGGCGTTGCGCTGTCCCCGCTGAACCGCGCGCCATAACCGATCGTCGCGATGACACTGATCACCGCCGCCCATGCGATGAGACGGCCGCGGTCCCGCGGCGCGTTCAGGCGGTCGCGGCCAGCGCGCGCAGCGGCGCGAGCAGCTCCAGCGCGCGATCCATCTCCGCCACGGTGTTGAAGTAGTGCGGCGAGAGACGGACGAGCCCAGGCCGGCTGTCGCAGATCACGCCCTCCGTCCGGAGCGCCTCGACGACGCGCTGCGGCTCGGGATGCTCGAGCGTGACGATGGCGGTACGGTCGGCGGCCGCGCGCGGACAGCGTACGGCCCACCCCTGAGCGATCGCGCCGTCGACCAGACGCTGTGACAGCAGCATGTGACGCTCGCGCACCGTCGCGACGCCGACCTCATCGAGCAGCGCGAGGCCGGCGCGAGCGGCGTAGATGGCCGCAACGGCCGGAGTTCCGTACTCGAACCGGCGCGCGCCTGCCCCATACGCGAGATGCTCGACGTCGAACGCGAACGGATGCGTCACGCCCCACCAACCGACGGCGCTCGGCCTCGCGCGCTCAGCGATCTCGCGGCGCGCATACAGGAATGCCATGCCCGGGCCGCCCATGAGCCACTTCAGCGTTCCGCCAACGAGGTAGTCGACGCCCGACGCGTGGACGTCGAACGGGAACGCTCCGATCGACTGGTATGCGTCGACGACGAGCACCGCGCCCTTTCGGTGGCAGATCTCCGCGAGGGCGCGAACGTCTTGGATCCAACCCGTCGTGAAGTACACATGACCCGTGCACACGGCGCTCGTGCGCTCGTCCACCGCTCGCTCGAAGAGCTCGAGCGGGACGCGCACCCGATCGGGGCTCCGCACGAACTCGACGCGCGCGCCGCGGTCGGCCACCGCGTGGAAGGCGTGGCCGTCCGTCGGAAAATCAAGATCCGCGACGACGACCTTCGGCCGCGCGGCGTAATCCAACGTGCTCGCGATGCCGACGAGCCCGGCCGACACGTTCGGCTCGATGGCGACCTCCTCGCGCGTCGCGCCGAGCACTCCGGCGACGCCGTCGCGAAGCGCTTCGTACTCACCGATCCAGTGGTCGTACCACGCGCGTCCGCCGAGCTCGGTCCACTCGCGCGCGAAGCGCTCGATCCGTTCGCGACCCGAGCGCGGGAGCGGCGTCAGCGAGCAGTTGTTGAGGTAAACGAGGTCGCGCGTGATCGGGAATTCCTCGCGCCAGCGGCGCTCCTGGTCGTTCATCGGCGGTAAGCGTAAGCCGGGACACGACACGACGAACGAGACAGCTGGGTCGTCTTCACAGTCGCTTGCCCGCGCCAGGGCCGGGCGCGAGTCCGGCCCTCGGCTTCACCAGCCGATGGCGTAGCTCTCTCGTCGCGGGTCGGCTCCGCCCTCGAGCGTGCCTGGCTCGAGCCGCCGGATCGCGCACATCCCCGCGGCCGCGGGAGAGAAGTCCGGGAGCTCTCGGATGATGTGGCCGAGCGACGCGAGGCCGTCGCGGACCTCGCGCGCGACGCGCCCCTCGACGGTCAGGACACCAGGCTCGTACGCGTGCGGATGGAACGTCCACGGGAACGAGCGCGAGATGACGCGCGGCGCCTCGATCGCGGCCTGCACGTTCATGCCGAAGTCGACGACGTTGCAGACCGTCTGCACCATCGCCTGGCACTGCGCGTCCTCCCCCGGGCAGCCGAAGGGCATCAGCGCGCGGCCATCGCGCATGAGGAGCGCGGGGTTCGGTGTGAGTCGCGGACGCTTGCGCGGGGCGATCGCCGATGGATGGCCGGGCGTGGTCCACAGCTGAGCGCCACGCGTGCTGACGATGATGCCGAGCCCGTCGACGAGCGGTGACCCGAGACCGGGATCCGAGGGGGTCGCGGAGAACGCATTGCCCTCGGCGTCCATCGCGCAGCAATACGACGTATCCGGTGCGCCAACGCCGCTCGCGACGCGCGGGACGTAGCCAGGTGGTCCGGAGCGGCCTTCATACGGCCAGGGGTCGCCGGGCGGCGGGAGCTGAGGCCACGCACGGTCGTCACGGATCAGGTCGCGTCGCTCCTGCGCGTAGCCCTTGTCGAGCAGCCCGCGGATCGGCACGTCGACCTGATCGGGGTCGCCGAAGAAGCCCTCGCGATCCGCGGCCGCGAGCTTGAATGCCTCGGTGTAAGTGTGCAGGAAGGCGAGCGATCCAGGACCCATCGACGCAATGTCGTACGCCTCGAGCAGATTGAGCGTCATCGGGACGAGTGGCCCCTGCGACCACGGGCCGCAGGCGTACACGTCGTTGTCGCGATACGTCGTGTGGACGGCCGGCGTGATGCTCACGCGATAGTCGGCGAGATCCTGCGTCGTGATCATGCCGCCATGCCGCGCCTGCGACCGGGCGATCTGCCCCGCGACGTTGCCGGTGTAGATAAGGTCGCGCGCGGCCATGATCGCGCCGGCACGCCCGAGCGAGCTGTGCGAGCGTTCCGTCTCGACCAGGAGCCGGAAGAGCGACGCGAGATCGCGCTGCACGAGGATCTCGCCGACACGTGGCGCGCGCCCGCCCGGTAGGAACACGGCGGCGCTGGTCGGCCAGCGGCGCAAACGCTCCTCGAGCATCGCGATCGCGCGCGCGAGTCGAGGGTAGACCGGGAAGCCTTCGGCGAGCTCGATGTTGGGCGCCAGCACCTCTTCCAGGGTGAGCGTGCCGTGCCGCGCGAGGGCGGTCAGCCAGGCATCGACGGCGGCCGGCGTCACCGAGCGGGGGGCGCCGATCGGCATGTCGTCGCCGTATCGCCGGCGATAGTCGTCGAGGCTGAACTTCGCGGGCCAGCGCCCGAGACCGTCGATCGTCTCCGGGCCGTCCATGCCGGGGCGGAACAGGATGATGGGCGCGACCCCGCCGAAGTCGGTGAGATGTCGCTCGAGCACGTTGAGCGCGATCCCCGTGGCCACGCCGGCGTCGATCGCGTTCCCGCCACGCTCGAAGATCCGCGCGCCGGCCGCCGACGCGAGGTAGTGGCTGGAGCTCACCAACCAGCGTGTCGCGAGGATCGCGGGCCGACCCTGCGTGACGCCGATGGACGGAGCGGTGTTCTCCGCGGGGACGTCCGGCACCCGGCGAACGATACCGCTACGAACGCGAAGCGCACACGCCAAGCAGATGAGCGCGGCCAGGCCGCGCGATTACTGTTCTGGGCATGGTCCGGGTCATCGCGTGGCGAGTGCCGCCGTACGACAACGGCTGCTATCTCATCGTCGACGACCGGCGCGAGGCGATCGTCATCGATCCCTCGATGGGCGAGCGACAGGTGATCGACGGGGTCCGCGAGCAGGGCCTGCGCCTGGTCGAGATCCTGAACACGCATGGACATCCCGACCACATCTTCGGCAACGCCGCGGTGAAGGAAGCGACGCAGGCTCGCCTCGCGATCCACCGCCTCGACGAATACCGGCTTGGGCCGAGGCGTCCGCCGACCCAGTTCGCGGTTCCAGCGTGCTCCGCGGACGACCTCTTCGACGATGGCCAGCTGAGCTTTCTCGGCGACGTCGAGCTGAGCGCGCTTCACGCGCCGGGCCACACCGAAGGGTCGACCTGCTTCTACCTGCGACGTGAGGGCGCGCTGTTTTCGGGCGACCTGCTCTTCAAAGGCAATATCGGACGCACGGATCTTCCGGGCGGCGACCCGGAGGCGATGGCCGAGAGCCTGTCGCGCATCATGTCGTCACTGCCGGCGAAGACCCGTGTCTACCCGGGCCACGGTGGGGTGACGACGCTCGGCGCCGAGATCGAAACGCTGCGCGGCCTCCGCGATGTCGGCGTGCTTCCGGGACTGCGACTCGGCTGAGGGCTACTCGGCGACGCCGACGATGTTGAAGCCGTTGTCGGCGAAGATGGTCGCGCCCGTGATCGCACGTGCCCACTCCGACGCGAGGAAGACCGCGACGTTGCCGACTTCCTCCTGCGTGATGTTGCGGCGCAGCGGCGCCTTCGATTCCATGATGTCGCGCGCCGTCGAGATCCCCTTCACCGCGCTCGCGGAGAGCGTCTTGAGCGGCCCAGCGGAGATCGCGTTGACGCGAACGTTCGACGGTCCGAGGTCCACCGCGAGATAGCGCACGCACGTCTCGAGCGCGGCCTTCGCGATCGCCATCGAGTTGTAGCTCGGGACCACGCGTTCGACCGCGTTGAACGTCAGCGCCATCACGGCCCCACCGCCTGCCTTCGTGAACAGCGGCAGCGCGGCGCGGGACAACGAGACCAGCGTGTACGCGCTGATCTCGACCGCGGTCAACACGCCATCCCGCGAGATCTCGTGGAAGCGGCCGCGCAGATCCTCGACGGGCGCGAACGCGATCGAGTGCACGAGGATGTCGAGTCCATTCCAGCGACGGTCGACCTCGGAGATGAGCGATGCGACGTCCTCGGGCTTGGCCGCGTCGCAGAGCAGCACCGGCATGTTCTCGTGATCCGGCAGCGTTTCGACCAGCTTGGCGACGTTGTCCTTGAAACGATCGTTGAGATACGTGAACGCGAGCCGGGCGCCCTCGCGCTGGAAGCAGGTCGCGATCCCCCAGGCGATGCTCCGCTGATTTCCAACGCCGACGATGAGCGCGCGCTTTCCCTCGAGCAGCCCCATGCCGGTCACCTCCGAGTCCCGCGCATCATCCCAGAACCGAAGCGGCGACGCACCGCGATTTGACTACAGCTTGCCTGCATCCAACTCCGCGCGCGTGAGTTCCATCAGGTAGTGCTCGGGCTCGCGCGAGTCGGGCTCCAGATAGTTCTTGACGAAGCGGAAACCCGCCTTCTCGTAGGCGCGGATCGCGGCGGCATTGCTTCGACTCGGGCCGATGACGCAGAGGTCCACGCCATAGCGGGGAAAGGCGACCTCGCGGAGGAACGCGCGGATGAGCGCCGGGCCGTGACCGTGGCCGATCAGCTCGGGCTCTCCGATGAACAGGTCGATCCCGAGTGCAGCCCGGCCGATGGCGACCATCGCGGCGTATTCAGGGTGATCGTCGATCCGATAGCTCTGGATCTCGCCGATCGGGCGGCCATCCAGCTGGATCACGTAGAGGTCGGTCGGATCCTCGCCGCGTATGGCGCGCACATCGTCCGCGATCGAATCGTCCGGATATGCCTGCGTCGGAACGTCGTCGTACCACCGCCGCACGTGGGGACGCAGCAACCAGGTGCGAATGAGGCCAAGGTCCTCCTCACGGAGCGGCGCGAAACTGAATTTTGGCGCGACTAGTTCCAGCGGTCGCGGCGGGCTTCGTCATCGACCCGCCGACCGCGCCAGTACTTGAGATCGCCGCCGCTCGCGCGCGGGCGCCCGAGATCCGCGGTGAGGACCAACACGCCTATCGCCAGCGCGGCCGGGATCACCACGCCGATCCGATCGAGGGCAAGCCCCCACGTGAGCGTCTGGCCGACCGCCCAGGCGGCGCAGATGAGCAGGAACCGCACGATCCCCGCTTGGCCGCGCGTCATACGACCGCGGCTCGCTGCACGAAGGAGGCCTGCTGTGCCCACTCGCCACACTGCGCGAGCTCTTCCTTCGTGACCCAGTCGCTCTTCACCGCGAAGCGAAGCTCCTCGCGCAGCGTCGTCTGGAGCATCTCGGGGCCGTCGGTGTTGAAGCTGAAACGCACCCTGTGCTTCTTGAACGTCGCGATGTAGCGACCGAGCTCATCGGCATCTTTCACGACCTGCGTGTGCAGGTTCGAGCTGGGACAGATCTCGAGCAGCACGCCCCGCTCCGCGAGCCGCTTGCACAGCGCCGCGTTCTCCGCCGCGTGGATGCCATGTCCGATGCGCTCGGGCTCGAGGTGCTGGAGCACCTCGTCCACCGAGCGCCAGTCCTCGTCCTCGCCGGCGTGCACCGTGAGCCCCAAGCCGGCACGGCGCGCTTTCTTGAAGAGCGCGGCGTAGTCGCGATATTGGAAGTCCGCGTGTGACGGGCCTGCGATGTCGATGCCGACCACCCCACGGTGTCGGTACGCGATCGCCTTCTCGACGATGATCTCGTTCAGCGCGTACGAGAAGGTGCGATCGAGGCAGAAGATGAGGGCCGCGCGCACCGGGTACTCGAGCCGCGCGCGATCGAGACCGCGGATCGACGCCATGATGATGTGGTCGAGGTCTTGTTCGCCGCCGCGGTTGCGCTTCATCGGGTTGTAGCGGAGCTCGAGCGTGGTGATGTTCGCCTTCCGGTATGCGCCGCCCACGACCTCGTAGACGGACTCCTCGACCGCGAGCGGGCTCGACTGGATCAGCTCCGTCCAGCGGTAGAGCGCGAGGAACTCTTCGAACGACGTCCGCTCCTTCTTGCCGACGGTGATGAGATCGACGAACTCCCAGTAGTCCTTCGTCGGAAGACGGATCCCCTGCTTCGCCGCGATGCCCCACATCGCCGCGGGGTCGACCGAGCCGCCAAGGTGGACATGGAGCTCGGTGAGCTCGTCGCCGAGTGGGTGCGGCGTCGTTAGCTTCCCTGTTCGCGCGTCGGCGGGCGGCGCACCCTCCGCCGGCGGCGGGGGGCGGCCGGCTTTCCCTCGGGATGTTCGCGCCAGATGATGTGTCCGTCGTCGTCGGGCGACGCGATGCGCATCAGGATGTCCCAGACCTCGGCGCGCCGAAGCTCTTCCTCGGCCGTCTGGCGCGAGATCTCCCGCTCGAGCATCACGTCGCAGTCATAGGGCGACCCGATGACGCGCCAGCCGTTCTCCGTGAGGACGTCGACGAGCCGAGCGATCTGGGTCAGCCGCTGGGGCTGCTCGGCGACGTACTCGCGGAGCCACGCCGAATAGGTGTGCTTGCGCTTCCCGGGATCCTCGCGATCCAGCTCGTCACGGACGGTCCCGAAGACATGAATGAGGATGTAGGTCGGACCGGGCACGGGCGAAGTCTAGGGGCTAGCCCCGCTCCTCAACGAAGCGGTAGCCACCATCGGAGTCCTTCGCGATGACGACGAGCGCCCCGCTCTTGAAGCCTGCCTGTCCCTTCAGGGCCGGGCAGATCAGGTGGTAGTGCTCATGCTCGGGTGGAACGCAGACACAGTTCTCCGACTTGATCTCCGCGTCGAAGCGCCGCGCGCCGATGCGCAGCGCGACGCGCTCACCGGGATTGGGGAAGAGCTTCCACGCGTCCTTGGTGATCAGGATCCTGGCTTTGCGGACATCTTCGGAACTGAGGCGGTGACGGTAGGTGGATCGAGAAACACTCATTGGTACGTCTATTTTCGCACGAAAACGGCCCGCGCGCGGACCGACCGTACGGCCCCCTGTTCGGCCCGTTTTCAGGCTCTTGCGCTAGGCGAACGCCTCCGGAGCATCCAAAAAGCGCATCAGGTGCACCACCGGGACGCGCGAACCGGCCTCGCGCAGCCCCGCCGCGACCTGGAGGATGCAGCCGGGATTCGCGCTGACAACGACATCCGGCCGCACCGCGAGGATCGCGTGGATCTTCTGCCGCTGGAGCTCCTGCGAGATGGCGGGCTGCGTCAGGTTGTAGATCCCTGCACTCCCGCAGCAGCGTTCGGCATCGGCGATCTCGGCGAGCATCACGCCTTCGATCGCGCGAAGCAGCGCACGGGGCTCGGCGCGTATTCGCTGGCCGTGCGCAAGATGGCACGCATCCTGATAGACGACGCGCAGCGGCCGCGACACGCGATCGGGCCGCGGCCGCACGACCTCGGTCGCATCCCGTACACGCGCCGCGAATGCCCTACCGCGCGGCGCCCACGCGGGGTCCTCATGGAGCACATCGCCGTACGCCTTCAGGTGCGCGCCGCAGCCCGCCGCATTGACGACGACCGGAACGTCGCCGCCGCCCGCGAAAGCGTCGATGTTGAAACGTGCCAGCTCGCGCGCCTGCTCGCCGTCGCCGGCGTGCGCGTGCAGCGCGCCGCAGCAGAGCTGCTCGACCGGCGAAGTCACGCGGCGCCCATCGCGCTCCAGCACACGCACGGTGGCGCGTTCGGTCTCGCCGAACGCCTCACGCATCACACAGCCGGCGAAGAGAGCGACGTCGGCGTCGGCGCGCTCGGTGAGCACGAACGGCTCGCCCTCCGCGCGCGGCGCGAGCGCGCTGAGCCACGCCAGTCGGCGCGGCCCGATCCGATGCGCCAGTGAAGTCAGCCGAGCGCGCACGGCGAGGTCGGTCAGCTTCGTCGCGAAAGCCAGACGTCGCCGACGCGCGATGGTCTCGAGGCCGAACCGACGGATCGCGCGCCTGACGCGGCCCTCGGCACGCCGCTCGGCGAGCACCTCGCGCGCGCCCTCCATGATCCGCCCGAACGGAACGCCGGACGGACACGCGGTCTCGCACGCGCGACACACCAGGCACGCATCGAGATGGCCGCTCAGCGCCGCGCTCGGCGCAGCGGGGGACGACACGAGATCGCGGATGAGCTGGATGCGACCGCGCGGAGAATCCGCCTCCTCGCCGAGGACGCGGTACGTGGGGCAATCGTTGAGGCACAGTCCACACGAGATGCATGTGGCGAGATCCTCGGAGCGGACGTGTGCGGAGAGCGAAGCGATAGACCCTAGGATACGGTCGCGATGGCGACGACGGCGCCCACGCTCGCGGATCGCCTCCGCGAGATCATCCCCGCGGATCGCGTCATCGACGATCCCGCGACCCTGCTCCCCTACGCCTACGACGCCTCATTCTGGTCGCTCCGCCAGCAGCGCCTCCCCGACGTCGTCGTCGTGCCGCACACGACCACCGAGGTCGCCGGCGTCGTGCGCTTCGCCGACGCGAGCGGCACGCCCGTCGTCCCGCGCGGCGCGGGGACCGGACAGACCGGTGGCGCGATCGCGGCGCGCGGCGGCATCGTCATCTCGTTCGCGCGCATGCGCGAGATCCTCGAGATCGACCGCCCCAACCTGCAGGTGGTCGTGGAGCCCGGACTCGTCTTCGCGGATCTGCAGGACGCGCTCCGACCCCACGGTCTCTTCTTCCCGCCCGATCCGGGCAGCGGACGCGCGTGCACGCTCGGAGGGATGGCGGCGAACAATGCGAGCGGTCCGCACGCGGTCCGCTGGGGAACGACGTCGGCCTACGTGCTCGGTGCGGAGGTCGTGCTCGCGGATGGATCCGTGATCACGACGGGCGGCGTGCGCTCGAAGGCGCTGAAGTCGTCGAGCGGGATCGACCTCACGAGACTCTTCGTCGGATCGGAGGGCACGCTCGGCATCATCACGCGCCTTCGCCTGCGCGTGCAGCCGCGACCGCCCGCGCGTGGCGTCGTGCTCGCCGGTTACGCGGCGCTCGAGGACACCGTCGCCTCCCTCGACGATCTCTTCGAGGCCGGCGTGCTGCCGTCTACGGCGGAGCTCCTCGATAGGAGCGCGGTGGATGCATTGCAGCGCTGGAAGCCGGAGCTCGGCCTTCCCGACGGAGAGGCGGTCCTCTTCATCGAGGTGGAGGGCACGCCGGACCACGTCGCCTCGTCGGTGCGATACGTCGACGGCATCGTGCGTCGTCGCGCGACCGTGACGAAGTTCGCCGAGGCCGAGGCTGACATCGCGAGGCTCTGGGCGGCGCGCAGCGGTCTCGCCGCGGCGGCGGCGCTCGCGCATCCAGACAAACACCGCATCTTCGCGGGCGAGGATCTCGCCGTGCCGCTGTCGGAGATCCCGCGCACCATCCGGCGTGCTCGTGAGATGAGCGCCGAGCTACATATCGCGGTGATCTTCTACGGTCATTTCGGCGATGGGAACGTTCACTCGGCGATCCTCATCGATCCCTCGGACGGCGACGAGGTCCGTCGCGCGGACGAGCTCGCGGACCGCTTGCATCGCCTGGCCATCGAGGTCGGTGGCACCGTGACCGGCGAGCACGGTACCGGCGCGGTTCGTCAGCCGTACATGCGCGCCGAGCACGGCGACGCGCTCGATGTCATGCGCCGCGTGAAGGCAGCGCTCGACCCCAAGGGGATCTTGAATCCGGGAAAGTTGTACGACAGGCCTGAGTCACCGGTGCAATAGGACCATCGAGGGACACGAGCGTCCCATCGCACCGGTCTCACGACTTTGTGAATATGCGAACGGTGATCCGGTCGGCAGAGTATGTCCGCGGCTACTTCGATGGCGAAGGCTGCGTGCACTACGAAGGTAAGCCGAAGCCATGGGGACGCTCGGGAGCTTTCATCATCGCGACCTCGGATCTAGATGTCATGGGCGATCTCGTCGACACGATGGGCGCGTGGGATATCGCATACGGCTATCACATCTATCCGCCACGAGGAGACGGTAAGCGAGACATCGGTACCCTCAGGGTCAAACAGCGCAAGGGAGCGGAGGCATTGCTCGCGCAACTTCGCCCATTGAGCGCAAAACATGAGGCGCGCCTTGAACCCCTACTCAAGCATTGGGCCGAGCTCGATAGCCGGCGCGCGGCGTTGGCGGAGGCCAGCGATTGGTGGCGAGCGGTATGACGTATCGAGAAGCTGCCGCTCGCACCGGACTTCGTTTCAAACAACTCGCGGGTCGCATCGCCTACGAGCGTGGCAAGGCTCGACGTCAGTCCGACTCTCGCCGCAGCTAGCCAAGCACGCGAACGGCAATCGGATGCTCACCTTTCGCATCGACAAAGAACGCGCGTCCATCGGGTCGGGCGCTCACGACCTCGATGAGCTGCTCGTCGTCGTAGCGCGCCGCGACGCCGTCTTCGAGCGCGATGCCGGGGGGCAGGCCCGCGGCGATCTCGCGCGCGTAGACCGGGCGGCGACCTTCCTGGGAGTCGTAATGCGGGCATGCGCTGCCCGACAGGATCCCGAGGCCGTCGCGGAGCGCGCTGAGGTTCGGGGTGAAGGAGTCGGTGACGCCGCCCTCGAACCAGCACAGGCAACCGGCTGACCAGCCACTGAGCACCGTGCCGTCGGCGTAGGCGTTACGCAGCGCGTCCTCGACGCCGTGCACCCGCCAGATCGCGAGCATGTTCGCGGTGTTCCCACCACCGACGATGATGACGTCCTGAGACCGGACGAAGGGGTCGATGTCGTCGATCACCCGGTCGAACAGCGCGAGGTGGCTCGGTTCGCAGTCGACGCCGGCGAGCGCCTGATAGAAGGTCAAGAGGTACCCCGGCCCGTCACCTGAGGCCGTGGCGAGGAAGAGCACACGCGGTCGCTCCCGGCGTGCAAGGCCGAGAAGGTAGCGCGTGAGAGCCGGATAGAGGAGCTGCTGACCACCACACACCACGATCCGCCGCACCACCCGCCGACTCCTACGCCGACCGCGTCGCGCCGCGCGAAACGATGAATGCCACTGCGGCCAGGATGATGGCAGCCCCGATGAGCATCGACGGCGTCAGGGCCTCGCTCAGCACGACGGCGCCGAGAAGGACGGCCACCACCGGATTCACGTAGGCATAGGTGGCGACGACCGACACGGGCGCGTGCTGAAGCAGCCAGGTATAGGCAGAGAACGCCACGAGCGAGCCGAAGACGACGAGGTACGCCATCGCCGTGAGCGACGCGGTCGAGAACGACGACGGATCGGCCCTCGCCGGCTCACCGATCGCGACCGCGACGAGGAGCAGCAGCGCGCCGCCTGCGAGCATCTGCAGCGCCGTCGACGCGAGCGGATCGCGCGGGGTCGGCACACGCGGCGACGCGAACGTGCCGAGCGCCCACGAGAACGTCGCGCCCACGACGATGACGAGGCCGACCGGGTCGACGTCGCCGCTGGCGCCGCGCGGGACGACGAGGAGCGCGACGCCGGCGAAGCCCACGAGCACGCCCAGGAGCAGCGACCCGGCAACGCGGTCGCCCGCGACGAGCCGAAAGACGACGATCCAGAGCGGCACCGACGCCACGACGAGCGCGGTGAGACCCGACGGCACCGTGCGCTCCGCGAGCACGACGAGGCCGTTCCCACCGGCGAGCAGCAAGCTTCCGACGAGCGCAGCGCCTCCCAGCTGACGTCGCTCGACACCCAGTGCAACGCGGCCGTGTCTCGCGACGAGCCACGCGCCGAGGAGCGCGCCGGCAAGGAGGAACCGGAGACCGGCCGAGAGCAGCGGCGGGAGCGTCTGCACCGCGATCGCGATCGCAAGGTACGTGGATCCCCAGACGAGGTACACGACCCCGAGCGCAGACCACACGAGGACCCGCGATGGACTAGTGGATATACCCGTAGTCGGCGAAGAGGAGTCTCAGGAAGAGCGCACCGCAGAGGATCACGAACGCAACGCGCTGGGACAGGATCGCGCGCGGATTCTCCTTACCGACGAGCGCGACCTGGCCCCAGAAGAAGAAGACGAAGCTGAGCTCGCTCCACATGAAGAGCGCGTGGTAGTAACCGAGCGGCGACCAGTCGAACGGCTTCACCATGGTCCAGTTGAGCAGCGCGTTCACGGCCTGATAGAGGTGGACCACCACGGTCACCACGCCCGCGCCGAGGATGGCGCCGACGATCTCCGCCGCGCGAGGCCGGCGGCGCCACGCCACGAGCTGACTGGTGATGAACACGTTGGCGAGCGGTATGAGCAGCCCGTCGCCTATGACCGCGGACGTGTAGGTGAGGGTGGTGCGGTACTCGCTGACGATGGGGTCCGCCCGCCAGTTCAGGTAGACGTTACCGATCGCCTGGACAATGAACCCGAAGAAGACTGTGGCGGCGAAGACACTGCCAAGCAGCAGCCAGGGACGTTGCTCGACGGCCGAGACCGTGCGCAGCATCTTCCCCTCCCTTCAGCGCTGGCGTACGCGGGCCGAAACGCTAACAGATTCAGTGCTTCGGAGCCCCTAAAACGCCCGCCCGGTACGACCGCCGATCGACGAGCGGCAGGCTGCTTGCCACCCTCCGGCGGATGAGCGGCGTGTGATGGGCGACGGTCAGCCACTCCACAACGGGCCAGAGGTCGTCCTCGGCCGTCATCCAGTTGATACGGTCGAAGCGAGCAAGCGATAGCGGACGGGAGTACGCGCGAAGGGTCCGGTCGCCGTCCCAGTTGAAGTAGTCCTCGAAGTAGCTCATGACCAGCTCGCGGATCGTGCGATAGACCGGCGCCCGAAACCGCAAACCCGAGAACTTCGACGTCGCGACCGAGCCCCATAGTCCGCGGTCGCGATACACCGCGAGCACGTGGTCGTCGTCGTTGTCGGCCTCGAGGTCGACGAGCAGCGGCGGACGTCCGTTGACGCGGAACGCCGCGGCCGCGAGGAACGCGCCTTCCGCACAGTGCGCGGTGCGGTCGCGCATCACCCGACGCGGGGAGCGCACGGTGTCGCCGTGCTTTTCGATGTTGTAGGTCAGATCGTCGAGGTAGCGCTGCACCTTGTCGGGCGTCGAGAGCCGGCGCAGCAGCCCGACCTCGGAGCGCGTGAGTCCATACACGCACGCCAGTCTCTAGCATTCCGCCGATGCGCGAGGCACATGACGTCGTCATCCGCGGCGGCGCGATCTACGACGGCTCCGGGGGTGCGCCATTCACAGGTGACGTCGCGATCGATGGCGACCGCGTCGCGGAGCTCGGGAGGGTCGGCGCGCGCGGTCACACCGAGATCGATGCGCGAGGGCTCGCGGTCGCGCCGGGCTTCATCAACATGTTGAGCTGGGCGACCACGTCGCTCATCGCCGACGGACGGTCGCAGAGCGACATCCGCCAGGGCGTGACGCTCGAGGTCTTCGGCGAGGGATGGTCACTCGGCCCGGTGAACGAGACCATGCGTCGCGAGCAGACCGAGCAGCAAGGCGACATCAAGTACGACATCACCTGGACAACGCTGGCCGAGGCACTCGACACGATCGCCGCGGGCGGGATCTCGTCGAACATCGCGTCGTTCGTCGGGGCAGCC
This sequence comes from Chloroflexota bacterium, assembly GCA_005889405.1. Taxonomy (GTDB): domain Bacteria; phylum Chloroflexota; class Limnocylindria; order P2-11E; family P2-11E; genus CF-39. Next base: position 100,585 of record VBFY01000063.1, on the reverse strand, counting down.
ACCGTCCGCATCCACGAGCTGGGGCACGACGATCGGCGGCCAACGCCCGAGGAGCTCGGACGGATGCGCGCGCTGGTCGACGCGGCGATGCGTGACGGCGCGCTCGGTCTCGGCTCGGCGCTCATCTATTCGCCGGCGACGTACGCGGATACGGACGAGCTCGTCGCGCTCGCGGAGACCGCCGGGCGTCACGGCGGCATGTACATCTCACACATGCGGAGCGAGGGCAACCGGCTCGTCGAAGCGGTCGACGAGGTCATCGAGATCGCACGTCGCGCGAGGCTGCCGGCGGAGATCTATCACCTCAAGCAGGCCGGCCGCTCGAACTGGAACAAGCTCGACGCGGTGATCGATCACGTCGATCGTGCTCGCGCCAGCGGCCTCGCGGTCACCGCCGACATGTACCCGTACGAGGCGGGCGCGACCGGTCTCAGCTCGTGCTTCCCACCGTGGGCCCACGAGGGCGGGCTGCGCGCGACCCTCGCGCGCCTGCGCGAGGCGGCGCAGCGCGCGCGCATCCGCGAAGACATGGCTCGCCCCGGAACGGATTGGGAGAACCTCTACGAGGCCGCGGGCACGCCCGAGGGCATCGTGCTCGTGTCCTTCAAGAACGAGCGCCTCAAGCCCCTGACCGGCCAGACGCTCGGCGAGGTCGCGAGGCAGCGCCGCGCGGACCCGCGCGACGTCGCGATGGACCTGGTGCTCGAGGATGAGAGCCGCGTTGGCATGGTCATCTTCATGGCTTCCGCCGAGAATCTCCGACGCGAGGTCGCGCTTCCGTGGATGAGCTTTGGCTCGGACGCCGGCTCGATCGCACCCGAGGGCGTGTTCCTCCTATCGCAGCCGCACCCGCGCAGCTATGGGACCTTCGCGCGCGTGCTCGGCCGCTTCGTGCGCGGCGAGCGCGCCGCGTCGTTGGAGGACGTCGTCCGGCGCATGACGGGCTTCCCCGCCAAGAATCTCAAGCTGGATCGCCGAGGCCTCCTGCGGGAGGGGTTCTACGCCGACGTCGTCGCCTTCGACCCCGCGACCATCTCGGACCACGCGACGTACGCCGAGCCGCATCGGTACGCGACGGGCGTCGCGCACGTGCTCGTCAACGGAGCACACGTTCTGCGCGACGGTGAGCATACGGGCGCTCGGCCGGGTCGAGTGCTCTTCGGGCCCGCACGCCGGAACGGATAATCTCGCAGCTATGCCGGTCGACCCGAAGATCGCGGACCTGCTTGCCGAGGCCGAAAGGATCGACCCGCGTCCGCTGGAAGCGCTGAGCGTTGCGGAGGCTCGCGCGCGAGGCGGTTCGGTGAATGCCGCCCCGGCGCTCGCGCCGGAGCCGGTCGCCGAGGTCCGCGATGTCATCACGGACACACGCCCGCCGATCCCGGTCCGCTTGTATCGGCCACGCTCCGGGAAGATGCTTCCGCTCCTCGTCTACTTCCACGGCGGCGGCTGGGTCGTCGGCAGCGTCGCGATCTCTGATCCCTTCTGCCGCGCGCTCGCGAACGCGAGTGGTTGCGCCGTCCTCTCGGTCGAGTACCGGCTCGCGCCCGAGGACCGCTATCCGGCCGCCGCGGACGACGCCTACGCATCGACACGCTGGGCCGCCGAGCACGCCACCGATCTCGGCGTCGACCCGTCACGCATCGCGGTGGGAGGTTCGAGCGCCGGTGGCAATCTCGCCGCGGTGGTCACGCTCATGGCCCGTGAGCACCGGGCGCCGCCGATCGCGTTCCAGCTGCTGCACGTGCCGGTGACCGATCACGACTTCGGGACACCCTCCTATCGGACGAACGGCACCGGCTTCGGTCTGACCCTCGCGGGTATGACGTGGTTCTGGGATCACTACGCGCCGGATCCAAAGCTCCGCGACGAGCCGTACGCGTCCCCGCTTCGCGCGCCGGATCTCTCAGGCCTGCCACCGGCGCACGTAGTCACGGCGGAGTGCGATCCCCTGCGTGATGAGGGGAAGGCCTACGCGGCACGTCTCCTCGAAGCCGGGGTGCCGACGACGTACGTCGAATACCCGGGGATGGTGCACGGCTTCACGTCCATGGCGATGCTGGTTCCCACCGGCCGGACCGCTATCGACGACATGGGTGCCGCCCTGCGAAGGGCGCTGACCTAGGAGCTAGCTGCGTGACGACGTGGCTCGGCCCGCGACGGCGTCCGCGAAATGGATCCCGAGATCCTCGAGCAGCACCTGCGCGCAGTTGCGGCCAGGTGCGCCCGTGACCGACGCGCCCGGATGTGTGGTCGCGCCGGTTTGATAGAGGCCGGCGACCGGTAGGCGGTAGCCCGCCCACCCCGGCATCGGTCGCAGCGCACCCTCCTGCGCGAGGTCCTGCTCGCCGCCATGACATGAGCCGCGGTAGTTATGCGGATTGCGCCGTTCGAGATCGAGAGGGCTCTCGATGTGCCGCGCGAGGATGTCCCGTTCCGTCAGCCCGCTGGTGTGACGTAGGTATTGCTCGAGGAGCGCGCCGGACACATCGTCCTTCACGGTGTCCCAGCGCTCCGGTCCGCCGCTCCGCAGCTCGTAGGGCAGAAAACCGACGATCTTGAGGGTGTGGCGACCTGCCGGCGCGCGCGTTGCGTCGACCACCGAAGAGGAGATGCACAGCAGTGGTGGGCGGTCGAGGTGGATATCGCCGCGTTCGAACGCGGCCAGCGCAGCGAGGAGCTCCTCGGTCGAACCACAGATGCCGGCGGCGACGGACGAGGTCGGACCGCCGTCGAGGCGGTAGCGAGGCTCGGCCGCGAGCGCGTAGTGCGTCACGAACATGGTGACGCCGGTACGCCAGCGCGCGAGGCCGCGCACGAAGTCCTCGCCGAGCGCCGCCCCGCCCACGACGGCCGGCAGGTGCTTGACGTGGATCGTCGACACGACGGCGCGTCGAGCGCGATATTCGGCGCCATCGGACGTGACGGCTCCCACCGCACGGCCGTGCTCGATCAGGATTCGCGTCACCTCCGCGCCGGTGCGGACGGCCCCGCCGCGTTCGACCACGATCCGCGCGAGCGCATCGGGTAGGGCGACGGACCCGCCCTCGGCCGTCGTCCACGAGAACGCCTGACGGCCCGCCGCGATCGACAGCGGAAGGAGTCCGGTCCCCGGCTGATCGACGCGCGCCATCGTCATCAGCGAGAGCCAGAGGAAGAAGGTCCGCACGCGCTCGTTCTCGAAGCGCTCGCGCACCGTGTCGAGCGCGCTCGAGTACCGCCAGCGAACCGTCTCCACGCCGGCCGGTGTCGCCTCGAGCGCGGCGATCGCGTCGCTCGGTCCCGCCGCGGGGCTGTAGCGCGCGCGATTCTGCGAGTCCTTGATCAAGTCCCAATCGTCGAGCATGCGCTCGTAGGCGCGAGCGTCGTTCGGCGAATGCCGCGCGATATCGCGCACGGTCGCGGCGCGGTCGCGATGCATCGTGATGCCTGGGCCGTCCAGGAACGGCATGACAACTACGGGATCCGGGAACAGGTACCGCAGTCCGTAGCGACCGAGCTCGAGCTCGTCGTTCCGCACGATCGGACTCGACTGGAAGATGGTGTGCGCGGAAGCGCAGAGGTCGTGCCGGAACCCGGGCAGCGTGACCTCCTCGGTCGACGTGTCCCCGCCGATGCGCGCCGCGCGCTCGAGCACGAGGACGCGCATGCCTGCTCGGGCGAGATACGCGGCGGTGATGAGACTGTTATGGCCGGCGCCGGCGACCACGACGTCGAACTCGGTCACGCGAGGCGCTCGCGCATCCAATCCGCCATCGCCGGCCGGTACTTGTAGGGAATGTTGTTGCAGACGTGGTTGCCCTCGGGGTAGAGGAGCAGCGTCGCGTTCGGCGCTTCACGCACGATGCGTTCGGCCTGCTCGGGCGGGAACAAGCGATCCTTGCCGCCGTGGATCACCAGCAGCGGGCAGTGCACCTCTTTCAGTACGCCACGAAGGGATATTGTTTTCGCGCGTTCGAACGCCTCGGCCTCATTGCGTGATTTCGTGTAGAAGACGTAGCCGCCCTTTGTCAGTGGGTTCAGCTGCGCCCAGCACTCGGACAGGTCGTAGGGGCCCGCGAGCGCGACCAGCGCGCGAAGCCGCTTCTCCTTGGCGGCCGCGAACGGGCCGTAGATCCCGCCCATGCTGATGCCCATCAGGCCGACGCGGTCGAGGTCGACACCGAGATCCGCCGACGCGAGATGATCGAGCAGCGGCGTGATGACGGTCGACCAGTCCGCGCGGATCGGGAAGCGTGGCGCGTTCTCCCCCTGCCCAGGTCCGTCGATCGTCAGCGTCGCGAGGCCGCGGCGCAGGAAGTCGTTCTCCATCGCGTAGAGCTCTTCCTTCACGGAGTCGAGCCCTGGTACGAGGATCGTGAGTGCGGCGTTCTTCGCACCGCGCGGCGTTCGCAGGATGCCGGGAATCACGGCGCCCTCGAACGGCGCTTCGATGCGGCGTCCAGGCGGGTCGAGTCGCGTCACGGCCTTCGCGTAGTTCGCGACCGTCAGCTCGCTCAGCTCGTCGTGCAGCTCGCGATCCTCGAACCAGAGGAACTTGCCGAGGTGATAACACCACGCCGCGCGCTGGTACGCGTCTGTCGCGGTCACGGCGCGGCCCCCGCCTGTCGCATCGTCCGCGATCGCACGATGCACGTCACCGACCCGCTTCCAGTTCGGCGCCCAGTCGCGCCACTCACGCGTCTCGTCGAGCACACGGTCGAAGTCGTTCGAGTCGATACCGTTTGCGACGAAACGTGGCTTCCAGTGCCCGGCTGCGAGTCGGACGTGGTCGGCGGTCTCGGCCGTCATCTAGCTCTCGAGATCCTTCGCGACGTCGGCGAGATAGCGCGCCGCATCGGCGCCGTCGGCGACGCGGTGGTCGACAGTCAGTGTGAGCGAGACCACTTGGCGCACCGCAGGCGAGCCGTTCACGACGACGACGCGATCCGCAACGCGTCCGACGGCGAGGATCGACGCTTCGGGTGGATTGACGATCGCGGTGAAGCGATCGACGCCGAAGGTGCCGAGATTCGAGACGGTGATGGCGGCCCCGCCAAACGCGTCGCCGCGCGCGTGGCCTGAACGCACCGCGGTCTCGAGCGCCTCGCGCTCTTCGCGCAGGGACCCGAGCGATTTGCGGTCCGCGTCACGCAGGACGGGAACAATCAGCCCGGCATCGAGCGCGATCGCGAGGCCGACGTCGATCTTCTGCGACATGACGATGGCGTCACCATCGAAGCGCGAGCGAAGCCGTGGATGGGCGCGGAGCGCGGTCGCGGCGGCCGCGACGATCAGATCGGTGTACGACACGCCCGCGGCCTCGCGCTTCGCGTTGGCCCGCGTCATGTCCACGTCGCGGGAGATGGAGAACTGCGGCGCCTCGCGCGCGCTCCGCGTCATTGCCTCCGCAACGGCCCGCCGCATGCGCGTCAGTGGCTCGCGCTTCCCTCCTGAAGCGGCGGACAAGGCCGAGGTCGACGGCGAAGGGGCTGGCAACGCCGCGGCAGCCTCGACGTCCTCAAGACCGACGCGTCCGCCCGGGCCCGTACCGCGCACGAGGTTGATGTCGACGCCGAGCTCCTGCGCCCGCTTGCGAGCTGCCGGAGACGAGCGGACACGGTCGGAGGCTTCTGCACCGACCGCAGCGCCCGCGAGAGGCGGCCCCGTCCCCGCGGGCGAGTCGTTCCGAGCGAGCGGAGACGGGGCCGGCGCCACGCTGGCAGGTAGAGGCTCATCTGCCGTGTCCGCGATCAGCGCGATCACGGTCGCGACAGGAGCGCTGGCGTCCGCGGGCAGCAGGATGCGACGCACGATCCCCGAGGCGGACGCTTCGATCTCCATGTTCGCTTTGTCCGTCTCGATTTCGAAGAGGACCTCGCCCTTCTCGACGCGCTCGCCTTCCTTCTTATGCCACGCGATCAGGCGCCCTTCGTCCATCGTGAGACCGAGCTTGGGAAGGATGACGCGCGTGACGCTCACGCGCGGATCGTCCCACCCATCAGGCGAGGAGCTCCTTGGCGACGCGAATGATGTCGTTCACCTGTGGTACGACACTCTTCTCGAGGTGCTGCGCGTACGGGATCGGCGTCTCGAGACCGGCGAGCCGGCGCGGTGGCGCATCGAGGTCGTCGAAGGCGTCCTCGGCCACCATCGCAGCGATCTCGCCGCCGTACCCGCCACGCTTGATCGCCTCGTGCACGACGAGCAGCCGATGCGTCCTCCGCACTGATGCGAGAACGGCGTCGCGATCGAGCGGGACGAGGCTTCGAAGATCGATGACCTCCGCCTCGATGCCATCGGCCGCCAGGTTCTCCGCGGCCTCGAGCGAGAACAGCACCTCGCGCGACCACGTCACGATCGTGAGATCGGTGCCCGCGCGCTTGACGTCGGCCTCCCCGAGCGGCACGAGATGCTCGCCGGTGGGCACCTGACCCTTCGTCCGGTACAGAAGCTTGTGCTCGAGGAAGATCACTGGATCGTCGTCACGGATAGCTGTCGTGAGGAGACCCTTCGCGTCAGCTGGCGTCGAGGGCATCACGACCTTGAGCCCGGCAACATGCGTGAACCACGCCTCGAGTGACTTCGAGTGCTGGGCCGCGTTCCCGCGACCGGAGCCACCCTGCGTACGCATCACCATGGGTACGCGCGCCTGCCCGCCGAACATGAAGCGGTTCTGCGCTGCCTGGTTCACAAGCTGATCCATCGCAAGCCCCGAGAAATCGACGTACATCAGCTCGACCACCGGCCGGAGGCCGGTGAGCGCGGCGCCGACCGCGGCGCCGACGATGCCGAGCTCGCTGATCGGCGTCTGGCGGATTCGCGTCGGTCCGAACTTGTCGAGCAGCCCTGCCGTGACCTGGAACGCGCCGCCGTGCTCGGCGATATCTTCCCCCAGCACGATCACCCGCGGGTCACGCTCCATCTCCAGACGCAGCGCATCGCCGAGCGCCTCGTTGTAGAACATTTCGCGCGTCGCCTGATCCACACGTGGGGACGCCGCAGCCTTGACGCTCACACCGTTACCTGCGCATGCCTCTCCGCGGAGCGGAGCGTGTTCCTGAAGTTGCGCTTCGCGGCGCCGGGGACCAGCAGGGGCTCCAAGAATGACGAAAGCAGCCCCAGGAGAGGCGCTCCGGTCCCTGGGACCTTGATGATCGTCACGGAGTAGTGGACCACACTTCCATTGCCGTCGGGTTCGATCACGTACTCGTCGATGGCCGCCGCGTCGGGATACGCACGCTCGAATGTCGTTTCCGAGCCTGTCTGGTAGCGGCGAGGCCGGTCGGCAGCCGTGACAAGGGCCGTGGCAACGAAGCGGACCCCACGGGCGGTGCCGCGAACCGTGAAGCGCGAGCCCTCTAAAGCGGCCCCGGGCGCGGCTGCCACGGGCTCCTGCTGGGTGTAGGAGGGACAGAGGTCCCACCCCTGCCGTTCGATCGGATCCGCCAAAAGGTCGAAGAGACGCTCGGGATCAAGCGTGCTCGTCGTGGTGTCCCTCACGGTCCGACCCTTTTCAGTAGCTTGCATACACGTCCCCGGGCAGCATGATCGGCGACGCCGGCGGGCCCGCCTCGGCCCACGCGACCGCGCGCGTCGCCTCCTCGATCACTTCGGCGTCGATCGCGTCGAGCTCAGCTTGAGTCGCCAGCTTCGTATCGGTGATCCAGGTGCGCGTGTCCACCAGCGGATCGAAGCGCGTCTTCCATCCTTCGATCTCGTCCTTCGTCTGGTATTTCCGCGGGTCGCCGTAATAGTGCCCTTCATGCCGGTACGTATCGGCGACCAGGAACGCAGGTCCTCCGCCGCGACGCGCATGCGCGATGAGCTCGCCCGCGGCTTCGTACACCGCGCGCACGTCGCGGCCGTTCACGCGGCGCCCGGGCATGCCGTAGCCCTCGGCCCGCCTGCTGATGTCCTCGACCGCGAACGCACGCTTCACCGGAAGGCTCTCCGCGTACTGGTTGTTCTCGCAGACGTAGATCACCGGTAGCTTCCAGATCGCCGCGAGGTTCGCGGACTCGTGGAAGCCTCCCTGGTTGACGGCGCCGTCGCCAAAGAACGAGACCGCGACCTGGTCTGTCCCGAGCTGCTTCGCCGTGAGCGCCGCGCCGGTCGCGATCGGGATGCCGCCGCCCACGATCCCGTTCGCGCCGAGATTGCCCTTCGACGTGTCGGCGATGTGCATCGACCCACCGCGGCCGCGGCAGTAGCCGGTCTCGCGCCCGAGCAGCTCCGCGTACATGCGACCGAGGTCGGCGCGCTTCGCGATGCAGTGCCCGTGGCCCCGGTGGGTCGATGTGATCCAGTCGTCGTTCCGTAGATGGGCGCACACGCCCGCGGCGATGCCCTCCTCGCCGGCGTACGAGTGGATCGTTCCCCAGAGCTTGCCCTCGCCGAACAGCACGGTCGCGCGTTCCTCGAAGTCACGAATGCGCCGCATCACGCGGTACAGGTCGATGGCGGTGGCCTTGTCCATCAGCTGCCCTCCACCGGGTGCAGCATCACGCGGATCGCGCCCTCCCGGCGCTCGGTGAACGTCGTCCACGCTTCCTGAAAGTCGCGTAACTGGAAGTGATGGGTGATGAGCGGTTCCACGTCCACGAGACCACGTCGCAGCAGCTCCAGTGCGCGAGCTGTGACTCCCTTGGGATTCGCGACAGAGCCGAAGATGTCGAGGTGACCTCGAACGATCTGCGAGAGGTCGACGCCGCTAAGCTCAACGCCCGCGCCCGTCGCTCCGCCGAGGACGACGCGGCCGCCGCGGCGGGCAAGCGCGATGCTCAGCGCCGCGCCGTCAGCCGTGCCGGCGAACTCGACCACAAGATCGAACTGGCCCTTGCGCTGACGCGCCTGAACGTCGGAGATCACGTCATCGGCAAACCTGGCAACTCGCGACAGGCGTTCGCCACGCCCGACCAAGGTCACTGAAGCCGCGCCAAGGCCGCGCGCCAGTTGGGCCGCACATAAGCCGATCGCGCCAGATCCGATCACCGCGACGCGCTCGCCGCCGCGCATCGCGCCTCGCTCCAACGCCCAGAGAGCGACCCCGAGGTTGTCCGTCCACGCCCCTTGTGCGAACGAAATGTTGTCTGGCAGCTTGTGGAGGGCCTTGACGGGCAGGGTCACGTATTCGGCCAGGCCCCCCGCCTTCGTGAAGCCGATGTGCCAGTGGCCCGGCTTTCCGTAGTTCATACAAAGGTTGTAAAGACCTTCGAGGCAACGTTCGCACTCGCCGCATCCAACGTGCGCCTCGGGGGCCACCCGCATTCCCGGCTCGATGTCAAAGACTCCGTCGCCGACGTCGACGACCTCCCCAGCAAATTCATGTCCCGGTATGTGTGGAAACGCCGTTGCCGGGAACTTGCCGTCGAGGATCTTCCGATCCGACGCGCAGACCATCGAAGCGTGCACGCGAATGCGCGCCAGTGCCCAGGAGTGCTCGGGAGAACGCGGCGCCGGCACGAGATCGACGACCGCATCTCCTCGATTACGGAAGACAACAGCCCACATGTCGTATGGGATGCCGTTGGCGTCCACGGGCCGGCTCACGGCTCGACGATCACCTTCAGCGCACCGTCGACGCGTTCGTTGAAGGTGCGAAGCGCCTCACGGAAGTCCCGGAGCGGAAAGTGATGCGTGATGAGTCTCTCGGCGGGAATGCGTCCGTCGGCCATGAGCGGTATGACCTCCTCCATCGTGTTGCGGTTCGCGCGGACGCCGTAGAGGTCGATCTCCTCGAGCACGATCTTCTGGAAGTCGATGGAGGAAGGCTCCTTCGGGATCCCCGTGAACGCGACCCGCCCGCCCTTGCGGACCATGCGGATGGCTTGCCCGACGGAGTCCTTCGTGCCGGCGGAGTCCGCCGCGACGTCGGCGCCGATGCCGCCTGTGAGCTCGCGCACTCGCGCCACCGGATCGCCGTCGTGGTAGTCGACGGTCTCGAAGCCGAGCTCCTTCGCACGCTCGAGCCGCTTCCCGCGGCCCACGACGATGCAGCGCGCCGCGCCGAGCGCCCGCGCGCACATCGCCGTCAGGAGTCCCATGCCACCCGAGCCGACCGCGACATAGATGTCACCGGGATTGATGCCGGGCCGCTTCACCGAGTGCAGCGCGATGGACGCCGTGTCGCACAGCGCCGCGACGTCGAGGGGCATCGCGGCGGGGATCTTGAAGACGCTTTTGATCGTATGGACCACGTAGGTCGCGTACGCGCCCTGTGTGTAGTGGCCGTATTGACGGTGGCCGAGGTCCTCCCGGCCATAGTTGAAGCAGAGGTTGTAGCGGCCGGTCCGGCACATCCGGCAGTAGCCACAGCCCGAGTGGCTCGTGCCTGCGACGCGTGTCCCCGGTACGAATCCGTAGCCCTCCGCGACCTCGCCGGCCTCCACGATCTCCCCTGCCCACTCGTGGCCTGGGATGAATGGATACGCGCGCGGCCAACGGCCCCTGAAGGTGCCGTCGACGATCTCCGCGTCGGTACCGCAGATCGCGATCGCGCGCACGCGCGCGAGGACCTCGTTGGGCCCGGGGCGCGGGATCGCCACGTCGTCGCGGATCTCGAACTCGTGGGGTGCGGTGAGCACGAGGGCCTGCATCGTCGCGGCCCTCGGCGGCGCGGTCGTCCCGACGGCCCTCATGGCTGGAACGCCACGACGCGGCAGATGCAGCCCTCGCCGCCGACCCAGCGCCAGGGGAACGCGCCGACGTCGACGCGCTTTCCGGCGACCTCGGCGAGCTCACCGCCGAGGTTCTCCAGCATCGGAATGTTCGCCTTCGCCATGTGGTAGTGAACATGCTCGAAATCCTTGATCGGCAGCGTCTCGTCGACGGGCTTGCCCGTCTGCGCTTCGTACTCCTTCACGAGATCGGGTCGGAAGTACCGGACACGGACATGCAATGAGTGATCCATCGACGCGATGTCGCCGCCGAACCAGCGGATCTTCTTCTCGACGAGGTAATCGCACACCTCCGGCTGCGGGCCCGGGTGCCTGTCGAAGTACGCGACGTCGTCGCGCGTGGGTTTGGTCCAGTTGTAGCGGTCCCACCCGGTGTACAAGATGACGACGTCTCCCTCGCGGATCTGCTCACCCCGCGGAACGCACGAGAGGACGTCCTTCAGCGAGTAATAAGACCAGGGCTTGGTGATCGGCCGCACGTCGATCACCAAGCCGGTTCCGTAGAGATCACCGATCGGGATCTCCCCCAGATGTTTGCCCGTCGGCCAATAGTGGATGGGCGCGTCGATGTGCGTACCGGTGTGCATGTTCGTGCGCACCAGCACGGTGCTCTTTCCGTCGCGATGGTGCGTCGTGATATCCGTGACCTGGATCGACTCGAACTGCGGCCAGGTCGGCATCCGATCGCCCCACGGCTGAGTGAGGTCGACGAGCTTCGTCATGTCAACAGTTCCCGGCTCAGTACGGGAAGTCCTTCACGCGTCCGAGCTGATCCACGACCCTCTTCACGATGGTGAGGTCGGTGACGTCCTCGAACTTCAGGTCCTTCGTGACCTTGCCAAAGTCCTTCTCGCTCTTGATCGTGCCTTCGATGTTCGCCTTCAGCAGACCCTCGTTCTGCGGCCAGGCCTTTGCCTTGACCAGCGTGTCAAACGTGTCCGCTACGACGTCGGCAGCCTCCTTCGTCTGGGTGACGCCGACATCGATGATCTTCTGGCGGTTCGCCGGGTCGTACATCGCCCGGTTCGCTCGCATGAGCGCGCGGATGATGCACTCGGGCGTCGCGGGATCGTCCTTCAGTACCTGGGTCGGGACGATGTAGACCGAGTACTGGTAATCCGTGAGGACCTCCCACATGTTCGCAAGCACGGTGATGGTCGGCGTCTGCTTCTGCACCGTCTTCACTTGATCGATGTGGAGGACAGCCGTGTCGGTCGTGCCCGTCGCCAGGGCCTGGACCCGTCCCGCGGTCGTGGTCGTAACGAAGCTGACGTCCTTGGCCGGGTCGAGGCCAGCCTTCTTCAGCACGATGCGGGTCATGACGTCGGCGAACCCGCCTGGCTCCTGGACGCCCATCTTCTTGCCCTTGAGGTCGGCGAGGGTCTTGATGCCCGGCCCCACGGCGAAGGAGACGTCGACCAGAGGCGCGTACGTGTAGATGATCTTCACGTCGGCGCCGTTGGCGATCGCGTCGACCACCGGTTCGCTCGAGGTGCCGGCAAGGTCGATGGCGCCGGATGCGGACGCGCGGAGCGAACCGACGCCGCCGTCAAAGCGCACGAGCTCAACGGTGAGGTTCTCGTCCTTGAAATAGCCGAACGCGTCCGCGACATACGGCGTGAGATGGACGACGTTCGGCGGCGTGACCGGCACCGCGATCGTGATCTTCTTCGCGGCACACGTCGCCTTCGGCGCCGCCGTAGCGGCGGCGGCCGTTGGTGCGGTGCTCGCCGTCGCTGCGCCGCCCGTCCCCCCTCCCCCGCCCCCGCACGCGGTGATCAAGATCGCGAAGCCGAGACCGATGGCCCCAAACGCACGCGCACGCATCTGCGAACTCCCTCTCATTGCTCTTTCTTCAGCCACGGTGCGATTCGACCCTCCAGCCACTGGACAAGACCCATCATCAAGATGCCCATGGTCGCGACGACGATCACCGGCACGAACATTCGATCGATCCGGAAGACGTTCTCGTACGCGATGATCAGATAGCCCAGCCCGACGAGACCGATGAAGAACTCCGCGACGATCATTCCGATGAGACCGCGCCCGATCGCGAGACGGACGCCCGCCAGGACGTAGGGAGTGGCCGACGGGATGATCACGTCGGTCCAGAGCCGCCGTTCGCTCGTGTGGAACGACCGCGCCACCTCCAACAGCTGGCGGTCGACGTTACGAACGCCCTGTTGCGTGTTGATGAGGATCGGGAAGATCGCGAACAAAGCCACGGTCGCGATGCGTGGTGGATCGCCAATGGACTTGAACGCGACCGCGATCAGCGGCACGAGGGCGACCGATGGCACGGAGTAGAGCGCCGAGACCAGAGGATCGATCGCGTTGTACACGAAGCGCCAGCGGCCCGAGGCGATCCCGATGACCAGGCCGAGAACAAGCGCGACACCGAGGCCGCCAAAGAGCTCACGGAAGCTCTGACTCATCGCGTCCTGCAGCTCGCCGTTGGCGATCAGCTCGAAGAAGGCGCGGACGATGTCCGACGGCGGACGCAGGATCAGCTTGTTGAGCGTCGGCCCGAAGAGCTCCCACACGCCGAGGATCACGGCGATCGCGCCAAGCCGCACGGCCCAGTCGCCCGGACGGAGTCTGCGCCATCGGCTCGTGCGCGGCGCGGCCGCGCGCGATTCGTCGACCTCGACTCCGACCTGATGCAGCGTCATGCCGCGCGCTCTCGGAGCAGGCGCCAGCAGTGGTCGCGGAGCGGGATGAAACGCGGGTGCGCGATCACGCCCGCCACTGTGCGTGGCCGTGGGATGTCGACCTGGAGAAGCTCACGCACGCGTGCGGGCCGCGCGGAGAGCACCAGGATGCGGTCGCCCATCGCGATCGCCTCCTCGATGGAGTGCGTGATGAAGACCATCGTGCGCGGCGCGAGCTGGTAGATCCGGAGCAATTCGTCCTGGAGGATCTCGCGTGTGAGCGCATCGAGCGAGCCGAAAGGTTCGTCCATGAGCAGGATGTCCGGCTCGACCGCAAGCGCGCGCGCAAGGCCAGCGCGCTGCTGCATCCCGCCCGAGAGCTGGTTCGGGTACGAGCGTTCGAATCCACGCAGGCCCACCAGCTCGATGTAGCGCTCGACGCGTTCGTCGACAGTCGCCTTCGGTAGGCCCGCGAGCTCGAGCCCGTACGCGACGTTCTCGCGCACCCGCTTCCAGGGCATCAGGCCGAAGTGCTGGAACACCATCGCGACGTTCCGGCGTGGCGCTCTCACCTCGGCGCCGTCGATCACGATGCGGCCGGCGTCGAGCGGAACGAGGCCGTGCATCGATCGAAGGAGCGTGGTCTTGCCGCAGCCCGACGGGCCGAGGATGCAGAGCGCCTCCCTGTCGCGCACGGCGAGGTCGAGTTCTTCGAAGACCGTCACGCTGCCCGAGCTGAAACGCTTGCTCGCGCGCTCGACGGAGATCCGCGCCACCAGTGCGCTCACGCCGCGCTCCCCGCCGCACCGCTCGGGACGGCCGTCGACCCACGGACCACCAGCGTGGGATCGAGCAGCACATGACGCCGAGAGATCGGCGCGCTCTCCAGAAGCGCGATGAGCATGTCGGCAGCGATCCGTCCCATCTCCCGCTGCGGAACACGGACGGTCGTGAGAGGCGGATCGATCAGGTCCACCAGCGGGATGTCGTTGACGCCGACGAGCGAGAGATCTTCTGGAACGCGCAGCTTCGCTTCGCGCGCGGCACGCAGCGCGCCGAGGACGAGGAGGTCGTTCGCCGCGAAGATCGCACTAGGCCGCGCGCGAAGTAGCCGGGCTCCGGCCGCGTAGCCTGAGGGCTCGGCGTACGCATCGGCCTCGGCGAGGAGCGCTTCGTCGACCGGCAGGCCACGCGCCTTCATGGCAGCGCGATATCCCGCCGCGCGCTCGGCGCCGGTCGTGGTGCTCAGTGGACCGGAGATGTGCCCGATCCTGCGGTGGCCGAGGCCCGCGAGATGTCCGATCACCGCCTCGGAAGCGCGCTCGTTGTCGACCTCCACCGAAGGGTCCGCGGTGACGCTCGAGCCGCGATTCACGAGAACGAATGGGAAACGCTCGCGGCGGAGCGCGGCGACGGTCGTGTCGGCCATGCGGCTCGTCGCGATGAGCAGACCGTCGGCCTGACGCTCGCGCAGGACGCGAAGCGATGCGGTCTCGCGCTCCGGCGCGTCGTCGGTGTTGCACAGCACGAGCTCGTAGCCGCGCTCGCGCGCGGCCTCCTCAGCTCCGCGGATGATCGGCGGAAAGAAGGGGTTGGTGATGTCCGGCACGAGCATGCCGAGCGTGTGCGTGCGCTGCAGCCGCAGCCCGCGCGCGATGGCCGACGGTCGGTACTCAAGGCGCTCGACAGCCGCCAGCACCCTGCGACGCGTCTCGGCACGCACGGGGAGATCAGCGCGATGCAGCGCGCGCGAAACGGTCGAGGGATGCACGCCCGCGAGACGGGCGACGTCAAGGATGGAGCGTCGTGCAGCCGTATCCAACCTCCCCGCGGAAAACGTTTGCGGTAGAAGCAGCCAGAGGCTAGAGCCCCGGGTGGGCATCGTCAAACGGCGCGACAATGCGCGCCGTGAGTCCCCTACCGCGGGCCCTCGAGGCGCGCGGCCTCGAGCTCGTCGGTCACACCGATCTCGGCGGCAAAGGCGACGGCATGCAGATCATGCGCAACGGCGATGTGCTCTACGTGGGCCACATGGGCGACTTCGGCATCGGCACGAGCGTCATCGACATCTCCGATGTCGCGAGGCCGCGGGTGGTTCGGCAGCTCGCCGTGCCGAGTGGAACGCACTCGCATAAAGTTCAGCTGGCGAACGGGTTGCTTGTGGTGAACTACGAGCGGTACCCATACCGGGTGGGCGTGCCCGAACGGACCGGACTCGGTGTTTACGACGTCGCCACGAAACCCAGCGACCCGTATCTCCTCGGCTTCATGCCGGTCCGCGGGCTTGGCGTCCATCGGATGTGGTTCGCTGGCGATAGGTTGCACGGGGACCGCTACCTGTACGCCTCGGCACGGCTTGACGGGTTTCGGAATCGCGTCCTCATCACGGTCGACATGGCAGAGGCGGACCGACCGGCGGTCTCTGCGACGTGGTGGTGGCCCGGTCAGCGCACCGGCGATCCGGAGTCTCTTCCGGAGGACAGCGACATCGGCGCTCATCACGTCATACGTCAGGGTGACCGCGCGTATGGAGGCTACTTTGATGCAGGCGTCGTGATCTACGCGGTCCGCGAGAATGGATCGCTGGAGCTCATCTCCTCGCTGGCGTGGCCCGAGGGCGGCCACTCGCATACACATACCGCACTCCCGCTCGGCGAGCGAGAGCTTCTCGTCGTGACCGACGAGGCGATCGAGCCGAACTGCGAGGGCGCTCCAAAGAATGTCCACCTCGTCGACATCTCCGACGAGCACCACCCTCGCGAGCTGTCGCGCTTTCCCGTGCCCGATGGCGACTACTGCTCGCGCGGATCGCGCTTCGGGCCGCACAACGTCCATGAGAACCGGCCGGGGACATTCCAGAGCGACCGAATCGTATTCGTGACCTACTTCAATGCAGGCCTGCGCGTGTATGACACCGCCGATCCGCGGGCGCCCCGCGAGATCGCGTCGTTCGTCCCCGAACCGCCGGCCGGCCAGGCCGCGATCCAGTTCAATGACGTGCTCGTGGATCGTGATGGCACGATCTTCGTCACGGATCGCGTACGCGGCGGGCTCTACGTCCTGAAAGGCACAATGGGCGAGTGGCCCGCATCAGCTACATAACTGACCCGGACGACCCCGAGCTCCGCGAATACCTCGATCTCGCTCGCCGGTACGGCACGCCGCGTCCCGAGACACAGGCGATCCGTTCTCACGTGCCGGCGGTCGCGAGGGCGTTCTCGCGCGCGTGGGAGCGGATCTTCCGTCAGGGGGTCCTCGAGCACTCCCTCAAGGAGCTCTGCCGCGTGTACGTGTCGAAGACGATCGAGTGCGAGTACTGAGGCTCGCAGCGCTCCCTCCGTGGGAGGGACCAGGGACTGACGGAGGATGACTACGTCGACCTTCTGAAATTCGAGATGTCAGAGCGCTTCACCCCTCGCCAGAAGGCGGCGCTGCGGTACACGAGCATGCTGGTCTGGGATCCGGAGGGCGCGGACGATTCGGTGTGGGCCAAGCTGCACGAACATTTCAGCGATGCGCAGATCGTCGAGCTCGGCTCGTTCATCGCCGTGACGTTCGGACAGCAGCGCGTTATCAAGACGTGGCACGTCGGACACAACGAGCTGGCTGGGACGCCCGGCACCAGTCTCGCCCCGGGCGCGCAGACGTGATGCCGCGACTCCCGGGCCGCACAGGCGACGAAATCCGCGCGCTGCAGCCGGCGGCACGCGATGCGTGGGCGGAGATCGAGGGGAGCGTCCTGGGATCCGGACTCGTCGATCAGACGCTCAAAGAGCTGTGCTTCCGCTTCCTCGCGAATGACCCCGACGCCCGCGAGATCGAACGCTTCGCCGGCCGCGAACGCGCCGCGCTCGAGTGGACGCACGCGATCGCGTTCGACTCGGATAGAGCCGACGACGCGCTGTGGTCGCGATTGCACTCACTCTTCAGCGAGCCGGAACTCGTCGACCTCGGGTGCGCGGTCGGCTTCGAGCTCGGGCGACAGCACTGGCGCCGGAGCGTGGGGCTGCCGGCCCGCGGCGCTTAGGCCGTCCGCATCGCGCTGGTCGTGGCCACCGTCGGTGTCGCGGTCGACCCGCGCACCACGAGCTGTGTTTCCAGCACGACCCGCCTTCGCTCGATGTGTCGTCCTTCGACCTGGTCGATGAGAAGGGCTGCCGCCAGAACGCCCATCTCCTCCTTCGGCACGTGCACGGTCGTGAGGGGCGGATCGAACAGCTCGGACTGCGGGATGTCGTTGAAGCCGACGACGGAGAGATCGCCCGGGATCGCGAGGCCGAGCTCGCGCGCGAGGCGGATCACGCCGAGCGCGATGAGGTCGTTCGCGCCGAAGACCGCGGTCGGCGGCTCCGCATCGAGCAGCAGACGGCGTGCGGCGCTGTAGCCGGAGGCCTCGGAGAACGAGTCGGCGACCGCGACGAGCGCGTCCTCATGCGCGAGGTGATGGCGGCGTAGCGTCGCCCGCGCGGCCAGGAGTCGCTCCTGCCCGGTCATCGTCGTCTGGGGTGCGGCGATCAACCCGATGCGGCGATGGCCGAGCTCTATCAGGTGGTCGATCGCGGCCGACACGCCCTGCCGGTGGTCAGGGACGACCGCGAGATCGTCGCTCGCGCGCGACGCGCTGTTGACAAGGACGAACGGGAACTTCTCGCGGCGCAGCTCGGCGATCGTCGAGTCGGCGGTCGAGCTGGACGCGATGAGAATGCCGTCGACCCGCCACTCCTTGAGAACGCGCAGGTAGCTCGCCTCGCGCTCGAACGAGTCGTCGGTGTTGCAGAGGATCAGGTGGTAGCCGCGCGCGTGGGCGGCACCCTCGACGCCCTTGATGATCGCAGGGAAGACCGGATTCGTGATGTCGGGCACGAGCATCCCGACGGTGAAGGTCCGTCGGAGCCGGAGACCTCGGGCGAGGGCGGAGGGCCGGTAGCCGAGGCGCGTCGCGGCGGCGATGACCCGCTCGCGTGTCTCGGGGAGCAGACTGAGCTCGACCCGTCCGTTGAGCACGCGCGAGACGGTCGAGGCATGGACGTTGGCGGCCTTCGCGACGTCGGTGATCGTGACCCGCCGTGCCGCCAAACCGCCACCCCCCGCGGAAATCGATTGTTTTCGACTATACGCTGGACGGCCGCGGCTGGATGTGTGCTACCCGTGGATCTCCTTTCGCAGACGCTCGGGCGCGAGCACGTCGATATGGCGGCGCGCGACACGGATCAACCCCCGGTGCTCGAAATCGGCGAGGACCTTGTTCACCGTGACGCGCGTCGAGCCGACCGCGGCTGCGAGCTCGTCCTGTGTCAAGGTGAGCGCGTGCGGATCGGCCTGGCCATTGCCCGAGTCGAGCAGGTATTTCGCGAGTCGGCTCGGGACGTCGAGGAGCATGACGTCTTCGAGCGCCTGAGTGAGCTTCTCGACCCTTGCCTCGAACATCTCGAATGCGCGGTAGAGGATCCGTGGGTTGCGTTCGAGCATGCGGGCGCAGGTTTCGCCGAGCAGCTGGATCGTCGCGGCGTCGGTCGTCGCGATCGCCGTCGTCGGCCGAGGCCGTCCGAAGACCGCCGACTGACCGAGAACGCCTCCCCGCTCGAGGACCCACAGGAGGACCTCGCGTCCCTCGACGTCCTCTCGAATGAGCTTCACCGAGCCCTCGACCACGATGTGGAGATCGCGCGCCGGATCGCCGCGGTGATAGATGACCTCGTCACGCTCGAAGCGTCGCAGCTTCGCCTGCGCGAGCAGCTCGATCAGCTGCGCGTCGGTGAGCTCGTTCACCGGCAGGCAGTCAGCGAGGCTTCGCGCGACCGCCAACAGGTCCGTGTGTTGCATGTGCCTGGCTCAGGCTACGCCGCCAGGCAAGCAGGTCAGCGAGCGACGAAGGGCTGCCGTCCGTACGTCATCGCGTCGGCGATGTGTTCGTTCGCGCGGTGGTCCCACGGCACGGCGATCATCGCCGGACCGCCGAGGTCCAGCGCGTGTCGCAGCGTCGGCAGAAGGTCTTTCGCGCTCTCGACGGCGTACCCCGCGACACCGAAGGCATGCGCGAGCTGAACGAAGTCAGGGTTCCCGAACTCGGTCGCGAACACGCGACCGAACTGCCGCTTCTCGTTCACCTCTATCACGCCGAGACGGTCGTCGACCAACACAACGATCACGATCGCCGTCCCCAGTCGCTTCGCGGTCTCAAGCTCCTGCACGTTCATGAGGAACCCGCCGTCGCCACAGAACGCGACGACCTTGCGCTCGGGGCGCACGAGCTTCGCGGCGATCGCCCCAGGCAGCGCGATGCCCATCGATGCGAGGCCGTTGGAGATCACGACGGTGTTGGGACTCTCCGTCGGGAACAGACGCGCGAGCCACACCTTGTGCGCGCCAACGTCGCTCACGACGATGTCATCCGGTCCGAGGGCATCACGCAGATCGGCAACGACCGCGAAGGGTGGCAGCGGCACCGGTATGTCTTTGCCGAGCCTTGTCTGGCCGGCGGCGATGACCGAGTCGCGCTCGCTCCGCGGGCTCACGAGCTCGGCCAGCGCCTTGAGCGATTCGTCGAGCTCGCCGATGACCTCGATCGACGGCTGGTAATGCCCGTCGAGCTCGGCCGCGGTGCTGTCGATATGGACCACGATCTTGTCGCGCTTGGGATTCCAGAGCACAGGTGCCCACTCGACGAGGTCGTAGCCGACGGCGATGACGACGTCCGCCTCCGCCAGGAGCTTGACGTTCGCCAGATCCGCGCCTGGCCGCTGCAGGCCGACCGGCGGCAGGGAATGCTGCCCCAGGGGATCGAGGACGCCCTTCGCCATGTACGTGTGCGTCGCCCAGATCCGGCTTCGCTGCACGAATCGTCGGAGCGCGTCGACCGTCGGGTTGCCGACCGCGTTGCGGCGAGTGACCCCGTTTCCGGCGAGAACGACCGGACCCTTCGCCGCGTTGATGATCGCCGCGGCGCGATGGACCGCCTCCCGCTGCGCCTGTGGATACGAGGTCCGCCGCACCTCGAGCGGGGCCGAGCGGACCTCTTCTCTTGCCACGTCCTCGGGTAGCTCGATATGCGTCGCGCCCGGCTTCTCGATGCGCGCGAGCCGAAATGCTTTGCGCACGACCTCGGGAACGGACTCGGGCACCGAGACGCGCGTGCTCCACTTCGTGACCGGCGTGAACATCTGGACCACGTCGATGTACTGATGCGACTCGAGGTGAACACGCTCGAGCCCTGCCTGTCCGGTGATGGCGACGAGCGGCGCGCGGTCGAGCTGCGCGTCGGCCACCCCG
The DNA here is from genome assembly GCA_005889405.1 of Chloroflexota bacterium. Taxonomy (GTDB): domain Bacteria; phylum Chloroflexota; class Limnocylindria; order P2-11E; family P2-11E; genus CF-39. The sequence continues at coordinate 80,007 of VBFY01000063.1, read as the reverse complement.
GTGAGCAGGTTCGTCGCGCCGGGGCCCAGCGTCGCGAGACACACGCCTGGGAACGACGAGAGCCGTCCGTAGACGTCGGCCATAAACGCGGCGGCCTGCTCGTGGCGGGTGAGGACGAACTGGATCTTGTCGCTGTCCTCGAGCGCGGCGTTCAGATCGAGTGTCTCTTCGCCAGGTATGCCGAACACGTAGCGCACGCCCTCGTTCTCGAGGCAGCGAACGAGCAGCTGCGCGGCGTTCACTCCGGGGACACTCCTATTCTGCGCCACCGGCGGCTCGTATTGAAGACTGTTCTTCGGACAAGGTTGTGCGCATCATGCGCGGCCCGTGGATGATCTGCGCGAGCGACTGTCGCATGTGCTCTGGATCGGAGGCGGTCCTCAAGCGGGAAAAACGACGTTGTCGCGTCTGCTCGCGGGCAAGTGGGATCTGAAGATCTACAACCTCGACTGGCACGCGGTGCGAGACCATGACCTGCGTGGCGGCGCGGCGAGCGCGGCGTTCGCGCGCCTTTCGATGGACGAGCGTTGGGTCGCCCCGAGCCCCGTCGATCTCCTCGAGCGTTCGATCGCCGTGTGGCAGGAAGGATTCGCCCTCGTCGTCGAGGACCTGCTCGCGCTACCCACTTCGCGCACGATCGTCGCCGAAGGACCGGGAGCCTTTCCTTGGTGCGTGGCGCCCTTGCTCAGCTCCGCACGGCAGTCGATCTTTCTCGTTCCGACGCCGGAGCGCCGTGACATCGTCGCATCCCGGCGCTGGGGCATCGGTCAGCGCGAACGTTTCCCGGGCATCGTCGAACGCGAGCGCGCCCTCGTCAACGTAGGCGCGCGCGACGTATTGCTCGACGCGCGGATCGTATCCTCGTGCGCTGAGCTCGGTCTCCGCTGCGAGCGTTTCGACGGATCGCTCGACCTCGACGAGAGCGTGGCGCTCCTGGAGGACCACTTCCGCGAGCACCTGCCCGCGACGCCGAACGTCTGAGCCAATTACGCGGCGTGCGCGGAGCGCACACGCCAAGCAGATGAGGGCGGCGAGGGCCGCCCGATTATTCCGACTGCGGCCCCGCGGGCTTCTGCGTGCCCTGACCGATCCAGATCGTCTGGATGTTCACGAACTCCTTGATGCCGTACGACGAGAGCTCGCGGCCGTAGCCGCTGCGCTTCACTCCACCGAACGGCAGGCGCGGGTCGGAGGCGACCATGCCATTCACGAAGACGGATCCGGACTCGATGCGCCGCGCGAGCCGCTCGCCAAGCGCGAGGTCCTTCGTCCAGAGGTTCGCGCCCAGCCCATACGCGGAATCGTTCGCGACCCGAACGGCCTCGTCGGCGTCGCGGACGCGGACCACGGCGGCCACCGGGCCGAAGGTCTCCTCGTTGAACACCGGCATGTCCTCGGTGACGTCGGCCATCACGGTCGGCCTGTAGTACCAGCCCTTCCCGTCGCCGCGCCCACCGCCGGTGAGGACGCGCGCGCCCATGCCGTTGGACTCCCGCACCTGCCGCTCGAGTGCCTCGCGCAGATCCTCGCGCGCCAGGGGTCCGATCTGGGTCTTCGCGTCGAGCGGATCGCCCACCTGGAGCGCCCCGACCTCAGCGGCGAAACGACGCTCGAAGTCGGAGGCGATCGACTCGACGGCGATGAAGCGCTTCGCCGCGATGCAGGACTGGCCGGTGTTCTGATTGCGCGCTCGCGTGGCGACTTTCGCCGCCTGATCGAGATCCGCGTCCGCAAGGACGATGAACGGGTCGGAGCCGCCGAGCTCGAGCACGGTCTTCTTGAGCGCACGACCCGCGAGCTGCGCGATGCGTGAACCTGTGTCTGAGCTGCCCGTCAGCGTGACCGCGCGGACGCGCACGTCCTCGATGACCGGCTCGACCTGCGAGCCCGCCAGCAGCAAGGTGCGGAGCAGCCCCTCGGGGAAGCCGGCCTCGTGGAAGACTTCCTCGATCGCGAGCGCGCACTGCGGCACGTTCGAGGCGTGCTTCAGCACCGCGGCATTGCCGGCCATGAACGCCGGCGCGGCGAATCGGATCACCTGCCAGAACGGGAAGTTCCACGGCATGACCGCCAGAACGATGCCGAGCGGCTGGAACGCGACGAAGCTTTTCTTCGCGTTTGTCGGGATGACCTCGTCGGCCAGATAGCGCGCGGCGTGATCTGCGTAGTGCTCGCAGCCCAAGGCGCACTTCTCCAGCTCCGCCTTCGCCTCGACGATCGGCTTCCCCATCTCAAGGGTGATGAGGCGGCCATAACGATCCACGCGCGCGCGGAGCAGCGAGGCGAGTCGGCGCATCGGGACCGCCCGCTCTTCGAACGAACGCTCCCGCCACGCGACGAAGGCGTCCTGCGCCTCGTCGAGCGCGTGATCGACCTCGTCCTGCGTGAACGGGTCGAATCGCGCGAGGACCTCACCGGTCGCGGGGTTGATGCTCGTGATCGGCGACAGGGTCGCGCTCATCAGCGCACGTTGGCCTTCAGGAACGGAAGGATCTTGGTCCAAGCGTCTTTCGCGTCGTCGGGCCGATAGGCGTCCTTGCGCTGCTCGTTAAGGAACGCGTGGTCGGCCTCCGGGTACGTGTACTTCGTGAAGGGCACCCCGTTCTCCTTCGCGACCCTCTCGAGGGCGGCGAACTCGGCCGCGGAATGGTCCTTGCCGCCGAAGATGCCGAGGACCGGGATGCCCCGTAGCGGCTTCAAGTCCGGCATGCGCTGCCCCACGCCGTAGCAATCAACGACCGCGCCGACCTTGTCGGGGGCGACGCTGCCAACCAAGAGCGCAAGGAAGCCCCCCATGCAGAACCCGATCACGCCAACCTTGGTGCTTGTGACCGCAGGATGTTTCGCGAGATATTCGGCCGCACCCTTCGCATCCTTGGTCGCGGTATTCGCTTGGAAGAACTCCATCATCAGCTTCTGAGCCTTGTCGGGCTCACCGATCTTGGCGCCCTTGCCGTGATAAAAGTCCGGCGCGAGCGCGACGAACCCCTCGCGCGCGAACATGTCGGCGACGCCTTTGACCTGATCCGTGAGGCCCCACCACTCCTGGATGACGATCACCCCAGGCCCCTTGCCCGCGGCAGGGGTCGCGACATAGCCATCCGCGGTGGCGCCGTTCGCCGGGAACTTCACCATCTGACCGGGCATCTACGTCCTCCCCTGAACACGATTCCGTAACACCCCTATTCCCTCGATCTCGACCTCGACTGCGTCGCCGAGCCTCAGGAATTCGGGTGGCTTGCGCGCGAAGCCGACGCCCTCGGGTGTCCCCGTGATCATGATGTCACCGGCTTCGAGTCGGCAGCCTGCCGAGAACTCGCTGATCAGGCGCGGGATCTTGAAGACCATGAAGCGCGTGTTCGAATCCTGTTTGGTCACACCGTTCACGCGCGTCTGCACGCGGAGCTTGGACGGATCGACGTCGTCGGCGGTCACGATCCACGGGCCCATCGGGAGGTGTGTATCGAAGTTCTTGCCTTTGAACCACTGGCCGCCGTGCCGCCGCTGCACGTCACGCACCGAGACGTCGTTCGCGCAGGTGTAACCGAAGACATGCGCCATCGCGTCCGCTTCGCTGATATCGCGACCGGGTCGGCCGACGATTACGGCGAGCTCGACCTCCCAGTCGAGCTGATCCGAATGCGGCGCAGGGAACAGCACACCGGCATCGGGGCCGGTCACCGTCGCGGGATTCTTCGAGAAGAGCGCTGGATGCTGCGGGATCTCCTGCTGGCCCGGCGCGCCCTGGCCGCCGCGAAGATTCGCGCCCTCCTGGAAGTGCTCCGCGTAATTCCAGCCAACGCAGAAGACGTTGCGTCGGGGCACGGGGATCGGCGCGAGCAGCTTCGCCTTCGTTGGATCGACGCCGCCGCGGGCGCGCCTGGCGGCATCTCCGATGCCCTTGCGGAATCCCTCGAATTGTTCGATCACGCGCAGCATGTCGATCGGCCCGCCCGGCACGAGATCGCGGATCGCCATGATCGTGCCGTCCGAGACGAACGTCCCGGCACGCGGACCGTCGTCGGAGAGGAACGTGAGAAGTCGCATGCGGGAAGCCTAGAGTTTGCGCTCGTGCGCGCGCAGGACGCGCCGGGCGCGGTCCACGACCGGTGCGTCGAGCATCTGTCCGTCGAGGGCGACCGCGCCATTGCCGCGACCGAGCGCCTCATCGAACGCTCGCACGACGCGGCGCGCCTCGTCGACCTCGACGTCGCTCGGGCTGAAGACCTCGTTCACCACCGCGATCTGCCCGGGATGGATGAGCGTCTTGCCCGCGAACCCGAGCCGACGCGCGCGAAGACTGTCGGCGCGGAGGCCGGCGGCGTCGTCGATGTCGGGCCAGATGCCATCGAACGCGAACTTCCCGGCGGACGCGGCGGCAACGACGGTCGCCGAGCGTGCGTAGAGCATCTCCGCGGCCTCGCCTTCGCGCTTCGTGGGAAGTCCGAGGTCCAGGGCGAAGTCCTCCGACCCGAACGCCAGACCGATGACGCGCTCGGACGCCGCAGCGATGCGCGGCGCGTCCAGCAGCGCGGCCGCGCTCTCGATCGAGGCGACGATGCGGATCGCGCCGGGGGCGATCGTCATCCGGCGCTCGCGCGTCTCGAGCGCGTCGGCCAGCCACGCCATCTCCTCGGCCCGACGCACCTTCGGCGCGACGATGCCGTCCAGGCCGGAGCGCACGACGGCGTCGAGGTCGGCCTCGCCGGCGTCGCTCAACGCGCGCTGGATGCGCGCGAAACGGAGCGGTCCTCCCTGTGAAGGGCGAGCCAGCACGTCCGCGATCGCGCGTCTCGCCACGTCCTTCGACGCTGACGGAACACCGTCCTCGAGGTCGAGGATCGCGACGTCGAGCGCGCTCGGACCGAACTCGGCGAGCCCGAACGCCCGCGCGACCATTCGCGCACGGTGCGCGGGGACGAACATGAGCGACCGCATCGGTCGGGGTGCGTCCATCAATAGGACCGCGGCATCCCGAGAACGTGCTGACCGATGTACGCGAGGACGAGGTTGTTGCTGATCGGGGCGACCAGCAGCAGCCGCGTCTCGCGGAACTTGCGCTCGACATCGAACTCGCGCGCGAAGCCGTAGCCGCCGTACGTGTCGATGGCCGCGTTGGCGGCGTCCCATGCCGCCTGCGACGCGAGGAGCTTTGCCATGTTCGCCTCGGCGCCGCATTTGCGGTCGTGGTCGAACAGCCACGCCGCCTTGTCGCGCATCAGCGTCGCCGCCTCGAGACGAGCGTGCGCCTGCGCGAGCGGGAACTGCACACCCTGATTCGAGCCGATCGGCTTGCCGAAGACGACGCGCCCGGAGGCGTACGCCGCGGCGCGCTCGACGAACCATCGCCCGTCGCCCAGCGACTCCGACGCGATCAGGATCCGCTCGGCGTTCCAGCTGTCGATGATGTGGCGGAAGCCCTGACCTTCGGTGCCGATGAGATCGGAGGCGGGAACTTCGAGCTCGTCGATGAACATCTCCGTGGTGTGATGGTTGAACATCGTCTCGATCGGACGCACGACGATGCGCTTCCGCTCGATCGCGCCTTTCAGGTCGACGAGAAAGACCGAGAGGCCCTGCGTCTTGTCGGTGAGGTCGTCATACGGCCTCGTGCGCGCGAGCAGCAGCAGCAGGTCGGAGTGTTGCGCACGCGAGATGAAGATCTTTTTTCCGTTGATGAGGTAGCGGTCGCCCCGTTTCGTGGCCAGCGTCTTGATGCGCGTCGTGTCCGACCCGGCCTCCGGCTCGGTGACGCCGAACGCCTGCAGCCGCAGCTCGCCCATCGCGAGGCGTGGCAGGTAGCGTCGCTTCTGGTCTTCACTGCCGTGCCGCAGGAGCGTGCCAATCGTGTACATCTGCGCGTGCGCGACGGCGGCGTTTCCACCCGAGGCGTTGATCTCCTCGATGATGAGCGAGCCTTCCGCGAGACGCAGCCCGGCACCGCCGTACTCGGTGGGGATGAGGGCGCCGAGCCAACCGGCGTCGGTGAGCGCACGGACGAACCGCTCGGGGTATTCGCTCGCTCGGTCGAGCTCGCGCCAGTACTCATCCGGGAACTGGGCGCAGAGCGAGCGCACCGCCGAGCGGATCGACTCCTGCTCGTCGGTCCGGCCGAACTCCACCGTTACTCGCGCGGCTCGGGGAAGTGCGGCTTCGGCGCGTTCGCGCGCGTCGGGACCATGAAGATCCGCTTGGCGATCAGGACGACCGTGCCGTCCTGTTTGATGCCGCGCTGGCGTACGGTGACGATGCCCCACCCCGGACGCGAGCGCGACGCGCGCGCCTCGATCACCTCGGTGTCGGCATAGAGCGTGTCGCCTTCGAAGAGCGGATTCGGCAGCGTGACCTCACCCACCCCGAGCGCGAACCCCCAGCGGCTCGTCTCGGGGACCATCATCCCCGCGACCGTCGCGAGCGTGAGGAAGCTGTTCACCAGCGGACGTTTGAACTCGGTCTGCGCGGCGTAGTGCGCGTTGATGTGGATCTCGTTCGCATTGTTCGTGAGCAGCGAGAACTGGACGTTGTCGGCCTGGGTGATGGTGCGACCGATCGATGAGCGGAACGTCGCGCCCACGGAGAGATCCTCGAAGAACGGGCCGTCCACGGCGGCGATAGTGCCACGCGGACGGGCGCTAGGCGGCGTACCTCGCAGCTTCTGCAGCCAGGCCGAGGAGCGTGCGTCGAATTTCGCGAGCGCCAGCGTGTACCTCGCGATGGCAGTTCGCACAGAGCATCACGCATTTCTCGAGCTCGGCGACGATCTTCTCCCAGCTCCGTGGGATACCGTCTTGGCCGATCCCGAAACCTTTGTCCTTTGCGTCTATGTGATGGAAGTCGAACAGGGCTGGTGGACCAGTCCGCTCGCAGCCCGCGCAACGACCGCCCATGTAGTCAACAGCGCGGACCTTTGATCGGCGACGGTAGTCCACCACCGCGCCGCCTTTTGCCTTGAGGTCCTCTGCGGCGTGGTGAACCCGGTGACAGTTCGCGCAAAGCATGTCGCACTTTTCAGCTTCAGCCCACAGCGCCTTCCACGTGCCGTTGAAGGTGCCGATCGCGAACCGCTTGGAGGTCGGATCGCGATGATGGAAATCGAACGCCGCCGCCGGGCCGGAATAACTGCAGCCGGAACATTGACCTCCGCGAATCGCGACGAGCTGCGCCTTCAACTGTCGACGACGCTTCTTCAAGTACCGGTATGTCTTGGCGTTGCGACGTTTCCGGCGATGTTCGAGCAGCTCGTCAGCACGGAGATCGCCCGGTGGTCGGCCCGAAGTGTTGTGGATCCCGAACGGCGAGCAACTGAGGCAGAACCGTCGTCGGTACAGACTTCGGACCTTGCCGTCGATCATCTGTTTGGCCGCGAAGAGCCTTCCGCAAGCCTCGCAGCGAAGCTGCCTTGACTGACGTGCCGCCACGAAGCTCGGGCTGTGACGCGGTCGGAATGGCAGACACTCCAGACACTGCTTTCGACCGTGGAGATGGCGCTCTTTCCCGAAGATGGTCGGCCGATCTGAGAACGATTTCCCGCACGTTTCACAGATCAGCAGCACGCTAGAACATTAGTTCTAATTGGCTAAGCCGTCAACTCTCCGGCTTGGCTAAGCACGCACAAGACGGGACGCATTAGCGGCGCGAATGAGTGTTTCGCTTGGATCTGGCTGCTCCCTGGGGAGGATTCGAACCTCCGACCTGGCGGTTACACAGAACCCCGCGGTTTCCCGCGGGCGTGGACTATCTCTTCGCCATAGCCCTGTAGGCCTTAGGCGCCGGGCGCATAGTCTCTGAACCTTCCCAGACCTTCGTCCGGGCTTGGCTGCGGATTGCCGTGGCGACAACACGCCGTAGGTTCCCCGCAATTCACCCAGTAACACCCCTGAGTTTCCCCAAAGGGCTGCCCTTGACCACGGAGCCGCTCGCTCTACCACTGAGCTACCAGGGAGTAAATGCCTTCGCGATTCTAGGCCATCGCCACCGGCACGAACAGCGAGCGATACGGAGAAATAGATGCGCCTCTAGCGTATTGATGACGTGAGTGCGAGCGCGATCACAGCGGTGGAACCGGTGCGCGAAGACGCTGGCCTCGCGACCGCTTATCGGCTTCTTTGGCTCGCCGTCGTCTTCGACCTCCTCGCGTTCGGCATCGGTTTCGATTGGGACCGACGCTGGCACGCGACGCACGCGTTCGAAGACTTCTTCTCGCCGCCGCATCTCTTCATCTACTCCATGCATTTCTGCGCGACGATCACGCTCGCATACATCGCGTTCACCCCGGACCTGCGGCGCTGGTTCGGGCCGACCTTCCGCCTGCCAGGCATTCCGTTCCCGATCCCCGGCGCGATCGGCCTCGCGGGCGCGGGCTTCGCGGTCGTCGCGCTCGCCGGCATGTTCGACGCGATCTGGCACACCACCTTCGGCCTCGACGAGACGGGCTGGTCGTTGCCCCACTCGATGCTCGGCTGGGGTCTCTTCGTCGCCTTCCTCGGTATCAGGTCGTGTCGCGTCGCGCTGCGCCCGTGGCGCCCGATCGGATGGCCGAGCGCGGCCGTGTTCGGATTCCTGATCGCGGCGACGTCGGCGGAGCGCTTCGCGGGTCCGTTCGCGACGAACCTGTCGCCGGAGGTGATCCAGTACGTCTCTCGCATCCCGGTCCTCGCGAACGAACCGGCCTTTCAACACACGACGCGTATGTACCTCGTCGCGGGCATCGATCGGTCGAACGGTCTGTTCGTCCCGCTCATCTCGCTGTCGGCTGGGATGATGCTCGGCCTGCTGCATTCTTTTGGCGCGCGGCGCTGGCTCACGATCGGTCTCGCGACGCTGCTGAGCTGGACGAGCACCCTCATCCCGTTCGTGATCCCGGCCCTCATCGTGGCGATCGGCGGCGACCGGCGCGGCAGTCCCGCGGTCTGGTTTCTCGCTGCCGTCGGCTTCGCGTTCACCGCGGCGGCGATCTGGGAAGGCATTCCACTTGGAGCGCTCGCAGGCGTTCCGCTGTTCATCGTTGGCTCACTGGTCGCCAACGTGATCTGGGGTGTCGTCGCCGTGCCGACGCGCCGCGGCGTGCTCGCGCTCACAGCGCTCGCGGGTTTCGCCATGCCCGCTCTGACCGGGATCGTGGACCTCGCGCTGCGCGCGCGGATCCCCTGATGCAGTCCGAGGAGTGCCTACGGCGCGTGCGTCCGCTCGTGCGCGAGCGCGTTCCCGCCGAGCTTCGTGCTTTCCAATGGGAGTCGTTCTCGTTCCAGAGCAAGCTCTGGTACGGGAACAAAGCGCTGCACTACGAGATCTGGCGTCGCGAGAAGCTGGGCTCGATCGAGATCGGGCTCCACTTCGAAGCCGATCCCCTCACGAACGCGCGGCTCCTCGCGGCGTTCGCGGCGAACGCGAAGGCGATACGGCGCGCCCTCGCACGTGCGCGGATCGAGGAGTGGGACCGCGGGTGGGCACGAGTGTGGGAGCCATTGCCGCATCGGAAACCGGACGCAGGGCTCGCGAGCGAGCTCGCGGAACGGATCGCCGCCTATGTGATCGCGCTCGAGCCGATCCTGCGCCGAGAGTTGCCGAGCGATGTCGCGTGGACCGAACCCGAGACGCGTCCGGCGCGCGTTAAGGCCGCGGCGAAGTCCCGAACAACGTCAGCAGCCCGATGATGAAGATCGTCACGAGGAAGATCGGTATCGCGAGCAGCGCGTAGACCTTGTGCTCTTCGAGGCGTCGCTCCTCACGGACCGGCCGGTGCTCCGACACGTGACCTCCTCGCGCGTTGTCGTTCGCGCTCACATTACCTGAACGCCCTTCGATCTCATTGTCCCGCGTTGCCGGGGATGACCGAATCGTCGCCAATACGCAGCCGATCCGCGAGGACGCGTGAACGAAGACCGAGCGGGCCTGGCGCTCCAGCAGTTAGTCAGCGCGCGCGGCGCGGTCAACGATGTCGGTGCAGTTGGTCGGCCATCGCTGACGCGTCTGATCGGAGAGAGCCGCGTTGGCTCGTGTCAGGATCGAGAGAGCTGAGGTCTCAACGCCCCGAGCCGCGGACGCGTCGTGCGCTGCGAGAACGGCCCTCGCCAACGCGAGCCGATCCTCCTTGCATTTGGGTGCCAGCTGATCGAGAAGACTCCTGAGCTGCTGGACGACGGCATCACTGGGCGGGGGAACTTCGCCGACCCGGAGCGTCTGAAGCGCGAGGAGATACTCGGGTGTTGTGGGGTCCGACGTCGGCTGCACGATGCCCGCTGCCCTCAGCGGCGCCATCAGCGCTTGGCCGAGGGCTTCCCGATCACCGAGGGCGACATACAACAACATGAGCGCGAGCGCCGACAAGAGGAGCGTGCCGAGGACGATCGATGTGGCGGAAACGTGCTTGCGCATCGGAGGGGACGAGCCACTCGAAACCACGTCCTCCGGCGCGCCGCTCCATTCGCCCCACTGCCATCGAGTCGGCCCGTAGAGCTCTTCGATCTGCTTTACGAACCGCAGATCATCAGGCGGGAGCGACCCCTTGGACGGCCGCCGGCGCCGCTCGCGCACGAGCTCAGTCTATGCAGTGCTGGGATGCCGCGCCGCACCTCCGTGGGGTGCGCGATTACGCGATCTGCAGGACGGCGACAGCGGCGGCGGCGCGGTTCGGAACCTGGAGCCGTCGCAGGACGTTCGTGACGTGCTTCTGCGCCGTCGTCGTGGCGATCCCGAGCACGCTCGCGATCTCCCTGTCCGAATGCCCGCTCGCGATGAGTGCCACGACTTCGCGCTGGCGAGGCGTCAGCTCGCTGGCACGGGACGCTCCGAGCACGTTCGCCTCGAGCTGCGAACGGAGATGCCGTCCGATCGCGGCTCGGGAGTACGCCGGTTCGCCGCGCAGTGCGCCGAGGACGGCGCGGCGGAGCGCGGCCGGCCCGAACTCGAGGTCGAGGTAGCCGAACGCGCCCGCCGAAAGGGCTCTCTCCACGTCGGCAGGTCTGTGCGTCGCGGAGATGACCACGGTCGCTGAACGGCGAGCGAGCGGGACCAGGGCGTCCCAGTCGGCCGTCGTGTAGGCCGCGAGGATCACGAGGCTCTCACCGGTGGTCAGCTCACGTCGGGACCGCACGGTCCGGAATGCGATCCCCGGGCAGGCGCGGCGGAGCACCGCGACGATCGTCCCAACGCGATCAACGACCGCCGCCTGCGGTCCACCGTTCCGGCCCGCCATCACCTGCTCCCACCTTTGCCCGGCCGCCGCCCAATGGCCGTCGAGGCGCAAATTTAGCAACCTGCGCAAGCCCGCGCAGCCTTCTTTCGAGGGTTGACAGGCGATCGGGCGAAATCGTCACGCGCGTACCTAGTTCTAAGTACGCCAGGCCTCACGCATGGTGCGCTTTCGGTATCGACCGACGACCGGAACGGAGCCAGATTGCGGGCTTCGCCGCCGGGTCGGCAAGTCCGTTCCGCGCGCCCGCCGGAGGGGGAGGCCGGAGCGCCGCCGTCGGCATCTCCGCGGACTCAAAAGAAAAAGAGAGGCACGCGATGATCCATTTCAAGCGGCCGACGGCCGGCCGGCGACCAAGCCGCGCTCTCGTGGTGCTCGTCCTCACGGCGCTGGTGTCGATGCTGCTAGCGCCAGGCCTCGCGCTCGCGGTGCACGACCTCGCGATGCAGCTCGACGGCGACGTCAGCGCGAGCACGACGACGAACGTCGGCGGCACTACGCAGGCGATCGACTGGGACAGCCTGTTCGACTCCAACGGCGCCCCCAAAACCAAGCCCGCGGGCTTCACCGCGACAGGTTTTGACCCCGACTTCGTGACGAACTCGAATGGTTCGTTCAACACCTCGGACCAGACGACCTACTCGACGGGTAGCAAGGACACGCTGCCCATCTCGGGATGGCAGTGCAACTTCGACAACAACGTCAACAGCAAGATCGATGTCATGAATGCATACGCCGCGGCGTACCTCGCCGCGAACGGCGACTCGATCATCTACTTCGCGCTCGAGCGGAACGCCAACACCGGCGATGCGAATGTCGGGTTCTGGTTCCTGCAGGACGACGTGGGGTGCGTCTCGACCGGCCCCAGCCAGACCTTCAGCGGGAACCACACCGATGGCGACCTGCTCATCGTCTCCGCGTTCACCAAAGGCGGAGGCGTCAGCACGATCGACGTCTACCGCTGGAACGGTGGCGCAGGCGGATCACTCGGTGCGACATCAGTAGCCCACGGAGCCGACTGCAAAGGTACGGCGGGCGGCGACGACGTCTGCGCGACCACGAACACGGGCGCGCCGATCACCGGCCCGATCACGACTCCGTGGAAGACCTCGAACAAGACGGACGGCGTGGGGAACACCCTCCAAGAGGCCGAGTTCTTCGAAGGTGGCCTCAACCTCACGCGGACGAATCTTGGTGGCAAATGCTTCAACGTGTTCATCGGTGACACGCGCTCTTCCCAGTCTCTGACCGCGACGCTGTTCGACTTCGCCCGCGGCAAGCTGGGGGAGTGCACCGCGAGCACGACTACGACACCGTCGATCAGCGGCTCCGCCCAGATCCCGCAGTCCGGCACCCTCAGCGTCACGGACAGCGCGACGCTGACGGTCACCGGCATTTCGACCTGGAGCGGGACCTACGAGTTCCACCTGTGCTTCATCGGTACGGACATCACGTCCACGGCCACATGCACCAGCGGCGGCACCCTTGTCGACTCGCAGTCGGTCAATCAGGCGACCCCGGTGCCGCTGACCTCGGCAGCGGCAACGATCACGTCCGCGGGTCGGTACTGCTGGCGGGGCAACTTCATCTCCGCCACCGATCCGAACCCTCCGAGCGCAAAGGACGACACCGCGGGTGAGTGCTTCAACGTCACGCCGCGGACACCGACACTGACGACCCAGGCGGGCGCCGGCCCGGTCGACTTCGGGAATCCGGTCACCGACACCGCCACCCTCGGCAACACAGCGAACAAGCCTGGGACACCGGTCATCAACCCGACGACAGCGGGCCTCGCCGCGGGAGGAACGATCACGTTCTTCCTCTACGGTCCGGACCAGTGCACCACTCTCGCGACCGGATTCCCCTCAGCCGGAATCTCGGTGAGCGTGAGCGGCGACGGCACGTACGGCCCGGTCCAGTACACACCGACCGCACCTGGTCAGTACACATGGGTCGCGAACTACAGTGGCGATCTACCCAACACGCTCGCCAAGAGCGGTGCTGCGTGTGGCACTGACCCGAACGAAGCGGTTACCGTCAGACAGATCCCAACGGAGATCTCGACCGCTCAGAAGACCTACCCGCAGGATTCCGCGACGATCACGTCGTCCATCCTGGGCGACAACCTTCCGAGCGGCGGGACCGTGACCTTCAGGCTGTACGGTGCCGCAGGAAGCAACACCGCCCTGCAGAACTGCCAAGCTCACACCGATACCCTCGGCAGCGGCGGGCTGGTCTACAAGCAGACCTTCACGTCCGTCGGCGGTAGCCACAGCGTGACGGTCAACACGACCAACACGACCTTCTTCGTGACCTCGGCCACGAACGGGACCTACTACTGGTGGGTCACCTACACGACAGGCGACACGGTGCACACGGGCCGGCAGAGCAACTGCGCCGAGAACGTCATCCTCACGTTCACGGACGACACTGGACCTGGGACCCTGTTCCCATAAGCCAGCTGTAGAGGATCAGCGCAAGAGAGGGCGGCCAAGCCGGCCGCCCTCTCTCTTTTCTTGTTTGCACCTAACAACGTACGACGGTGACACGGCGCTCCCGCCGCACAAACACCGAGGCGGCCCGTAGGCCGCCTCGGTTCGATCAAGCTCGAGTCGCTCAGACCTTATGGAGAAACGTGGAAGCTCGTGGAGGCGACCCGTTGCCACCCCTGATTCGTCTGGTACGCGATGTAGGCGGTGCAGTCGGCTGCTCCGCCGGTCCACTGGGGCGAGTACAGGCCGAAGATCCGGTCACTGAGGGCTCCGGCGAAGTAGCCCTCCCATCCTTCTGCGACCAGCGTCCCGTTCTGGAAACACTGGAGATCCACGTACGGGGAGCTCAGTGTCGTGGTGACGTTGAACGTGACGTGCTGCCCCCAGTGCGCAAGGCTGTCCGTGGAGTCGAGTAGGACCAGGTTCAGACTTCCGCTGCCGCTGCCGCTGGTTTTGTGAGCGCCGCCCCTTGCGGCATCGGCGATCCCGGATAGAAGAGACAATGAAAGAAAGAGAGCAGACGTGAGACCGATCGCGTGCTTGAAAGACAAATCCCTTACCTCCGACTGTTACGCAACCGTTCCAGGTTCTTCACAGGAACGTTGCTTCATGGGCCTAACGGTCTCACGCGTAATCTGGTTTGCCTATGAGAAGCTCCGCAGGCTGAATTACCCACTGACCTACAGAGTCCGAGTAGTACTGCGGTACTTTTCGGCGGTCCTTGGTACTTTCGGCAGCCTTCATGGGACAAGCCGTCGCACGGTCTCTTGACGTACACAGCGACAGGCGTGCGGCTTGTGTGACCGGTTGGCGGCACGATGAAGACCGGCATCGCAGGTGGCGCACGGACTCAGTGCTCTTCGGTTCCCGGAACCTAGGCTGATGCCCCTTCGCGGACGAAGCGCAGCAATAGACCCGGTCGGGTCCGTCCGATGTCAAGTCGCTTACCCCAGCTCGAGCGCGCGGCCTCGACGTCCGCGGGCGCGATGGCGCGCAGTTCGACGAGCGCGAAGCCATGCACCCGGTAGGCCCGCGACACTCGCGCGACGTCGACGTCGGTGAGCGGTGCGCGACCGTCGCGCGCGGTAAGCGACACGAGCAGTGTCAACGCTCCACACCGACCTGGCAGACGGCAGATCGCGGCGAAGACGCTCTCATCCTCCGCAAGCGCACCGCGCAGGAGCGAGCCCCACGGAAAGTGGATCGTGACCTCGTCAGCGAACGACTCGAGCGGGATGCTCTCGAGCGGCTCGCGAAGGAGCAGCAGGTTCGGCAGCGGATCACGTGACGCTCGACGCGCGGCGTACGCAAGCGCGTCCGCGGAGGCGTCGAGTCCGATCGCGAGAGTTTCAAGTCTCGTGCGCGCTACGTGAAGCGGATAGCGCCCGTCTCCCGTTCCCGCGTCGACGACCGTGCGCGGGAAGGCGCGGGCGAGCTCGGCGATCTAACCGACGTCGATCTCGAGGAGGCGCTTGCCGATGAGCTGACGCATGGCGCGATGCTACGACGGTCCGACACCGATCGGTAGCTCGGCTACCCTCGCCCGATGACCGGGCGACCGGCGATCGCAGTTTTCGTCGTCCTCGTACTGATCCTCATCGCCTCGGTGGCGAACGTAGCGATCCAGGTGTGGCAGCGAGCGCCTGCGATCGCGGGCGATTGGGAGGCGGTCCGCGGGCTGATTCAGGCGTCACAGCCAACGAGCACACCGACGCGTCCGGCGCAGGCAACGCTCACGGGGGTCGTTTCCGTGAAGCCCGGCGATCCGATCGGCAAGCATCTCAGCGACCAAGGCAATAGCCACGTGCCTGCGAACACACGCGTGACGACATACAACTCGGTTCCACCGACATCGGGCCCACATTGGCCGACGCCGACGCCCTGGGGTTCGTACGTGACAAGCCTCGCCGATGAACAACTGGTGCACAACCTCGAACACGGCGGCATCGTCATCTCACACAACACGACGCCGGACGTCGTCGAGAAGCTTGGAGCACTTCGCGCCTCGTATCCGCGCGATCGCTTCGGGTCCGTGAAGATCGTGGTGCGCCCGTACGACCTAATCCCGCGAGGCCAGATCGCGTTGACCGCATGGACATGGCTCGACGTTCTCGAGACGTACGACGAAACACGCATCCGCTCCTTCATCACCGCGCACATGAATCAATGCTGCGAGGATGTGCCGTGAGCTAATGGTTGCGTGCCGTGTCCACCGCTTCGTTGGCGTTCTGTCGAGCGGCTCGCGAAGGAGCAGCGGGTTCGGCAGCGGATAACGTGACGCTCCACGCCCGTCTCCCCGTTCCGGCATCGACCGCCGTGCGCGGGAGCGCGGGCGAGCTCGACGATCTAACCGACCTCGATCACGAGGGGACGCTTGCCGATGAGCTGACGCAGGCCCGAATCTCGCCGGCGGTCAGGCGCCGCGTATGACCGCGACGAGGCGGGTGAACAGCAGCGCGGCACCAAGGGCGCTGAGGACCGCACTCACCAGCAGCGTCCCGAGCGCGTCTGTGCGCGGGAACTTGCTATGTCTGGTGAGCACGATCCCGGTGATGGCGAAGGCGACCCCGACGACGATCACCGCCGCGAGAAACACGTCGTAGACCAGGAGCTGCCGTTTCCCGAAGAACGCGGGGTAGGGCGACGTCGACGACAGAGGGTCGGCGCCTTCGATGAACACCGCGATGGCGGCTGATCCAAGACCGACGGCGATGCCGAGCAGGCCACCGACCAGGCCCCACATCCGGTCGCGATTCGGGCTGACGCCCGCGCCGACCGGGACGGGCGTCTCGTTCATGTTTGTCGCGCCGCGTCCACCGCTTCATTGGCGTTCTGCACCAAACGCTGCGCGCCGCCGATCGCGCGTGGGACATCGAAGCGCCGGTCGAAGTTGCCGAGATTCTCCGCTGCCTCGAGAGCCTCCTCGAGCGCGGACTCCGCGAGGCGCAGTGCCGAGCTCAGTCTCTCGAGCTCACCCTGGTCGACCTCCGGTGCCGCCACGGCTGCAGATGCTAACGTCCATGCGATGATCGAACGCATCCGCACCGTCCGTCAGGTACGGCAGTACACGGACGAGAAGATCCCGGACGATGTCGTCAAGCAATTGCTGCGGGTCGCGCAATGGACCGGGAGCGCCCGAAACGCGCAACCGTGGCACTTCGTCGTCGTCACCGACAAGGATCAGCTGCGAAAGATCAGCCGGCTGCGCGCTCTCATCAATTGGCTGGCTGCCGCACCTCTCGGCATCGCGATCGTCCTGGACGGGGAGAATCCGATGTTCGAGTCATACGACGAAGGACGTGTGACCGAGCGCATCCTGATCGCGGCGCATGCGCTCGGCTTCGGTGGTGGGGTCGCCTGGTTCGGCGATGACACCCATCAGGCGGAGGCGAAGCGCATCCTCGGCATACCGGCCGAGCGGACCGCCCGATCGATCGTCATGATCGGGCGGCCCGTCTCGGCCAAGGATCCGCGTCCCAACGCATTTCGAGGAGGACGCAGGGCCCTCTCAGAGATCGTCAGCTACGAGCGCTATTCCAAGTAGTTCAGCGCGAATCGTGCCGTAGACTCGCGCGGCCTGCGCCCGGTCGGATCTTCGGTATCGCCCCGGGCGCGACAGGAGGGGAACGCAATGGATCGGAACATCCGTCATGCCGGCACCGGGCTGGCAACGCTCGCGATCATCGTCCTGATCGGCGCTCAGGCGCTCGGTGCGCCGAAGTACTCGGACTGGGCCACGCCCACGTGGCTCGGCGATGTGGTGAACTCCACGGCAGAAGACGCCGGGCCGGCGATCTCGAAGAATGGCCTCGCGTTGTACTTCTACTCGACGCGGGCGGGCGGCCAGGGCGGCGAGGACATCTACGTTTCCTATCGCTCCTCATTAGACGGCGCGTGGGGCGCGCCGCTGGCCCTCGCGGCGACGATCAACACTGCCGCCCTTGAGCGCGTTCCCGCGTTCTCGCGCGACGGACATTGGATGTTCTTCGCGAGAGGCGCGGCGAATGCGCTCGACATTTGGGTCTCATATCGTCTGCATACCGACGAGGACTTCGGTGACTTTGGTTGGCAGGCCGCGCAGCCAGTGAGCTCACTCAACACGGCTTTCGGCGAGGCCGGGCCAAGCTTCTTCCAAGACGACGAGGTGGCCGCCACGTACCTGTTCTTCAACAGCACCCGACCAGGCGGTCTCGGCGCACAGGACATCTATGTCGCCACGCGCCAGCCCGACGGCTCGTTCGCCGGCATTTCCAACGTGAGAGAGTTGAACAGCCCGTTCATCGATGCGCGCAGTTCTGTGAGGCACGACGGCCTCGAGATCGTGTTCCTCTCGAATCGCCAGACTGGAAGCGTGCAGGGACAGCTCGACCTGTGGCACTCCACGCGCGACAGCACCACCGCGCCGTGGTCCACGCCCACGCCCCTCGTCACGCTGAACACATCAGCGAACGACTACACGCCCTACCTCTCGGCGGATGGAGGCGAGATCTACTTCGCATCCGAGCGGGCCGGCGGTCTCGGGCTGGGTGACCTCTACATGAGCACACGCGGCAAGGTCCATCCCTGAGCAGGAAGGTCGATCGCGCCATCGATAACTCGATCGGAAAGGGCCGCGACTCGCGTCGCGGCCCTTCCTCTATTCCAGGTAGTCCTTGAGCTTGCGGCTCCGGCTCGGGTGACGCAGCTTGCGCAGCGCCTTCGCCTCGATCTGTCGGATGCGCTCGCGGGTCACGTTGAACTCGCGACCCACTTCTTCGAGCGTGCGCGTACGTCCGTCTTCGAGACCGAAGCGCAGCTGAAGCACGCGACGCTCGCGTCCGGTCAGTCCTTCGAGGACGCTCTCCACCTGCTCCTTGAGCAGCTTGTGCGAGGCCGCGTCCGATGGCGCGAGGGCCTGGTTGTCGGGGATGAAGTCACCGAGGTGACTGTCCTCCTCTTCGCCGATCGGCGTCTCGAGCGAGACCGGCTCCTGCGAGACCTTCACGATCTCGCGCACCTTGTCCGGCGTGATGAGCATTCGCTCGGCGATCTCCTCCGCGGTCGGTTCGCGGCCGAGTTCCTGGAGCAGGCCACGCGACACGCGGATGAGCTTGTTGATCGTCTCCACCATGTGGACCGGGATGCGGATCGTCCGCGCCTGGTCGGCGATGGCGCGCGTGATCGCCTGACGGATCCACCACGTCGCGTACGTCGAGAACTTGTAGCCCTTCCGGTAGTCGAACTTCTCGACGGCGCGGATGAGGCCGATGTTCCCTTCCTGGATCAGGTCGAGGAACGACATCCCGCGGCCGATGTACTTCTTCGCGATCGACACGACGAGTCGCAGGTTCGCCTCGGTCAGGTTGTGCCGCGCGTCGTCGCCCTTCTGGATGAGCTCATCCGCGAGACGGCGTAGCGCGCGCTGCTCGTCGGCGTCGGACTCGACGAGCATGTTCAGGTTCTTCACCAGCACGTCGCGGATCTCCTGGCCGAGCATGACGAGCTCACCCAAGCGCTCCGCACCTTCGGCGGGGCCGTGGATCTTCGCGTACTGCGGCAGGATGCGGAACGCGAGACGCTGCGGATCGCGCTTCGCGGCGTCGATCAGCGCGACCGTCTCGTCGATGAGGACCTTCGCTTCGGTCGAGATCTCTTTGCTGTTCGACTCGGCCTTCAGCGGATCGCGCAGCTTCAGCAGACGGTTCGTGAGGCGGCGCAGCTCCTTGCCACCCTCGACATCCCCGAGCGTGCGCGTGAGCGCCTTGACGGTGAATCGCGTCGCCTCGTCGACGAACTCGCGAGGACGCCCGAGCGCCATGCGCTTCTTGACCTCGACGCCCAGCTCGTACAGGTGGACGACCGAGAGCGCCGGCGATACGAGCGCCTGCTCCCCGAGCTCGATCGACTTGGCGAGGTTGACCTCTTCCTCCGCGGTGAGCAGAGGGACCTTGCCGATCTCCTTGAGGTACATGCGGACCGGGTCGTCGACGCTGATGAGGTCGCTGGCGAGGACCGCCGAGATGGCGTCCTCGCGCTGCAGCTCCTCGGCTTCTTCCTCTTCCTCTTTGACCTGGGCCCAGTTGGGGCCGCGCTCGGCCTCGAGGATCTCGACGTTGTTGTCGTCGAGGGCGAGGAGCAGCTCTTCGATCTCGCCTGGCTCGGCGTCCGGGATGGCCCGAACGATGTCCTCCTGCGTGACGTAGCCCTGCTGGCGCCCGCGGGCGAGCAGACGCTCGGCCTGTTCCTTGTGCTCCGGGTGGATCCCGGTGCGCTCGGGAGCGGCCTTCTCGGTCTCTTTTTCCTTCGTTGTCGCTTTCATCGATCCTCTTCTCGTAGCAGCTCGCTGCTGTGCAGGACGGTCCGGCGCTCGCGTCGTTTCATGAGCTGATCGAGGTCCTCGACCATCCGCGCGATCTCGCCATCCAACCCCCCGACGTCACCTTCGGCGCGCGCGAGCTGCTCCCGCGCGTCACCCAGACGCCGCCGCAAGTTCTCTACCCGGAGGTTGCGCGCTGCGATCTCGATCACCTGGCCTGGGTCCGTCTGTTCGTCGAGCTCAGGCGCATTGGCGCCAAGTGCCGCGGCAAGGGCGGCCTGTTGAGCCGGCAAGTCAGAGTCCGGACGCTTCCCCGCCTGGAGCTGTTCGTAGAGCGCACGCAGGAGGGGGTCTACCAGGTCAGTTGGGGCGAGGTCGGCGCGCGCGATCTCCTCCGGATAGCGAATTAATAGTGCGATTACGTAACGCTCGCGAGAAGGAGTTTGTTTCGGAGTCGGGCCTTCGCTGGCTGCTTTGACCGGCTCCGCCGGAGTGCGCGCTGTCCGCTGCGTACCCTTTCCGGCCGCTGGGAGCCGCTCTCTCAAGAACGCCGGGTCGACCCCGGCGCTTCCCGCGACCTCGGACAGATAGACCTCACGCCGGACCGGATCGGGCTCCTCGGCGATGAGCGCCGCGGTCCGCTGAAGAAAGCGCAGCCTGCCCTCGGACTGGTCGAGGCGCGAGGCCGCGCGGACCCGGTCGATCAGGAACTCGAGCAGGGGCTTGGCGTCGGCCAACAGTTGGCGGAAGACCTCGGGCTCCTTTCGGGCGACGTCGTCGGGGTCCAGACCCTCGGGCAGCACGGTGACGAAGAGCGCGAGGCCGGTGCGGGTGCCGAGGCTCCCGCCGCCCGCATCTGAGCCGAATCGGCTGAGGGCGCTCAGGAGCTCCCGGCCGCGTGACTCGGCGGAGCGCTGCCCGGCGGCGTCGCCGTCGAAGGCGACGATCGCCCGCTCGATCTTCATGTCGTTGAGCACGCGGTACTGGTCTTCGGTGAGCGCGGTGCCCATCGAAGCCACGACGTTGGTGAAACCCGATTGGTGGCAGGCGATGGTGTCGAAGTACCCCTCGACGATCACCGCCGTGCCCTCCTTGCGGATGGCCGCGCTTGCCTTGTCCAGGCCGTAGAGCGTGGCGCTCTTGTTGAACAGCGCGGTTTGGGCGGAATTGACGTACTTCCCCTGCTGGTCCGCGCGCATGGCCCGGCCGCCGAAGGCGATGGCCCGGCCGCGCCGGTCGCGGATCGGGACCATCAGTCGGTCTCGGAACCGATCCCACAGCCCGTTCTCGTTCTTGAAGATCAACCCCGCCGCGACGCCCTCGTCCTCGCTGAAACCCTTCTTCTTTAGGTAGGCGAGGAGGCTGCCGCGCTCGTCCGGCGCGTACCCGATGCCGAAGGCGTCGATCGACTCGGGCGTGATGCCGCGCTTGCCGAGGTATTCCGCCACGGTCTTGCCGCGTGGCGTGCCGCGCAAGGCCTGGCGGAAGTAGAACGCCGCCGCGTCGTTGGCCTGAAGCAGCCGATCTTCGAACTTGCGCTCCTCGGGCGCGCGGCGCGTCAGCTCGACACCGGCGCGATCGGCGAGTTCCTTGAGCGCTTCCGAAGGCGAAAGACCTCTCTGCTTTTCGAGCCAGGTGAAAACATCGCCCCCTTCACCACAGTTGCAGACTGTGCCGGACATCGTGAGATATGTGTGTTGGTCTGCAACCGTGAGGTTGAACACCGGGCCGTCGTACTCGACACGCTCAACCTTCCGCACACGGACACACACGAGATCCGTCGGTCGGTGCTCGCCACCGCTCCAACCTTGTCGCGGGTCTCCCTTGACACCCACCGTCCAAGCCCTGCGCCCATCCTGGTGGTGGTATTCCCTAACGGTAGGAATCACGCCATTCGCAATTACAAGGTCGCGAACGTCATCGATGAGCCGCGCCGACGCCAGTGTCAGTTCCCACGAAGGCTTCGCGACAAATCCATATTGCGCGACGTATCCGCCGCGAGAAATGCTCCCATCTCCTTGGACCAGCGCACGTAGCAGTTCCCATTGCTCACGGGACTGCCATCCCCAGACGAAGTCGGGAAGTCGTTTGTTATGAGAGCCGTCTCCACAGTAATGCTTTAGCCAGCGTGCTAGGAGGGCGTGGCAGAACCACAGTTCGATACGTGAACCTTCCCGCGACATCTTCAGTTTCTCTTCGAACAGTCCGTCGGTCAGTTCCGCCAAGCGCTGCGCGACTGCGAACTCATCCGACGACAGGCTGAATCGAACACTCCGATCGTTGCTGACGCTCCCTTCGGCGAGATACCAGCCAAGCCACTCCGCGAAGACCACGGTCTCCACTTGAAGCGGTAACGGCTTGGGACGCTTTCCCTTGGGGCGGAGCCACGCTGACAGGGCGTCCCAGCTGATTGATCCGGCGTGGCGGTCCACGGGCGGATAGATCAGATAGTTCTGCGGTCTGATCCGCACAGCCTCGATCTCCTCGGCGCGCCGACTCTTCGGGCGCAGGATCGGGATCTTGTGATCTGGCGTGAGAAGCAGCGGCACCTTGAACGGAGCGCAGATCAACTTCACGAGGGACCCGGTAAAAGCGTGCTCATGCGTCACCACCACTTCGTGGAGCCGTCCGTCTCCCGCGTACACCAACTCACCCGGCTTAATGTCTTGAATGGGCCGTGGGCCGTCTGCGGTCTTGATCAGCGCATCCGGCGGCAAGCAACCGAAACACTTGTACGTCCGGCGCTCGGCATCGACATGGAACGAGGGCGTCTTCTCAAGATGGAACGGGCACAGCCCGACGTAGCCGCGACCAGCTTTCTTGAGGGGAACGCTCTCGCTGATCAGTTGGACGATGTCGACGCGCTCTTTGACCAGGTCGAAATCACCAGGCATCGCCACAACGTTAGCGGCCGGGCGTTGCGAACATTCGCGGCACCACGCGGCGCGCGCGGTCATGCGATGCTAGCTATCGAGCGCCATCGCCTCACCGGGCGCGAGTATCCGCACCTCTGTTCGGGGCGCGACTCGCGTCGCTTCCCGCGCGAAGTCCCGCGGTGGATCGCCGAGCGGGTGCGGCCAGAACCGCGCGAACGTATATGGATAGAACGTGCCCCAGTGGATCGGGACGGCGATGCGTGGCCGGATCCGCAGCACCGCTTCGGCCGCACGCCTTGGATCGAGATGGCCCATCCCGAGTCGCGGCCCCCAGCCCCAGACCGGCAGAAGGGCGACGTCGACCGCCCCGGCAAGACCGTCCATCTCGGGACAGAGGTCGGTGTCCCCCGCGAAGTACACGCGCGAGCTCCCGGCGATCCGGTACCCCAGCGCCTCGGCGGCCGGGCCGAACGGCCCTCGTCGCCCGTCGTGTTCGGCGCGTATCGCCTGGAACACGACGCTGCCGATGTCGAACCGCTCGCCGGCCGTGACCTCCACGACGTCACGACCGGACCGGCTCAGGAGCTGCCCGACCCCCTTTGGCACGACCACCCGTGGGCGCCCGCGAAGCCGCCGCAGGGACGGCAGGTGCAGGTGATCGTGATGCGCGTGGGAGATGAGGACGACGTCCACCTCGACGTCCTCGATGAGGTGAGCCACTTTGGCCGTGTGGCGGTGGAGCAAGCCCAGCCGATCGACAAGCAGAGGGTCCGTGAGAATGCTGACGCCGTCGATCTCGATGAGGACGGTCGAGTGTCCGAGGTAACGAACATGCGAGAGCACAGACCGAGCCTAATGCTCGAGTGATCGGCTTCTACGCGGCCCAGCTCCGTCTCCTTTCGAGATGGACCGGTGGCCGGGGGGGCGTCGCGCGCCGCGGCATGGCGACGTTCGTCATCGCCACGCTCGCGCTCGTGGTCACGGCGTGGGTCCTTCCCGGCATCACCCTGCGGGACATCCCATCCGGTGTCTTCGCCGCGTTCGCTCTCGCCGCGCTGAGGACGCTCCTGCGTCCGGCGCTCGTGGCGTACGTCTCGCGAGTCTCGATGGCTGTCGCGAGCATCGTGACGGTCTTCGCGCAGGCGTTCGCGTTCTGGCTCATCTCACAGGTCGGATGGATCGCGGATGACACGCCGGTCGACGCGCTCATCGGCTCGGTGATCTTTTCGACGGTCAACGCGCTGGTGAACGCCGTGTTGTGGACCGGCGACGATCATTCGTTCTTCGGCACCCTCGTCCGCCAGCTCGAGGCACGGCGCGGCAAGAGCGGCATCACCGACGAGCCGGGCGTCGTGTTCATCCAGATCGATGGACTCGCGCATCCGATGCTCGAAGAACACCTTCGGGCGGGACGCACGCCGAATCTCGCGCGGTGGCTCAGCTCGGGCACCATGACCCTCGATCGCTGGGAGCCGCTGTTGCCGACACAGACGTCGGCGAGCCAGGCGGGCGTCCTCCACGGGAATAACGACGGTATCCCGGGGTTCCGCTGGTGGGACAAGAACGCGCGCCGGCTCATCGTCTCGAACCATCCGAAAGACGCCCGCGAGATCATGCGTCGAGTCTCGAACGGCGACGGCCTTCTTGCGAAGGGCGGCGCGTCGATCGGCAATCTCGTCTCCGGCGATGCGACGCGAAGCTTCCTCACGGCCGCGACCCTCGAGGATCCGGCACGGGAGATCGGCCGCAGCCACGTCCTCGATTGGTTCTTCATCAGTCCGTACAGCTACGTCCGATGGACGCTGCTATCGATCGGCGAGATCGTCAAAGAGCTTGTGCAGGCGCGCGGCGCGGCGCGGACCGAGCCGGGTGGGCCGCGGGGCTTTCCCTATCCGCTCGCGCGTGCCGCGACGAACGTGCTCCTGCGCCATCTCAGCACCTCCCTGGTGATCGAGGAGATGTGGCGCGGCACCTCACCCATCTATGTGGACTTCGTCGATTACGACGAGATCGCCCACCACGCCGGACCCGACCGCGTGGAAGCACGCGATGCCGTAGCCGGGCTCGACAAGATCATCGGGATCATCGAGAAGGCGGCCGCGGACGCACCGCGGCCCTATCGCTTCGTCGTGCTCTCCGATCACGGGCAGAGCCCAGGCGCGATGTTCGCGCAGCGGTATCGCAAGCCACTCGAAGGCCTCGTTCAGGAGCTGGTGGGCGAACAGGTAAAAGTGCAGGGCGCGACCGCCCACGTCGAGCACTGGGGCACGCTCAGCCCGCTCCTCTCCGTGGCGTCTGGGATCAGCGGGATGACGCGGGTGGTCGCGAGCGCGCCATTCCGGCGCCACGCCGGCGCCCTGGATGACGCCGAGAAGCCGTCGGACATCGTTGTCGCCGCCTCCGGGAATCTCGCTCTGATCTCGTTCCCGTCCGTGTCGGGGCGGGCGACGAGGGAGACGATCGACGCGACCTACCCGGGACTGGTGGATGGGCTCGTCCGCCATCCTGGGATCGGACTCGTCATGGTCCGCAGCGAGAGCCGCGGATCCCTCGTCCTCGGAGCCGGCGGCATGGTGGACCTGGCGGGCGAACGCGCGGACGGCACGGACCCGCTCATGCGATTTGGGGCGACCGCCCTCGAGGGCCTGCGCCGGGTCGACGGGATGACGGAGTGCGGCGACCTCGTGATCGTCAGCACGTTCGATCCGGTGACGGGCGAGGTGGCCTCATTCGAGGAGCAGATCGGCACCCACGGAGGACTCGGGGGCAGGCAAAGCGCCGCGTTCATCCTCCACCCGACGGAGTGGACGATCGGAGCGCCGCTCGTGGGTGCGGTCGCGCTGCACCAGCAGATCCGCCGGTGGCTTCGGCCCGACGGCTGATCGTCGGTCGGAGGCTAGAGATGGCTCCAGGCGGCGGGGATGAACAGGCTCGTGAACGTGTCGAGGGCGTAGGTGTCCGTCATCCCGGCGATGTAATCGGCGACGGCCCGCTTGGTGTTCTCCTGGGCGGCGATCCGCTGGTGCTCCGCCGGCATGCGCTCCGGGTGGGCTTCGAAGTACCGCAGGAGTTCCCAGAGGACACCCTGCGCTTTCTCGTCTTCGGTCTTGGCCGGCCCGGAGAGGTACACGTTATCGAACATGAACTTGCGCAGCGCGTTCGTCGCCTCGAGCACCGCGGCGCTCATCGTCACGTCGGGCTTGCCGTACGACGTGACGATGACGTCGTAGATCATCGTATCGAGGCGCTCCGCGCGGTCACTCCCAAGCGCGGCGCGAAGGTCCGGAGGCAGGTCTGCTTCGGTGATGATCCCGGCCCGCATCGCGTCGTCGATGTCGTGGTGCAGGTACGCGATCTTGTCCGCGTACCGCACGACCCAGCCCTCCGGCGTCTCCGGCTCGCCCCATGCCGCCGTCTCGAGCCCGCCTTCCGTCGGCGAGCTGTGCTTGAGCATGCCGTCGAGCGTCTGCATCGTCAGCCTCAGACCCGCGCCGTTGTTCTCGAGCTTCTCGGCGATGCGGACGCTCTGCTGGTTGTGACGGAACCCTTCGGGCAGGAACCGCGCGAGCAGCTCCTCGCCGGTGTGACCGAACGGCGTGTGCCCGATGTCGTGGCCGAGCGCCATGGCCTCGACCAGATCCTCATTGAGACGCAGCGCGCGCGCGATCGCGCGACCGATCTGGTTCACCTCGAGGATGTGCGTGAGGCGCGTCCGGTAGTGATCGCCCACCGGAGCGAGGAAGACCTGCGTCTTGTGCTTCGTGCGGCGGAAGGCCTTGCTGTGGATGATCCGGTCGCGGTCGACCGCGAACGCCATCCGCGTCGGCGACGGCTCGTCCGGTCTGTCGCGCCGGCCGTCCGCGCTCTTCGTGGCATACGGCGCGAGGGTCGTGCCCTCGAGCTCCTCTGAACGCTCGCGTATCCGCAGCGACGCGACGCTCTTGTCGCGCGATAGTTTTCCGCCGCGCTCAACTTTGGTGGCCATAGCGCTAAGACTAGCGGGGCTCACTCGCGCTTTCGCAGGACGGCCAGCGAGTACGCTCGACGCACTTCGATCTGCGCGCCCTGAGGCCGTCGCGCCCACAGCGCGACCAGTCGTCGCCAGAGCGGCGGGTCGATCCGCCAGTTCTCGTTCTGGCGGAGTAACCAGCGCAGCTCGGTGAGACCGCGGTAGCGCGTGCGATGCGTGCCGTGCGTCGACACGAGCAGTGAGAAGCCACCTTCGGCGACCGCGCTGCGCCGTGCGCGGTGGGCGGCGGCGACGCCCTCGTCCGGCGTCCGCAATATCGGACCGAGTTCTGTTCGGCCGCGGTCGTGCGCGATGGCGAGACGTGGCGTGTAGTCATCCGCGGGCTGCACGACGACCACCAGCCCACGCCTCCGCAGCACGCGTCGGGCGTTCCGCAGGGCATCGACCATGCCCTCCTGCGCGATTCAGCAGAGTGACCAGGAGAAGAGCACTACATCGAATGGTCCACCGCGGATTCCCGTCTGGGCCGGGCGCGCGAAGAAGAACGCGTTCTCGATGCCGCGGGAGAGCGCGCGCGCGCGCGCCTCCCGGATCATCTCGCCGTTGGGTTCGATGGCGACGACACGTGCTGCGCGCGCGGCGTATTCCAAGGTGAGCCGTCCGTTCCCGCAGCCCACCTCCAGCACATCACGACCGGCAAGCCTGGCGTGGCGTTCGATGATCTTGGTCTCGTGCCGAGGATCTGGATATCCGCGGGTATCGTCGTTCTCCCCACGGTCGCAGATCTTTCCGAGCGACTCAGCGCTAACGGTCCTTGTCCCTTGCCCCAGCGATGGCGGCCTGCGCGGCCGCGAGACGCGCTACGGGCACGCGGTACGTCGACGGTGACACATACGTGAGGCCGACCTCGTGGCAGAACGCGATCGACGACGGATCCCCGCCGTGCTCGCCACAGATACCGATCTTGAGGTCGGGCCGCGCCTTGCGTCCGCGCTCGATGGCGATGCGCATCATCGCTCCGACGCCGTCGCGGTCGAGCACCTGGAACGGGTCCGCGGGGATGATCTTCTGCTCGACGTACTTCGTGAGGAAGCTCTTCTGCGCGTCGTCACGCGAGATGCCGAGGATCGTCTGCGTGAGGTCGTTCGTCCCGAACGAGAAGAACTCCGCCTTCGTCGCGATCTCGTCGGCGATGAGACACGCGCGCGGGATCTCGATCATCGTCCCGAACTTGTACGGTACTTTCTTGCCGCGCTCCTTGAAGATCGCCTCGGCGACCGCGACGACCTGTTGCTGCAGGCGGTCGAGCTCTCCCATGACGCCGACGAGCGGCATCATGATCTCGGGCTTCGCCTTGATCCCCTTCTCCGAGGCATCGATCGCCGCGCCGAGGATCGCGCGGATCTGCATCTCGAGGATCTCGGGGTACACCAGCAGGAGACGGCAGCCGCGCAGGCCGAGCATCGGGTTGTCCTCGTGCAGCTGCTGCAGCCGTCGCTCGATCTTCTCCTTGCGCTCGAGCTCCGCGCCGTCCTTGCCGGTCGCGCGCATCACCGCGATGTCCACGTCCACGTCGGCGTACTCGCGGAGGAACTCGTGCAGCGGCGGGTCGATGAGTCGGATCACGACGGAGAGACCATCCATCGCCTTGTACATCTCGAAGAAGTCGCCCTGCTGGAACGGAAGCAACTTCGCGAGCGCCTTCCTTCGACCGTCAACTTCGTCGGCCATGATCATGTCCTGCACGATCGGCAGGCGCTCGGCCTGCCGGAACATGTGCTCCGTCCGCGCGAGACCGACACCCTCGGCGCCGAGCTCGCGCGCGAGACGGCACTCCTCGGGCGTATCCGCGTTGACCCAGACACCGAGGGTGCGGCGCTGGTCGGCCCACGTGAGCAGCTCGATGAGCTCCTTCTCCTCGCGGAAGTTCGGCTGGATCGTCGGGAGCTCGCCGAGGAAGACCTCGCCGGTCGTTCCGTCGATCGAGATCGCGTCGCCCTCGCGCACCACCTTGTCGCCGACGCGCATCAGCCGCTTCGCGAGATCGATGTCGAGCGCCGCGACCCCGGCCACGCACGGAAGGCCGAGGCCGCGCGCGACCACCGCGGCGTGACTGGTCGACCCGCCGCGTGCGGTCAGGATGCCGGTCGCCGCGATCATGCCGTGGAAGTCGTCCGGGCTCGTCTCAGGGCGCACGAGCACGACGAGCTGTTTCGATCCCTTGAGCTCGACGGCGCGATCGGCGTCGAACACCGCGCGCCCGGTCGCGGCTCCGGGCGAGGCATTGAGGCCCTTCGCGAGGAAGCGACCGGCCTTCCGCGCCTTCTCGACCTCGGCTTCGTCGAAGCGCGGCAGGAGGAGCTGCTCGACGTGCAGCGGGTCCACGCGCTGCAGCGCCTCGTCCTTGTTGATGAGCTTCTCGCGCACCATGTCGGTCGCGATCTTCACCGCCGCGCGCGCCGTCCGCTTCGCGCTGCGCGTCTGTAGCATGTAGAGCTTCGCGCGCTCGATCGTGAACTCGAGGTCCTGCACGTCGCGGTAATGCTTCTCCAAGCGCTGCGCGATCTTCTCGAACTGCGTGTAGACCCTCGGCAGCTCGTCTTTCATCTGGGCGATCTTCGACGGCGTGCGGACGCCGGCGACGACATCCTCGCCCTGGGCGTTCACGAGGTACTCGCCGTACAGCTCCTTGG
The DNA here is from genome assembly GCA_005889405.1 of Chloroflexota bacterium. Lineage (GTDB taxonomy): Bacteria > Chloroflexota > Limnocylindria > P2-11E > P2-11E > CF-39. Next base: position 50,490 of record VBFY01000063.1, on the reverse strand, counting down.
CGCCGGTGTTCGGATTGCGCGTGAACGCGACGCCGGTCCCGGAGTCGTCGCCCATGTTTCCAAAGACCATCGACTGGACATTCACAGCCGTGCCGAGGTCGTGACGGATCTTGAACGCATTGCGGTAGTCGACCGCACGGCGGCCGAACCACGAGCCGAAGACCGCCTCGATCGCGAGGCGCAGCTGCTCCACCGGCTCCGTGGGGAACGGCTTCTTGGTCTCGCGGCCAACGATCTCCTTGAACTCGACGACGAGGTCCTGGAGGGACTTCGGCGTGAGGTCGGTGTCGTTCTTCGCGCCGGTCGCCTTCTTCTTCGCCTCGAGGGCGTGGTCGAACTTCTCGGCTGGGATGTCCTGCACGATGCGACCGAACATCGAGATGAAGCGCCGGTATGCATCCCACGCGAAGCGCGGATTCTTTGTCAGCTTTTCGAGTGCGGCACGGCTCTCGTCGTTGAGGCCGAGGTTGAGGACGGTGTCCATCATCCCGGGCATCGACATCGCGGCGCCCGAGCGGACGGACACGAGCAGCGGGTTCCTCGGGTCGCCGAGCTTCTTGCCGGTGGACTTCTCGACGCGCGCGAGCGCCTTTTCGACCTGATCCCATAGGCCGGGCGCGAACTTCTTACCCGACGCGAAGTACGCGTTGCAGGCCTCGGTCGTGATCGTGAAGCCCGGAGGGACCGGCAGCCCCGCGTTCGTCATTTCCGCGATGCCGGCGCCCTTGCCCCCGAGGAGCGAGCGCATCTTGGCGCTGCCCTCGGCCTTGCCATCGACGAAGAGGTAGACCCACTTCTTCGCCTTCGTGGTCGTCTTCTTCCTCGTCGCGCTGCGGCGTGCGGGCATCACGTACCTCCCCGGCGGATGAGCCGATTCTCGCAGAAATGAGGCGGAACCCGTCCGTTCACAGGTTGTATCGAGGGCGTGCGCTCTTTGATCGTGCTCGGGCTGCTGTTCGTCGCGTGCGTCGATCCGGCCGTGTCGCGCACGACGCCGCCGGTCGCAACGCCCGCGATCGTTCCAACGTCCACCACCAGGGCAGTGGTTCTGTCCTGCGAGCCGACGCGGAAGACTGACGCCGCGGGCGTCGTCACGGTCGACGGCGGGTTTGGCATCGTCGGCGAGGCGTCCACCTACGGCGGGGACACGGAGGGCACCTTCTGGCTCGTTCGTAAAGGCGCGGCCTTAGGCGACAGCATCGCGCTCCACTTCGAGCAGACAGCGGGCAAAGCACCCGCGACGTGGGTCGAATACAACGCGACGGGGTCGCCGCGCACGACACCGTGGGGCGATGTGGCCTTCAAGGTCGGCTGGAAGCCGATCTCGTTCTCGGACACCTGTTGGCGCCTTGTCGTGGACGGCACGGACACCGGTCTCGTTGTGGCGGTCGGACACTAGCCGCTCAGCGCTGGCAGACTTCGTGCTCGCCAGACCCCCGCGATGCGCGTGCCTGCGGTACAGTCGCCCTCCTTGTACGAACGACCTGGCTATCGCACGCTCCTCGGGCGGATCCGCAACAACGTCCGCCTGTACATCCGCAAGCAGCTCGAGCTACCGCGGCAGGAGATCGCCGAGATCGTGCGGGCGAACCTCCGCGCGGCGATGTGGTTCGGGGTCGCGTTCGCGTTCGTCCTGGGCACGCTCATCGCGCTCACGGTGTTGCTCATCGCGCTCGTCGCGCTCGTGCTGCCGCTGTGGGCCGCCGCCCTCGTCGTGCTGCTCCTGTTCATCGCGCTGGCCGCGCTGACGGGCTACATCGGATACAGGAAGCTCGAGCTTCGCGGCCCCACGCGAACCATCAATTCATTGAAGGAGACGATGCGTTGGGCGAAAAGCCGTCTGCTCGGACGGAGCGCGAGCTAGCCGACCTGCGCGCGAGCCTCGACGTCGACCTGCAGGAACTGCGGACGCGGCTCCGCGAAGACGTCGATCCGCGCCGCGTCGCCCGCCGTCAGCCCGTCGCCGTGTTCGGGACGCTCGGATCGATGGTCGCCGTCGGCCTGGTGACCGCCGCGCGCGGCATGCGCGAGCGGCGTCTGCGTCGCGCGGACACCGAGCTCGACGCCGTCATCGCGAGGCTCGGCGGACGCGTCGACAAGCTGAAGGGCGGAGCACGCAAGCGCCTGCGGGAGACGCTGCGCAAAGAGATCGGCGAGGTCGAGCAGGGACCGCGAGCGCAGCAGGCGCTCTTCACCGCGGTCACGAGCGCGGTGACCGCGGCCCTCACGCTCGTGGCACGCCGCTTCGCGTCACGCCTTGTCGGGGACGAGGAGCTGCCCGAAGACTCCTAGCTGCCCGGATACGGCGCGGTGAACACGCTGACCTTGTTCGGCCCGCCGTGGAACAGCGCCAGGTTGGCGACATAGACCGTGCGTCCATTGAAGGCGATGCTCGCGGGCGAGTTGAACGCGTTGCCTCCCGTGCCGCGGTACTCCGCGATCACATCTCCGCCTGGCGACAGCACCGCGATCTCGTCGGACTGGTTGGAGCACACGTAAAGGTTCCCGCGGACGTCGAACGCGATCCCGTCGGCGCCGTCCAGCGCCCCGGTCCCACTTCCGCGGGCGAACAGCTCGATCGCCCCGAGGGCGCCGTCCGCATACGCGATGCGGTAGATCTCGTCGCGCGAGGTCTCGGCGACGTAGAGGTAGCGCTCGTTCCGATCGAACGCGAGCCCGTTCGCCCCGAAGGGCGGCGATTCGCCGGCTCGTGGCGCGAGCTCGACGGGATAGGCGAACGTCGTCGTCGCGCCGTCGGGAGCGATCTTGGTGACCGTCCCCGGGAACGAGTCGGAGACGAAGATATTGCCGGCGTGGTCGCGCGCGAACGCGTTGGGCGCGCCGAAGCCGGTGGCGATCGTCGTCGCGGCGTGCGTCGTGACGTCGATCCGCAGCACCCGACCGCCTCCGACGTCGCCGACGTACAGACCCTCGTCGGGCACGAAGAGCATTCCAAGGAGTCTCGCGACGCCGCCCGGCACCGCTGCGACGCTGATCACATCCACGAGCGCGCCGCTGCGATCGAGCACGCAGATGTTCGCGGGTCCGCTCGTCGCGTTGAAGTTCAGTGACGAGGCGTACACGTTGCCCTGGGGATCGACCGCGACGCCTTCAGGGAGATTGCAGGTCGCGCTCAGCTCCGGACCGAAGTTGCGGACCTCGCCGGCGCTTGGCGCGGCGGCCGCCGGATGCGCGAGCGAGACAACGAGTGCGAGCGTGGCGAGCGACACGAGTTTCCTCATGGCTCCCCTCCTTCTGAGGAATTGCGCCGAGTTTAGTGCGGGCTACGCCAGCAGGAATCCGACGAACATCACGCTGACGCCGAGAAGGTTCGTCAGCTCCAGGATCCCGGACGCGCCGGTGAACGCGACCGTGCCGCCTGCCGCGACGATGAAGACGCCGACCGCGATGATCGCGTTCGCGAGCGCGCGGCGTCCCTGGTTCCGCCGGCGGAAGAACACCCAGGCCGACCAGAGCGCGCCGCCGATGAGGACGAGGCTTCCCACGCCGCTCCCGATCGCGGCCAGGATGCGCGGCAGCGAGCCGTCCGGATATCCCTTGCCGGTGTCGATGGCGACCGCGATGTCGACCGGAGCCGCGAACACGGCGTAGATCGCGACCGCGGAGAGCGCCAGCACGACGGCGAGCGCCGCACGGCCGAACCGCGGCGCGACGATGTAGATCGTGCCGAGCGCGAGCCAGGCGACGTTCGTGATCGCTCCGAACAGATAGAAGAGTCGGTACTCGACATCGGTCGCGCCGCCGCTTCGCGCGAGGAAACCCATGAACGCTGCGAGCGTGAAGAGCGAAAGACCGATGGCCCACGCCAGCTGCGGAGGGCGTCGCTTGCGCAGGTACTGCAATGCCACCGCGACAGCGAACGCTCCAGACACGAGCGCGGTGACGAGCGGGAGCACGGCACCGAGACTAGCGCCGGCGGATGACGAGCGCTCCCGCCACGATACCCAGGATTGCGGCACTTACGAGCGGGACGGCCGTCGCATCCGATCCGCCGGTCGACCACGCAAGCGCCGTCGCGACGACCGGATCGCGGGTGCCCACTGCCGCGACAGCGGACAGCACGTCGCGCCGCAGTGCGAGCGCGACGGCCGCGGCGCTGCCGAGCGTGAGCACCACGGCGGCGGACGCGACGATCACCGTGCCGATGTCGATCCGCGGAGCGCCGGCGATCGCGAGTCCGATCACCGCGAGCGCGGCGAGGTGGCCGCCCCAACGCAGCGGCGCCAGCAGCCGGTCGCGGACGGTCGGCATCGCGCCAGCGACGACCGACGCGACGGCGAAGGCCTGCGCGGCCGTCAGCGCGAGCGCGCTTCCCTCCGGTCGGGTGACGACGAGCACGAACGAGAGGACGACCGTCCCGAGGAGGAGCGCGCCGGCCATGTCCGCGCGCCGTCCCCCGGCGGCGCTCACGACCGCGGGCGCGACGAGCGCACCCGGCGCGAGCGCAAGCGCGACGAGCCCGGCGCCGGTCGCCGCGTCGAGCCGCCCCGCCACCGCGAAGGCGAGCGGCACGCTCACCGCGTACGGCGCGATGACGAGCGTGAGGTTCCGGAGCCGCCGGAGACCCTGCAGCGCGAGGACGGGCGTGCGCGCGCCGTGCGCGGCGAGATAGAGGAGCGCGGCGACCGCGGCGGCGCTAGGCGCCGAGCCGCTCCTGCAGGGCCGGCACGAGCTCGGCGATCGGCACGCGCACCTGCGCCATGCTGTCGCGGTCGCGGATCGTGACGGCGCGATCTTCGAGGGAATCGAAGTCGACGGTGACGCAGAGCGGTGTCCCGATCTCGTCTTGGCGGCGATAGCGTCGACCGATGGCCTGCGTCTCGTCGTACGTGCTCATGACATGCGGGCGGACGACGGCCCAGACCTCACGCGCGAGCGGCGTGAGCCTCTCGTTCTTCGAGAGCGGCAACACCGCGACCTTGTACGGCGCAAGCGTGCGATGCAAACGGAGCACGACGCGCACGCCCTCCTTGTCCGGCTCCTCGTCATAGGCAGCGCAAAGGAACGCGTACGTCGCACGGTCCGCCCCAACGGATGTCTCGACCACGTACGGGAGGAACTTCTCGTTCGTGACATCGTCCCGGTAGCTCAGATCCTTCCCTGAGAACTCGGAGTGGCGGCGGAGGTCGTAGTCCGTACGGTTGTGGATGCCCTCCATCTCCTGCCACCCGAATGGGAACTCGAATTGGATGTCCGTCGCCGCGGCTGCGTAGTGCGCGCGCTCGTCGGCGGCGTGGTCGCGGAACCGAAGTCGTTCCGCTGGCATCCCGAGGCGCTCGTGCCACTCGCGTCGACGCGCCTTCCATTCCTCGAAGAAGCGCGGCGCGTCCTCCGGGCGCGTGAAGTACTGCATCTCCATCTGCTCGAACTCGCGGGATCGAAAGATGAAGTTCCCCGGCGTGATCTCGTTCCGGAAGGCCTTGCCGATCTGTGCGATGCCGAAGGGGACCCGCTTGCGTGACGATTGCTGCACGTTCTCGAAGTCGACGAAGATGCTCTGGGCGGTCTCCGGCCGGAGCCACGCGACCGACGCCGTGTCCTCGACCGGACCGACGAACGTCTTGAACATGAGGTTGAACTGTCTCGGCTCGGACAGTTTCTTCTGGCCACAGTTCGGGCATGCGGTGCTCGCGAGGTCGAGCCTCTTCGCGCGCCAGGCTTCCGTGAGCCGTTCGCCGTCGGGAAGCTCGTCGAGGCGATAGCGCTTGCGACAGTTCCCGCACTCCACCAGCGGATCGGTGAAGTTCTCGACGTGGCCCGATGCCTCCCAGACCTTCGGATGCATGAGGATCGCGCCGTCGAGGCCGACGATGTCCTCGCGCGTCTGCACCATGTCTCGCCACCACGCGCGCTTGACGTTGTTCTTGAGCTCGACCCCGAGCGGTCCGAAGTCCCACGTCGCGCCGGCGCCGCCGTAGATCTCGCTCGACGGGAACACGAAGCCACGCCGTTTCGCGAGGGAGGTGAGCTTCTCCGCTACATCCGGCGCGGTCACGTGGCCGCGGGACTCGTGAGCGGAGGCAGCGCGCGGATCTCGTCGAGAAGACGCGCGGCCGTGATCTCGCGGTCGATGACGTGCTGCACGAAGAAGCGCATGTGGTGCTCGAGCTCGCTCGCGAGCGATCCGTCGACACGGAGCTGAGCCGCGCCCGCGAAGTCGCTCTGCAAGAGATAGCGCAGCGACTTGAGAGCGCGGACGGTGAGCCCCAGGCCGCTGCTCAGCTTGGCCGCGCACGAGGCGCACACAGCCCCGCCGGCGGCCGCGCTCCACGCGTTCTGTCGCTCCTGCAGTGCCTCGCGGCACGAGACGCACTCGTACAGCTCGGGGCGGAAGCCGGCGCGATCGAGCAGGTGCAGGTCGAACCAGCGGCACACGAGGCCAGGGGCGTGCCCCGCGTCGAGATGTCGCAGGGCCGTTTCGAGCAGATCGAAGAGCGGCGCCGATGGCTCGTGCTCGAGCGTGAAGCGGTCGGTGAGCTCGGCAACGTACCAGCCCGCCGCGATCCGCATCAGGTCGTCGCGGATGCTCGGATACACCGCGCGCGTCTCGGCGCCGGTGAGAACGTCGAGCTCGCGTCCACGAGCGAGCTGATAGGTGGCATGCGTCAGTGGCTCCGCGTGCCCCGCCATACGGCTCGTCGCACGCCTGATGCCCTTGGCAACGACGTGGAGCTTCCCGAAGTGGCGGCTGAAGAGCACGAGGATGCGATCGGCCTCTCCGAAATCGACCGTCCGAAGGACGATCGCCTCGGCGCGATACGTGCGCGACGCCATCAAGCACGCATGCTAATCGCTCATGACGCTGCGTGAAGGTCCGCGACACGTATCATCGAACACGGTGGGAACGCAGACGTCGCAGGCATCTCTCGAAGCGCGCGTCGCCTCCATCGATGAGGAGATCCGGTCGCTGCTGACGCAGCCCGAGCCGGCGCTGCAGCCCTTTTACGGCATGATGCTGTACCACCTCGGCCTCGATGCGGGACGGCCGCGTGGTGGCAAACGCCTCCGCCCCCTGCTCTGCCTGCTCGTGTTCGAGGCGCTCGCCGGCGAGCCGCAGCGCGTCCTGCCCGCCGTCGCGGCGATCGAGCTGCTCCACAACTTCACGCTCATCCACGACGACATCGAGGACCAGGACCCGGCGCGACACCACCGCCCGACGGTATGGTCCGTCTGGGGCGTGCCGCAGGCGATCAACGCCGGAGACGGTATGTACGCGGTCTCCCGCCTCGCCGTGCAGCGTCTGCGGAAGCTGGGCTTTCCGCCGGAGCGGATCCTCGACTTCGCGAGCCTCTTGGACCAGACCTGCGTGCGTGTCTGCGAGGGTCAATTCCTCGACATCAGCTTCGAGTCGCGCACCGACGTCACCGCGGAGCGCTACCGCGTGATGGCGACGCGCAAGACGGGCGCGCTTTTCGCCGCGTCGGCGCAGAGCGCCGCGATGCTCGCGAGCGACGACCCGTCGGTCCGCGAGCAGCTCGCGCGCTTCGGCGAGGAGTTCGGGCAAGCGTTCCAGGCGCACGACGACCTCCTCGGCATCTGGGCCTCTACCGAACGCACCGGGAAGATCGAGATGAACGACCTCGTGAAGCGCAAGAAGACGCTGCCGGTCGTGCTGGCGTTCGAGCGCGCGTCCCCGCGCGTGCGCGCGCAGCTGGATGAGCTCTTCGCGCCGCAGGCGCCGCTGGCGGCGGAGAACGTAGACCGGATCCGCGCGATCCTCGACGACCTCGGCGTGCGACCGATGCTCGAACGCGAGATCGAAGCGCACCGCGGCCGGGCGCTGCATCTGCTTCACGGCGTCGCAGCCACCGGAGGGCCGCCGCTGCGGCTCCTCGATCACCTCGTCGCGAGCGCGACCGGCGCGGCCGAGGAACCAGCGGCGGCACCGACGCTCTCCGCCTAAGATTCGGGCGTGTCGGACCGCGAGCGGCGGGGGGCTGCGCCCAGCGATCTCATCCTCGAGCCGAACGAGCGCGTTCTCGTCGCGACTCGACCGCTCTTCCTCTGGGAGCCGCTCGTGATCATCCTCGTCCTTCTCGTGATCGGCGCGCTCTACGCGGCCGGTCAGGCGGACGACGTGCTCGCCGGGACGCTGCTCATCGCGGCGCTGATCCTGTTCGTGTGGATCGTCGTGCGCTGGATCCCCTGGAGCCGGCGGCACTTCGTGCTGACCGACCGCCGCGTCATCGCGAGCTGGGGCGTCCTCAATCGTAATCAGGCCGCGCTGCTGCTGGAGCGCATCCAGGACGCAAGCCTCACGCGTCCCTTCCCGCTGCGGCTGATCCGCGGGTTTGGCGTGCTGCACCTCGAGTCCGCCGGCCCGCATGCCGAGGAGCGGATCAGTGGCGGGTTGCGCGAGCTCGACATGACGAACGCGACAGCTTTCTACAGCGCGCTCACGGACGCGCAGACCCCGGGCCGATAGACTCGCCGACGCGTCGCATCGCGATCGCGGAGCTCGCCGGGCCGCTCCGAGAACGGGTCGACGAGCTACGACGACGCTGGGATCCGCAGCAGGCAGCGACGGTGGAATCGCACCTGACCGTCATCGACGAGCCGGCCGACCTCGAGCGCCTGGGTGCCGTGGCCGCATCGATGCCCCCGCTCCGCCTGCGCGTGTCGCGGTCTGCGCGGTGGATCGCTCCGGATCCCGGCGTGTTCTTCGTCGTCGACGATCCCTACGGTGACCTGAGGCGTTTCCGTGAGGGCGTGCTTGGCCCCGAGCGCGCGACCTATCGCGCGCATGTCACGCTGCTGCATCGCGACAGCATCGACAGCCGGGAGCAGGTCGATGAAGCGTGGGCGGCGCTGGGCGATCTCGACCTCGCTCAGGACTTCATCGTCACCGAGCTCATCGTGCACGACCTCGCGGATGGCGAGTGGCGAGAGGTCGCGCGACTGCGCTTCGCCGCCTAACGCGGCGCTATGCCCGAGGCCCGGCCTTCGCCATGGCCGGCTCGCGCAGCAAGAAGCTTTCCTGCGCCGCGGCAACGCCCGCGCCGAGCGCGAAGGCGTGACCGCATTCGCGAAGCGCCAGCTCCACACCGCCGAGCGTGGCAAGGACCTCGAGCTCGCCGAGCGCGCCGAGGTGGCCGATGCGGAACACGCGGCCGCGCAGCTTGCTCAGGCCCACCCCGAGCGCGAGGTCGAAGCGATCGCGCGCGCGGGCGATCAGCGCGTTCGAGTCGAGACCCTCGGGCATGACGACCGCGGTGAGGCTGTCCGAGTACGCATCGGCCTCCTCGCACAGGATGCCGAGGCCCCACGCGCGTACCGCCGCGCGCACGCCGTCGGCGAGGCGACGATGGCGCGCGAAGACGCGGTCGAGGCCCTCCGCGAGGAGCATGTCGAGCGCCTCGCGCAGCCCGAACAGCACCAGCGTCGCAGGCGTGTACGGGAAGAAGCCGGCGGCATTGTCCTCGAGGATCGGGCGCCAGTCGAAGAAGTTCCGCGGGCTGCCGCCTTTCGCGGCCACCTCGATCGCGCGCGGCGACGCGCACACCAGCGCGAGACCGGGCGGGAGCATGAGGCCCTTCTGGCTACCGGTGAGCGCGACGTCGACGCCCCATTCGTCGAATCGGAAGTCCATGCTGCCGAGCGAGCTCACCGTGTCGACGATGAGCAGCGCGTCGCTGCGCTTCGCGTCGATCGCCTCGCGCACCGCGCGCACGTCGCTGCGCACGCCGGTGGAGGTCTCGTTGTGCACGACGAGGACGGCGCGATGCTCCGGCCGAAGATGTTCCGCCACCGCCGACGCGGGCACGCTCCGGCCCCAGCGCAGAGGCACCAGGTCGACGGCGAAGCCGAGGCTGCGGGCCGCGGCCGCGAAGCCGGCGCTGAAATGGCCGTGGTCGAACGCGAGCACACGGTCGCCCGGCGCGAGCACGTTGACGAGGGATGCCTCCCACGCCCCCGTCCCGGATGAGGGATACATGATCACGCGGCCGCGCTCGGTCTTGAAGACGCGCGCCAGGTCAGGTAGGAGACCGCGCACGAGCGCGGCGAAGGCCGGGCCGCGGTGATCGATCACCGCGCGGTCCATCGCGCGCAGCACGCGGTCGGGCACGTTCGTCGGACCGGGGATCTGGAGGAACGGCCGACCGCTCACCGGCGCAGATTCTCCGGCAGGAACGGGTCGGGCAACAGCTCGCCGAGTGTCGTCACCTTTCGTTTGCCGCCGGTCGTCGCGAGGATCACCCGCATGTCCGGCGAGAACTCGGCGAGGACCTGACGGCACGCTCCGCACGGCGTCGGGAGCCGCTCGTCGTCGATGACGATCGCGATCGCATCGAGGGCCGTGTCGCCGGCGTTGACCGCGGCGAACGCGGCGGTGCGCTCCGCGCAGACGGTCAGGCCGTACGACGCGTTCTCGACGTTCGCGCCGCTGTGCACCTTGTTTCGCTTCGTCCGGATCGCCGCGCCGACCCTGTACTTCGAGTACGGCGCGTACGCGCGCTGCCGCGCGAGAGAAGCGACGCGGATCAGCTCCTCGTCGCCGGGACCGATGTCGCTCACGCTGGTTCGGGGCTCGGCTGCAGGCGCGTGACGCGGACACGGCGGATGCGCTTGCCCTCGATCGTCTCGACGACGAAGCGCGCGCCGGCGGCCTCGAACGACTCGCCCTGGCGCGGGAAGCGTCCGAGCTGCGCCGTGACAAAGCCGCCGAGCGTGTCGTATGCCTCGGTCGGCTCCACCTCGAGCGCGAAGGTCTCGCGCACGTCCTCGAACGGGATGCGCGCGTCCATGAGCGCCTCGTGCTCCGAGACCGGCAGCACGAGCTCGTGCTCGACGTCGTACTCGTCGCGGATCTCGCCCACGATCTCCTCGACGGCGTCCTCGATCGTGACGAGCCCGGCCGTGCCGCCGTACTCGTCCACGACGATCGCGATATGGACCTTGTCCTTCTGCATCTCGCGCAGCAGGGCGTCGACCTTCTTCGTCTCCGGAACGAACACCGCCGGACGCAGGAACTGACGGAGCTCGAGCTGGCGGTCGCCGCGAGCGATGCGGCGGAACACGTCCTTCACGTAGAGGATGCCGATGATGTTGTCGGCCGATCCCTCGTAGACCGGGATGCGCGAGTGCCCCACGGTGGTGATGCGGTCGAGAAGCTCCTGCGCCGAGGTCTCCACATCGAGGCCGACGATGTCGGTGCGCGGGACCATGACCTCGGCGACGGTCTTCTCACCCAGCTCGAAGATCGAGCTGATCATCTCCTGCTCCTTGCGCTCGAGCACGCCCTGCGCTTGACCGGTCTCGATCAGCGCGCGGATCTGTTCCTCGGTCACCACGCCCGGCTGCGGTGCCGTCCCGCCGAAGGGACGCACGATGACCTGCGTCACGCGGAACAGCACGGTGACGACGGGCCGCGTCAGCCAGGTGATGAGCTCGAGCGGGAACGCGAGCAGCAGGAGCGTGTCCTGCGCGTGACGCGCGGCGATGGCGCGCGGCACGAAGAGGCCGAGCAGCACGGCGATGAGCGACAGCACCGCGACGGTGACCGCGACGGCGCTCACGTCCGTGAAGACCGCGGTCGTGTCGATGCGCAGGAAGAACGCGAGCAGCGCCGACAGACGCGGCGCGATGAACGCGGCCGCGATGCCCGCGTACGTGAACACGATGAGGAACTCCGCCACCTGGATCGCCGCGAGGTAGTAGCCGGCACGACGGCCGATTGCGCTCGCGCGTTGCCCGCGGCGTCCGCGCAGCGCGAGCTCGTCGATGACACCCGGCCGCCGAGCGATGTTGATGGCGGCCTCGCCCGCGGAGAGCACCGCGAGCACGACGACGAGGGCGAGCTCCAGCAGAAGTAGCTGCCAGGCGATGGCGTCCATCAGGTCGCCTTGTCCTTCTGCCGCTCCGTCTTCTTGCGGATGCGTGCGGGTACGCCGACCCCCAGCATGTCGTCGGGAACGTCTTTCGTCACGACGGAGCCCGCGCCGGTCATCGCGCGCGCGCCGATCTTGATCGGCGCGCGGAGCAGCGAGTCCGAGCCGATGAACGCGTCGTCCCCGATCTCGGTGCGGTGCTTGCGCACGCCGTCGTAGTTGAGCGTGATGACGCCAGCGCTGATGTTCACGCGCTGCCCGACCTGCGCGTCGCCCACGTACGAGAAGTGGTGCATCTTCGTGCCTTTGCCGAGACGCGCGTTCTTCACCTCGCCGAAATTCCCGAGCTGGACGCCCTTCTCGAGATGCGCACCGGGTCGAAGGTGCGAATACGGACCGACCGTCACATCGTCCTCGAGCGTCGCGCCCTCGAGGACCGATGCCTCCACCCGGCAGCGCTCGCCGACCTGTGTGTCGCGCACGATCGCGTACGGACCCACGCGCGTGCCGGCGCCGATACGGGTGCGGCCCTCGAGGATGCAGCCGCGCTCGATGACGACATCCGGCGCGATCTCGACATCGGCGTCGACCAGGGATGAGGCGGGATCGTGGAACGTGACACCGGCGAGCATGTGACGTTCGCGGATCCGCCGTCGCACGATGTCCTCCGCGGCCGCGAGCTCTACCCGTGTGTTCACGCCCATCGCTTCTTCTGGATCCTCGGTGCAGTACGCCACGACGCGGGCGCCGTCCGCAGCCGCGAGCGCGACGATGTCGGTGAGGAACACCTCGCCGGTGTCGTTCGCGCGTAATCTTGGCACGGCCTTCCGCAACCACGCGAGGTCGATGGCGTAGGCGCCCAGGTTCGACTCAGGCAGATTCCGCTCGTCGGCGGTGGCCAGGCGGGCCTCGATGACACGCGAGACGTCGCCACTCGCGTCGCGAACGACGCGACCGTAGGCGTTCGTGGTGCCGACCTTGCCCGAGAGGAGCGCGAGCACCGCGCCGCGCTTCGCGCGCAGCTCGGCGAGAGTGCGCAGCGTCTTCGGCCACAGCAGCGGCGTGTCGCCGTAGACGATGAACGCCTCGCCCGAGGGGTCCGCGATCGCGTCGAGCGCGACACGCACCGCATCGCCGGTGCCGCGCGGCGGGTCCTGCATCGCGACGATCGCGCCGTCGCCGACGATCGCGCGCGCGGGCTCGCTTTCCTTCGACAGTACGACGATCGGGCGCCCGCCGGCGCCCCGGACCGCTTCGAGCACGTGAGCGAGAAGCGGTTTGCCGGCCACCAGATGCAGGACCTTGCTCGTCTGCGACCGCATCCGCGTGCCAAGACCCGCCGCGAGCACGACGGCTGGGGTCCCCGCGGTCATAGCGCTCGACGGCTTAGGCGGGTGGCTGCGCGGCGGGTTGGGGCGCCAGGGATCGAACCTGGGATCGGGGATTCAAAGTCCCCTGCCTTACCACTTGGCCACGCCCCATCGGACACGGCCAAAGGATAGGGGGACTAGCGGTGGTCGCCCGTCTTCTCGCCGTTTGGCGGCTGTTTCCCGCGCCGGATGAGCTCCGCGACACGGCGGCCGCCCTTGCGCCCAAGCTGCGCGTAGCCCTCGCTGCCAAGCTGCGTCTTTCGCGCTTCCCCGCCCTTGCGCCCGAGGTCCGCGTAGCCCTTCGAGCCGAGCTGCGTCTTGCGCGCCTCGCCCCCTTTGCGTCCGAGCTTCGCGTAGCCCTCGGTGCCCAGTTGACCCTTGCGCGCCTGACCGCCGCGCTTGCCGATCTCACGGTAGAAGGACGCCCCGTGCTTCCCGGCCGTGGAGGTGCCGCCCTTTTGGCCGGCCTGGCGCACGGTCATGTCTCCGCGTTTGTCGTCCATTGCCCTTTCACGTTAAGGGGACAGCCCTCGCTCGCCCGGTCTAGCGACCCTTAGCCACCCATCGTGTGCGCGTGTGCCGCGAGGCCGATCCGCCGAAGCGCGCGCGAGATTCGGAGGGCGTGGGGGCGGTCATCCGCGACCGCGAAAAGTGTCGGCCCGCTGCCGCTGAGCGAGAGAGCGATGCCGTGCTCCGCCGCGCGCGACCGCGCATCCGCGACGGCGGGACAAAGACGCTCGGCGGCCCTGAGCAGATCGTTCCGCGCGCTCTCGCGGAGCAGCCGCCCGGACACGCCGCGGCGCGAGAACGCATCCAGCAGCGCAACCACCGCGCCATCGGCGCCCCGATCCTCGCTTCGCAGCGCCGCGAAGACATCCCGCGTCTGGAGACGCGCGTCGAGGCGCACGACCACGATGTGGGTCCGCGCCAGACCAGGTAGTGGATCGACGCGCTCGCCCCGCCCGCTGACGAGCGCGACGCGCGCGCCACTCGCGAAGAACGGAACGTCGGAGCCGACGGTCGCCGCCAGCGCGACGAGGTCGACGTCCGGGCGTCGCCAGATCCTCGCCAGAGCGCGAAGCACCGCGCCCGCGTCGCTCGATCCCCCGCCCAGGCCCGCCGCGACCGGGATGCGTTTTCTGACATGCACGAACGCGGCGGGTTCGCGACCGATGGCTTCGGCCAGCGCGTGCACCGCGCGACTGGCGAGCTCGTCGCCCGGAGCGGCGCCGACGTCGGGCACAATGCGCACCTCGAGTCGCCGGTTCGGCGCGACGCGCACGCGATCGGCGAGATCGATCGTCGCGAACACGCTGCGAAGCTCGTGATAGCCGTCGGATCGCTTCCCGGTGACCGCCAGCGCGAGGTTGATCTTCGCCGGCGCGAGCAGCGTGACCGCGCGCGTCACCGCCGCGACCGCGAGCCGTCTGTCGGCACGCCGAGCGCGCGCGCGAGCGCGACCCACTCCTCGAGGGTCAGCTCCTCCGCGCGGCGACGCGGCTCGATGCCGCTCGCTCGCAGCGCGGCCTCGGCGCGATCCGGCGTGACGCCTGCTTCGTGACCGAGGGCGCCGCGCAGCTGCTTGCGACGGTGACGGAACACGTCGCTCACCAGTCGCAGGAACGCGTTCCGCTCGAGCGGCGCGAATACCGGGCGCGCATGCGGGCGCAGCGCGACGACCGCGGAGCTCACCTTCGGTGCGGGCCGGAATGCGGTCGGCGGGACGCGGCGGACGATCTTCGCGTCGGCGAACGACTGCACGAACACGGAGAGATATCCGCGCTCCTTCGCCGACGACGCCGTCGCGACGATGCGGCGCGCGACCTCCTCCTGCACGAGCACGACGACGAGGGGCGGGCGCCGGTCGTCACCGATGAAGCGCTCGAGCAGCGGCGTCGTGATCTGGTAGGGCAGGTTCGCGACGATCCGCGTGGGCCGTCGATCGCCCAGAGCGAAGAGGTCCACGGCGAGCGCGTCGGCGCGGACGATCTTGACGTTCTCGTGGCCGGCGAGCGTTTCCCCCAGCACCGCCACCATGCGCTCGTCGATCTCGACCGCGGTCACCGAGCGGGCACGTTCGGCAAGCTGCGCGGTGAGCACGCCGGGACCGGGCCCGACCTCGAGGACGTCGTCGCGGGCCGAGAGCTCAGCGGCATCGAGGATGGCGCGGAGGACGCCGCGGTCGACGAGGAAACGCTGGCCGAGCGAGGTCGCGGCGCGCACGCCATGCCGGCGCAGGACGCTCTCGAGGGCGCTCGGGTCGGCGACGTCCATCGGCGCAGCCTAAGTGGCTGCGACTATTTGCAGCTCCACTGCGCCGCCTGCCCGCGGCTGAACATGTAGGCCGCGACGTTCGCGTTCGCGACCGCGTCGAACACGCTCGCACCGCCGTAACCGGCACGCACGCTGTTGGCCGCCCAGGTCGCGGGCATGAACTGGAAGAGGCCGGCCGCGCCGGATCGCGCGTTGACGGCGTATGGGTTGTAACGGCTCTCGCACCACGCGACACGCAGGAGCTGGCTCGGGTCGGCGCCCCAGGCCGCGGCCGCGGAGCGGATCACCGACTCGATGTCCGCGGGCGCAGGCGCCGGCTTCGTGCCAACGCGGCGCACCTCGGCCACTGGCGAGACGACGAGGGCGCTGCCCACCAGGGCCCGGCCAGCCTCCGCGCCGTCGACGACGTGGATGCGGTAGGTATTGTCTGCGAGTCCCGGCACGCCGGCGGTCACCACGACGGTCCGCCCCGCCGCGAGCTCGGCGTCGTAGATGACCTGGACGGAGAAGTCCAGCGTCTCCCGGACGACGGCGTCGTAGTCGGCAACCCGCGTGAGCTGGATGACGTCGCCGGCGTTCACGATCGCTTCGGCCGCGATCGAGACGCTGTCCTGCGGGCCGAGCTCGATGCCGTTCACGGCCAGCGCCTCGGCGACCGTGACCGCCCGGGGCGCGCGCAGCGGAGTCACGCCGGACGCGTCGACGAGCGTGAGCGGCACGCTCGGCGCGCTCAGGCGCAGGAGCGCTGGAGCTGGCGGCGGAACGTCTCGCGGGAGCGAGCGTGATACTGGAGCGACACGCTGGGCGTCGACAGTCGTCGCTGTCGCATCGCGCGCTCCGAGCGACGCGAGCGCCCAGGACGCGCCGAAGACGAACAGCGTCAGCAGCGCAAGCGACCCGACGCGCAGCAGCTCAGAGACTGATGTCCGCCTCAGCTCCCGACCCCTTCCCCATTCCCCGACCACCCGGACATGGCGATGCCCTAGGTGTACTGAGGGGGAACGGAGAGAATCCTAGCAGAGGGTCCCGAGGCGAGGTTCAGGCGCGTGGGTGCCTGTTTAGGCGAGCAACTGGACGGTTATCGTGCGCGGGGCGCCTTCCAGCCGAGTGCCTCCAAATGGGCCCGAACGGCGGGCCCGGTGTCGTTCCGGCCCAGCGCCGCGTCCACGAAGGCGTTCACGTAGCCGATCTTGTCGCCACAGTCGTAACGCTGGCCTTTCAGCTCGACGGCCCAGACCGGCGCGCCCTGGCGAGCGAGCTCGGCGACGGCATCGGTGAGCCAGACCTCCCCACCACGACCCGGCGGTTGCTTCGCCAGCGCGTCGAAGATCTCCGGCTCGAGGAGGTAGCCGTGGACCGCCGCGAGATCGCTGGGAGCGTCCTCGGGCGCCGGCTTCTCCACGATCGCGATCACTCGACGCGTCTGGTCGTCGACCTCGGTGCCGGCGACGACGCCGTAGCGGCTGATGTCCTTCTTTCCCACGCGGATGCAGCCGACGACGCTTCCGCCGCCGAGTCGCTCGCGCGCCTTCATCAGCTGCACGAGCGCGGGCTCCTCGCCGAGCATGATGTCGTCACCCCAGAGCATCGCGAAGGGCTCGTCGCCCACGAGCGGACGTGCCTGAAGGACCGCGTGCCCGTTCCCCTTCGGCTCGGCCTGCAGAACTGACTTCACCTGCGCCAGGCGCTCGGCACGCTTCAGGAGCTCGAGGTCCTCCCTTCGCATGTCGGCCGCGAGACGCGCCTCGATGCGCGGGTTCGGTTTGAAGTACGCCTCGATCCACTCCTTGCCCGGCCCGACGACGAGGACGACGCGCTCGATCCCGGAGGCGGTCATCTCCGTGACGACGAGCTCGATCACCGGTGTATCGACGATCGGGATCAGCTCCTTCGGGACCGCGCGACTGATCGGAAGGAAGCGCGTGCCGAGACCCCCTGCCGGGATGACGCCGTACCTCACCGGCCGCACCGCCGGTGCGTGGCCAGCGCCCTCGCGCGTCATCGCCGATCGACCGAGACGCTGAACGGCACGATCTCCGTCGTGCGCACCGCGAATCCGGTGACGGCGAGGAGCGGCGCGCGCCGATCGCTCGACGTATCCACCTCCAGGTCGAGCGTCCCCGCGTCGACGCTGCGGCGGTCCACCGTCGTGCCGCCGGCCGTGAAGCGGAGCAGCTGCACGAGGAACCGCTGCGAGACCGCGTTCGTCGAGCGCACGAAGCCGCTCGCCAGCCAGCCGTTGTCGCTTTCGGCATCGTCGGTCAGCACTCCTCCGCTGATCGCGATGTCGTCCAGCGCCATGCCGTGGAGGCTGAGCGCTCCGTCCGTCACGTACTCGAAGCGCAGCTGGATCTCCTTGCCGGCGTACGGCGAAAGGTCGACCTCCTGTTGGATCCACGCGGGCGCCTTGCCGCCTCCGGAGACATCGGTGAAGCCGTTGCCGAGGTTGTCGCCGTTCGGGTCGTCCTTCGTCGTTGCGGGTGCGGCGAGCGTCGTCCAGTGCGCGCCGCCGTCGGTCGACGCGGCCACATACGCGTAGTCGTAGTCCTTCTCGATCTCGTACCAGGTCCAGAACGAAAGCGTCGGTCGTGTCGCCGCCCGCAGGTCGACCGTGCGTGTCAGGGTGCTGTCCAGCCCGTCGGCGCGATCCGACCACCACATCGCCTTGCCCGAGTGGGGATCGGTCGGCAGCAGCTTCGTCTGCCGGGCGCCGTCGAAATGGACCTTCATCGCCGCGCGTGGCAGCTCGACGTAGCGCGCTGCATATTCGTGTGTGCTCGTCGCCAGGGTGTTGCCCAGCGTCACGCGGTCCTGGTCCGTCGGCCCCGCGGGCGTCCGACTCGCGATGCCGGTCGGGTAGCTGTACCGCGCTTCGGCCGACGACCCGATGAACGCGTTCGCCACCGCGAAGTCGGCGAAGAGCTCCTCGAGGCCCCGCTGGCCGCGCGCGCGAAGCACCGCGTCGAGGTCGGCCGGCGTGTCGATGCCCTTCGCCATGAACGCGTTGATGAGGTCGTCGCCGCCCGCCTGTTGCCGTGCGAACTCGAGGAACAGATACGCGAGCCCGTAGTGGGCTTGCGACTGTTCGAGCTCGGGCCAGTCATTGAGCTGCGTGTCCGGAAGCGAAAGGAACGTCTGCGCGTGCGACACCGGGAAACCGTTCGCCTGCTCGCAGAGCTGCGCCTGGCCCTCGTTGAACCACACCGACGACCTCTTGCGCTTCCCGTACTGGATCATGTGACAGAACTCGTGCGCGACGATCGAGCTGAGATAGCTCGTGCCGGGACGCGCGGCGAGCGAGTTGATGTAGACCATCTCGCGCTCCGCGGAGAACTCGTTCACCCAGAGCGGTAGCTCGTCGGACGAGCTGAAATAGCCCGCGGCCGCACCCGGGATCTTCGCGAGCAGGATGTTGATGTGCGGATCGGAGTCGACGCCGGGCGTCCACTCCTCGCCGTAGAGCCTGCGGTCCGTCGGATAGACCTTGTTCTCGAACGACGCCGCGCTCGCTCCGAGCTGATCGAGGTCGACCTGCACGTCGTTCTGCACCCACCACTTCGCGTGATCGCTGACCACGCGCAGCGTCGCCGTGATCCGCGTGGGCTTCTTCGCTGCGAAGTCGTAGGTCCAGAACGGGACCTGCGTGCCGACGTTCTCGACCAGCGGGGTGGCGCGGACGGGCTGGAACGCGTCGGCGGGCTGCCCGTTGCGGCCGCGCATACGCCGCGTGAGGTCGAAGATGTTCGCCTCGGGCAGTGGGTTCGCCAGTAGCGCGGCGCTCATGTCGGACGCGACCGGCGCCGTGCTCGCACTCGCGCCCGCGCTGGCGGACGTGGTCGCGCTCGCACCCGGCGTGGGCGAACGGTCGGGACCCGTCTGCGGCGGCAGGCACGCGCCGCCGACGAGCACGAGCGCGAGAAGGATCGCAAGACGGCGCGGCACGATCACAGGCGACGGTAACCGTCGGCGAGCGTGCGCACCGCGACGACGCGGCCGCCGCGGTGGTAACGCCGCGGTACGCGGCGACGGATGCCCACCACGATCTCGTAGCTGATCGTGCCCACCGCCGCAGCAAGGTCGTCCGCGGTCTGCCGCGCCGGACCCTGATCTCCGATCACCACCACCTCGTCACCTTCGCGCGTCGCCGGAAGTTCAGTCACGTCAAGCATGACGAGGTCCATGGCCACGCGTCCCGCGAACGGCAGGGCGCGCCCGCCGAGGAGCACCCGACCGTGGCGCCCGAGCGCACGCGGGAGACCGTCGCCGTAGCCGACGGGCACCGTCGCGACACGACCGTCGCGCGGCAGGCGGTACTCCAGACCGTATGAAACGCCGGTCCCCTTGGGCACCGCGGCGACCCGATGGACGTGCGAGCGCCACTCGAGCGCGGGTCGCAGCCTGAGCGCGCCGGCGAGATGCGGCGCGGCATGGAGCCCGTAGAGCGAGACACCTGGACGGATCGCGTTGCAGCCCGGGACGGCGCCGAACGCGGCGACGCCCGCGCTCGCCGCCGCGTGGACCCAGCGTGGCGGCGTCGCGATCGCGCGCATCACGTCGGCGAAACGCGCGAGCTGCGCCCGATCGTTCGCGACGTCCGGCTCGTCCGCGGTGGCGAGGTGCGTGAACAAACCGTCGACCTCGAGGTGACGGAGCTCGCGGATCGCGGCGAGCCGCGCCGGCGCCTCCGCGAGCGGTGCGCCAAGGCGCGTGAGGCCCGTGTCCACCTTGAAATGCACGCGCGCGATGCGCCCCGCCGCGGCCGCCACCTCGTCGACGAGGCGCGCGCGCTCGAGATCCCACACGACGAGCGCGCAGTCCGCCGCGATCGCGGCCTCGGCCTCCGCCCGGTCCGATACGCCGGAGAGCACGAGCACCGGCGCGGTGATCCCGGCCCGGCGGATCACCAGCGCCTCTTCGACCGTGAACGCCGCGAGCATGGCGGCGCCCGCCTCCACCAGCGTCTCCGCCACGGCTTCGACGCCGTGACCGTAGGCGTCGGCCTTCACCACCGCGATGACCTCGCCGCCGCCTCTGGCCTTCAGCGCACTGAGGTTGGCCGCGATCGCGTCGAGATCGACGTCGACGACGGTCGACCGGAGCGGCGTGGACACGCTCATTTCGCGAGGATCTCGCGCAGCGCGCGCGGCATCGCATCGGCGATGTCCGTCGCGAGGGCGCCGGACTCACCGATCTCCGATGCGAGCAGCGCTCCGGCGCGGCCGTGCACCCAGACCGCCGCGGCGGCGGCAGCGAGCGGCGCGAGCCCGCGCGCGATGAACGCCGCGACCGCGCCGCCCAGCGCGTCGCCCGAGCCGCCGACACCGAGCGTCGGATTCGGAGCGTCGTGTACATACGTGCGCTTGCCGTCGCTCACGACCGTCACGGCGCCCTTTAGAACGACAACCGCGTTCCACGAGGTCGCGTGGCGCTCGGCGAACGCGACGCGCGCGGCGCCGGTGGGGACGACACGCCCGGCAAGCCGCGCGGCCTCGCCGTCATGCGGCGTGAGGACGGTGGCCTTCGGCAGCGCCGCCGCCCAGTCTTCGGTACGCGCAAGCGCATTGAGACCGTCGGCGTCGATCACCGTGCCCACCGCCTTCGCGTTGCGAAGCAGCGCGATGACGAAGTCGTCGGTCCCTGAGGCGTGCGCGAGGCCCGGCCCGATGAGCATCGCGCGGATCTTGTCGCCGAAGATCGGCGTGACCTGTGCGGCTGCGCCGGTCGCGACGACGCCGGGCTGTGCCTCGGCGAGCGGGAAGAAGGTCACGTTGGGATCCTGACCGGCGACCATCTCCACCAGCGAGCGGGCCGCGGCGACCGTGACGACGCCCGCGCCGCACCGGAGCGCGGCGCGGGCCGCGAGAAGGACCGCACCGGGATAGCGATGGGATCCGCCGACGATGAGCACCCGCCCGCGCGCTTCCTTGCCGACGTCGGGCGGGAGCGGCCGGAGCGACGCGCGCACGATCCGCGCATCGAGCGCCTGGCTCGGAGCGGTCAGCGCACGCCCACGGCGACGGCCACGGCGAGATCGCGGATGTGGGAGATGCTCACCGTCAGCGGCTCGGTCAGGCCTATGGCGCGACGCCGCTGCTCGGCACGACCGTGCAGTTTCACGATCGGCTGGCCGTAGGGCGTGCGGCGGATCTCGATCTCGCGCCAACCGACGCCGCGCACGCCGAGCCCGAGGACTTTCGAGACCGCCTCCTTCGCCGCCCACCGGCCGGCGAGATGCAGCACGTTGCGCCTGCAGTACATGCGCTCCCACTCGGTGTAGACACGCAACAGGAAGCGCGTGTCGTGCTTCTCGAGCACACGACGGATGCGATGCGTCTCGATGATGTCGATGCCCACTTCGGTGCCGGCCGCGGTCACTCGACGGTCACGCTCTTCGCGAGATTGCGCGGCTGGTCGACGTCGTTACCGCGACGGTCCGCGATGTGGTACGCGAGGAGCTGTAGCGGTACGACCGCCAACGCCGGCGAAAGGAGCTCGTTCGTCTTTGGGATGCGGATGACCTCGTCGGCGTGGGCGGCGATCTCCTCGTCGTCATCGTTCGCGAGAGCGATCACGACGCCGGCGCGAGCGCGGACCTCTTCGATATTCGAGACCATCTTCTTGTACGTCGAATCGCGCAAAGCGATCGCGACGACGGGCAGGTCCTCGTCGATGAGCGCGTTGATCCCGTGTTTCATCTCCCCCGCGGCGCTGCCCTCGGCGTGGATGTACGAGAGCTCCTTCAGCTTGAGCGCGCCCTCCAGCGCCGTTGGATAGTTGACACCGCGTCCGAGGTGAAGGAAATCCTTTGCCTGGTGGTACCGGTAGGCGAGCGCACGGACCTTGCCCTCCTCACGAAGGACCGCGTCCATCAGCGTCGGGAGATGGAACGCTTCCGCGAGCAAGCTGTTCGACGTCTTCGCGTCGATCGTGTCGCGCCGCTGCGCGAGATAGATCGCGAAGAGATAGAGGTCGACGAGCATTGCCGTGTAGGCCTTGGTCGACGCGACGCTGATCTCGGGTCCGGCGTGGAGGTAGATGACGTCGTCCGAGACGCGGCTCGCCTGGCTTCCGACGACATTCACGACCGAAAGGACCCGCGCACCGCGCTTCCGCCCCTCCTCCATCGCCGCAAGCGTGTCGACGGTCTCTCCGGACTGCGTCACCGCGATGAGAAGCTGACCCTTCGTCACGACCGGATCGCGGTAGCGGTACTCGGATGCGACCTCCACGTCGCAGGGGATCTTCGCGAGGCGTTCGATGAGGTACTTCCCCACCATTGCGGCGTGACACGCCGTCCCGCAGGCGACGAAGCTGATGCGCCCGAGCGCGCGCACGTATGCGTCGTCGAGCTTCAGATCCTGGTCGAACACGACGCGCCCGGTCGTGCGCTCGACGCGGCCGAGGAGCGTGTCCGAGATCGCCCGCGGCTGCTCGTGGATCTCCTTGAGCATGAAGTGCTTGAACCCGGACTTCGCCGCCGCGATCGGATCCCAGGTGATCGTTTGCGGTGCCTTCTCGAGCGCGGACCCGTCGAGGCGTCTGAAGTTCACGCTGTTCGCGGTGACGATCGCGACCTCACCGTGATCGAGGAATGTCACCGTGCGCGTGTGCTCGAGCAGCGCGGGGATGTCTGACGCGACGAAGTTCTCGCCCTTTCCGTGACCGATGATCACTCCGCCGGCGTTGCTGATGCGCGCAGCAACGATCTTGCCCGGATCCTTCGCCGAGATGAACGCCAGTGCCGCGGCGCCCTCGAGGCGCGGGAGCACCGCGAGCGCGGCGCCGTCGAGCGTTTTGCCTTTCGCGAGCTCCTCCTCGAGGAGGTGGACGACCACCTCGGTGTCCGTTTCACTCGTGAACTTGTGCCCGCCTCGGACGAGCGGGGTCTTCAACTCCTCGAAGTTCTCGATGATCCCGTTGTGGATGACCGCTGTGACGCCGCCGCAGTCGACGTGGGGATGGGCGTTTTGCTCCGTCGGCCGACCATGCGTCGCCCAGCGCGTGTGGCCGATGCCGGTCGTGCCGCTCGCGGGATGTGCCGCGACGACGGCCGCGAGATTGTCGAGCTTGCCCTCCGCGCGCAGCACCGTGAGCGCTCCGTTGCGCTGGAGCGCGACGCCCGCGGAGTCGTACCCGCGGTACTCGAGGCGCCGCAGCCCTCCCATAAGGAGCGGGAGCGCCTCGCGCGGGCCGACGTAGCCGACGATCCCACACATCTTTCTTAGGTCAGCTCCTTCTGCGCGACCTCGGCCAGACGCGCCGCGGTCGTCGACGCGACGGCCGCGTCTCGCGCCTCGACCGTGATCCGCAGCACGGGCTCCGTGCCGGACGGCCGCACCAGCAGCCTACCGGTCGCGCCCAGCGCGTCCGTCGCTTCCTTGATCGCGGCGACGAAGGCCGTGCTCGACTCCCACTGCGCGCGGCGCGACGCTTTCACGTTCTGCGTGACCTGTGGCCAGCGCTCCATGTCCGCGGACAGCTCTGCGAGCGGTCGTCCCTCTGCTCGGATGAGATGCATCACCTCGAGCGCAGTGAGGATCCCGTCTCCCGTCGTGTGGTACTTGCGGAAGATCACGTGGCCAGACGGCTCGCCGCCGAAGAGGGCGCCGGTGCGCACCATCTCCTCCCACACGTATCGGTCGCCGACCTTGGTGCGTACCAGGTCGATGCCGTCGCGAGCGAGGGTCGCCTCGAGACCGCCGTTCGACATGACCGTGCCGACGACGAGCCTCGGGTCCAGCTCCCCATGCCGGGCGAAGTGTCGGGCCGCGAGCGCCAGAACGAAGTCGCCGTCGTGCACCGCGCCGCGCGCGTCCACGGTGATGACGCGGTCGCCGTCGCCGTCAAACGCGAAACCGATGTCGGCCTTGCGGTCTACGACCGCCCGTTGGAGCGCCTCAGGCTGGGTCGCGCCGCAGCCGGCGTTGATGTTCGCGCCGTCCGGGGTGTCGAAGAGGGTCAGCACCTCCGCGCCGGTCTGCGCGAACACCGACGGCGCGACGCGGTAGGTCGCGCCGTTCGCGCAGTCAAGGACCACGCGCGCGCCCTCGAGCTTTGGCGCGAGTGATACGAGGAAGTCCTCGTACTCCTTCACCAGGCCGCGCGAGTCGCCGACCAGGCCGATGCCACCCTCGGTCGGCCGCGGGAGCGTGTCGTCGCCGGTCATCGCGGCCTCGATCTGGTCCTCGGTCGCGTCCGGCAATTTGAGGCCACCGTGATCGAAGAACTTGATGCCGTTGTCCGGCGCCGGGTTGTGTGAAGCGCTGATCACGCCGCCGGCGACGAAGTCGCCGGTGCGGGCGAGGTACGCGAGACCCGGCGTGGGAATGTGACCGACGAGGCGGACCTCCATCCCGACCGAGCAGAGGCCTGCCGCGAGCGCGCTCTCGAGCATGCGGCCGCTTCGTCGCGTGTCGCGGCCGACGACGACCCGATGCCCCGGTCCGCCCAGGACGTGGCCCGCCGCCCGGCCGAGCCGCAGCGCGAGCTCGCACGTGAGGTCCTTGTTCGCGACCCCGCGTATGCCGTCGGTCCCGAACAAGCGACTCATTTCGCACGTATCGTGAGGGTGACTCGCGCGGGCTGCACGGTCTGCACGCTCACACCCGAGGGCGCGCGGACGACCACATCGAGGGTGTACGTGCCCGGACCGCGCCCGCCCGCATCGATGGATGCCACGACCTGCTCGGCCGGCAGGGCGGCGAGGGTCGGGACCGGGCCCGCGACCAGCACCGAAACGCTCGTGACCTCGAGCTCGGCCGTCTGATTCGCGGGAAGGCCGGTCACGACGACCGCCGAGTTGAACGTGCGCGTCCCAGCGAGCGCCTGCACCGTCACGGTGACGGTCACGTCGGTCGGGCGAAGCAAAGTTACGCCGGCCGGCACCGAGAGACCAACGCTCAGTGTCCTCGTCGCGCTGAGATCGCCGACGTCGATCGGCAGCGTCTCGATGCGGTCGAGGGACGCCAGCACCTTCTCCTCGCCGCGCACTGTCACGGCGAACGGATCCATCGCAACGCCGACGACCCAGTAGCCGGGCGCCACGACACCGCGCAGCGTGAACACCACCGGCACGGTCCGCGTCGTCGCCGTGGGCAGCACCGGAACCGTGACCGTGACGATGCCCGGCTCGGCCTGAAGTCCGTCGATCGGGACACCCTGTGCGTCCACCGGTATCGCGGGTGTGCCGGGGGCCACGATGTCGGTCTGCACATCGCCGAAGCGCACGGTGCCGAGCACCGCGGCGATCCGCGCGACGTCGCTCTCCGGACCGGTCACCCTGACCTCGCTTGGCGTCACCGCGGCGTCGCCCGCGCGCGTTCCGGACGGCGGATCGTTCGCGAATCGTGGCTGCACCAGGAGCGTGCGCGACGTGAGGCGCTCGATGCGCACCGAGACCGTGGGCGGCGAAACGTCGATGACCTCGACGCCCTCCTTTGCGACCGTCACGTTGACGCGCGCGTCCTGCGGTTCGGCGGACCCGAGCGTGAGCGCCTGCGCGTCGAAGCTCGCGTGCAGATCCGCCAGTACGACGCGATCCGCGACGCCGGGTTTTCCTCGGAACGTCACTCCGACATCCGGAAGCTGTCCCCGCAGTACGTACCCAGAAGGTACGTTGTCGGGGCGCTCGACGGGAACGCGTCCATCGAACGCGACGGTGATCAACCGCGGGGCGGCGTTCTGCGTGATCGCGACCCAGAAGACGATGGCGATGACGACCGCGATCGCCTTCAGGGGAAAGTCGTGCGTCACGAGGCGGCGGACGTCGATCCGCCGGCGCAGCCAGGCGGGCCGCGTGCCCTCGACCGCGCGCACGGCTAGGACGCCTTGCTGCGGAAGGGCAGCGGCTGGATGCGGCTGCGCAGCAACGACGAGAGGACGCGGCGCAGACGCTCCTCGTCGAGGCCGCCGATCATGCGGCCGTTCGACGCGATCGAGATCGCCTGCGTCTCCTCGGAGACGACAACGACGACCGCGTCGGTCTGCGAGCTCACCGACAGCGCCGCGCGGTGACGCATGCCGTAGCGGTGCGCCGCGCGCTCCGGCGTTTCCTCCAGCGGCAGCAGGCACGCGGCGGCGAGGATCTGGCCACCGCGCACGATGACCGCGCCGTCGTGCAGCGGCGAGCGCGTCATGAAGATCGACGCGAGGAGCTCCGCGGTGAGCTTTCCGTGCACCGGGACGCCGGTCTCGCTGTAGTCCTGGAGTCCGGTGCTCCGCTCGACCACGATGAGCGCGCCGTGCCGTGCCTCGGCGATGAGCAGGGCTGCGCGGACGAGCTCGTCGACGATGTGATCGACTTCTTCCTCAGGCTGCTGGACCAGCAGGCGGTTCAGGGGACCGAGCTGGCCGAGCTGTCCGAGCGCGCGACGCAGCTCCGGCTGGAACACGATCAGCAGCGCGAACACCGCGAACGCGAACACGGCTGAGAGCACGAATTTCGTGAGCTCGAGCTTCAGCAGCACGGCGAGCCCATAGATCGCCACGAGGACGAGAACGCCGAGGAGCAGCTGCACCGCGCGCGTGCCGCGGATCAGGACCAGTACGTAGTAGATGAAGACCGCGACGATCCCGATGTCGAGGACGTTGTTCCAGCCACAGCATTGTCCGTTGAAGACCCTCTGCAGTGCCTCGTTGATCGCGTCCATCTAATCCGCCAGCGCCAGCTGCTCGACCTCCGCAGCAAGGTCTTCGCGCCCGTCGAGCCGAAGCGCCTGCACCAGGAGCTGGCACTTCGCTTTCGCGACGTCGCGCTTGCCGAGGGTGCGCACCACATCGACAAGCAACCGCTGCGCGTCGTGATCCGCCACACCGCTCGCGATGAGCTGGAGCAACAGATCGGATGCCGCGTCGTTCCGACCGTCCGCGATGTAGCGGCGCGCCGCCTCGAGCGCCGCGTCGCCGCCGCGCGGATCGTGCTTCGCGAGGTAGCGCGCGGCGTCCGCCTCCACCGCCCGCGAATCGGCGTCCTCCGCCGGATGTTCGCCGTCGCTGCCGCCGAGCGTCACCGCCTCTGGATCGATCACCGGATCGCCGTCCGAGGACCACGGATTCGACGCCGCTGGCGAGGCTTCGAGCGGTACGGCCGCAGGTAAGGGCTCGGGCGCCGCGGCGGTTTCGGATGGGGCAGGCGGCGCGTCGCGCCGCGACGCTTGCGTCGGAAGCGGTGACTCCCGTGTCGGTTGCGCGCCGCCGAATGCGGAACGCATCAGCGCGGCGCGATCCTCTGCGACGCGCGGCGCTACCGTTTCCGCCGCGGGAGCCGGCGCGTGCGTGGGCTCGGGCGCCTCCGCGGGTCCCGGCGTCGGTTCCTCGACGTCCAACCCCAGGGTGCGCGCGAGCTTCACGAGCTCGCTCGAATGCGGAAGCCGCTCGAGCGCGAACTCCGCTTCCAGACGCGCTCGCTCGCGCGAACCGAGGAGGAGCGCGGCTTGGATGTACCGCACGAATTCGGCGGTGGCTGCGTTCCGATCGTCCGCGAGCACCAGCGCGGCGGCGAGGCGTCGATGCGCGGTGAGATCCTGCCCGTCCAGCGCCGTCGCGTCGCGATACAGGCCGATCGCACCGGTGCGCTGACCGGCCTTCGCGACCGCGGCTCCTCCGTCGAGAAGCATGCGCAGCGCGGCGGGACGATCCTCCTGCTCGATGAGCACCTTCGCGAGGCCGCGATAACCACCGTCGGCAGCCGGAAAACGTGTCAGGAGATAACGGAATTGCTCCTCGGCCTGACGCAGCCGCCCCGCCTGAAGGCTTTTCAGACCAGACGCCAGCGCGACCTTGTAGTTGAAGTCGGACGAACGTGTTCCCACTGCGCTCTAGTGTGCGCTGGCTGGGTGTGAATCGGCTACCGCTTCGTGAACTGCGGCGCCTTCCGCGCCCTCTTGAGACCCGGCTTCTTCCGCTCTTTGGCGCGAGGGTCTCGCGTGAGGAGCCCGGCGCGGCGCAGGGCCGGCCCGAGCTCCTTGTCCATCTGCTGGAGCGCGCGGGCGATCCCATGGGCGATCGCGCCGATCTGCCCGGTCACGCCGCCACCTTCCACCTTGATCATCGCGTTGAAGCGGCGCGCGGTATTGGTGACGGTGAACGGCAGCGTGGCGCGGTCGGTGGCGCCGTCGCGGCCGAAGTAGTCGTCCAGCGCCTTGCCGTTGACGACGACGGTGCCCTCGCCGGGCACCAGGCGGACACGCGCGATCGACGTCTTTCGGCGGCCGGTCCCCTGGAAGTACGGTGCTGACTTCATCGCGCTGTCGCCTCCTTGAGCTCGGTCGGACGCTGTGCCGCGTGCGGGTGCTCGCCACCGGCGTACACGTGGAGCTTGCGCATCATCTGCTCGCCCAGCCGGTTCTGCGGCAGCATCCCGCGAACGGCCCGGCGGATCACTTCCTCGGGGCGTCGCGCGAGAAGCCGCTCGAGGCTCTCCGTCCGCATGCCGCCGGGATAGCCGGAGTGGCGCACGTATTGCTTCGCCTTGAGCTTCTTTCCGGTGACCTTGATCTTGGACGCGTTGACCACGATGACCGGATCGCCGGTATCGATGTGCGTCGAGAACGTCGCGCGATGCTTCCCTCGAAGCAGCGTCGCGATACGCGTCGCGAGGCGGCCGAGCGTCGCGCCATCGGCGTCGACGAGGCGCCACTCTCGCTGGATCTCAGACTTCTTCACCGCGTATGTCTTCGTCATCATTCCCAGTTCTCGCTTCCGTCCTGTCGTCTTCGTTCCCCGTCACCATACCGGACCGACACCAGACACAGACCCCTCGCCGGCGCGCTCGGCCCCGCGAGACCGCGGTCCCTCGCCGCGAGCACCTCCGCGAAGGCGGGAACCGTCAGCTTTCCGCGACCGACCCAGAGCAGCGTCCCGACGATGCCGCGCACCATCCCGCGGAGGAAGGCGTCCGCTTCGATCTCGAAGCGCAGGATGCTCCCCTCGTGCGTCCAGTCGGCGCGCTTCACGGTTCGCTCGCCCGACTCGCCCGCGGCGAACGCCGCGAAGTCGTGGCGTCCCACGAGGTGAGCTGAGGCCGCGCGCATCGCCGCGACGTCGAGCTCGCCCGGGTGCCAGTGCTCTCGCCGCGTCCAGAGCGGATCGCGCACCGCCGCATTCCGGATCCGATATTCGTATGTGCGTCCCGTTGCCGAGAACCTCGCGTGGAACGCGTCCTGCGCGGGCTCCAGCTCCGAGATCGCGATGTCCTCGGGAAGAAGGGCGTTGACCCCTCTCTCCAGCTCCGCTGCTGCCAGACCGCTCCTCGTCCGAAGATCGATGACCTGTCCGCTCGCATGCACCCCCGCGTCGGTCCGACCCGCACCGGTGATGCGCACCGGCTCCCCGCAGATCACCGCGAGGACGCGTTCGAGCTCTCCCTGCACCGTCGGCGCGTTCGGCTGGATCTGGAACCCCGCGTACGCGGTCCCGTCATACGCCACACGCGCCTTCCAGTGCTTCGTGTCTGCCGCTCGCTACGCCTCCTTCGCGCCCGCGGTCGTCTTCTTTCGCGCGGGTGCGCGCTTCTTTGCCGGTGCGCTCTCGGCCGCTTCGGCCGCGGTCTTCTCAGCCGAAGCCGTTTTCTCGCGGCGGCGCGGAAGAGCCAGTCGACGGCGCCGCGGCGCGGCCTCCGTCTCCGCTTCGGGCTTCTTCGCTTCGGTCGCCGGCATGAGCTCGAGCAACATCAGCGGCGCGGAGTCGCCGACACGGCGCGGCAGGTGAGTCGTGCGCAGGTAACCTGAGGTACGGTCGCCGTATCGCTTCGCGAGGTCGTCGAAGACCTTCTCCACGATCGCCTGCTCGGGCAGCCAGCCCTGCGCACGGCGGCGCGCCTCGAGGGAGCCGTCCTTGCCCAGGTTGATCATCCGATCGACGAAGCCGCGGATCTCCTTGGCCTTCGCCTCGGTCGTCTTGACGCGCTCGTAGCGCAGGACGGACAGCGTCAGGTTCTTCAGCATCGAGCGGCGTGGGCCGATCTTGCGTCCGAACTTGCGCTGATGGACCTGATGGGGCACCTAGGACTCCTCGCCCGCCGGGAGCTCTTCCTCGCCGTCCTCCGAGGGACCGCCGTCGTCGGTGATGGTCTCGTCGCGGACCGGCGGCTCGATGAGACCGCGCGCCGCAAGGCGCTCCTTGATCTCGTCGAGCGACTTCTTGCCGAAGTTACGCATGCGGAGCAGCTCTTCGTCCGGGGTCTGCAGCAGCTGACCGACCTTCGTGATGCCATGCCGCTTGAGCGAGTTGAACGCCCGCTGGGGCAGATCGAGATCCTCGATCGGCATGTCCGCGATCGCCGATGGCAGGGCGCTGCCGTTCGTGCGGTCCGGCGCGGCGATCGCCGTCTGGGTCTTCGTGAGACCGGCGAACAGGCTGAACTGCTGGACCAGGATGTTCGAGCCCTGCGCTACCGCCTCGTCGGGCGTGGTCGTGCCGTCGGTCCACACCTCGAGAATGAGGCGGTCGTAGTTCGTGACCTGTCCGACGCGGGTGCTCTCGACCGCGAAGTTGACCTTCTTCACCGGGCTGTAGAGGGCGTCGATCGGGATCACCCCGATGGGCAGGCCCTCACGCCGCTCGGCAGAGTGGAAGCCGCGACCGGTCTCGATCGTGAGCTCCATCCAGAGCGAGGCCTCGGGCTCGAGCGTGGCGACCGGCGTTTCCGGATTCACGATCTCGATCTCGCTGGTCGTGGCGATGTCCGCCGCGGTCGCGACACCGGGTCCCTCTTTCTCGATGGTGAGCGTCACCGGCTCGTTGGAGAACGAGCGGAGACGGATCTGCTTGAGGTTGAGGACGATCTGGACGACGTCCTCCTTGACGCCGGGGATCGTCGAGAATTCGTGCGCGACACCGCGCACACGCGCGGCGGTGATGGCCGCGCCCGGCAGCGAAGACAGCAGCACGCGACGGAGCGAATTGCCGAGCGTCGTGCCGTATCCCGGCGGGAGCGGTTCGCAGGCGAATTTCGCGTAGCGCTCGTCGCCTTCGATGCGCTCGATCTTGGGGTACTCGAGTTCCACGATGGTCATTCGGTGTTCCTTCCTGCAGCGCTAACGGGAATAGTGCTCAACGATGAGCTGCGTGTTGACCTGCGCCTCGATCTGGTCGCGCGTCGGCACCGAGAGCACCTTCGCGCTGAAGTTCTCGGGGTCGGTCTCGAGCCAGCCGGGGCGCGTCTGCGTCTTCGCCCAGGCCAGCATCTCCTTGAAGTAGTTCGAGTCGCGGCTCGACTCTCTCACCGTGATGAGGTCGCCGGCCTTCACCTGATAGCTCGGCGTCTTCGTGATCTTGCCGTTGACCTTGATGTGCGCGTGCGCCACGAGCTGCCGCGCCTGCGAGCGCGACTTCCCGAAGCCGGAGCGGTACACGGTGTTGTCGAGGCGCCGCTCGAGGTTCTGCAGCATCACCTCGCCGGTCGCGCCCTTGATCTCCGCCGCCTGCTCGAACGTGTTCTTCATCTGGCGCTCGAGCACGCCGTAGATCCGACGCGCCTTCTGCTTCTCACGAAGCTGAAGCGCGAAGTCGGACACTTTGCGACGACGCTGCTGGTGCATACCGGGCGGAGAGCTGCGCCGCTCGAAGGTGCACTTCGTCAAGCACTTCTCGCCCTTGAGGAAGAGCTTCATGCCCTCGCGGCGGCAGAGACGACAGACGGGACCGGTGTAACGCGCCATTTAGACCCTCCGCCGCTTTGGAGGGCGGCAACCGTTGTGCGGGATCGGCGTGACGTCGGTGATCGCGGTGACCTCGAGACCGGTCGCCTCCAGCGCGCGGATGGCCGCTTCACGCCCGGCGCCCGGACCGCGCACGAACACCTCGACGGTCTTCATGCCGGTGTCGACCGCCTTGCGCGCCGCGTTCTCGGCGGCGACCTGCGCCGCGTACGGCGTGCTCTTGCGCGAGCCCTTCCATCCGGACGCGCCGGCGGACGACCACGCGATGATGTTCCCGACCGGATCGCTGATCGAGATGATCGTGTTGTTGAAAGATGCCTTGATATGCGCCGCGCCGCGCGGCACGACCCGCCGCTCGCGCTTCTTGCGCGGCGCGGCCTTCTCGGCGCCCGCGGCACCCTCGGCCTCGGGCGCGCCGGCCTTCTTGTCCTTCGCCGACGCGTCTTGAGCTTTCCCCGCGTCGCGCCTGCCCGGCCGTTCCTTCGTGGCGACGTCCTTGTTGTCCTTCGCCATTAGGTCTTCGACACCGACTTCTTCTTTCCGGCCACCGTCTTACGTGGACCCTTTCGGGTACGCGCGTTGGTGCGCGTACGCTGACCGCGGACCGGTAGCCCCTTGCGATGCCGAAGCCCGCGATAGCTGCCGATCTCCTGAAGGCGTTTGATGTTCATGGCGACCTCGCGGCGGAGGTCACCCTCGACGGTGAAGCCGCGATCGATGATCTCTCGGATCTTCGCGACCTGAGGCTCGGTGAGATCGCGCACGCGCACGGCGCCGTCGACCCGCGCCTGCTCGAGCACGTCACGCGCGGTGGTCGGTCCGATGCCGAAGATGTAGCGGAGCGACACGTCGACGCGCTTCTCGCGCGGGATGTCAACGCCGGCGATACGTGCCATGACGAGCCTCCCCTACTGCACCTCGTTCACGAGGTGCACGTATGAATGACGACGAGTGCAACGAAGTCGTCATTCTTAACCCTGGCGCTGCTTGTGCTTCGGCTCCGAACAGATCACGAGGATCTGACGGTCGCGCCGGATGATCTTGCACTTGTCGCAACGCTTTTTGACTGACGCCCGGACCTTCAAGCTCTAGTACCTCACTCGACGCGTAATGCGACCTCTCTTGAGGTCGTACGGCGATAGCTCCACGAGGACCTTGTCCCCGGGGACGACACGAATGAAATTCATCCGCATCTTTCCCGAGATGTGTGCCAGGACCGCGTGGCCGTTCTGGAGCTCGACCTTGAACATCGCGTTGGGGAGGGCCTCTGAGACGGTGCCCTCCACCTCGATCACGTCCTTGGACGGCTTGTTACTTGCCATGGACTCCAGACACAGGGGTCTCCGCGGCGTGTGCCCACGGGAACCAAAATTGTACCGAAACCGCCCAAGCGGAGCAACGGGCGTTCATGCGGCGGCCGCCGCCCGGCCTTCAGGGGCGGTGAGGACCACGGGCCCGCCCGCCGTGCACCAGAGGGTGTGCTCGAAATGGGCGGACAAGCTGCCGTCGGCCGTGACCACGGTCCACTGGTCGGCCAGGGTCTTCGTCTCGGGGCGGCCGATATTGACCATCGGTTCGATCGCGATGCAGAGGCCCTCCTTTATCTGGAGCCCGCGCTCGGGCGCGCCGTAGTTGGGGACCTGCGGCTCCTCGTGCATGGCCCGGCCGATCCCGTGACCGACGTAATTGCGGACGATGCTGAAGCCCTGGGCCTCGACGAAGCGCTGGACCGCGGCGCCGATGTCGCCGAGGCGTTTCCCGACGACTGCCGCCGCGATCGCGTGCCCGAGGGCTTGCTCGGTCACGAGCATGAGCTGCGCCGCCTGCGTTGACACGGCGCCGACCGGCACGGTGATCGCGGCGTCGGCGTGCCAGCCCTCGACGATCGCGCCCGCGTCGATGCTGAGGATCTCGCCCTCTCTCAGGCGGCGCTTGCCCGGGATCCCGTGCACGATCTGCTCGTTCACGCTGGTGCAGATCACGCCCGGGAACGGCGGGAGGATCGGGACGCCGTAGCCCTTGAAGTTCGACGTCGCGCCGTGACGTTTCAGGATGTCGGCGGCGATCCGGTCGAGCTCTCCGGTCGTGACGCCCGGGCGCACGGCCGCGCGGCACGCGGCGAGCATCTCGGCGACGATGCGACCCGCCTCGCGCATCTTCGCGGTCTCCTGTGGGGTTTTCAGTGTGATCACGCGGTCGACCTCGGCGTCTTTCGCCGTTCGAGGAGCGCCATCAGGCGCGCGCCGATCTCGTCCATCGCGCCCACACCGGAGACGCGCTTCAGGATCCCGCGCTTCTCGTAGTACTCGATCACGGGCTTCGTCTCGGCCTCGTAGACCTCGAGCCGCTTCTTCACGACCTCGGGCGATTCGTCGGAGCGCGCGGTCGCGCTCACCGGCCCGCCGCAGCGGTCGCAGACGCCCGGCACCTTCGGCGGTCGCACCGCCAGCGAGTACACCGTCTGGCAGCGCGAGCACGTCGCGCGCGTGCCCAGACGCTTCAGGAGCTCGTCGCGCGGAACCTCGAGCAGGAGCACCGCGGTCAGCGACCGCCCGCACTCCTTTAATAGCCGGTCGAGCGCCTCGGCCTGCGCGACCGTCCGCGGAAAGCCGTCGAACACGATGCGCGTCTTGCGCGGGATATCCGCCAGGCGCTCGCGCACCATCTTCACCGTCACGTCGTCGGGTACGTACTGGCCTTTCGACATGTAGTTCTGCGCGAGCTTGCCGAGCTCGGTGCCCTGCGCCAGGTGCGCGCGGAACAGATCGCCGGTCGCGAGCTGCACGTAGCCGAGCTCGTCCACCATCCGTCGCGCCTGCGTGCCCTTGCCCGAGCCCGGTGGGCCCATCAGGACGAGATCGCCCTGAGTCACTAGCGGATGAACCCCTCGTAGCTACGCTGCAGCAGCTGCGCTTCGAGCTGCTTCATCGTCTCCACGACGACGCCGACCACGATGAGGATGCTCGTGCCACCGAGGCGGAGCGTCTGCACCCCGGTGATGTCGCCGATGAGCGTGGGCATCACCGCGACGATGCCGAGGAACAACGCGCCGGCGATGGTGATGCGCGTGACGACGCGGCCGAGGAACTCCGCGGTCGGCCGGCCCGGCCGGATCCCCGGGATGAACCCGCCGTACCGCTTGATGTTGTCCGCAACGTCGTTCGGCACGAATGTGAAGGCGGTATAGAAGAAGGTGAACGCGACTACGAGCAGGAAGTAGAGCGAGTTGTAGAAGACCGGATTGCCGAACGCGCCGACGATCCCGGTCGCGAGGTTCTTCACCCAGTCGGTATCGCTGTTCGTGAAGTACTGCGCCACCTGGCTCGGCAGCAGCAGGATCGAGATCGCGAAGATGATCGGGATGACGCCCGCGCTGTTCACGCGTAGCGGGATGTGCGTGCTGCCGCCGGAGTACATCCGCGTTCCGCGCACGCGTTTCGCGTACTGCACGGGGACGCGACGCTGGCCCTCCTGGATGAAGATGATCGCGGCGATCACCAGGACCGCGATGACCGCGATCGACGCGAGGGCGAATACGTTCTGCTGCACCTCGAACGTCTGCGACACCGTGGTGGGCAGGCGGCCAACGATGCCCGCGAAGATGATGAAGCTGATCCCGTTGCCGATGCCGCGCTCGCTGATCAGCTCACCCAGCCACATGAGGATGAGCGTTCCCGACGTGAGCGAGGCGAGGATCGCGAGCGTGAGGCCGAGGTTGTCGGGACCGAAGCCCGGCAGCACGCCCGAGCGCTGCATGAACACGGCGACGCCGATTCCCTGCAGCAGCGCGAGCGGGACGGTGAGCACGCGCGTGTACTGATTGATCTTGTTCCGCCCGTACTCCCCTTCTTTCGAGAGGCGCTCGAGCGCGGGGATCGTCTGGTTGAGCAGGGTCATGATGATCGAGGCGTTGATGTAGGGATTCACACCGAGCGCGACGACCGACAGCTTCGCGAGGCCGCCGCCCGAGAAGAGATCGAGCAGGTTGAGCAGCTGGCTCGAGTTGAGGACGTTCTGGAGCTGCGCCTGGTCCACACCCGGCAGCGGCACGTGCGCGAGGAAACGGAACACCACGAGCATGCCCAGCGTGAAGAGGATCTTGTTGCGCAGGTCCGGGGTACGGAACGCCTCGAGCAGCGCGGCGAACATGCCCATGGGGCTATGAGCCGCCGATGATCACGATCGACCCGCCCGCGGATTCGATCTTCTTTCGCGCGGTCGCCGAGACCGCGTGCGCGTGCACCTCGTAGCCAGCCTTGACCTCGCCGTCGGCGAGCACCTTCACGCGCGCGTCGGGTCGTACGAGGCCCTTCGCCGCGAGTGTCTCCGGGGTGACCTTGCCGTCAACGGCGTAGTCGCCGAGGCGGCCGACGTTCACGCCGACATAAGAAACGCGGAAGCGCGTGTTCTTGAAGCCGCGCATCTTCGGGATGCGCATGTGGATCGGCGTCTGGCCACCTTCGAACCAGCCCGGGATGCCAGGACCGCTTCGGGCGAGCTGGCCCTTCGTGCCCTTGCCCGCGGTCTTGCCCTGGCCGGAGGAGATCCCGCGGCCGACGCGGCGATGGGCTTTCCGCGCGCCATGCGGAGCGCGCAGCTCGTGCTGTCTCATATCTTCCTACCCGCCGTCTCCGACTTCGCGTCTTGTTCGCTCACTTCGACCAGGTGCGCGACGCGGCGCAACATCCCGCGTACGGCCTTCGAATCCGTCTGCTCGACGCTCTGACCGGTGCGTCGGAGGCCGAGCGCCTCGAGCGTCCGGCGCGCGGCGATCTTCTCGCCGATGGAGCTGCGGTGCTGACGGATGACGAGCCGCGTCACGGCGCCACCGGCTCGGGCTCGGCGCGGGCGCGCCGGATATCGACGCCGCGCATCTCCGTGATCCGCTGTGAGGAGCGAAGCGCTCCGAGGGCCTTCATCGTCGCCATGACCACGTTCACCGGGTTCGTGCTGCCCAGCGACTTCGACAGGATGTCGCTGATGCCCGCGGATTCGACGACCGCGCGTACCGAACCGCCGGCGATGACGCCGGTGCCCTTCGATGCGGGCCGGAGGAGCACCTTCGCAGCGCCGAAGTCCGCCGTCACCGGGTGCGGGATCGTGCGATCGACGAGCGGCACGAGGATGAGCTGCTTCTTCGCGTCCGCGATGCCCTTCGTGATCGCCGCCGGCACCTCGTCGGCCTTCCCCAGACCTGCACCGACGTGTCCGCGGCCATCACCCACGACGACCACGGCCGAGAAGCTGAACCGCCGGCCGCCCTTGACGACCTTGGAGACGCGGTTGATCTGCACGACGCGCTCGGTGAGCTCCAAACGTGTTGGATCGATCCTCGGCATCAGACTTTGACCCCCGCGGCGCGGACACCCTCGGCCAACGCCTTCACTCTTCCGTGATACCGGTAGCCGCCGCGGTCGAACACGACCTCGGTGACGCCCTTCTGCTTCGCGCGGTCGCCGAGGAGCGTGCCGACGCTCTTCGCGAGCTCCGTCCTCTTTCCCTTGGCGTCCTTCGTGTCGAGCGAAGAGGCCGCGGCGAGCGTCGTGCCGGCGTCGTCGTCGACGAGCTGCGCGTAGATGTGCGTGAGCGAGCGGAACACCGCGAGACGCGGGCGCGCCGCACTGCCGCGCACCTTCTCGCGCACCCGCACGTGGCGCCGTGTCCGACCGTCGTTCCGGGTTGCTTTCGCCATCTCTCTCCCCGCTACGCCTTCGCGCCGACCTTGCCAGCCTTGCCGGCCTTCTTCTTGATGCGCTCTTCCGCGTACTTGATGCCCTTCGCCTTGTACGGATCCGGCACCCGCAGCGCGCGGATGCGCGCGGCGATCTCCCCGACCATTTGCTTGTCGCTACCCGAGACCTTGACCTTCTGCGGGGTCTCGAGGGTGAACGACACCCCGGCGGGCGGGTCGATCTCGATCGGGTGCGAGAAACCAAGCGCGAGCTGCAGCTTCTTCCCCGCGAGCACGGCGCGATAGCCGGTGCCGCTGATCTCGAGATCACGAGCGTACCCGGTGGTGACGCCGGTGACCATGTTCTGCAGGAGCGCGCGAGTGAGTCCGTGCAGCGCCCGCGTCGCCTTCGCGTCGTCCTTGCGCTTCACCACGAGCGTCCCGTCCTCACGCGTCACCGACACGTCGGAATGGAAGGTGCGCACGAGCTCACCCTTCGGGCCCTTCACGCGCACGCTCTGGCCGTCGATCTTGACGTCCACGCCCTGCGGGACCGGTACGGGGAGGCGACCGATGCGACTCATCTGATCACCATATGTAGGCGAGGACTTCCCCGCCCAACCCCTTCTTCTCGGCCTCGCGCCCGGTCATGACACCGGACGAGGTCGAGACGATCGCGACACCGAGACCGCCGAGCACGCGCGGCATCTCGGTCTTCCGTGCGTAGACGCGCAAGCCCGGCCGGCTGATGCGCCGGAGTCCGGAGACCGCAGGCACCTTGCCGCCGATGTACTTCATCTTGAGTACGATCTCGCGAGGTGTCGGCTGTTCGAACGAGCTGATGAACCCCTCGGCCTTCAGGATCTTCGCGACCTCGAGCTTCGTTCGGCTCGCCGGAATGGTCACGGTCTCGTGACGCGCGCCGGCGCCGTTCCGCACTCGTGTGAGCATGTCGGCCAGCGGATCGCTCGGCGCGCCACCGACGCGCGGCTTCTTCGGTTTCTGCGCGACGGTGCGTTTCACCGCAGGCCGCGGGGCCAGGCTCTCTCCGGCCTGTTGCTCGCCGGTCTCGATGGGGGGTGTCGTCTCGTTCATTTCCATCTCACCAACTCGACTTCGTCACGCCCGGCAGCTCGCCCATGAGCGCGCGCTCGCGGAAGCAGATCCGACACAGCCCGAACTTGCGCATGTAGCCACGCGGGCGGCCGCATACCTGGCACCGGTGATAGCCCTGCACCTTGAACTTCGGCGGCCGCTGGGACTTGAGGATCAGGCTCTTCTTCGCCATGAGCGGGGCTAGGCCCCTTCCACCCCCTTCGAGGATGCCTTGAACGGCATGCCGAGGCCGCGCAAGAGCGCGCGCGCCTCTTCGTCCGTTTTCGCCGTGGTCACGATCGTGATCTCCATGCCGCGCAGCCGGTCGATCTTGTCGTAGTCGATCTCCGGGAAGACCAGCTGCTCCTTGAGACCGAGCGAGAAGTTCCCACGACCGTCGAAGCTGCGGTCCGGGATGCCCTGGAAGTCGCGGATGCGGGGCAGCGCGACCGTGACGAGCTTCTCGTAGAAATGCCACATGCGCTCGCCGCGCAGCGTGACCTTGAGGCCGATGGGCATTCCGATCCGCAGCTTGAAGTTCGAGATCGCGCGGCGGGACTTCGTCACGACCGGACGCTGGCCGGTGATCTGGGCGAGGTCCGACGCCGCGGCGTCCATGGCCTTCGCGTTGCCGATCGCCTCGCCCATGCCGATGTTGAGCACGATCTTCTCGAGGCGCGGGATCTGCATCACGTTCGTGAAGCCGAACTGCTTGCGCAGCTCGTCGCGCACCGCTGAGTCGTAGCGCTCCTTCAGCACGCTCGCCACTGTCACGATTCCTTCTCCTCGACCACGATGGACTCGCCGCAGCGCTTGCAGATGCGCTCCTTGTTGTCCTCTTCGATGCGGTGCGCCACACGCGTGGCCTCGCCGCAGTGCGGGCAGATCACCATGACCTTCCCAAGCGAGAGGCCCATGGGCTGGTCGATGATCCCGCCCTTCTGGTTCTTGGACGGGTTGGGTTTGGTGTGACGCTTGCCGATGTTCACGCCGGCCACGATCACCTTGCCCGAGACGCGGTCGACCTCTTGCACTTTGCCGCGCTTGCCGCGATCGCGTCCGGCGATCACGACCACCTCGTCGCCCTTGCGGATGCGCAGATTGCTCGCCACTAGAGCACCTCCGGTGCGAGCGAAACGATCTTCATGAAGTTGCGCTCGCGCAGCTCGCGCGCGACCGGGCCGAAGATGCGCGTGCCACGCGGCTGGTTCTGCGGATTGAGCAGCACCGCGGCGTTGTCGTCGAAGCGGATGAAGGATCCGTCGTTGCGGCGGTATTCCTTGGTCTGGCGGACGACGACCGCGCGCACGACCTCACCCTTCTTCACGCCCGAGTTCGGGATCGCGTTCTTCACGGCCGCGATGAACACGTCGCCGATCTCGGCGGTCGTCCCCGTGGACGAGCCGAGGACGCGGATCACCGAGAGCTCTCTCGCTCCGGTGTTGTCGGCGACGCGGACGCGGGTGTACGGCCGGATCAAGCCTCGGTCTCCTCCGTCTCTTCATCGCCCTCGTCGGCCGGCTTGGACAGGAATTCCGCCGCGCCCTCGGACTCCTCGAGCGCCTTCTCGATGTCGGCGGGACGTGGCGCAGCCGCGCCGGCCTCACCGAGCCGCGAGATGACCTCGACGACCCGCCAGCGCTTGGTCGCGCTGTACGGGCGGCTTTCCTGGATGCGCACGAGGTCGCCCTCGCGAACGTCGCCCGCGTCGTCGTGCGCCGCGAAGCGCTTGCGCACGCGAACGACCTTCCGGTAGATCGGGTGCTCGCGCAGGCGCTCGACGGTCACGATGACGGTTCGCGGCTGCTTCGCCGAGACGACCACACCGACCT
Organism: Chloroflexota bacterium; assembly: GCA_005889405.1. Taxonomy (GTDB): domain Bacteria; phylum Chloroflexota; class Limnocylindria; order P2-11E; family P2-11E; genus CF-39. Next base: position 9,741 of record VBFY01000063.1, on the reverse strand, counting down.
TGCTCTTGCGATGGAAGCGGCGCCAGCCGGTGACGGCCTGCGTCGCCGCCGCAGAATGCGACACCGTGGCCGCGGCGCGCTTGCGCGTCACGGTCTTGCGGACCGCGGGACGCGGAGCGGTCGCGGCCGCGCGCGGTGCCGCGGTGGTGGTCTTCTTCGCGGCCGTGGTCTTCTTCGCCGCCGTCGTCTTCGCGGCGGTGGACTTCGCGGCCGTTACCTTCTTGGTGGTCTTCTCAGCCATTCGTCGCTCTCTCTCGCTCCTGCAGCACGGTCAGCGCACGCGCGATACGGCGGCGGGCGGCGGGCAGCCCGCGATAGTTCTTCAGCTGGCGGGTCGCCAGCTTGAAGCGGAAGTCGAAGAGCTCTTCCTTCGCGCTCCTGAGCTCGTCGGCGAGCTCGGTGTCAGACAGCCTCCGCATTTCCTTCAGTTGCACTGCCGCCCCCTTCCTGGCCCTCTCGGGATACGAACTTCGTCTTGATCGGAAGCTTGTACGAGGCAAGGCGCAGGGCTTCCTTCGCCAGGCCCTCACTCACGCCGGCGACCTCGAACAGGATCCGGCCCGGGCGGATCACGGCGACCCAGTGGTCCGGCGCGCCCTTTCCCGATCCCATGCGGACCTCGGCGGGCTTCTTCGTTACCGGCTTGTCCGGATACGGACGGAACCACACCTTTCCACCACGCTTGAAGTGATGGACGATCGCTCGCCTCGCGGCTTCGATCTGGCGCGCGGTCATCCAGCACGGCTCTTGCGCCTGTAGCCCGTAGTCGCCGAACGCGATCGTCGCGCCGGCCTGCGCGTGCCCCTTCATGCGGCCGCGCTGGAACTTGCGGTGCTTCATGCGCTTCGGCTGCAGCATCGCTAGACCCCCACCGCCGGCGGTGTGCTCGCGACAGTCACGGGTGCCGGTGCAGGCGCCGGGGCAGGTGCCGGCGGCGCCACGGGACGCTGCGCGCCGCTGCCGGGCGCGTTCTGCGCGACCTGCCGCGGCGTGGGCTCGATGTCGCCCTTGTAGACCCAGGCCTTCACGCCGATCGTGCCGAAGGTCGTCTTGGCGATCGCGCGGCCGAACTCGATATCCGCGCGCAGCGTGTGCAGCGGGACGCGACCCTCGCGCTCCCACTCGCGCCGGCTCATCTCCGCGCCACCGAGCCGGCCGGCCACGGCGACGCGCACGCCCTTCGCGCCCGACTTCATCGATCGGAGGACGGTCTGCTTGAGCACCTTCCGGAAGGACACCCGTCGCTCGAGCTGCTGCGCAACGTTCTCCGCGATGAGGACCGCGTCGAGCTCCGGATAACGGATCTCGAAGATGTTCACCTTCACGGCCTTGCCGGTGGTCTTCCCCAGGACCTGGCGCAGCTCCTCGACCTTCGCGCCGCCCTTACCGATCACGACGCCCGGCTTCGCGGTGTGGATCGTCACCGTGACCTGGTTCGTGGAGCGCTCGATGTCGATGCGCGAGATCGCCGCGTCGCGCAGTCGAGCGCGGATCGCCGCGCGGATCGTCACGTCCTCCTTGAGGAGGATCGGGTAGTTCTTCGATCCGGCGTACCACTTCGCGTTCCACGTCTTCACGAACCCGAGTCGGAACCCCAGCGGATGGACCTTCTGACCCATTAAGCCTTCCTTTCGTCGACGACCACGGTGATGTGGCTCGTGCGGCGCAGCTTCGTGTCGCGCCGCCCGCGGCCACGCATCCAGATGCGCTTCATGCGCGGGCCCTCGTCGGCGATGGCCCGCTTCACATACAGATTCTCGAGCGTCATGTTGAAGTTGTTCTCCGCGTTCGCGACCGCCGACCGCACGACCCGGCCGATCGGAAGCGCCGCGCCTTTCGGCAGGTTCTCGAGCATCGAGATCGCCTCCTCAGCCGACTTCCCGGTGATGAGGTCGGTCACGAGCCTCGCCTTGCGGGGCGAGAACCGCTGGAACTTCGCGGACGCGCGCACTTCCATCGTCATGCCCCCGGCTTCACGGTCGCGGCCGTCTCGGCGGCGGCGCCGCGACCATGCGCGCGGAACGTCCGCGTCGGCGCGAACTCGCCCAGGCGGTGACCGACCATGTTCTCCGTGATGAAGACCGGCACGTGACGGCGACCGTCGTGCACGGCGATCGTGTGGCCGACCATCGTCGGGAGCACGAGCGATGCGCGCGACCAGGTCTTGACCACCTTCTTCTCGTTGCGCGCGTTGAGCTGCTCGATCTTCTTCTTGAGCGAGTCGTGGACGAACGGGCCCTTCCGGATCGAACGGGTCATTTGCTCTTCCTCTTCTTTGGACGCTCGGTCACGAAGCGATCCGTCTTCGGGTTGCGCCGCGTCTTGAGGCCCATCGCGGGCTTGCCCCACGGCGTTTGCGCCTGGCCGCCAACGGGAGACTTCGCCTCGCCACCACCGTGCGGGTGGTCGCGCGGCGACATCACGACGCCACGGACGGCCGGTCGCCAACCCATGCGGCGCTTGTGCCCTGCGCCGCCGATCTTGCGGTTCTCGTGCTCGACGTTGCCGAGCTGTCCGACCGTCGCGCGGCAGCGCACCTGCACGACGCGGATGCCACCCGACGGGAGACGGATCTGGGCGAACTCGCCTTCCTTCGCGACGAGCTGTGCCATACCACCGGCGGCGCGCACCAGCTGCGCGCCGCGCCCGGGCTGGAGCTCGACACCATGGATCGTCGTGCCGGTCGGGATGTGCTCGAGCGGCAGGCAGTTGCCGACGCGCGCCTCGGCCTCGGGGCCGGAGAGCACGGTGTCGCCGACCTTGAGCTCGTTCGGCGCCAGGATGTAGCGCTTCTCGCCGTCGCGGTACCCGAGCAGCGCGAGGCGCGCCGAGCGGTTCGGGTCGTATTCGATCGCGAGCACGCGCGCGGGGATCCCGTCCTTGTTGCGCTTGAAGTCAACGATCCGGTAGCGCCGTTTCTCGCCGCCCCCGCGGTGGCGCGTGGTCACGCGGCCCTGAGCGTTGCGGCCGGCCTGTCGCAGCTTGCGTTCCGTCAGGCTCTTCTCGGGCTTGTCCTTTGTGATCTCCGCGTATGACGCCGACTGCCGGAAGCGGCGGACCGGTGTGAACGCTTTGTATTGCTTCAGCGGCACCCTTTAGACCCCTTCCACGAAGTAGCGCTCGATCTTCTGACCTTGGGCGATGGTGACGATGGCTTTCTTCCAGTCCGGTCTCCGACCGATGCGGCGGCCGAGTCGGCGCTCCTTGCCGCGAACGGTCATGGTGTTCACGTCGACGACGTCCACCTTGAACGCTTCCGCCACGGCGGCCGCGATCTCCTGTTTCGTCGCGTCCTTCGCGACCTCGAACGTGTAGCGACCGCTGCCCGTCTCCGTCATCGAGCGCTCGGTGATGACCGGGCGCAGCAGCACGAGAGTTCCTCTCAACCCCTGCTCCCTTCGCCGGCTGCGCCTGGCCCCTGAGTCCGTCGCTCGCCGCCGGCGCGCGCCGCGAGAGCATCGAGCGCCGGGCGCGTGACGATCAGCGTGTCCGACTCCATGACATCCGAGAGTCGCAGGGAACCGGGCGTGCGCAGCTCGACGTCGGGGAGGTTCGCCACCGCGCGGCCGACGCGCTCATCGAGCTCCGGCGAGACGACCATCGTGCGGCCGGTGTCGCCGATCTGGCGGAGCCACGCGACGACCTCGCGCGTGCGCGGGCGCTCGCCGTCGAATCGAAGCTCCTCGAGCACGAGCACGCGACCTGCGGCGGCGCGCTCGCTCACGGCCTCGCCGAACGCGGCGCGCCGCATCTTCTCGGGCATGCGCTGCTCGTAGCGTCGTCCGTTCGGTCCGAACACCACGCCACCGTGGCGCCACAGTGGCGAGCGGATGCTGCCCTGACGCGCGCGACCGGTGCCCTTCTGGGCCCATGGCTTCTTGCCGCCGCCGGCCACGCGAGCGCGGTTCTTCGTCGCGACCGTCGCCTGCCGCGCGTTGGCCCGCTCCGCGATGAACGCCTGGAAGAGCGTCGCCGCGCGCGATGCGCCCTTCAGGAACGCCGCCGGAAGTGCGATCGATCCGGACGATGAGCCGTCCGCCGCGATGAGCGGCGCCTGGCCGTCGGGCGCGGTCGGGAGCGCGCGCGCGGCGACCTTCGCGCGCTTGGGCTGCTCTTCGCGCGCCGCCTCGCGCTGACGCGGGGGCTCGGCGCGGCGCGCGACGCGCGTGACCGGTCGCGCGACCACACGCTTCGCGGGCGCGGCCGACTTCCGTGCGGCCTTCGGCTCCGCGGCCTTCGCCGCGACCTTCGGCGGCGCCTTCGCCGCGGTCGCCTTCGCGGCCGTCGTCTTCTTCGTCGCCGGCTTCGCTGCCGCGGCTGACGGTCGTGCGCCCGACTTCGCCGCGGGAGCGCCCTTCTTGGTCTTCTCTTCGGTCTTCGCCATCAGGCCTTCTTCACCATCACGACGCCGTTCCGCGGGCCGGGGATCGCGCCGGACAGGATGAGGAGCGAGCGCTCCCCATCGGCGCGCAGCACCACCAGGTTCTTCACGGTGACGCGGTCCACACCCTGATGCGAGGCCATGCGCAGTCCCTTGAGCACGCGGCCGGGCGTCGTGCCCGAGCCGACCGAGCCCTGGCGGCGCAGGTGGTCCGAGCCGTGGGACTTCGGCCCGCGCGTGAAGTGGTGCAAATGGACCGGACCCTGGAAGCCTTTGCCCTTCGAGATGCCGGTGACGTGGACCTTGTCGCCGACCGCGAAGCTGTCGACGCCGATGCGCTGCCCGGGGACAAAGCCGGTCACGTCATCGACGCGGACCTCGCGCAGGTGCTTGAGCGGCGGCAGCTCCCCGAGATGTCCGCGCTCGCCCTTCGACATCTTCTTCTCGGCGACGGCACCGAAGCCGATCTGCACCGCGGTGTAGCCGTCGCGCTCCTTGGTGGCCACGCGCGTGATCAGGTTCGACTCGGTCGCGATGACCGTCGCGCCCACCACCGACCCATCGGGTCGGAAATGCTGGAGCATGCCGACTTTGCGGCCGATGATGACGGCCTTCGCCATCGCCGGCGCCGCGGCTTGCTCGGTCGTCTCTGTCGTGGTGGTCTCGTCGGTCATGTCTTGGTCCTTTAGAGCTTGATCTCGATGTCGACGCCGGCCGGAAGGTTCAGCTTCATGAGGGCGTCGACCGTCTTTTGCGACGGATCGTTGATGTCGATGAGGCGCTTGTGCGTCCGGATCTCGAACTGCTCACGCGAGTCCTTGTAGATGAACGGGCTGCGGATCACCGTGAACTTCTCGATGCGCGTCGGCAGCGGGACCGGACCCGTGACCGTCGACCCGGTCCGCTGCGCGGTCTCGACGATCTGCGCGGCGGACTGATCGATCAGCTTGTGGTCGTAGGCCTTGAGCCGGATCCGGATGCGCTGCTTTGCCATCTATGCGTTGCTCATTCCAGGATCTTCGTCACCACGCCGGCGCCGACGGTCTTGCCGCCTTCGCGGATGGCGAAGCGCAGACCCTCTTCCAGGGCGATCGGGGTGATGAGCGTGACGGTCAGGGTGACGTTGTCGCCGGGCATGACCATCTCGGTCCCCGCCGGCAGCTCGGCCGAGCCCGTGACGTCGGTGGTGCGGATGTAGAACTGCGGCCGGTAGCCGTTGAAGAACGGGGTGTGCCGTCCGCCCTCCTCCTTGGAGAGCACGTAGACCTCGGTGGTGAACTTGGTGTGCGGCTTGACCGAGCCGGGCTTGGCGATGACCTGGCCGCGCTCGATGTCCTCGCGCTCCAGGCCTCTGAGCAAAAGCCCGATGTTGTCGCCGGCCTCGCCCTGGTCGAGGAGCTTGCGGAACATCTCCACGCCGGTGACCACCGTCTTGCGCGGCTCGCGGATGCCGACGATCTCGACCTCTTCGGAGACCTTGACGATGCCGCGCTCGACCCTGCCGGTGGCCACGGTGCCTCTGCCCTTGATGGCGAAGACGTCCTCGATCGGCATCAGGAAGGGCTTCTCCTTGGCCCGCACCGGGGTCGGGATGTAGCTGTCCACGGCGTTCATCAGCTCGAAGATGCACTTGAACTCGGGGGCGTTGACGTCGGTGGAGGTCGACTCCAGGGCCTTCAGCGCACTCCCCCGGATGATCGGGGTCTTGTCTCCCTGGAACTTGTACTTGGTGAGCAGCTCGCGCACCTCCAGCTCGACCAGCTCCAAGAGCTCCTCGTCGTCGACCATGTCGACCTTGTTGAGGAAGACCACGATCTGGGGCACCTCGACCTGACGGGCGAGCAGAATGTGCTCGCGCGTCTGGGGCATCGGGCCGTCGGCCGCCGAGACCACCAGGATCGCGCCGTCCATCTGCGCGGCGCCGGTGATCATGTTCTTGATGTAGTCGGCGTGCCCGGGGCAGTCGACGTGGGCGTAGTGGCGCTTGTCGGTCTCGTACTCGACGTGGGCGATGGAGATGGTGATGCCGCGCTCCTTCTCCTCGGGAGCGTTGTCGATCGAGTCGAACGGCCGGAACTCGGCCTCGCCCTTGAGGGAGAGCGTCTTGGTGATCGCCGCGGTGAGCGTGGTCTTGCCGTGGTCGATGTGACCGATGGTGCCGACGTTCACGTGCGGCTTGGTGCGCTCGAACTTCTTCTTGGCCATGCTGTGTCTCTCCTTCTAACTAGAGCCCACCTCGGGGATCGAACCCGAGACCTCGTCCTTACCAAGGACGTGCTCTACCAACTGAGCTAGGTGGGCAGAGCTCTTTTTCCGGACACGAAAAGAGAGTTGCTTGGCGCAACTCCCTCGAGCCGCTGGGTCCAGAAGATTATCCGCCTGTCCGCCTCGGCGGGTCAAGGAAAGCCCCGAAACGCGGGCTCACGGGCGCCGGCGGAAGGTGCGCCCGCCGCCCTGCACCGTGCCGGGCGCGCTCGTGCGTGTGACCGTGAAGGAGCTGCCGTCGGCGCCGAGCGTCGAAGGCTGCGCGATCGCCTGACCCGCGCGGTTGATCATCGCGACCGCCGTCGCGCCGAGGGCGCCGAGGCCCTGCGTCTTGCCATCGCGCACCGCGCTGCCGGCGGTGAAGCGAACGGTGCCGAAGTCGTCGAGCGGGATGATCCCGCGGCCCGCGCTCGGCGCCTCCTGGACCCACTCCGCTGATGAGCGCGACGAGCTGTAGCGAACGGTCCGCTGGTATGTGGCCTTCGTCGTGTTGTTCACCATCGTGATGAGCCACTGCCCACTCGCCTGCTCGGTGATGCTGACGGTGATCGAGTCGCCGGCTGCGACAGCGAGCGAGACCGTGCGCGACGAATCGGGCAGCATCTCGGTCCAGGCTTCGTAGCTGACATCGCCGCCGGAGACCGTTGCCTGCGTTCCCGCCTGGATGAGATCGGTGCCGCTCACGCCCCCGATGCCGACCCAGGTCGCGTCGGCGCCAGTCGTCGTCGAGCCGACCTGCGGAACGATCCAGGTGCCGGTGACGGACGTGTACGTCCCGCCGCTCGCGACGTAGCCCGACCAGTTACTCGACGTGTCGGAGATGCGCGCCGGCGTCGTGGTGGTGGTGTCCGGCTGCGTCTGTGGCGCCGTGCCCGATCCGGGCGTGACGCCCTGCGCGCTGGGCTGGACGTCGGCTTGGATCTTCCACGCACCGTTGTCGAGGACGAGTGCGTAGTCGTTTCGATCGGTGCGCTGGTCCTGCGATCCGTCGGTGTACGTCGTGCGCCAGGTCTCGTACGCGGTGGCCGCCGCTGTCGTACCCGAGATCGTCACGTCGCCCCACTCGATGCCGACGAGCGTGAAGCCCGTGACCCCGCCGCGCGCGAGATCGCTGTTGATCTGCGTCAGCTCGTCGTAGTAGTCGGCCGTCGCGGTGTCGCGCATGACGAAAGGATTGCCCGTCGCGAACGCCTTCTCCTGCGCGCGGTCGGCGGTCTCGATCACCTGCTTCACCGCCTCGGCGGTCGCATCAGCGGCGGCAGCGGCCGGCGACGAGGCGGCGGGCCGCTGCAGTTGCTGGACAGCGCGCCCGAGATCCACTTGACCCGCGCAGCTGGTGAGGACGATCGCGAGACCGATGAGGAGCTTTCGCATGGGCTCATCCTGCGCCGCGAGTCCTCATAAAGGATGAAAGTTCGCTAAGAGCTATCGCACGCTGTTCGCGAGAGGGCCCCGGCAGTGCTTGCCGGGGCCCTCTCGTAATTGGGTTGCTGCCCCGTCAGTCGGGATCGTCGGGACCGCGCAGATCATGCTTGACGATGTAGGTCGCGATGTCGCGCCCCAGACGGCCACCAACCTCCTGCTCGAACCGGAAATGGATCCCGCCGTAGACGCGCGCGTCGTCAACATCGTCCGTGATCTGCTTGAACGTCGTGTAGTGAAGGGTGATCCCGGCGACCGCGGGATTCGAGAGAGTGATCGAATGGCCACCGGCGCCATAGAGCCGGCGAAGGATCTCGGCACCGCTGCCCGTTCCGCTCGCGTGGTTCGACGGGTAACTCGGGAAGCACGGCGTCGTGATGAAGGGGACGAAGCTAGCGTCGGGATTCGTCTTCGGATTGTCATCTGTGTCGCCGGCACGGATCGCCGTTTCTGGCCGCCACCAGTTGTAGTGGTACTTCGTGGCGAACGAGGTCACCAGGCTGTCGCTTATCGCCATGTTCAGGAGGGCGAGGGCGCGCGCGTTCTCGGACAGTGAGCGACCCTGCGCAACGGAGACCTGCCGTGCCGCGTCGTTCAGCACCCTCGTCGGCGAGGACACTGCGTAGAACCGCACCACATCGGCGCGGTCCTGCGGTCGCGCCGTGCTGCTCAGGCTCCCGACCGTCTTCACCTCCAGATAGTCCTTCGTGTAGGTGTTGCTGGTGAGCGACGGCGGCGGACCGGGCATGAAGCTCGCGACGCTGTCGATGCCGAACGGCGTCACGTTCTGCCAGTTGAAGAAGATACCGCCGGCAGCTGGACAGCTCGGCGTCATCTGCCACACGCCCGGGGCTGCCGGCCCCGGCGGCTTGTTCGTGGGCGGTGCGGAGCCGTCGCCCACTCGGGCCGCGATCATCGCGGCGGCCGCGGCGACACCTGTCGCGATGCCGTCGTCCTTGGCCGTGCCGTCCGGGATCGCAGCGAGCGAGCTCGCCCGGGCCGCGTCGAGGGACGTCGCGCTCGCCGGAAAGTAGTTCTTGAGCACTGCGTGCGCCGCGGCCACTGCTGCCGCGTCGGCCGACGCACCGTCCGGCGCATCGATCGTCCCAAGGTAGGGCTGGTAGTCACTCGTGACGGCGTTCACGGCTTCGAATACCGCGAGCTGCGCGATCGCTGCGAAGCGCGCCTGTGCGAACGGGGGTTGACTGCTCATCGTCGAGATCGCCAGCGCGTTCCACTCGAGCACCACGTCGAGATCCGCGGCGACCGATCGCGTGGCCGTCGGGCCTCCGACCGCCGCGGTCACGAGCAGTGACACCAAGAGCATTCGGTGGAGCTTCGACGTCGTTGATCTCATCGTGTCCTCCCCAACAGCCTCAGATTTCAGCGCCTTCGGAAGGATGGCTGCGACGGCCCGGCATTGAAAAGACCAAAAAATGAACTTGCACGCGCTGGCGTCGCCGAGCGGGCGACGTTCGTCGCGTCGGAGCCGAGGGCCCGCTAGGGTCTCGCGGTTGGCGAAGCGCGCGCGCAAGCCCGAACGGCCCGGTCTGTCTCTTAAGGGATCCGGCCTCGTATTCGTCGCGACAAAGGGTGGCGACATCCGCGGACCCTCTCGCCGCGGCGCGGGACTTTATGCCTGGGACACGCGGCATCTTTCGCGGTACGAGTTT
>VBFY01000031.1 GCA_005889405.1 Chloroflexota bacterium | reverse complement strand
CCGCGTCGACCGCGCGCAGCACGCCGCGCTCGAAGCGGCGCGTCGCGCGCCACTCCGCGTCGGCGAGCAGCTTCTTCGCGCCGCGCTGTCGTCGCGCGAACTGCGCGAAGCGATCGCTCTCGACGTTGTGCTGATCGAGGATGACGCGAGCCTTCGGCTGCAGTCCCCGAACGAGGGAGAGGTAGTGCGCGATGCCGAGTCCGTTGAGCCACACGACGTCGTAGGCGTCGCGTGACAGCTCGCGCTCGAGCGCGGTCCGAAAGGACGCCGAGTCCCACTTTCCGGCGATGTACGGCACGCCGTGCGCGAGCCGAAGCCACGCGACGTGAGGTACGTAGCGCGGGTACTTGAACAGATGGACGGGGTGGAACACGGGATCGGCCAGGTCGAGCTTCGGCAGTTGGCGCAGCAAGGCCGCGCGGTCCTCCTCACCGATCGCCGTCTCCATGCCGGTGAAGAGGCGGATGCGCTCGACGTCGGGGAGTGATGACAGCACGCTCAGCTGGGACAGCGTTCGCACGCGGCCCCCGCCGTCAGCCGGCCAGACGAAATCGGTCCCCAGAAACAGGATCCGCACGGAGACGACGCTGCCGGGCGCGGATTGAACGGGCATTGATGCCGCGTTGAAGACGGCGCCAGCGACCGAGCCGCTCGATGCGTGCTCGGCGCGGAACGTCATGTCGAGACCGCAGCGCGCCTCAATCCATCCGCTGTTCGATCATCCGCGTGACTGCGGAGCCGATGGCATTCCCCACGCCGATGGCCGCCGAGCTCGCGCGCGCGACGCCAGTCCGGGGCCATCTTGCTTACGCGGCGGCAAAGCGTGCCTTGGATGTCGCCGTGGCCCTGACGTTGCTCGTCCTGCTGCTGCCACTGTTGGCCCTGGTCGGCCTCGCAATCGTCCTGGACAGCCCTGGCCCGGTGTTCTATCGCGGCGAGCGCGTCGGCCGGTTCGGTGAGCGCTTCATTGCGCTGAAGTTCCGCTCGATGTGCGCGAACGCGGACGCCGGCACGCATGCCCTGTTCGTGCGCAGCCTCCTGCACGACGCGAGTGCCTGCACTGTCTACAAGGTCCCGAACGATCGACGCGTTACGCGGGTCGGCGCCGTGCTCCGTCGCACCAGCCTCGATGAGCTGCCGCAGCTCTGGAACGTGCTGCGTGGCGAGATGAGCCTCGTCGGTCCTCGGCCCGACGTGCCGTATGCGGCTGCGGAATACGAGCCCTGGATGCGCCAGCGTCTCGATGTGAAGCCCGGCATCACCGGTCTGTGGCAGGTCAGCGGACGCAGCCGTCTCAGCCTGCTGGACATGTATCGCCTCGATTCCGCCTACGCCCAGGACGCGTCGCTACTGCTGGACCTGCGGATCCTGGTACGGACCGTGCCGGCGGTGCTGCGCGCGGATGGCGCCGCGTGATGGCGCTGGAGCTCTCGGCCATCGCATCGCATCGCGTCAAACACGTCGGCAACCGGCAGATCCTTCCGTACGTCGTTGGCGGAGTCGTGCGAAACGCACTCGCCGAGCCCGGCCGAGTGCGTCGCGGACTGTTGAAGCACATTTGGATGGACCTCAAGCGCTTCGGGGCAACGAGCGTGCGCAACATCGAGATTTCGCGCATCCGGGGTATCGACACGACCGTGGTGGAAGGACCCGTCGCGCAACACGGATCGCTCATTCTCACCGCGCTCGCCAAGCTGCTCGAGTGCGAGCGGGTGTTCGAGTTCGGTACGTACCGCGGAGAGACGACGTGGCTCCTCGCGCACAATCTGCCCAGCGCGCGGATCTACACGCTCGACCTCGGCGGACCCGACGTCGCGCTGCGTGCGCAGCTGGAGCTCACCGATCCGGAGCTCGTCACCCACTGGGACCGGGGTGAGCGTTTCCGCGGGACGCCCGAGGGAAGAGGCATCACACAGTTGTTCGGCGACTCGGCGACATTCGATTTCTCGCCGTACCAGGAAAAGATGGACCTCGTCTATGTCGACGCGAGCCACAGCTACAGCTATGTCCGCTCGGACACGGAGGCCGCGCTCGGCATGCTCTCGGAGCTCGGCACGATCGTGTGGGACGACTACACGGGCTACTCGGGGGTCTTCGCGTACCTCAATGAGCTCGCACCCGGGCTGGATGGGCCGATCTTCCACCTTCTCGACACACGCCTCGCGCTCTACAGCCGCTGGCCCGTGGTCGTGACCGATTGAACGACCGAGCGCGTCCTGCGCTGCGCGCAGTTGGTCTCATCGTCGCCGTGCTCATCGTCGCGACGGCAGCGGCGCACCCCGCCGCGGCCGCCCCCGGCGACCTCGTCGCCTCTGTGACCGTGCCTGAGCCGTACCCGCGGCAGGTCGCGCCCAGCGTCGCGTTCGACGGAAGGAATCTCTACTACACCGAGTACGCCGGATCGGTCCTTTACCGCATCGACGTTCCGGCAGCAGGCGGCTCCGGCGCCGCGACCGGCCAGGTCTCCGTGCCGATACAAGGCGCGCCCTCGGGGATCATGACGCTCGCGTTCGACGCCGGCCGGAACGCGTTCTGGGCCACCGGCGGCGACGGCGTCTCGATCTACCTGCTGACGCGATCGGGGACCGCGACGCTGGTCTTCACGATCGATGAGAGCGACCGACCCGGATTCGTCCCCGGCCCATTCCCGGTGGAGACGAAGATCGCGTACGACCGTTCCGACGACACCATCTGGTACAGCCCTGATGGGAACGCGCGGGTCTACCACTACCTGACGACCGCCGACGCGCTCGGCACGGCCCAGCTCGTGTCGGCAACTCCGTACATCGACGTCTCCGCCGAGCCGAACGATATGACGGCTGAATGCGGATACTCGCAGAGCAGCGGCGTCGCCGTCGGCGGTGCGGACCTCTTCATCAGCGTCGCAGGCTGCCCGTACTACTTCGAATACACGAAGACTGGCCGCAAGGTCGCTGCGTACAGGTACAACACCAACAGCGGGACGAGCACGCAGGACCTCGAGTGCGACGACGTGAGCTACCTCGTGCCGGTGTTCTGGATCCGGGACGGCTACGACGGGACGATGCGCGCGTTCGAACAGCCCGCGAGCGGTGCATGCGTGTTCGGCGGGGGAGCGGCAGCCGCGCCGCCGCCTCCGACGCCAACTCCGACTCCGACGCCAACCCCGACTCCGACGCCTACTCCGACTCCGACGCCCACGCCGCTCCTGCCGCTGCTGCCGCTGCCCACCCCTGTCATTCCAACGCTCCCGCCGATTGGAGGAGGTCTGTGAAACACCTACTAATGCGAAGGACCGCGCTCGCGATCGTCGCCGTCGTCATGGTCTTATCCCTTGCCGCGGGTCGCGCGCAGCCGGCCGCGGCCGCGCCCGGTGACCTGGTCGCTGACGTTCTCGTGCCCGAGGCCGAGAGTGTCTGGGCCAGAGGTCTCGCGCCGAGCGTCGCGTTCGACGGTCGCTACCTGTACTACCTCGACTACGCCGGATCGGTCCTTCACCGGATCGACGTTCCACCCGCGGGCAGCGCGACGACGGGGACCGGCCACGTCGACGCACCCGTCATCGGTGCCCCTTCGGGGATCATGACCATCGCGTACGACGCGGGGCGCGACCTCTTCTGGGCCATCGGGGGTGACGGACTCTCGGTCTACCAGCTGGCCAAGAACGGTACGGCGACCCTGGCGTTCCGCGTCGATCCGGTCGACGACCGTCCCGGCTTTCAGGCCGGGCCGGCGCCCACCGAAGTGAAGGTTGCGTACGACCGTGCGGATGACACGCTCTGGTACGCGCCCGATGCCACGACGCGCGTCTACCACTACCGCACGGCGCCCGATCTTCTCGGCAGCGCCACCCTGGTCTCCGGCTCTCCGTACTTCGACGTCAACGTGACGGCGCAGTGTGGCTATAACCAGACGAGCGGCGTTGCGGTCGGTGGCGCCGATCTGTTCATCAGCGTCGCCGGCTGTCCCTACTACTTCGAGTACACGAAGAGCGGCACACAGGTCGCGGCCTACGCCATCAACTTCGCCGGCCCGCAGAGCACGCAGGACGTCGAGTGCGACGACCTCAGCTACGGCGTCGCGGTGTTCTGGATCAAGGACGGGTACGACGGTCACATCCGCGCGTTCGAACAGCCACGCAGTGGCGCCTGCCTCTATGGCGGTGGGCCCGCGGGTGCCGGCCTGCCACCACTCGGCTTGCCGTAGCACCGGCACGCATGAGGCGGATCGTCATCGCGGCGGTCCTGGCGCTGCTCGTCACGAGCGTCGTCGCGGGCCGTCCCGCGGCCGCCGAGGACAACCCGATCGTCCTCGAGAACCAGCGCGCTGGGTCACTCGGGTGGCTGCCCACGCATCTGGGCGACGATACGAGCGGCCAGATCAAGGGCTATTGGTCCGCGGTCAGCGTGAAGCAGGGCGACGCCATCTCGCTGCGCGTCTCCGTGAATCCGGCGCAGAGCTTCTCACTCGACATCTACCGGCTGGGCTGGTACCAGGGCATGGGCGGACGCCTTCGTCTGCACGTCGACTCGCTGATCGGCATCACCCAGGCGGCATGCACACCGGATCCGACGACGGGCATGATCGACTGCGGTTGGATCCCGAGTTACGTGCTGACGGTCCCGAGTGATTGGACCAGCGGGGTGTATCTGGGTCTGCTCACGAACGCGGCGGGCTTCCAGAATTACGTGATCTTCGTGGTGAGGGACGACCGGCCCGCGCCGTTCCTGTACCAGCAGAGCATCAACACGGACGAGGCGTACAACAACTATCCGAACGACGGCACCACCGGCAAGAGCCTTTACACCTACAACAGCTACGGCCCGAACACCGTATCCGGTGACGCGCGCGCGGTGAAAGTCTCTTTCGATCGGCCCTACGCGAATTACGGTTTCGCCCAGGTCGACGAGATCGAGTTCATCCGTTGGATCGAGCGAATGGGTTACGACGTGACGTACTCGACCGACGTCGATACGCACACGAACGGCGCCGCGCTACGGAATCACCGGGCGCTGCTTTCCGTTGGCCACGACGAGTATTGGTCCAAGGAGATGCGTGACGCGGCCGAAGGGGCCCGCGACGCTGGCGTGAACCTCGCGTTCTTCTCGGCCGATCCCAGCGAAGTACAGGTGCGGTTCGAGGCGTCCGCGGCCGGCGTCGCGAACCGCGTCATGGTCTGCTACAAGGACGCCGCGATCGACCCGGTACAGGGTCCGACGACGACGGTGAAGTGGCGAAACCCGCCGGTCAATCGGCCCGAGCAGACGATGGCCGGGATCCAGGTCGCATCGATGTCGACGACTGGGAACGCCGATTACGTCGTCAGCAACAGCTCGTACTGGATCTACGCCGGCACCGGATTCCATGACGGCGACCGGGTGCCGGGCATCGTGGGCTACGAGATGGACCGCGTCTTCGATCAGTACCCCGCCCCGAGCGCGACGGCCTTCACGTTGCTCTCGCATTCGCCATACGTCGACTACCGCGGCGTCGCCGAGTACGCCAACTCGTCCATCTATCAGGCGCCCAGCGGTGCGTGGGTCTTCGCGTCCGGCACGATGTCATGGAGCTATGCGCTCGATGGCTTCTGGCACCAGCTCGCGGACGCGCGCATCCAGCGGACGACGGCCAATCTCCTGGACGCCTTCCTCTACGGACCGCCGGCGGATCATCTGGTCGCGACAGCACCCGCGGCGGTCGGCGCTGGAGTTCCCTTCACCATCGACGTCACCGCGGCGGATCCGAGCGGCACCGCTGCCGCCGGATACCGGGGCACGGTGCACTTCAGCAGCACCGACGCGGCAGCCGCGCTTCCTCCTGACTCGACGCTGAACGCGGGACGTGGGTCGTTCTCCGCGACGCTCGCCACCAGCGGTCCTCAGACGATCACCGTCTCCGACGCGGCGAACTCCCTCTCGACGACCGCCATTGTCACCGTGGACGCGAGAGCGACGAGCCTTGGCCTGTCGGCGCCCGCGACCGCGACCGCGGGCGCCGGGTTCAGCGTTTCCGTCACCGCGAAGGACGCGGGTGGCAACACGGTCACCGCATACGGAGCGACGATCCACTTCGGCACGAGCGACTCGTCAGCCGGTGTCGTCCTCCCACCGGACTCGACACTCCCCGGTGGTCAGGGGACGTTCCCGGTGACGCTGGCGCGCTCGGGCTCGCAGACCGTCACGGTCTCTGACACGAACGGTCTTACGGCGACCGTGACCGTCGACGTGCGTGCGGCGAGCGCGACCCGACTCGCGCTCGCGACGACGGCGTCGCCCGTCGCCGGCGTCAGCTTCCCCTTCACCGTGATGGCGCAGGACCAGTTCGGCAACACCGACACGGCATACGCGGGCAGCGTGCGATTCACGAGCACCGACACCTCAGCGGGTGTCGTCCTTCCCCCGAACTCGACGCTCGTGAGCGGCCAGGCGATGCTGCAGGCGACGCTCACGAAGGCGGGAGCGCAGACCATCACCGCGACGGATGCGGCGACCGCCTCGATCGCCGGCAACGTCAGAGTCACCGTGGCTCCCGGAGCGGCCGCGACCTTGAGCTTGGACGGGCCCGGGAGTGCGAAAGTCGGTCAATCGTTCAACATGACGGTGACGCTCAAGGACCCGTTCGGCAACGTCGCGACGGGCTACCGAGGCACCGTCCACTTCACGACAAGTGATCCCTTGCCGACGGCCGTTGTCCCACCGGATCACACCTTCACGATCGCCGACGCCGGCTCCTATAGCTTCTCCGCGACGCTCTGGACGCCTCCGAGCCAGACCATCACCGTCAAAGACACGACGAACGCGGCCCTCACGGATACGCGGCGCATCGCCCTGAGCTTGCTTCTCTGATCCTCCGCTGGCCTGCTCAGTCGCTTGGCCGCGCCGCACACGCACCGTCATCAGCGGACGGTGCATGGTCTGTATGCTCCGCGCTCACTCTCCCGGACGGAGGGTAAGTCGGCGGTGGGGTAAGCGACGGCGATGGTGGATGGCAGCAGCGGCCCGCGTGGGCAGCGCTTCGAGATCCTGTTGGTCGACGACGATCAGGTCCTCGTCGATCTGCTCGCGTTCATCGTCGAGCAGGCGGGCTTCATACCGCTCGTCGCGACCGAGCCAGCGGGAGCGATCGAGCTCTTCGAGAAGGAAGATCCGGTGGTCGCGGTCGTCGATCTGAACCTCCGTCCTTGGGACGGGTTCGAGCTGCTTGCGGAGCTGCGGCGTCGCAGCCCGGCGTTGCCGATCATCGTCCTCACCGCGCGCAACAGCGAGGATGACAAGGTCAGGGCACTCGACATGGGTGCGGACGACTACGTGGTCAAGCCGTTCGGGCATCGCGAGCTCCTGGCCCGCATTCGAGCCCACGCGCGACGGGCCCGCGGCGATCAGGTCCACACGCCGCCGATCCTCGAGGTCGGCTCGTTCCGGCTGGACCCAGGCGAACGCACGCTCTACCTCGATGGGGTGCCGACGCATCTCACGGGCACCGAGTTCCGCCTGCTGCAGTACCTGATGCGGCACAGCGACTCGGTCGTACCGACAGCGGCACTGGCGCGGCACGTCTGGGGCTTCAACGATGCCCCGGCCCGCGATGTCGTCCGCGTGACCGTGCACCGCCTCCGTCGCAAGCTCGGCGATGACGGCGAGCGTCAACGGTTCATCCATACGGTCCCTGGAGTCGGGCTGCGTCTCCGGAGCGGTTGACAACGATCGCGTAACAGCTGGGCGCTGTAACGCGATTGTTCTGACAAGCAGTCTTTGCGGAATGGCATTGTTCCAGGGGGTACCGGAGACGGGGGCTGAGGTACGGTCTCACTGCGTCCGTCGTCATCGTGACGTACCCCGGTGCTTGTGGTGTCTCAACTTTTAGCGTGGGGGGAGCTGTGATCAAGATCCTGCTCGTCGAAGACGATCCTGACATCCTCGACCTGACGTCGTACGTGCTTCGGCGTGAACGTTTCGTCGTGACCGAAGCGACCGACGGCGCGCAGGCCCTACGACGATGGAAGGCCGACAGGCCGGACCTCGTGATCATGGATCTCGGGCTGCCGGGCCTTGATGGGTTCGAAGTCCTGCGCCGCATCCGCGAGGAGGATCAGACACCCATCCTCGTCATCACCGGCCGGAAGGACGCGCACGACATCCTGCGTGCTTTCAACCTCGGGACCGATGACTTCGTGCCGAAGCCATTCGAGTTCCGTGAGCTGATCGCGCGGGTGCGCGCCATCCTCAGGCGAACGCAGGCCGCTCACGCGGAGACCGTGGAGCCGAGCGTCCAGCTCGATGGGCTCACGCTCGATCCCGTCCCGTACGAGGTCACGTGGCGCAACGAATCCGTACGGCTCACGCCGACAGAGTTCCGCATCCTCTATCTGCTCGTCACGAACGCAGGGCACGTCGTACCCACGAGCCGGCTCTACACCTACGTGTGGGGCAGCGAAGGGGCGGATGCGAACGCGCTGCGGTCGCACATCAGCCACCTGCGTCGGAAGCTCGAGATCGGCGGGTCGTCCCCCGGCGCGATCTCGTCGATCCCCGCGGTGGGCTACATCTTCCGCAGCGCGGAGCGTGCCGATGCCGCGGCGATGTCCGGTCCGCTGAGCGCGGCATCGCGGGGGGCCGGCTCCGCGGCCTGACTCCGGACTACGCGCGCAGCGCGGGGTGACGCTGCGTCGCGACCAGCAACACGAGCGCCACGAGCGCGAGTGCCGCGGGCGCGAAGGTGGGCGCGGGCCCGACCGCCTTGCTGAAGGCGGACGACCACCGCTCGACCTCACTCATGCTCGCCCAGATGCGCTCGTAGCGTTGGTCGAGGGGACCCGCGACATAGTTCTCATTGATGTGCAGCGCAACGCCGGCGGCGGCGGCGATCATCACCGCGACCGCGAGGATCCGCACGCGGCGGACGGCCGCGGCCGTCGGGCGCCGCATCAGGAGTAATGCCCCGTACGCGAGCGCAACGAGGGCGAACCACGGAACGAGGCGGATGGCCGTGCCCCAGTGCCGCTCGACGAGCAGCTCGGCCGTGAGACCGGCTAACGCGATGACGACGAGGCCGATGAGGCTGCGGCGCAGGACCGACGCGTCGTCCGTCGCGGCGGCCTCGCCACGCATCACGGCAGGCTGAGCGCCGCCAGGATCCGGCTCAGCGTGTCGGCCGACGGGTTGTACTTCGCGAGCTGGCTCTTCAGCTTCGCGAATGAGGGATCGTCCACCGGGTAGGGCCGGTACTCCTGCACCTCGATGACCCAGCGCGACGCGTTCGGCACGCCCGCGGCCTCGAGCGCCGTCTGCAGCTGCGCCGCGGTCGCGTTGTTGGCCGAGGCCTTCGTCGTGGACGTGGCGGTGCCGGTCGCCGCGGGGCTCGCAGCGGGTGTCGCGATCGTGGCCGCCGCCGTCGCGTTGGGCCCGGGCGCCGCCGCGGCGCCGCCGCAGGCGAAGAGCGCGACCGTGGCGGCGATGAGTGCGGTTCGCACGTATGTCATGTCAGCCTTCTCCGTGAATGGGATGGCCAGAAGAAGAACATCCCACGACGCCGGCTGCATGAAATCGGTCTAAGACTCGCGGGTGCTTTCCTGAGACTGCTCACCTTGAACCCGTGATCGCTTCGGGCGCGCGCGGCACCCGGCGAGACTAACGCACCACCGACAGCCACAATTGGGGAATGACCGAGGCCTTCGCGCTCGTCCTCCACTCGCATCTGCCGTACGCCCGCGGGGCGGGCCGCTGGCCGCACGGCGAGGAATGGGTGCACGAGGCGATCCTCGGTACGTACCTTCCGCTGCTCGGCCTTCTCCACGACCTTCGGGAGAGCGGGGTCGCGTACCAGATCACGATCGGGCTCACGCCGACGCTCATCGAGCAGCTCGCGGACCGTGACATCGACGCGCGGTTCATCGAGTACTGCGACGATCAGATCCATCGCGCCGACACCGACATTCGTCGCTTCGTCGACGACGGCAACACCGAGCGCGGTTCGATCGCGCGCTTCTACGCGTCGCTCTATCGCGCCCATCGCGATGCGTACCTGCGGCGGTTCGATCGCGATCTCGTCGGCGCGTTCGCGTCCCTCGCGCGCACCGGCCATGTCGAGATCCTCACCTCGGCCGCGACCCACGGGTACCTACCGCTCCTCGATCGCGCGTCCGTTCATGCGCAGCTCGCGGTCGGTACGCGCACCACGCGGCGTCTGCTCGGTGTCGAGCCGCGCGGGATCTGGCTGCCCGAGTGCGCATACGCGCCGGGGCTCGAGGACATCCTCGAGACCCACGGCCTGACGCACTTCTTCACCGACGCCGCGCTCCTCGGCGGCAAGCGCCTGGTCAAGGAGGGACACACCTTCGAGCGCGAGCGCAGCGGCGGCGGACTCGATGCGCCGCTCATCGCGGCCGCTGACGACACGCTGCGGCCGTATCTCGTGCGCGAGTCGAACGTCGTCGCCATCGCGCGGCACGACAAAGTGTCCGGGCAGGTGTGGTCCGCGATGATGGGCTACCCCGGTGAGGCGGCGTATCGCGAGTTCCATCGGAAGGACGATCGCAGCGGCCTCCGTTACTGGCGGGTCACCGACACGAGGACGGGGCTCGGCGCGAAAGAGCCGTACTCACCGGGCGCCGCCGCCGAGCGCGTGCGCACGCACGCGGTGCACTTCGCCGGTCTGGTCCGCGAGACGCTCGCGCGCCATCGCGAGGAGCGCGGCAGAGACGCCCTGCTCACGGTCACGTTCGACAGCGAGCTCTTCGGGCACTGGTGGTTCGAGGGTGTCGACTGGCTCGGTCACGTGCTGCGCGAGCTCGCGGCGGAAGGTCCGTCGCCACTCGGCGTCGCGGAATACCTCCGGCGGAGCGAGGCAAGCGAGCGCATCGATCTCGTCGAGGGCTCGTGGGGCAAGAACAACGACCATACGACCTGGTCGAACGAGCGCACCGCCTGGATGTGGAGCGATCTCGCACGGATGGCCCGCGAGATGGGCGACCTCCGTGCGGCGCGGCCGACCGATCCGCTTCGGGTGCGCGCCGCGCGTCAGGCCGCGCGTGAGCTGCTGCTCGCACAGTCCAGCGATTGGCCGTTCCTGGTCACGACCGGACAGGCCGCGGATTACGCGGTCGAGCGCTTCCGCAGTCACACGCTCCGCTTCCGCCGTTCGCTGGAGCTCGCGCGCACCGGCACGAGCGCGGATGAGGTCGAGCTGCGCAGCCTCGAGCGCGCAGATAATCCGTTCCCGGACGCGAGCCCCGAGGACTTCTCGCCAGCACCGCGCGCCGCGGTGGCGCCGGTCTAACCCTTCTTCGGCGACTCGCCCTTCGGTGCGGGTGCGCCGGGCTTTCCGGCGGGCGCACCGGTCTTCGGGGCTGGGGCACCTGGCTTCGCGGCGGGTGCGCCGGGCTTGGCGGCCGCGGCAGCACCGGGCTTTCCGGCGGCCGCACCCGGCGCCGCGGCACCGGCCGCAGCGGGCGCGGCACCCTCGGCCGGCGCTTCCTCGCCTTCCGCGGGGACCTCGCCCTCGACGGGAACGGCGGCGGCCACGACTGGCTCTTCTTCGATGTGCACCGGGACGGCCTTCACGACGAGCTCATCCGGGTCGTCGACGACGCTCACCATCGTCTTGTCGACGACGAGATCGCGGATGTAGAGCGCATCGTCGATCTCCACCAACGGTGAGAGGTCGACGTCGATCGCGTGCGGGATGTCCTGCGGGAACGCCTCGACGTTCACGTGGTCGCGGGCGTGGACGAGCACCGCGCCGAGCGTCTTCACCGCGGGCGATTCGTGCACGAAGCGCAGCGGCACCTCGGCGTGCGTCTTCTCGGTGAGGCTCACGCGCTGGAAGTCGACATGAAGGAGGCGGCCGGTGAGCGTGTCACGTGCGACGCCGTGGATCAGCGCGGGGATCGCGTCGCCGTCGAGGCCCTCGAGCGATAACAACGTGGTGTTGCCCCAGCGGCGGTAGGAGCGCTCGAAAGCGCGGAGGTCGGTCTGGACCGAGGCCGAGTCCTTGCGCCCACCGAAGACGACGCCCGGAAGCACGCCGTCACGGCGAAGCTGAGCGACCTTCTTGCCCACCACCTGGCGGGGTCGGACATCGAGCTTCTGGGCTTCAGCCAAGACGGAACTCCCCTAACGAATGCGTGAGAAGTCCTAAGTATCTCAGGGCGGGGTCGGGAAATCCAAGACCAGGCGTACCGGCGAGCTGAGCGCCAGCAGGGTGGGGCACTGGAGCCTCGCGAGACCGACGCCCCAGGTCATCACGCGCTCGAAGTCCTCCACCAGGCGGACCTCCTTGATGAGCGGCGTGGTGGTCGGCTTGAGTGACGTTGCGCCGGTGTACGTCTTGGCGCCGGTGCTCGGGTTCACGGTCGACGCGTTCTGGAAGCGAACGCCGAACAGCGAGCTTCCATCGATCGGCACCGGTTGGCCGCTCGCGCCCGACAGGGAGGTGGCGACCGCGATGCGGTAGGGGGGCATGCCGTATACGCCCGGCGCGGTGCTCGGCCCGAGCTCGAAGACCAGCCGATCGAACCCGGGGTTATGCGCGATCCGGATGGCGGTGAGCTGCGCCTGGTTGGCCGGCGCTCCGCCGGTCAGCTCCGGGCAGGCGCTGGCGGGTGTGCTCCCCGGGCTCGCCGCAGCCGTCGGCGTCGGCGCAGGCGTCGTGGGCGCCGCCGTGGTCGGAGCGGCGGTCGAACTACGCGTGGGCGTGGGGGCGGCCGTGGTCGGCGCCACGGTTACCAGGCCGCTGGCGCTCGCGCTCGACCGTGGCAGAACGACCCGCTCTGGACCACAAGCGCTCACCGCGACGACGGCGATGGCGATGAGGAGGGCGCCGTAGAGAAGGAGACGGCCGATCAACGCCTCGATCGTGACGTATCCACGATGCTGTGTCGAGTTCACTGACAAACGAGCGACCCCTTCGTACGCAGAGCGTACGAAACGGGCGTCAACAAGGGTTCTACGCTAAAATGACCCTAATTGGCCGACCGGCTGCGCGTGGCGCTGGTCTTCCACCAGCACCAACCCGCGGGGAACTTTCCGTCTGTCTTCTCAGAGGTGACCGAGCGCGCGTACGCGCCGCTCGTGGCCGCCCTCTATCGCCATCCCGAAGTGAAGGCGAGCCTCCATTTCTCGGGACCCCTTCTGGACTGGCTCGAGGCCAACCGTCCCGATGTGATCGGGGATCTCTCCGACCTCGTCCGGCGCGGGCAGATCGAGCTCCTCTCAGGTGGCTACTACGAGCCCGTGCTGGTCGGCGTGCCGCGGCGGGACGGCGTCGGGCAGATCCGCGCTCTTACCGACCGCGTGAACGCGATCTTCGGGCAGCGGCCGCTGGGCGCGTGGCTGACCGAGCGCGTGTGGGAGCCGCACCTCCCTTCGCTCCTCGCTGAAGCAGGCGTCGCCTACACGGTCCTCGACGACGAGCATTTCCTGCGCGCGGGCCTGAAGCGGGAAGAGACCGGCGAGTCGTACATCACCGAGGACCAGGGTCTGCCGGTGATCGTGTTCCCCGGAAGCATGAAGCTGCGTTACCTCATCCCGTTCCGCGACGTGAGCGCGACGATCAAGGAGCTGCGCGAGCGGCATGCCGCCGGCGCGCGCCTCGTCGTGTACGCGGACGACGGCGAGAAGTTCGGCGCATGGCCGGGAACGTACCAGCGCGTTCATAAGGACGGGTGGCTCGAACAGTTCTTCACCGCTCTCTCGCAGGCGGACTTCATCCAGACCGCGACCCTCGAGGACGCGTGGATCTTCCAGAAGCCCGCGCGTCGCATCTACATCCCGGGCGGCGCGTATCCCGAGATGAGCGCGTGGGCGCTCGACGCGGCGGCCGCGCGTCGTCTGCAGCAGGCGCGCCACAAGCTGGGCGAGGATCTCGAGTCGCTCGTGACGGCGCCGCTCTGGCGCAGCTTCTTCTCGAAGTACCCCGAAGCGAACGCGCTCCACAAACGGATGCTCATCGTGTCCGAGGAGCTCGCGCGCCGCAGCATCCTCGATTCGTCGATGGAAGTGCGACAGGCGCAGCAGAACCTGTGGCGCGCGCAGGGCAACGACGTGTACTGGCACGGCGTCTTCGGCGGCATCTATTTCCCGCATCTGCGTTCCGATGCGTACGCGTCGCTGCTCAAAGCGGAGCGCATCCTGTCCGAGCGGCGCGTCGCCGCCGGCGAAGCGCGCGACTACGACGTCGACGGCTATGACGAGTACATCTTCCGCGGCAACGCCGGCGCGGTGTTCGTGCACGTGCAGGGCGGCGCCGTGATCGAGTGGGACATCTACGCGTCGGCGACGAATCTCGTCGACACGCTAGCGCGACGGCCGGAGGCCGAGCACGAGGAGCTGCGTCGTGCCGAGAAGGCCGGGAAGATCCTCGTCGGCAAGGCCGCCGAGAAGGAAACGAAGTCGATCCATGAGGCGGTGCGCGCGAAGGAGCGCGGGCTGTCGAAGCTGCTCGAATATGATCCCGCCCGCCGCGCTCTCTTCCAGGACAGCTTTACCGTCCGCAAAGGCGAGCCGATGAATCTCCACGCGGTGTACTACGCGCTCACGCCGCAGCGCGAAGCGCGCACGGTGAGCCTGACGCTCGAGCCCCCGGCCCGCACGCTCGCGGCGACGCCGGGCCTCGGTATCCGTAAGGACATCCGCATCGCGGACGAGGGTCTTGCAGCCGGGGTGCGCTATCGCCTGCGGAACGACGGCGATGAGGCGATCGAGCTGTCGTTCACCAGCGCGTCGAACCTTGGGCTCCTTGGCGAGAACGAGGCCGCCGACGTCATCACCGTCGGCACGCGCAAGACCACCGCCGGGAAGCCGATCGAGGTGCGCAACGTGACGGACGTGCAGGTGCATTCCGAGACGAAGCACTTCGACCTCACGCTCGCGATCGATCCGCCCGCGCTCGTGGTCACGAAGCCGATCTACGCCGTCACCAATTCCGAGTCAGGATTCGAGCGCATCTATCAGCAGCTCGAGATCGCCATGACGTGGAACGTCGTGATCGAGCCCGACAGTCACGTCGATCTCGAGATCCGTGGTACCGCGCTCGGCCAGATGGTCGAACCGGAGGTCATGCGCCCGACCGCGCGCCGCCGCAAGGCGACGACGCCCACCGGCGAAACTCCGGCCCGTCCGCGGAGGTAGACCCTCCGCCGATGTACGAGCCCGCGCCGCCGACCCAGCCGTACAGCCCGCCACCGCGATCGACCGGTCCCAGCGGCGCCGCGCTGCTGCTGGTCGGCGTCATCCTCGGCGGTGTCGCGGGCGGCACGACGGCGACCCTCTTGGATGGCCGCGCACCGGCCGAACTGGTGCCGACGCCGGTCCCCACCGCGCTCGCGACGAGCGTACCGGTGGTCGTGCCCGCGGGCGCCGACCCGATCGTCGATGTCGCGAAGGAGATGCTGCCCTCGGTCGTGACGGTCGTGAACCGTCTGCCCTCGGGTCAGCAGCAGTCGAGCGGGTCGGGGTTCGTGGTCGACGCGCGCGGCTACGTGGTCACAAACAATCACGTCGTCGAGAACGTGCGCGGCAGCGGCGCGGGCGCGTCGTTCGACGTGATCTTCAGCGACAACCAAACGCAGAAGGCGACGCTGGTCGGTCGCGATCCCGACACCGACATCGCGGTGCTGCAGATCCCAACGCGTGCGAACCTCAAGGTCGCGCCGCTCGCGAACAGCGACGACGTACCGGTCGGCGCGACGGTCGTCGCGATCGGCAGTCCGCTCGGCGAGTTCCAGAACACGGTCACGGTCGGCGTCGTCTCCGGCAAGGGCCGGCGCGTGCAGGAAACGCAGAACGTCTTCCTCGACGACCTCATCCAGACCGACGCCGCGATCAACCCCGGAAACTCCGGCGGTCCGCTGATCTGGGCCGCGGTGCGACAGGTGGTCGGCATGAATACGCTCATCGCCGATCCAAGTCAGGCGCAGGGCCTGGGCTTCGCGATCTCGGCGAACACGATCCGCACGGTTTCCGACGAGCTCATCAAGAACGGAAAGATCGAGCGCGGCTTCATCGGCATCCAGTACGCGCCGCTCTCACCGCGCGCCGCGGTCGCGCTCGGTCTGCCGTCGGCCGCCGGGATCCAGATCTCCGCGGTCGTGGCCGGCTCGCCCGCATCGCAGGCCAGCCTGCATGTGGGTGACGTCGTGACGAAGCTCAACGACCAGCCGATCGACCAGGAGCACCCGCTGCAGTCGCTCATGGTGAGGTTCCGGCCTGGCGACAAGGTCCGTCTCACGATCCTCCGCGACGGCGCGACGCAGACCGTCGAAGTGACGCTGGGCCGAGCGACCACGGGGTGACGCTCGGAAGGCGCGATGCCTTCCTCTACCTCGCGGCCGCGACGCTCGGCAGCTTCGGTCTTGGCGTCGCGGCTTTCTACCTGAACTTCCTCTACCGCTCGCTCGGCTACGACGGAGTGGCACTCGGCGCGCTCGTCGGCGCGGTCGCACTCGGCGTCGTCATCGGAGCGGTGCCGGCCGCGACGATCGCGCGCGGTCGCTCGCGGCGCACGGTCATCCTGAGCGGCGGCGTCCTGGCCGGGTTCGGTCTCGCGGGCCTGGTGCTCTTCGCCGCGTTCGTCCCGCTGTTCGTTTCCGCGATGCTGTTCGGTCTCGGCGGCATCCTCGCGTCGTCGTCGGGTGCGGCACTCCTCGCAGACGCGACCGCTGCGGGCGCACGGTCGTCGCGCTTCGGGCAGCAGATCGCGCTCGGTACGATGGCCGCCTTCTTCGCGAGCGCGCTGGCGGGCGTGCTCGCCGCGCCGGTCGCGGCATTCCTGCACGCCGATCCCAACGACACGATCGTGCTGCGCGTGCTCGTCGCCGGTGGCGGCATCTGCGCCGCGCTGTCGGCGATCCCCGTGCTGTTCATCGAGAACGTTCCGGTCACAGGTCCCACGCTCGACGCGCCGCGGAGGTACGGCCTGCTCGCGCGGTTCCTCGCGGTGGAGGTCGTATTCGGCCTCGGCGCCGGAAGCTTTCTCCCGTTCACGAACCTGTTCTTCGCCGAGCGCTTCGGCGTGCCGTTCGCCGCGCTCGGCGTGCTGCTCGGCGTGATCGCCGTCGCCGGCAGCCTCGGCGCGCTCGCGCACGGGCGGTTCCTCGCGCGGCGTTTCGGCGCGGTGCCGGCGGTCGTCGGCGTCGTGCTCGGATCCGTGCCGTTCGCGATCGTCGCCGCGTTCGCATCTGACCTCTCGATCGTGGTCGCGGCGCTCGCGCTGCGCGCCTGGCTCATGTACGGGTCGAGCGCGACCTGGAACGCGATCACGTTCTCGTCGTTCACGCCGCGCGAGCGTGCCGGAGTGAACGCGATCGCCGCGCTCGCGTGGAACGCCGGATCGGGCGTTGGCGCGGTGATCTCGGGCGCGATCCGTGGCGCGGCCGGCCCCGGCGGCTACACCGTGAACCTGCTGACGCTTGTCGTCTTCTACACCGCGGCCTCGGCGCTGATCCTCGTCTTCTTTCGCCAGCACGTTCCGAGTGGCGACGTTGGCGCGGTCGTGTTGCCTGCCCCAGACTCACGCGCGTGACCACTCCCGCCCGCGACCTCGTGGCCGCCGCATTTTCTGACGCGCTCGCGCGCGCGGCGCGCCAGCACGGCTGGCAGGGCTGGGACAGGGAGGCGATCGAGGTCGAGGTCCCGGCCAACGCCGAGCACGGCGACTACGCGACGAGCGTCGCGATGCGTCTCGCCAAGACATTGCGGAGGCCGCCGCGCGAGATCGCAGGCGCGATCAAGGATCAGCTCGATCTTCGCCCGCCGCTCGCGTCGGCCGATGTGGCCGGCAACGGTTTCGTGAACGTCCGCCTCGATGTCGCCTGGTTGCGCGGGCAGGTCGACGCGATCATCGCCGACGGCGCGGACTACGGCCGCTCGGAGACGCTGCGAGGGAAGCACATCCAGGTCGAGTTCGTTTCGGCGAACCCGACCGGCCCGCTCACGCTCGCGAACGCCCGCGGCGGTCCGCTCGGCGACGTGCTCTCGTCCGTTTTGCGGTTCGCGGGCGCGGACGTGCAGCGCGAGTACTACGTCGAGGACGGCGGCACGCAGGTGAAGCGCTTCGGCGAATCGGTCGCGATCCGCTACCGGCAGCTCTTCGGCGAAGAGACCCCGGTCCCGCAGGACGCGTATCCGGGCGAGTACGTGACCGAGATAGCGGCGCAGATCAAGGAGAAGCACGGCGACCTGTACCGAACGCTCACGCTGGAGGAGCAGGGCCGCGTGTTCGCGCCGATGGCCATCGACTGGGTCGTCGCGGACGCGCAGCGCGTGACGCGGAAGTTCGGCATCACGTTCGACAGCTGGTTCAAGCAGTCGTCCTTCCTCGAGTCGGGCTATTTCGCGAAGACCATGGAAGAGCTGCGGCGCCGGGGCTGTCTCGTCGATCGCGACGGCGCGGTGTGGTTCGAGACTTCGGAGGCGCGCGCGCTCGACCGCGAGGGTGAGGAGGGATGGGTCGTCATCCGCTCGAACGGCGACCCCACCTATCTCGGCACGGACATCGCCTACCACCGCCTCTGTCTCGAGGAGCGCGGCATCGATCTCAAGATCAACGTGTGGGGCGCGAACACGCATTACCACCTGCTGCAGATGAAGATCGCGCTGCCCGCGCTCGGGATCGCCGAGGACCGCTGGAGCGTCGTGCTCTACCAGTACGTCCGTTTCCTCCATGAGGGTGTCCTGCAGCGGATGGGACGGCGCACCGGTCTCTTCCTGATGCTCGAAGACGTGCTCGAGGCCGTGGGCAAGGACGCGACGCGCTTCCTGTTGCTGCAGCGCGGTGCGGACAGCCAGCTCGACTTCGATTTCGAGCTCGCGGTACAGCAGTCGAACGACAACCCGGTCTACTACGTGCAGTACGCGCACGCGCGCATCGCGAGCATCTTCCGCACCGCCGCCGAGCGCGGCATCACGCCGGACGGCGCCGACCTGTCCGCGCTCGCGACGCCCGCCGAGCACGCGCTGATCAAGCTCTGCCTGCGCTTTCCGGAGCTGCTCGCAGACATCGTCGGCCACCGCGGCGCGCATCTGCTCACCGGCTACGCGCTCGAGCTGGCCGGCGCGTTCCACGGCTTCTATCGCGACCATCGCGTCGTGAGCGACGACGTGACGGTCTCGAAGGCGCGTCTGCGTCTGGTGCAGGCGGTGCAGGTCACGCTGCGTCAGACGCTCGGTCTGCTCGGCGTCAGCGCTCCGGATTCGATGTGACCACGGTCGCCGCTTGACCTTCGAGCACGCTCGAAGGATTACGGTTTCTCCGTGCGTGTCGGCGAGCTTGCAACGCGAAGCGGAATTCCCTCGTCGACGCTCCGCTACTACGAGAAGCTCGGTCTCCTGCCGCGAGTGTCGCGCAACAAATCGGGCTACCGCGAGTACCCAAAGGAGACGCTCGACCAGCTCGTACTGATAGGGCGCGCCAAAGAGCTCGGCTTCTCGCTTCGCGAGGTCCGGGCGTTGCTCACGCGACCACGTGGCACGACACGGGAGGCCGTGCTTGCCGCGGTCGCGTCGAAGCTCTCGGAGCTTGAAGGTGAACGGCGATCTCTTGGCACGAAGGAGCGCCGGCTTCGGAGCTTCAGGGGTCGCGTGATGCGCGACGGCGACATCAAGGCGGACGGCATATCTGGGTGGCTGCTGCGGCCCGACAAACAGGAGAGCACCATGGGGCTCGGCCGGTCATCGCTAGGGCACTTTGACGAGCACGCGTTCAAGGTCATCAACATCGCCTCCGGTGAGGCACACAAGCATGGCGATAACTGGATCGGATCCGAGCACCTAATGCTTGCCTTTGCGCAGATGGACCACGAGCCGATCCGAAAGCTGTTCGAGTCGGAAGGCGTCGAGCTCCACAAGATCCGAAAAGCGTTCGAGAAGATCGACTTCGGCACCAAGTCGGACGAGCCAGGCATCTTCATCACCCACCGGGTGCAACGCATCTTCGGCATCGCAGAGGGGATCGCGCTACGTGACGAACGAAGGGCGACCGCCGAGGACCTGCTGCTCGCGATCCTGGAAGACGGTGGGGGAGTCGCCGTCCATCTGATCCGCGAGAGCGGCGGCGATCCAGCAGGGATCGCCGCCGCTCTTCGAGAGAAGCTGGGCTAGCGAACCTCGCTAGGGCGTCAGCGCCCGGACGATGCCTGTTGCCAGCTCACATCTAAGGCGCACGACGAGTAACTGCCATCGGCCGCACCGCCTGTAGTTTCGGACCTGCGCTGTAGCGGCGCGACTTGGATATTCCCATCGATTTCATCAGTGGAATAGACGGCGGGACTATTTCACCGTCGGCACTCGGCTACGGGCGGGTGCTGGGGCTCGGACTCGGGCTCGCGACGCGGAAACCGCCGCCCGGTCCGCCCTGGCCGCCGAAGAGACCCTGCAGCGCGTTCCCGCCGGCGACGATCGCGGTCGCGGACACGTTCCCGCTCGCGTCGGTGGTGCCGACGATCGTGACCTGGTCGTTCGCCTTCAGGTCGCTGAGCTTGATGTCGGTCTCGACCGTCTTCACGATCCGCGTCGAGCTGCCGACGAGCACGATCTGCGAGGTCACGGTCGGCGACGCGCCCTGCGCGCCGCCCTGACGCACTTCGATCGTGATCGATCCGTCGTTCACCGAGATGATCCGCCCGGCCATCGCCTGCCCGCCGGCCGCGCCCGAAGCTCCCGCCGCACCGCCCTGGCCGAGACGTCCAGTGATGCCCGCACCGCCGCGTCCGGCCGCGCCCGACGGCGATGGCGACGCGTTCGCTTCCGCGCCGCTGCTCCTCGCAACCGTCATGCCTGCGGCGAACCCGCCGCCCGCGAGAGCGAGTGCGATGACGACGCCGATGACGATCTGTGCTGGTTTCATGTCTGTCGTTCCCTTCTTAACTGATGGAGTGGCGAAGGCGGCTCCAGAAAGCCGGAGCCAAAGGCGGAGGTCACTCGTACCGGAGTGCTTGGATCGGGTGCAGCCGCGCTGCGCGCATCGCGGGGTAGAGCCCGAAGACGACGCCGATCGCAACAGAGACGCCGACCGCGATGATCACGGTGCCGGCGGTGATGACGAGGATCAGCCCGCTCGCTTGAGGGATGAGCTTCACGACCTCGGTGATCGACCACCCGAGCAGGATGCCCATGATGCCGCCGAGGCCCGTGAGGGCCATCGACTCGATGAGGAACTGGACCATGATGTCCCGCCGCCGTGCGCCGACGGCCTTGCGGATACCGATCTCGCGCGTTCGCTCATTCACCGACACGAGCATGATGTTCATGATCCCGATCCCGCCGACGAGCAGTGAGATCCCACCGATCGCGCCGAGCAGGAGCGTGAAGGTCGCGAACACCGCGCTGGCGGCGGCGAGCGTGTCGTTCTGATTCGTCACGGTGAAGTCGGGGTTCGCGGGGTCCGTCACGTTGTGCCGCTGCAGCAGGACGTTGGTGACGTCGGCGGTCGTCTCGGGCATCGCGTCGCTCGATGTCGCCTTGATCACGATCGTGTTCACAACGTTGAGGCGGCCGGTGAGGATGTGTTGAGCGGTGGTGATCGGGACGAGGACCTGGTCGTCGCGGCTGAAGCCGAAGGTGCTGCCCTTCGTATCGAGGACGCCGACGACCTTGAAGGTCACGATGCGCGCCCGCTGCTGCCCCTGACCCTGCGGGCCGCCACCGAAGACCTGACGCAGCTGCAGCGTCTGGCCGACGGCGTCCGCCTCGCCGAAGAGGTTCGTCGCCGTCGTCGAGCCGATCACGGCCACCTGCGCGTTGACGGTGAGGTCCGAGCTCGTGAAGAACTCGCCGCTCTGCAGCGTCCAATCGCGCACGATCGGGTAGTCCTCGGTCACGCCGTTGACGTTGGTGTTCCAGTTCTGGCCCGCCGCGGTCACCTGCCAGCGGCCCGCGCCCTGCTCGGCATGGATCGCGGCGACGCTCGAGCCGAGCTGCGCTTGCAGCGAGCGCATGTCGTCGAGGGTGAGGTTCTGCGCCTGCGCGCCCGCGCCCTTCAGTCCACCCTCGCTTTGGTTCGCC
>VBFY01000088.1 GCA_005889405.1 Chloroflexota bacterium | reverse complement strand
CCGGCGCTGTCGGCCAAGGCGGCGCTGCGCGAGCTGCGGTCCAACAGCGGCACCCAGTTCAACCCGGTGGTGGTCGAGGCCTTCATCAAGACCGTGGTCGGCGAGCGGCGCAAGAGCGCCCGCGGCGCCCAGAGCCCGCACGAGCAGGTCTACCAGCAGGCCGTCGAGGCCGTGCGCGTGTCTTTGTAAGGGGGATGACATGAAGAACACGATCAAAGGACTTGCCTTCGCTGCGATCCTCGCGCTGTCACTGCTCGCGAGCACCAACAACGCGTTCGCGCACGACACAGGGAGCGGCCGCGAGACGGCGTGGACCGATCTCGGACCGGTCCCGACCGTACCGGGCGGCGTGACCTGGGAAGATGTCCTCGACCCGGGCGGCGTGACCTGGGAATGATCACCGCAGCGCGATCCCCGCTCCGCTCGCTCGGCGCGATCCTGTTCGCAGCATTGCTCGCGCTGTCGCTCGTCGCGTCGACGGTCGATGTCCTCGCGGCGACGCCGCTTGGCGATCGCGGCGGGAACGACTCACAGGCCGACAACATCCGCGAGTTCTTTCACGGCCGCGGGATCACCTGGGAGTGACCACGCACTAGGTCCCGGCGAACTCCGGCAGTGCGAAAAGCTCCTGCAGCGACCGGATCACCCGGTCCGGCACAGCATCGCCGCGCGCATGCTCGACCGCACTCTCGTCCGTCAGGCCGGTGAGGATGAGCACACCGCGCGCACCGACCCGATGCGCGGCCACCATGTCGTAGTCGGTCGCGTCGCCAACGACGACCGCGTCGCGCTCCCCCGCCCTCCGGAGCACCTCTTCGAAGAGGAACGGCTCGGGCTTCCCGATGCAGATCGCCGTGCGGTCCGTCGCCACCTCGACGGCCGCGACGATCGTCCCGGCGCCCGGTAGGAGCCGCCCCTCGACCGGATACGCGCGGTCGCGGTTCGAGCACACGAAGAGCGCGCCAGCGAGCACGCAGCGCTGCGCCTCGGCGATCTTCGCGTACGTCACATGCAGGTCGAGGCCCACGACGACCGTGTCCGCCGGCGCCGGAAGCGTCACGCTCGTGAGGTAGCGTCGCATCGCGCCCGGATCGACGCCGTCGGCGGCGGCCGCGCCGGGCGGCTCCACGCCCGGAAGCGATGACGCGTCACGCACCGGTATGCCCGTCGCGCGGATCTCCTCGCGCAGCCCGTTCGCGCCCACGACGTACACGTCGCGCGGCTTCGGGTCGAGGCCCTCGAGGTAGTGCGCGGTCGCGTACGCGCTCGTCACGATGTGCTCGGCATCGCCGCCGAGGCCGAGCCTGCCGAGCCGCCTCACGTACTCCTCACGCGTCGCCGTCGAATTGTTCGTCGCGAAGAAGACCTGCCAACCCGCGCGCCGGAGACGCTCCAGCGTCTCCCTGGCGTACGGCAGGACGATGCCGCCGCGGTAGAGGACGCCGTCCATGTCGAAGATCGCGACCGGCACGGCGTCGAAGGCTAGGCGTTCCCGTACTGAAGCGTCTCGGGTCTTTCCAGCAACAACGTCACCGCGTCGCTGGCGGCCACCGGTCGATGACGTGTACCGCGCGGGACGACGAAGAGCTGACCCGCGCGCAGCTCGACTGCCTCGCGGCCTTCGAGGTCGATGCGAAACGCACCCTGCCAGCAGAGGAACAGCTCGTCCTCGTCGTGCTGGTGCCACGGGAACTCGCCACGAAGTCTGGCGACGCGCACGATCGCGTCGTTCGCGGTGACGAGATCTTGCGGCTTCCACGGCTCGGTGACCCGACGCAGCACGGCTGCGATGTCGACGACGTCGTTCATGCGGCCCTCCTCACTAGTACGCTTGTGTCACGCGACCCGCCCCATCCGGCCATCGGCCCCGCAGGAAAGCGTCGACCGCTGGAAAGAACGTCGCAGGGTCTTCCAGCCAGGGAAAGTGACCGACGCCAGCCAGCCACAGGACACGCGCATCTTCGATGAGCGTGCCCCACAGACGCGCCGCATTGGGGAGCACCAGATCCTCGAGCCCATGAACGACGAGCGTGGGCGCGCGGACCCTCCTCACGCGATCACTGAGGTCCCAGGTGGCGCCGAGTGACGCGTAGATCTGTTGCATCAGGCTCGCCAACGCGGTCGGCCACTCGTTGGGCAGAGCGCAGGGATCGGCCTTCGTCCGCAGCATCGCCTCGGGCCGTCCGAACTGCCGTGGTCCGCTCAGCCGACGATGCTCGCGGCAGAACGCGACGCCGTCCCGCCAGCCACCGGCCGCGCGCTCGGCTTCGAGGCGTTTGAGGGCATCGGCATCGATGCGTTCACGCTGGCGACGAAGCGACTCATCGAGCTCGCGTTCGAGCTCGGGCGGCAGGACTGGCGTCGGGCCGAAGTAGCGCATGGACGTCGCACCGACGAGCAGCAAACGCTCCACGATGTCTGGATGGTCCGCCGCATACAGCCCCGCGACGAGACCCATGTACGACCAGCCCATCAGGGAAAAGACGTCGAGACCCAGATGCGCGCGGACCGAGTCGATGTCCTCGAACTCGCTCGCGAAGGTGACCGGGACACCGGCGGGGATCGCGTCCGAGCGGCCGCGACCGCTGCGGTCGAAGAACACCACGCGACGACCGCGCGCGAGCGGCTCGAGATCCTCCTGCAGCCAGCACGCGGCGGGCACGAGAAGCGTCGGGCCCGTGTCGCCGAGGATGCGGTAGTAGAGACGGAGGCCGATGGGATTGCGCGCGAAGCCGTCGTTCAGGAAGCGATCACGGTGGCGGCTCCTTTTTCGAGCGACCGCGGTACGCGCGCCAAGCCTTGCCCGGAACGCTCTCGGAATGGCGCCGTTCGACGTACGAATCGATGCGCGCGAGCACGACCGCGACGATCGCCGCGAGCAGCACCTTCCACATCTGGAAGAACAGGAGTCGCAGACAGCCCATAAGGCAACAGCCCACGGCGGGACTCTAGCGACTGACGTGCCAGCTCACGCGACGCACGTCAGGCGAAGAATCGACGAAGCTCGACCGCGACCCGCTCGGGGTCCGCGCCTCGACCCGCCATCGGGTCGTCGGGGTTGCCTGAGGCCGAATGCGCGAGGCCGGCGAACTCGATCCGCTTAGCGGACGGGAGAACACGCTCGAGCGCGTCGAGGCTGGCCTTGAGGAACGACGGGCTCTTGCCGCCACCCAGCAGGAGCACCTCGGCGCGGATCGACCTGAACGTTTCCAGCGCGTTCTCCGACTCAAGGACCAACTCGAAGTCATAGTGCAGCGTCGGCGCGAGCATCCTCACCGTGACGTCGCCGGCGCCGGCTTTCTTATCGGCGCTGACAAGCATGGTTTGCGTGAGGCGCTCGAGCACCGAGCGCGGGATGAGGTTGAAGATCGGCGGCCCCAGGCGTGCCACTTTCATGCCGGTGACGAGCGCGGCCGCCACTTTACCTTGTGCGATCTCGTCGTCGTAGCGCCGCAGGAGCGCGCTCGACGCCGAACCACCCGCGAGCAGCGGCGGTTCGAAGAGCGCGGCCCTCTGAATGGTGGGTAGCGCGAGTGCGGCCTGAAGCCAGATGATGGCGCCTGAGCTCACCCCGAAGACGAAGTGCGCGCCGGTCCTGATGAGCAGCGCGTCCATGTCCTCGATGTCGTTCCGCACGCTGTAGTGCTCCGGGTACGGGCCGCTCATCCCGCGGCCACGGCGGTCGGGGAGGTAGACCGTGAAGGCATCGGCGAGGAGTTCCGCGAGCGCGATGTGGCTGGAAGCCGACTCCATGGCGCCGTGCAGCAGGACCACACCTGGACCGTGCCCGAGCTGTCGGTAGCCGATCGTCGTGCCGTCCTTCGACGTGACGGAGCTCGTCGTATACCGCGCGATCGTGGCGTTCATGGCGTTCCTCCGGCGCGTTAGACTCTTGAGAGTCGATCCGCTGCGTGCCACAATATCTGTGTTGTGCAGATAATGACTATATCAGCCGATACGCAGAAGGGATAATCCCATGGCGGTCAAGAGAAAACGCGCCGAGCTCGTCGCCGCGATCCGGGCGGGATTCCAGCGGGTCAGCGGCCAGTCCGTCGTGATCAGCGGGGTCATCGCGGAGAAGTTCGGGCTCGCCCCGAGCGACCTCGAGTGCCTCGGATCTCTCCAGCTCGAGGGGCCGATCACCGCAGGGCGCCTGGCCCAGCTCACCGGGCTGACCACCGGAGCCGTCACACGAATGATCGACAGGCTCGAGGCGGGCAAGTACGTCCGGCGCCGCGACGATCCGAACGACCGCCGGCGCGTCGTCGTCGAGCTGAATCCCGCGCGTATGAAGGAGTTCGCGCCTTTTTATGGCCCCATGGCGGAGAACTCCACGCAGCTCCTCGCTCGCTATACGGACGAGGAGCTGGCCCTGATCGCGGGTCTGCTCGACGAGCAACTCCAGGTCGGCCTCCGCCACGCCGCCCGGATCCAGGCCATGCCGGGGCCGCGGGGACGAAAGCGCGTCAGACTAAAGGCAAAAGTGCTCGGTCAGAAGATAAGAGTCGAGTTTTGACGCCGTCGAACCAGACCACGCGGTTCCTCGGCTCGCTGCGCGCCGTTCGTCGCTTCTCAGATCGTGCGATCGCGGACCCCGTGCTGCGCGACATCCTCGAGGCCGGTCGTCGGACCGGCTCATCGAAGAACACGCAACCGTGGCAGATCGTGGTCGTGCGCGACCGCGAGATGCTGAAGCGGTTATCCGAGCTGGGCGGATTCGCTGGATATATCGCGGCCGCCCAGGTCGACATCGTGCTCGTCATGGACAGCGCGAACAACGCCTTCGACTGCGGACGTCTCGCGGAACGTCTCATGCTCGCGGCGTGGACGCACGGCATCGGCTCGAACATCGCGTCGTTGTTCCCCGACGAGAACGCGCGCAAGGCGAAGGAGCTTCTCGGCATTCCCGACGGGCGCTGGGTCAGGCAGACCGTCGCGTTCGGCTATCCCGCCGACGAGAAAGCGACTCGCGTGTCCAGCACACCAGGAATGGGCGCTCTCATGCCGCTCGGCCGTAAGCCGCTGGGCGAGTTCGTCAGCTGGGAGCATTACGGCAAGCGCGCTTAGAGCCGGCGCAGCGCGTTATCGATCCAGGACTCCAGTCGCGCGCGCGCCTCGGCCAGCGATAGGTCCAGGCCGAGCTCGGTGTAGCCCTCGACCCAGTGCGGCAGCCAGCGGATCGGCGGGAGCGACGTGAGCAGGTCCCAGAACGCGAGATCGCGCAGCGGTCCGCGGTCCGCCTCGTAGCGCGCGAGGAATGTATCGGCTGCGTGCGCGCCGCTGAGAAGCGCGAGGTCGTTGCGTGCGCCCGCGACGTCTCGCGCGGGATCCGCGATGCGCGCTCCGTCCCAATCGATGATCCCGGTGAGTCGACCGTCTTGCCAGATCGTGTTCCCGAACCAGAAGTCGCTGTGGATCAGCACCGGCGGATTCGCCTCGACGTGCGCCGCGACGGCGGTCAGCGTCGACGCGACCCGATCCCAGAGGGGATCGCGCACGTCCGGCTCGCGATCCAGGACGCGCGCGAGCCGTTCCGCCGGGGTGCCTTCGCGCGGAAAGTCCTTCGGCAGTCGCTCGAGAGGCACCCCATGAAAGTCGACCATCGCGGCCGCCAGCTGCTCCGCCCATGCGTCGTCCTGCCCGGTCGGCGCCTGTGGCGCACCGGGGAGGAACGACATCACGATGAGCGGTTCGCCAATGAGCTTCCCCGCGCCGTCGGTGAGGATCGGCAGCGGCGCGAGCGTCGAGACCGCTGCGACCGCGGCCAACACGTCGTGCAGCCGTTGCGCCGCGGCACCGGCATCACCTTCCCAATCGCGATAGACGCGTACGACCCGCTCGTGAGCGGTCCCGTCGCGCACGAGCCGCAGCGCGTACGTCGCCGTGTCGATGCCGCCCAGGAGCGGCCGGGCCGTGACGTTCGTCGCGAGAGGATCCAGGGCGTCGCGGAGCCGCGCGAGCTGTTCGCTCGAGAGGGGCCTGCGGCGACGCTCGGCGGTGAGGATGGCACTCATGCGACAGGCGGCTGCACGACCGGGAGCGTGTGGAGCGCGTGCGGGACGAGCAGCACGCTCGCGCGCGTCGGTCGGCCGATGTGCTCGTAGGCGATATCGAGTGCCTCCTCGACGTCGACCGCAGCGCGCAGCTTCGCGAGCCGCACGACCTCCGGCGCTTCTGACGCGGCGACGATCACGAGGCAGTGCTGCAAGGTGAGCGCGAGCATCACCGCGCGCTGCTCGCCACCTTCGAAGTGCCGCCGCGCCGCGTCGACGACCGCCGCCGGAGACTCCGCGCGCTCGAGGGCCGCGAGGAAACGCTGCTCCCCCGCCCCGTCACCGGCGCCCTCGTCGAGCTGCGCCGCGATGATGATCGCGCCGCCCTCGCGCACCACCGGCGTCGGAGCGAATCGCAGGTAGGTCGCCGCGCGCGATGCCTGATAGAGGTTCGCGTCCTTCGGCTTACCGACGCCGGCGATCACGATGTCGTACTGCTTCGCGATCGGGCGCGTGTACAGGGCCGCCGCCTTTCCTGCCAGCTCCTCGAGCACACCATCCGGGTCCCCCGCCGCGACGGCTACGACACGGTCGCGATCGTCCGTGACGACGTTGAGACAGAAAACCAGTCCCGCGCGCCGCGCGAGCTCGCGAATCGTCTGGTCGAACGGGTTGCCTTCGAGTTTCGCTAAGCGGACTCCGGGATCCTCGAGGAAACGCATGGCGTGGGTCGCGGTGATCACAGGCTCCCCGGCGCAGCCGATCGCCACGGTCTTACGGCCGCCGGACCAACCGGCGTACTGGTGCGGCTCGACGATGCCCGTCGCGGCGACAACGTGGGCTTCCTTCACAACCTTCTGCGTGAGGCCCGGGACACCGTACGGCGGGATCGGGCCGAGATCCGCCCACTGCTTCGGGTCACGGCCGTTCGAGTCGACCACGCGGACGCGGTCGACGACGGCACCGAGCTTCTCCCGCTTCTCTCCGTCGGTGGTCGGCCGGTGCAGACCCAACGCGACGACGACGGTGATGCGCTCGTCCGGGATGCCGCCGTTGTTCAGCTCATCGAGAAGTGGCGGCACCAGGATGTCGTCCGGCGAGGCACGCGTGAGATCGGTAACGGCGATGACCGCCCGAGCGGTGCCCCGCGGCCTCGCCAGCGCCGCTGCGTCGTCGGCGAGCTCCGAGAGCGCTGCGGGCTGACGAATGAAACCCTGCAAAGGTCGTGGGATCGCCAGCTGTCGCCGCGAGGGAATCGCGTGGTGAAGCGCCTCGCGCACGGCCCGGGCGACATCAGCGATGGGCTCCGCTGTGGCGGATTCGACCACGTCGACGTCGAACCAGGGCTGGAGCATGAACTCCAGCTCCTCGTGGCCGTAAGGGACGCGAAAGACGCGGTCTGCGCCGGAGGCCCGCTGCATCGCCCGACTTTAGCGAGCGGTGCAGCCGGGCACCGGCGGCGCGCTAGACGATGCCGAGCAACCGCAGGATCACGAGGATGACGACAATGACGAGCAAGGTGTGGATCCAGCCGCCGCCGGCGATGGGCAAGCGGCCGCGGCCGAAGTAGCCGAAGAGCCAGAGCAACAAGAGCACGATGATGAGGAGCTCGATGATCCCCATGCGCACCTCCTTACGACGCGGCGCATTATGAGCGGCCGCTTCGCCGACTGGGTCGGCACGGCCGACGCCGTCCGGGCGACGACGAAGAAGCTGGAGAAGAACCGGCTGCTCGGCGCGTACCTCGCGGGCCTGGACGATGCCGACCTCGTCATCGGCGCTCGTCTCTTCGCGGGCGCGCCGTTCCCCCGCAAGGACGAGCGCGTGCTGTCGGTGGGCTGGAGCGCGCTGTCGGAGGTGCTCCTCGAGCGATCCGGAAAGAGCGGCGACGACATGCGCGCGAGCTACCAGCGTCACGCCGATCTCGGCGACGTCGCGCACGACCTCATCGCCGACGCTGCGCATGACGGCGAGGCCCTGACGCTCACCGATGTCGCGGCGGCGTTCGACGGCATCGCCGCGGTGCGCGGGACGAACAACAAGCGCGAGCTCGTCCGCGCGCTGCTGCGCCGCGCCGATGCGGGTGAGGCGCGGTACATCGTGAAGATCGTCTCGGGCGAGACGCGCATCGGTCTGCGCGAGGGCCTGCTGGTGGATGCGATCGCGAAGGCGTTCGAGCGCGACCGGGAGGCCGTCGCCCGCGCGAACATGCTCACCGGCGACATCGGTGAGGCGGCCCTGCGCGCGAAGCACGGCACGCTCGAGGAGCCGACACTCGCGCACTTCAGCCCGATCGGGATGATGCTCGCGACCCCGGTGCTCGACCTCGCCGAGGTGGCGCAGCGCTTCCCAGCGCCGTACGTCGTGGAGGACAAATACGACGGCGTGCGGGCGCAGGTGCACAAGGCCGGCGACCGCGTCGAGCTCTACTCGCGAACATTCGACCGCGTCACCAGCCGCTATCCCGAGCTGCTCGACGCGCTGCAGGCGATCCCCGGCAGCTTCGTGCTCGACGCGGAGGTACTCGCGTTCGAGGGCGACCGCGCCGTGCCGTTCACGACCTTCCAGACACGGCTCGGGCGCAAGGACGTGACCGGCGAGGTGCGCGAGCGGCTGCCCGCATCGCTCGTCGCCTTCGATCTCCTCGAGCGCGACGGAAAGGCGCTCCTCGACCTGCCACTGACCGAGCGGCACGAAGCGCTGCGCGCGCTCCCGCTGAGCGGGCCAGTCCGCCTCGCGCGCCAGACGACGCTCGACGCCACCGGCGACGAGCTCGTCGCTGCGCTCGACCGTGAGTTCCTCGCGGCGCGCGAGCGCGGGAACGAGGGGCTGATGGTGAAGGACCCGCGGTCGCCGTACCGGCCGGGCCGGCGAGGCATGGAGTGGCTGAAGGTGAAGCGGGCGCTGCGCACGCTCGACGTGGTCGTCACCGCCGTCGAGTGGGGGCACGGCAAGCGTCACGGCGTCCTTTCCGACTACACGTTCTCGGTGCGCGACGGCGACCGCCTGCGTGTGGTCGGCAAGGCGTACTCGGGTCTCACCGACAGAGAGATCGCGGAGATGACCGAGCACTTTCTCGCCACGACCACAGAGGACCTCGGTCGCGCGCGCATCGTCCGGCCCGACACCGTGATCGAGGTCGCCTTCGACCAGATCCAGCAGAGCGCCCGACACGACTCGGGGTATGCGATGCGCTTCCCGCGCATCGTGCGCCTTCGTCCGGACAAGCCGGTGCACGAGATCGACACGCTCGACACCGTTCGCGCGATCGCTGAGGGCAAACGCGAGGCGCCGTCATGACCTCCGCTTCGCTCCGGCTTTCTGGAGCGGCCTTCGCCGCTCCATCAGTAGCATCAGCCCGCATGGCGAACCTCAACGACTCCGCCCAGCTCGAGGCGCTGCTGCACCTGCAGCGCGAGCTCGCGCTCGAGGCCGACATCGACCGCGTCCTCACGCGGATCGTCGACACGACGAAGCGGATGCTCGACTGCGAGCGCGCCACGCTCTACGTCATCGATCCGGGTAAGAACGAGCTCTGGTCACGCGTGCTCACGCAGAGCGAGCTCACCGAGATCCGTCTCCCGCTCGACGGGCGCAGCCTCGCGGCCGACGTGGCGCGCACGGGTCAGCTCCTGCGCATCGACGCGCCGTACGAGGACCCACGCTTCGACCCGAGCGTCGACGCACGCAGCGGCTTCCGGACGCGCTCGATGCTCGTCACGCCCATCGACGCGCGCGACCGGCGCCGCCTCGGCGTGCTTCAGGCCGTGAACGACAACGAAGGAATCTTTCAGGAGGACGACGAGCGGCTGATCCAGGCGCTCGCCGGATCCGCCGGCGTGGCGCTCGAGTACGTGCAGCTGTCGGAGGAGCTCGCTGCCGAACGCCTGCGGGTCGTCAAGGTCGCGGAGGAGGAGCGCCACCGCCTCGCGCGCGACCTTCACGACGGCGTGGCGCAAACGATGGCGAACGCGGCGATCAGCATCGAGCTCGTGACACGCCGCGCGGCGGACGACGTTCCCGGCGCGCTCGCCGATCTGGTCGCGCTGCGCGCGCGGCTCATCGAATCGCAGCAGGGACTGCGTGACATCCTCTTCGCGCTGCGTCCGCTCGCGCTCGAGGACGGCGGTCTTCCGGCCGCGATCGCGGCGCTCGCGAAGCGGATCGACGGCCAGAACGGCTCGCGCGTGGGTACGCGCCGGATCCAGTCGCAGCGGCGCCTCGCGCCCGAGGTCGAGGCCGGCGCGTTCACGGTCATCCGCGAGGCGGCGAACAACGCGATCAAGACCGGCCGCGCGGGGCGCGTGGACATCGATCTGTATGACGACGGCAACGCGGTCATCGCCGTGGTCGAGGACGACGGCAAGGGCTTCGATGTCGCCGACGTGCTCGAGAACTATGCCAAGCGCGGTAGCCTCGGTCTCCTGCAGATGCGTGAATCGGCACGGCTCATCGGCGCGCAGCTCTCACTCGACTCGAGTCCCGGTCAGGGGACGCGCGTGCGCCTGCGGATCCCCGCACAATGAAAGAGCGACCGTCCGAGCGGCGCCGCTCCCTCGGTCGGCGCGACGAGGATCGCGCCTTCGAGGCACTCGCGATCCAGGACGCGTTCGTCGCGCTCACCGACGGCATCATCCTCACCGGCCCGGATGGGATCATCGTCAGCGCGAACCCCGCGGCCTTCCGCGTGCTCGGCGAGGAGACGCTCAAGGGACGCCCGTTCGAGGAGCTGCTCCTGGTCACCGGGGCGGCCACGGTGCAGGACGCCGACGGTCACCACGTGCGTCGCACCTGGTTCCCGCGCGAGGACCGGATGGGCGTCCTCGAGATCGTGAGCACGTCGATCGGCGAGCGTGGCGTCCTTCACACCGTCCGTGACGTGACGGCGCAGGCCGAGCTCCTGCGACTCAAGGAGGACTTCCTGCTCCAGGTCGCGCATGAGCTCCGCACGCCGATCGCGGCACTCTCGGCGACGCTCGACCTGCTCGTGGACGACGCGCTGTCGATGCCGCCCGCCCAGCTCACGACGATGGTGTCGACGCTGCGGCGCAGCGCCCTGCGCCTCGAGCACCTCGTCGAGAATCTGCTCGACGCGGGAAGCATCGAGGCCGGAACGTTCCAGGTCCGCGCGGTGCCGGCGAGCGTGCGCAGCTGCCTTCAGGAGGCGATGGACTTCACCCAGACGCTGCTCGACGCCAAGCACCAGAAGCTCGAGACCCGGCTGCGCCCGGCCTTCGACCGCGTGCTGGCCGACCCGCGCCGGACTGCGCAGGTCCTCGCCAACCTCCTCGCGAACGCGAGCCGTTACGCGCCCGAGGACACGACCGTCACGGTCGCGACCGAGGGCCGAGACGGCTTCGTGCAGGTCAGCGTCGTCGACGAGGGCCCGGGCATCCCAGCGGACGAGCAGCCGCGCCTCTTCCAGCGCTTCTTCCGTTCGCGCGAGGTGCGCGACCAAGCGGGCGGCCTCGGCCTCGGACTCACGATCTGCCGCGCCATCGTCGTCGCTCACGGCGGTGACATCCGCATCGAAAGTGAAGTCGGACGCGGCACTTCGGTACACTTCACGCTT
This sequence comes from Chloroflexota bacterium, assembly GCA_005889405.1. Classification (GTDB taxonomy): domain Bacteria; phylum Chloroflexota; class Limnocylindria; order P2-11E; family P2-11E; genus CF-39. Next base: position 7,095 of record VBFY01000088.1, on the reverse strand, counting down.
CCTAAGGCTCGACAGCTCGCGGAGGAGGCAGGCGCGTAGTGAAGCTTTTGGTCGTCGATGACGACCGAGACCTGGTGGAGCTGCTTGACTACGCATTGCGCCGCGAGGGCTACGACGTCGTGAGGGCCTACGACGGCGAGTCCGCGGTCGAGGCCGTGGGCCGCGAGCGCCCTGATCTCGTCGTCCTCGACATCAATCTGCCGAAGCTCACCGGTTTCGTCGTCCTCGAACGGATCCGACACGTCGACGAGCACGTCTCGGTACTGCTGCTCTCGGCGCGCCAGGACGAGAGCGACATCCTCCGCGGCCTGCAGCTCGGCGCGGACGACTACATCACCAAGCCGTTCCGACCCAAGGAGCTCGTCGCGCGCGTGAAGGCGATCCTGCGGCGCTCGGTGCGCACGCGCGGGCGACCGGCGCCGGTCGTGTATCGCACCGGCGATCTCGTCCTCGACGAGGCGACGCACGAAGTCACGACCGCGGACGTGCCGGTGCATCTGTCACCGACCGAGTTCAAGCTACTTCGCCACTTCATGGCGAATCCCGGTCGCGTGCTCACGCAGGAGGAGATCCTCGAAGGCGTGTGGGGTTACGACGCCGACGTCGGCGGCGACCTTGTGAAGCTCAACGTGAGCCGACTGCGCCGCAAGCTCACGCAGGACGGCAAGCCGCGCGATGTCATCCAGACCGTGCCGGGTGTCGGCTATCTCTTCCGCGGCGCCGACGGCGGCGTTCAGCGCGAGGACACGCGACCGAAGATGACGGGGACGAGCTAGGCCGCTGCGAGCCTCCGCCGTGTCGCCTCGATGTCCGCGGGATTGCTGAAGACCGGATAGACCGCGAAGCCTGTGGCCTTCGAGATCGAATCGACCGCCGCGGGATTGGGCTGCGGGAACGCGATCGTCAGCACCTGACCCTCGTGACCAACCACCGCGACGTTGAACTCCTGCGCCAGCGCGAACGGGATGAGCGCCTGCAGCTCGCGCGTCGCGAGACGCGCGGGATCGGATAGATACGGAGCGGGCGGAAGCGCCGCGCGCGCCGGTCGCATCGCGCCGTGCGGACCATCGGCGAACGCGTGCTCCCACACGCGGATACCACCGCCGCCGGCCTGCTTCGCGCGATACATCGCGCTGTCCGCGGCCTCCACCAGCGCATTCGCGTCGCCGGCCGGACGGGGGAACGTCGCGATGCCGATCGAGACGCTGAGTGGGATGCCGGCATCGCGCAGCTCACCGGGCAGCGCGACGGTCTCCGCCTTTTCGAGGATGCGGCGCGCGACCCGTGCGGCGACCTCGGTGTCCGCTTCGGGCAGGATGATCGCGAACTCGTCGCCGCCGTAGCGCGTGGGCACGTCGTAGAGGCGCACCGCCTGCTTCACCGCCAACGCGACCGCCTTCAGCACCTGATCGCCTACGCGGTGACCGAAGCGGTCGTTGATGAGCTTGAACTTGTCGACGTCGAGCATGAGCAGCGCGAGGAGGTGCTCTGCCCGCAGCGCGCGATTCGTCTCGGCCTCGAGCCGCTTGTCGAAGTGCCGCCGGTTGAAGAGCCAGGTGAGCGGGTCGGTCTCCGCGAGCCGCTGCAGCGCCTCACCCTGCTCCTGCTGCACCAGGCACGCGCCGATGTGGCCCGCGATGATCTCGAGCGTCACGAGGTCGGCATCTTCGAAGGGACGCCCATCGAAGCGGTCGGTGACGTTGAGCACGCCACGCGCGTTGTCGTCGATCATGATCGGGACGGAGACGAACGAATCGGAGCGGTACTGGCCGCCGCGGACCGTGAAGGGGGCCTCGCCGCCGCGGACGAGAAGCGAGCGCTTCGACGCAACGACGTGGCCGGCGACGCCCTCGCCAGGTCGCACGCGCACCTCGCGCTTGACATCCTCGGCCAGACCGACGGCATGCGAGATCACGAAGTCATCGGTGGCGTCCTCGCGAAGCATGAGCGAGGCGCGTTCGCCGCGGACCAGCTCCGTGGCCACACGGAAGATCGAGTCGAGCAGATCTTCGGCCCGACGTTCGCGAAGGTCTTCCACCAGTTTCCCCACTCCCGCGTTGCCGCGCAGCACCGGTGCAGGCAACCGTCCTTGCCTGCTTACCTGTTGTTACGTCCCTCGGGCAGTCTGCGGTCCAACTGAAGGTCGTCACAAGATGGTGCTACCGGTTTGACTGCCGACCGATACCGTTGGCGGCGGCGCGCTCGAGCCTTACTGCCACTCGCGGGCGGCGATCTTCACGAAGAGTGCGAGACCGTCGAGCCGGGTGGCGAGCACGGAAATGACCCCGTCCTGGGTCTGGAGCGTCCCGGTGACCACGACGGCGGCGTTCGCGTCAAGCACGCGCTTGTATTGGCGGTAGGTCGCGGGCCGGATGATCACGTTCGCCATACCAGTCTCGTCCTCGAGGGATAGGAATACGTGACCCTTCGCGGTCTCGGGATGCTGCTTCACCACGATCGCGCCGGCGGTGCGGACGACGGCGCCGTGTCGGCCGCCCCCAAGCCCCGCGGCGCTCAGCACGCCTCGGCGATCCAGATCGGCGCGGTAGAAGCGCATGATCTGCGGCCCGGTCGGGATGCCGGTGATGCGGTAGTCGAGTGCGACGCGCTCCTGTTCAGAGAGCGCGGGCAGCGCCGGCGCATCGGACGTCGGGAGCGCGAGCACGGGACGCGCGAACGCCGGTGAGGTGCGGTGGGCATCGCGGGCGCGCCACAGCAGCTCGCGGCGCGCCTCGCCGAACGCGTCGAACGCACCGAGCAGCGCGAGATTGCGCAGCGCCTCCTCTTTGAGGCCAACGCGACGCGCGAACTGGTCAAAGCTCGTGAACGGACCGTTCCGCGCGCGCTCGGCGACGATGCCCTGCGCTTCGGTCTCCCCGAGACCCTTCACCGATTCGAATCCCAGCCGGACGTCGTGCGTGCGACAGGTACGACGCCGCGCGATGGTGTTCGAGCTGTCGACGGGATGCAACGCATCGCCGGCGTGTGAGCACTCCTCGACGATCGCCTTCTCGTTCGAGCGCGCGACGTCGACGGGCAGGACCGCGACGCCGTGCCGCTTCGCGTCGCCGGCGATCACCGCGGGCGAATAGAAGCCCATCGGTTGGTTGTTCAGCAGCGCGACGTAGAACTCGGACGGGTAATAGAGCTTCAGATGCGCGGTGTGGTACGCGGTGAGCGCGAACGCCGCCGCGTGACTCTTACAGAATCCGAACTCCGCGAACGCGGCGATCTGACGGAAGACCTCGTTCGCGACGTCGGCGCCCACACCGTTCGCCCCCGCGCCGTCGACGAACGGCGCGCGAAGCTTCTCCATGTCCGCCGACGATCGCGCCCGGCTCATCGCGCGGCGCAGCTTGTCCGCCGCGCTCGGCGAGAAACCGGCGACTGCCATCGCGACGCGCAGGATCTGCTCCTGGAAGAGGATCACGCCGAGCGTCTCTTTGAGCGCGGGCTCGAGCAGTGGATGCGCGTACGTCACGGCCTCGCGTCCCTGCCGGCGATTGATGTACGGGTTCACCATGTTCCCCTGGAGCGGGCCGGGTCGGATGATCGCGACCTGCACGACGATGTCCTTGAAGCACCGCGGACGCACACGTGGCAGCGCGGACGCCTGCGCACGGCTCTCCACCTGGAACAGACCCACCGTGTCGACCTCGCAGATGAGGTCGTAGACCGCCTCGTCGTCGAGCGCGATGGTCCCAAGCTCGAGGCGCTCGCCATGCCGCGCCTCGATGTCGGCGACGGCGTCCTTGATGAGCGACAGGGTGCGCAGGCCGAGGAGATCCATCTTCACCAGGCCGAGGTCCTCGATGTCGCGCTTGTCGAGCTGCACCACGTTGCGGTCGGGCATCGTCGCGCGCTCGATCGGCACGGTGTCCACGAGCGGCTGCGCGGTGATGAGCATGCCGCCGTTGTGGATCGAGAGATGACGCGGGAAGTCCGCGATCGCGAGGGTGAGCTCGCGGAAGAGCGGGAAGCGCGTGCGCTCCTTCTCGTCCATGAAGCTCGCGAGGTCCTCGAGCGTGTCCGCGACCGGCCGCCGGCCCTCCCAACCGTGCTCGGCCTCGCGGTTCGGATGCTTGTACGCCGGATGCTGCGCCGCGCTCGGTCGCGAGCGCGGGTCGACGTTGTACTGGTCGATCGAGTGCGCCATCCGGTCGACCGTCTCGTCACGGAAGCCGAGCGCTTTCGCGATCTCGCGGCTCGCGGAGCGCGCGCGATACGTCACGACGTTGCACACCATCGCCGCGTAGCGCTCGCCGTACTTCTTGTACACGTACTGGATGACCTCTTCGCGGTCGTTCGACGCGATGTCGAGGTCGATGTCCGGCATCGTGCGGCTGTCCTCGGTGAGGAACCGCTCGAAGAGGAGCTCGTGCTCGATCGGATCGACCTTGGTGATGTCGAGCACGTACGCGACGATCGAGTCCGCCGCCGAGCCCCGTCCCTGCGCCGGGATGCGCCGCTCCTTGCAGAACCGGACGATGTCCCAGTTGATGAGGAAAAACTCCGCGAGGCCGCAGCGGTCGATGACGGAGAGCTCATGCGCGAGCCCGGTCGCGACGCCCGGCGTCATGAGCCCGTACTTGGTGCGCGCGCCCTCCTGGCACAGCGCGTAGAGATAGGAGAACGCGGTGTGGCCCTGCGGCACGGAGAAGCCCGGCAGACGATCCTGGCCGACCATGGAGCCCAGGGCACGTCCTCCGCCCGGCCCGATCGTCTCGAGATCGAGCGTGCACGCGTCGGCGATGGCGCGCGCGTTCGCGAACGCCTCCGGGTGCCGGCCGAGGCGCTCGCGCAGGATCGTCTCGTCCTTGAGCCAATACTCGCCGTTCGGCTTCAGCCGATTCCCCGCCTCGTCGAGCGTCAGGCCGACGTCGATGCAGCGCAGCACGTCATGCAGACGTCGACCTTCCGGCCGCGCGTAATGGACGTTGTTCGTGACGACCGTACCGAGACCCTGCTCCGAGGCGAGCTGCGCAAGCGTATCGCACAGCGCGGGATCGTCGGGATCGAGGTGGTCGGAGAGCTCGACGTAGCAGCGCTCGCCGAAGATCCCCGCGAGCCGTGAGAGCGCCTCGCGCGCCGCGTCGACATCGCCGCCGCGCATCGCGCGCGGCACCGCACCGTACGCGCAGCCGGTGAGCGCGAAGAGGCCCTCGGCGTTCTCGGCGATGAGCGCGAGCGTCGCGCGCGGCTTGGTCTTTTCGCCCGCGAGCTGCGCCGCGGAGATCGTGCGACAGAGGCTCCGCCAGCCGATGCGATCGCGCGCGATGAGCACGAGGTGCCCGAAGTCGAGCGTTTGGATCTCCGCGCCATAGATCGGACGGATGCTCGCGTCCTTCGCGGCGTTCCAGAAGCGCACCGCACCGTAGAGACCATTCGTGTCGGTGAGCGCGAGCGCATCCATCCCTCGCTCGACCGCCGCCGTGACGAGTTCCTCCACATCGGAGGCGCCATCGAGAAAGCTGTAATTCGAGTGTGCATGGAGCTCGACGTAGCTGGTGCTCACGCACGGACCAGCGCAAGGCCCAGCGGATCCTCGACGAGAGCTTCGGCACGCTGCCGAAATTCAAGGTGCCGCCGCGCACGTATTTGAGGAAACGCGAACGCAGGTTGGGATGGCGTGTCCGATCTGCTGATTGACAGTGATGTCGCCTTGCGTCGAACCTTCGGCATGGGCGCCGCGGACGCACTCGTCGCGGCAACAGCGCTCGAGCACCGCCTGCAACTCACGACACGAAACGTTCGCAACTTCAAGAAGATCCCTGGGCTGCGTCTTCGCGATCCCGAAACGCTGTGAGCGGCACGGCCCTTGCTCCATGTCTTACGTGCGACTTTTTCCCTTGCTTTTCGCCATCGCGATCCTGGCTGCGATCATCGGAATGAGCGCGAACGCCTCCGATACGGTCGTTCGCTGCGGCCAGGTGAGCGATGTCACGCCTGCTTCGTTCGTCGTCTCGACGCCCGATAGCGACCCTCTGCGTGTCGCGATCCCGGACGGCAAGCGCGTGAGCGAGACGAGCGGGTACACGTGCGTTTCCGTGCTGCCCGGCAAGCCGGCCGCTCAGCTCGTCACCATCCTCGCGCCGGGCATGCCGGGATACGTGACTCAGCCCTAGTCGTCCAGGCATCGCGCTCCCCTATAGTCTGATAGAACGTATGTTCTAGTCTATCCACGTCCGAAAAAGGGAGCGCGCGGTCACTTCCCGAGGTTCAGCTTGACCGTCCGCGTGGCGGTTGCCGAGACGCACTTGCGATCCGGTTCGCAGGCGGTCGCGCTGATCGTGGCAGTGCCCGATCCGGCCTTGAACGCCCCGGTCTGGGGCCACACTGACTGCGACCATGCGACGGATGGCGCCGTGCAGTTGATCGGTACGGTCACTGTGCCCGTGACCGTGACACCCTTTGTCTGGACCTGCGTGAGCGTGATGGTCACGTCGACGGTCGCCGACCGGGAGCACGAGACCGTCCCCTCGATCGTCGCAATGATCGTCTTGCCAGTGACACTGCCCTCCTCGCGGATGGTCACCCCGAGCTGCAGAGGCGGCGAGGTCTCCAGACGGAACCGGCCGAACATTGCCGCCGTGCTGTAGTTGCAGTGCTGCTCGAAAGTCGCTTGGAATGTGCGCACTTCGCCGTTTGGCCAGAAGCTGATTTCCTGCACATCGAATCTACCGAGCACCGTGCCGCAGTGGCCGCCGCTACCTGTCACCTCAAGACCTGGCTCGCCGGACTGACGGAAGTCCGCGCGCGCCGCTCCGATGTAGGAACCAACGGCGAGAGCTTGCCCGGGTGGCGCGGCGATCCTGACGTACCAAAAGCGAGCGTAGCCGCCCCCGAGCGCCTGGTAGACCCACCCATTCACGTAATCGCCGGCACCCGATAGCGACCCACTGATCGTTGAATCGGCGGGGACGAAGAGCGACTCCAAGCCCTGCCCAGCGAAGTCGCCAGGTTGACTGTTCACGTAAAGGAAGTTGCCCGACGCTGGTGGCGTGATCGAGCCGGTCGGCAACGTGATGGGCGACCTCGGCGCCGGCGCCTCAACACGGATCCGACCGTAGCGCGCGAGTGGGCTGTTATCGCAGT
>VBFY01000062.1 GCA_005889405.1 Chloroflexota bacterium | reverse complement strand
ACTATCAGGAGGAGCGCTGGGCCAAGTGGGATGAGCCGGCGATCAAGAAGGCCATCACGGACGCCGGCGGGAAATACATCTCGAACGACGCGAAGTCGTCGGCGGAGACGCAGGCGAGCAACGTCGACAACCTGATCTCGCAGGGTGCCAAGGTCGTGATCGTGCTCGCGCAGGACGGCACGGCCATCAAGCCCGCCGTCGCGAAGGCGATCTCGGGCGGCGTCCCCGTCATCTCCTATGACCGTCTCATCGAGGACCCGAAGGCGCTGTACATCACCTTTGACAACGTCCTCGTGGGCAAGCTCGAGGCGGAGGCCGTCTTCAAGGCCAAGCCGAAGGGCAACTACGCGATCATCAAGGGCAACAAGGCCGACGCGAACGCCGACTTCCTGCGGAGCGGCATGGAGCAGGTCATCGGCGCTGCCGTGAAGTCCGGCGACATCAAGATCGTCGGCGAGACGTACACCGACAACTGGGACCCGGCGAAGGCCCAGACCAACATGGAACAGATCCTGACGGCCAACAAGAACGCCGTTGATGCCGTGTTGTCGGAGAACGACGGCATGGCCGGCGGCGTGATCGCCGCGCTCACCGCGCAGGGCCTCGCCGGCAAGGTGCCGGTATCTGGCCAGGACGGCGACAAGGCCGCCCTCAACCGCGTGGCGCTCGGGACGCAGACGGTCGACGTGTGGAAGGACGCGCGTGCGCTCGGCAAGAGTGCCGGCGAGGCGGCGACTCAGCTCTGCGGTAACTCCGATGTGAGCAAGGTCAAGAACACCGCGATCTTCAAGACCCCTGGCGGGAACAGCGTCAGCTCGATCCTTCTGACGCCGAACCCGATCACCCAGGCCAACCTCAAGGAGGTCCTCGACGCGGGTTGGGTGACCAAGGCCGACCTGTGTCAGGGTGTCGCGGCCGGGAAGGTCTCCGCCTGCGGTTGATGCTTTCCTCGCGCTCGTGTCATGACGCGCCCTGCTCTCGCTCACGCGGGGCAGGGCGCGTCCTTGTCCGCGTCTAGAACGGAGATCGAGGCAGCAGGCTGATGGGAGTCTCAGTCCCGACCCAGGCCGCGCCCGAGCGCGGGACCCAAACGAGGATCGGAGCCGCGTTCGCTCCGGCGATGAGCGCGCTCCGCTCGCTCGAGGTCGACACGCGCCTGCTCGGCATGCTCGGTGCGCTGCTGCTCATCTGGGTCGGCTTCAACATCCTGTCGGGCGGAACGTTCCTGTCCGCGCGCAATCTCTGGAACCTCTCGGTCCAGAGCGCCTCGATCGCGATCATGGCCACGGGGATGGTCCTGATCATCGTGTCGCGCAACATCGACCTGTCGGTTGGATCGATGCTCGGCTTCCTCGGTTACACGATGGCGATGATCCAGGCCGTCTGGATCCCGAATGACCTCGGGTTCGGACACGAGCAGCCCCTCACCTGGATCATCACGCTCGTCCTGGGCATCGCGCTCGGGGCGCTCATCGGCGGGCTGCAGGGCTTCGTCGTCGCGTACGGTGGCGTGCCCTCGTTCATCGTGACCCTCGGCGGTCTGCTCGTCTGGCGCGGTCTGATCTTCCGCTATGCGCAGGGCCAAACGATCGCGCCGATGGAGTCGACGTTCCAGATGCTCGGCGGTGGCACCGTCGGGACGCGCGTGGGCGCGCTCGGCGAGTGGCCAAGCTGGACGCTCGGCATCGTGTTGTGCCTGGCGATCGTGTATCTGCAGATCTCTTCGCGCCGCCGCCGCCGCCGCTACGCATTCCCGGTTCGTCCGCTGTGGGCCGAGGGGCTCGTTGGCGCGGTCAGCTGCGGCATCGTGCTCGGGGTCGTTTGGGTCGCGAACAGCTACCCGTTGCCGGTGAACGTCGCGCTGCAGTACGCGGAGGAACACGGGATCACGGTGCCGCCTGGGGGTCTGTTCATACCGACCGGGGTGGCCTTCCCGGTCTTGATCATGCTGATCGTCACGCTCGTCGTGACGTTCCTCGCGACGCGGCGGCGCTTCGGCCGCTACGTCTACGCGATCGGTGGGAACCCCGATGCGGCTGCCCTCGCTGGAATCAACGTGCGGCGCACGATCATGTTGACCTTCGCGCTCATGGGCAGCCTCGCGGCGATCAGTGCCGCCGTGCAGACCGCTCGTCTCAACGCCGCGGTGACCAACCTTGGTGTTCAGAACGAGCTCGACGTCATCTCGGCCGCCGTCATCGGCGGCACGTCGTTCTCAGGTGGCATCGGGACGGTGCCCGGCGCGATCCTCGGTGCGGTGGTCATGCAGTCGCTGCGCTCGGGGATGGTGCTGCTCCTCGTCGACTCGCCAACGCAGGACATCGTCGTCGGCCTGGTCCTCGTCGTGGCCGTCGGCCTCGACACATTCGTGCGCAGGGGCGTACGTTGAGCGGACCATGCTGACGCAGACGACACCGACGCCGGCCCCGGTGACCCAGCGCGTACCGCTGGTCGAAATGCGCAACATCCAGGTCTCCTTTGGCGGCGTGCGCGCGGTCGGCGGCGTGTCGATCGATCTCTACGCCGGAGAGGTCGTTGGCCTTGTCGGCGGCAACGGCGCCGGCAAGTCGACGCTCATGCGGACGCTTTCGGGAGCGCGACCACCTGATTCGGGACAGATCGTCATCAACGGTCAGCCGGTCACGATCGGCAACCCGCGCGATGCGAAAGCGCTCGGGATCGAGACGATCTACCAGACGCTCGCGCTCGCGGACAACCTCGACGCGCCTGCGAACGTCTTCCTCGGCCGTGAGGTCACGGCCGCGACGACGCTCGACGACGCGGCGATGGAATCCGCCACGCGCAAGGTCATCGGTCGCCTCAATCCGAACTTCAAGAATTTCAAGGCGCCGGTGCTCCGACTCTCAGGCGGACAGCGCCAGGCGGTCGCGATCGCGCGGGCGATCCACTTCAACGCGCGCGTGCTGATCATGGATGAGCCGACCGCCGCGCTCGGACCCGCGGAGACGGCCCAGGTGCACACCCTGATCAGGCAGCTCAAGAGCGAGGGAATCGGGATCTTCCTTGTCAGCCACGACATCCACGACGTCTTCGACCTCTCGGAGCGGATCAGCGTGATGTACCACGGCAAGCTCGTCGGCACGGTGAACAAGAACGACGTCACGACCGACGAAGTCCTCGGGATGATCATCCTGGGCAAGCCGCCGACGAAGCTGACGCAACAGGACCTGGCCGAGCTGCACGGCTAGCCGCGCCCGGTCACTCGGCCTTCTTCGTTGCCCGTTCGCGTGTCCGATCGGCCGCCCAGATGCGGCGGTTGACCAGGCCCTCCAGCAGCTCCTGCTGGCCCGATCTCGGTCGCGGATCGATCTCGCCGGCCGCGACCCGGCGCTCGAGGTCGGTGAGGGTCATCGAACCGGACTGGATCGCCGCTCCCAGCGCGCCGGACCAACCCGCGTAGCGCGCCGCCCGCGCCGCCGCGAGGGTGCGCTGCTCGACCATGTCGGCGGCGACGAGCAGGGACCGCGCGAGCGTGTCGATGCCGCTGATGTGCGCGTGGAACAGATCGGTCCGGCTCACGCTCTGTCTGCGGAGCTTCGCGTCGAAGTTGAAGCCGCCGGTCGTGAAGCCTCCCGCAGAGAGGCTCTCGTACAGGGCCAGCGATAGCTCGTCGACCGAGTTCGGGAACTGGTCGGTGTCCCAGCCGTTCTGGTAGTCGCCGCGGTTGACGTCGATGCTGCCGAAGGCGCCGAGCGCGATCGCGCTTGCGACCTCGTGGTGGAAGCTGTGACCGGCGAGCGTGGCGTGGTTGGCCTCGAGGTTCAAGCGGTACTCGCCAGCGAGGTCGTGGCGCTGCAGAAATCCAACGACGGTCGCGACGTCGTAGTCGTACTGGTGCTTCGTCGGCTCCTGTGGCTTCGGCTCGATGAGGAGCGTGCCCTCGAAGCCGATCCGTTGCTTGTGCTCCGCGACGAGGGCCAGGAACCGTGCGAACTGCGCTTCCTCTCGCCCGAGATCGGTGTTCAGCAGCGTCTCGTAACCTTCACGCCCGCCCCACAGAACGTAATTCGCGCCGCCGAGGCGATGCGTGACCTCGAGCATCGTCTTGACCTGGGCGGCGGCGTAGGCGAACACCTCGGGATCGGGATTGGTCGCGGCGCCCGCGGCGTACCTGGGGTGCGAGAAGAGGTTCGCGGTGCCCCAGAGGAGCCGCGCGCCGGTCCGGGCCATGTGCCGTTCGATCTGGCCCACGCTCGCATCGAGGTTCGCGCGCGTCTCCGCGTAGGTCCGACCCTCCGGTGCGACATCGCGGTCGTGAAAGGTGAAGAACGGAACGTGGAGCTTGTCGATGAACTCGAAGGCAGCGTCGAGCTTCGATCGCGCTGCGGATGCGGCATCGATGCCGGCACTCAGCCACGGTCGATCGAAGGTCCCGACACCGAAGACATCGGAGCCCGGCCAATTGAACGAGTGCCAGAGACAGACCGCGATGCGGAGCTGGTCTTCCATTCGCTTGCCGAGGACCTCGCGGTCGGGCTGGTAGACCGCATACACGAGTGGATCGATGGAGTCAGGCCCGCCGTACGTGATACGTCCCGGCACTTCGCTGAAGAAGTCGCCGCTCATTTCGATCCTCCCGCACCGCCGCGCGGGACGATTCTGCCGCACGAAAACGGATGACGTCGCGGTTAGTACCGGGGTACTGGCCCGTTCGAATGTGCCGGTGAGGTTGCGCGCGGTCCGGCGTTAGTCAAGGAAATGCCAGATTTAGAGCAGGCTGCCACCGAGGTAAGCCTCCAGGAAGGCCAGCTCGTCGCCGGTCGCTACCGTTTGACGGCCCGTCACCGCGAGGACGAGACCAACGACGTCTGGCGTGCGTTCGACGAGTCAGGTCACCATGTGGTCATCCTCGCGTTCCTTCGCGATCGGAGTCCCGCGAGCCGTGAGCTCTTCGTCACCGAGGCGCGCCGCATCGCGATGCAACCACCGACCGTGATGCGCGTGGCCGACATCCACGATGACGGCGACGGGACATTCATCGTGTACGAGGATCTCGTTGCTCAGGCGGAGGATCCTTCGATCGGACACGGGTTGAACGGTCTGCGTACCGTGATCAACCTGCACGATCCCGCGCTCATCGATACGCGGCTCCTCGTGGAGTCGGCGTCCGAGGTCGCCGCATCAGCGCGCTCGAGGCTCGCGGAGGTCCACTTCGACGAGGCGCAGCTGAAGACCATGGTCGCCGGAGGCCGGGCTCTTCTGGGTCGCGGCGTTCTCGAGACTCGTGCTCTTCTCGAGGGTGTCGATACCTCCGGGCTCGGTTCGGTCTTCGAACGCGGCGTCGTCGCCGCGCAGCGCCTGACAAGCCTCCGGCCCCACCTTCGCCTACCGACGCTGCGGAATCCGTCCCTGCCGCGTCTTTCGATGCCCGCCCCACGCGTCCGGCGCGCGCCGCAGGTCGCACCTCCGCGCGTCGAGACGGTCGTTCGGCCCGAGCGTGCGCCTCGGGCGCCGAGGATCGGCCATCGACCGACAATTCGTGTGCGGTGGGGTCGTGTCCTTTTCCGTGGCCTCAGCCTGGGTCTCATCGCGATCTTTGCCGCGACGTTCCCGCCGGACCTCGCCGCGAGTCTCGCGACGAATCTCAAGAGCGAGTTCGACACGAGGCTCGACCAGGTGCTGCAGCCCGCACCGTCCGCGGCGCCGGTGTTGACGCGCGCGACCTTCGAGCTTCCGCCTCTCAGCGCGTACGGCGCTACCTTCGAAACGCAGGCGGCGTATCCCACCGCGAGACCGAACGGCCCGCTGGAATGGGTCGTCGCGCTCCGCAACACGGGCTCCGTCGGTTGGTACAAGGGGATCGACGGCGCTCAGGCATCCTTGGTGCTTCCGGACGGCACCAATGCCGCGGTGCAGACGACGCCGTACGTGGGGCCGGGTCAGGTCGGTTGGTTCGTCATCCATCTGCGCGCATCCGCGGAGGTGGGGGTGTACAACCTGCCCCTCCGACCGCGCATCGACGGTCGCGGTCCGCTGCCGGACCTCGGGATCTTCGCCACGGTCACGGTGTCGACGAAGCCTTAGCGTCGGCCTCGCGCTTAGGCTCTTCCGCAATCATCCCCGTTCGTGTGGAGCGGTCGGAGTGACGACACCGGAGGAGAGAGCGATGAGCGCCGAGAGGTCGACCGAAACACCAGCCCACAAACGCGCGATGGACGAAGCGAGAAAGACGCCGCTGCTATTCATCCCGCGGCACATCGGGAACGTCGAGATCCAGCGGCAGGTGCACGGAACCACTGCGATCGGCGGCTTCAACGCCGCGGTGGCCGTGTTGGTCACGAAGGTCGTCGGAACGATGTACTGCGCGTATGCCTTCACGCTCATCGCGCTCGTCGCGCTACCCGCGGCGCTCGCACAGGGTTCTCCGACGGTCCTCGTCAACTGGCTCTCGTCGAACTTCCTTCAGCTCGTGCTGCTGCCCATCATCCTCGTCGGGCAGAGCGTGATCTCGAAAGCACAGGACGCCCGCGCCGAGGCCGACCATGAGACGCTCACCGCGCTGCACGAGCTGTCGAAGCTGCAGATCGACATCCTGCACGGCCAGAACGAGATCCTCGATCTCCTGAAGCAGAAGGCAATTTGACGCTGCGCGGAGCGCGGCGTGCGATCGCTACATCGGTCCCCCTGGACGAGCCCACACTGGCCCGAGCCGTACACGGGCTCGCCCGCGCCGAGCCGCGCTTCGCACAGATCGTGAAGCGACACGGCTCGCCGCCGCTGTGGCCACGCGAGCCGGGCTTCCAAACGCTGGTGTTGCTGATGCTGGAGCAGCAGGTCTCGCTCGCGCAGGGACGCGCGATGTATGCGCGCATCGCGAATGCGACCGGGACGGTGACGCCGGCGAACGTCTCGCGCCTGGGTGAAGCGGGGCTTCGCGCGATCGGCGTCACGCGACAGAAGTCCTCGTATCTCGCCGCGCTCGCGACGCAGCTCGAGGAGAAGGCGGTCGATCTCGACGCGCTCGGCACGCTGTCCGATGTCGACGCCGATGCCGCTCTCGATGCCCTGCGCGGCGTCGGGCCGTGGACCGCTCAGTGCTATCTCCTCTTCGCGCTGCGCCGCGCGGACGTGTTCCCCGCTGCCGACCTCGCGCTGATGGAGGCGGTCCGCGACCTCTGGAAGCTCAGAGCGAGACCGTCGCCAGATGCGCTCGCGCGGCGCGCTCGCGCGTGGCGGCCGCACCGCGCGGTCGCGGCGCGGCTCCTGTGGCATCACTATCTGAGCGAGCGTGGACGGAGCTAGGGCGAACTCACCGCACGGCGCACCGATGCACGACATGCTCGTCCGTCTGTATGACCTTCCCGACGTGGCGTCCCGCGTCGTAGCGCTCGGTGGCGTCGGCGTCGACGTGCGTCGCGCCCTCGCGCCGGAGCGGCACGTCGTGGTGTCCTGGGTGCGCGAGCATTTCGGCGAGGGCTGGGCGAGCGAGTGCGAGGTCGGCTTCGGCCGGCTGCCGATCACGTGCTTCCGAGCGCAGCGCGGCCAGGAGATCCTCGGCTTCGCCTGCTACGACACGACCGCGAAGGCCTTCTTCGGGCCGACCGGCGTGCTCGAGCGCGAGCGAAGACAGGGGATCGGGACGACCCTCCTCCTTGTCGCGCTCCACGCCATGGCCGCGGAGGGCTACGCCTACGCGATCATCGGCGGCGTCGGGCCCGCGGACTTCTACGCCAAGGCTGTCGGCGCGGTACCGATCGCGGGTTCGACGCCGGGGATCTACGCGAAGCTCCTGCGCGACGGTCGCACGCCGGGCCAAAAGGCCTAGGCAGCCCGTAGCGCCCGTGACCCTGGAGCGTTCTTCGTAAGCGCGACAGGAGGTATCCATGCGTGATCTTGGGCAAGTAGGTTCGACCGCGTCGCTGAACGCGATGCTTGGCGCCGGGTCGGTCTTCGAGGGCAAGCTGCACTTCGAGGGTCAGGTCCGGATCGATGGCACGTTCACGGGCGAGATCACGACCACCGACCTCCTGGTCATCGGCGAGGGAGCGCACGTATCGGCCACCATCAACTGCGGCTCGGTCGAGATCAGGGGAAACAGCACCGGGAACATCAACGCCAGCGAATCGATCGTCCTGCGCGCGACAGCGCACGTCGAGGCCGACATCTACGCACCCTCGCTCGTGATCGACAAGGGCGCCGTCTTCGAGGGCAACACGCGGATGACGAGCGGTGCGCGGAACCTGGTCACGGTCGCCGCGGGCGACCGCCGTGAGCGTCACAAGAAGGGCAAAAACCTCGCCTACGGACGCGAGCTCGTGCCGAGCGGCCCGTCGGCGCAGGAGAACGGTCACAGTGACGAGGGCGACCACCCGGTCGAGTAGTCACAGTCAGGTCTCGAACCCCCGCCGAGGTGATGCGCCGGATGACATGCGGGCGGTACACCTATGACAGGAACTGACGGGGGGTCGGGGATGGACAACGAAACGCCTTCGCAGGGCTCGCATCCGCGCACATCACTCATCCGGCGCGGGCCGGATCCGGTGCCGGCGCGTGGCGAGCTCGTGTGGAATGAAGAAGGCGGTGTCACGAACGCGGCGAGCCAACCGCCGCGCGCGACCGCTCAGGATCTCGATCCCGAGCCGCTGCCGCACTCGGTGACCGAGGAGACGCCGGTCGAGGTCATCGATGCGACCGCCGGCGCTCTCGCCTCCGAGCTCGCACGTCGTCGGACGGAGGCATTCGAGCGCCTCGATGCGGAGATGCGCACACGAAGGGCCGAGCTCATGCAGTCGATGGAGCTTCAACGCGCGGAAGCCGAGCGGCGCTTGGGCGAGGAGCTTCGCCTCGAGCGCGAAGCGATGGCACGCCGGCGTGCGGAATCAGACCGACTGTGGTCGGCCGAGCAGCCGCAGAATCTGGCCGAGCGTCTCAACCGCGCGCTCACGGTGGAGCTGGTGGAGACGAGGCGGCGCTACGAGGCGGCCGAGGTGAGGTTGCACGCCGAGTTCGAAGGGCGGCGCCGCGAGGAGGCCGAGCGTCTCGAGACCTGGCGCCGGTCTGAGCGCCAGCGGATCGAGGCCGAGCTCGCGTCCGAGGAGCAGCGCTTCAGCGACCGTCTTCTGGGTCAGCTCAAGGAATTCGAATTCCAGCTTGGCGAACGCCAAAAAGAGCAGGAGCAGCGTCTGGTGCAGTGGTGGGACGAAGCGGAACAGCTCGCGCGGCAGCGCGTCGCTGCGCTGCTCGACGAAACGCTCTCGAAGAAGTCGCTGGCCGGCTCCTAGCTTCGCGCAGGCATAGCATCCCGCCCGTCGCATACCTGCGACGTGGGAGGGAAGCGTGTCTTTGGATCTTGGCGTCAACTACATCGCCGTCATCGTCGCGACCATCGCGGTGATGGTCTTCGGCTTCGTGTTCTTCCTGCCCCAGGTGTTCGGCGCGCGCTGGATGGCGCTCATCGGCCGACCCAACGAGCCGCTGCGGCCCGGCCCGGAGTTCGTCGTCTCGATCCTGGCGGCATTCATCAACGCCTGGACGCTTGCCGTCCTCGCGCGCTCGCTCGGCGCATCGACGCTCTCCGACGGCCTCGTCCTCGGGGCGCTCGTCGGTGTCGGATTCTTCGGTGCCGCCTTCGCGGCGAACACCGTGATCACGAAGCGGCCGTGGAGCCTCTTCGCCATCGATGCCGCCCATGGGCTGATCGGCCAGATGATCATGGCCGCGATCGTCGCGGCCTGGCGCTAGCGCGCCGTCGCGCCGAGCGCGCGTACGGTGCGCTCGGCATCCGCGAGCGCAACGTCACCGGGCAACGCGAGGATCGGTAGGTCCGCGCCGGCCGCGCGGTAGTCGTCGAGTCGCGCGCGGCAACGTCGCGCGTCGCCGACGATCGCAAACGCGTCGAGCAGCTTGTCGGTGACCGCGTCGGCAGCCGCATCGCGCTGACGCGCCTCCCAGAGACGCAGGATCTCGGCCGCGCGGTCGCCGAATCCGTGACGCGCGACGGTCTCGCGGTAGAAACGGCCCATGCCGCCGATGTAGAAAGCGAGATGTCGCCTGAGCACCGCGCGTGCCGCCGCGTCGTCATCGCTCACGATGACGGGAAGGAAGGGCGCGACCGTGAACGACGCGCGCTCGCGGCCGACCCCGCGCAGCGTCTCCTCGATCGCGACGAGGTCGGCGCGCAGCGTCTCCGGACTCACGAAGTACGGCAGCCATCCGTCGGCCACTTCCGCGCACTGTCGTATCCCGCGCGGCGTGAGGCTCGCGTGATAGATGGGGATGCGGTCGCGCGGCCGTGCGAGCGCGACCGCGAAACCGGGCGCGATGCGCAGCGTCTCGCCGGTGTAGCCGCGACGCGATCCACTCACGATCGCGCGCACCGCTTCGGTCGTCTCGCGCAGCCGGCGCAGCGGTCGCGCCATCGGCACGCCGTGCCAGCCCTCGACCACGCGCTGTCCCGACGTACCGAGGCCGAGCGTCGCGCGCCCGCCCGAGATCTCATCGAGCGTGAGCGCCGCCATCGCGAGCAGCGCTGGTGTGCGGCTGTATACGTTGACGATCCCGGTGCCGAGGCCGATGCGCTCCGTTACGCGCGCGAGCGCGCCGAGCGTTACGAAGGCGTCGCGACCCCACGCCTCAGGGACGAACAACGTCTCGTAACCGGACTGCTCGGCCGCACTCGCGAAGGCGACGACCTCCGCGAAGGGGCGGTCGTGCACGGCGCTCAGCGCGATCCCGATCCGAGACATCCGCGCGCATGCTGACACGTAGACTCGCGGCGCATGGCAGACCTCGTGATCGTCGGCGCGCTCGTGTTCGGCGCGATCGCCGGCTGGCGTAAGGGTTTCGTTCTCCCCCTCATCGCGCTGGGTGGTGCGTTGCTCTCGATCGCCGCGCTGTACGCGGGTCCGCTGAACGGCATCGTCCCGAGCGGCACCGCGGGCCTCGGACTCGGCGCGGTCGCGCTCTTCCTCGGCGGCACGATCCTCGGCCGCGTCGGTGGCGTCCTCGTGGGCCTGGTCTACAAGGTCCCCGCGCTGCGGCGGTTCGATCAGATCATCGGCATCCCGCTCGGCACGGTGACGGCCGCGGTGGCCGTGTACGTCGCGGTTCTCGGGACGCTCGCGCTCGACGGTTGGCTCTCGCCGCTCCATGGCAAGGCGACGATCGACGTGCAGGACATCGCGGCGGTGCAGGCGCTCGCCGCCGCGAATCCGTCGCTCGGATTGTTCGCGGACCCGGGGGTCCTGAAGGCGATGGCGACGGCGGCCACGAGCTCACCGGTCGCCGCGGATCAGCTCGCGAAGTTCGACGCGTCGCTCGCGTTCTACGAGCAGACCGTCCGGCCCGAGCTGCTTCAGAGCCGCATCGTGCCGGTGTTCCTCGTTCTCGGAGAGTCGCTTCCCTTCATCGGACGGCACGCGGAGCTTCCGACCCACTAACCTCCGCAGCGCGATGACCGATCGCGACCGCGCCCTCGCCGCTCTCTGCGACGCCTTCGTCCCCGGTGACGGGGATCTCCCCAGCGCGAGCCATCTCGGGGTCCATCGCATGCTGCGCGCCGAGGTCGTCGCACTCGCACGGCCGGCGCTCGTCGCGGAGCTCGATCAGCTCCTCGACACGATCGAGTCGCCCATCCTGAATGTCGCGCTCACCGGTCGCGCGGTGCGCTTCACGACGCTCGGCCAGGCGGCTCGTGAGGACTATCTGAAGCGGTGGGCCGCGAGTCCGCTGTCGTTGAAGCGTCGAGCGTTCCAGGTGATGAAGCGGCTCGTGATGCTCTACACGTACGGGCAGGACGGCTCGCCGTACGCGGCGCTCGCCGGCTATGTGCGTCCACCACTCGATCGTCCAGCCGACGCGGTGCCGCTGCGTGCGCGGCGAGGCGTAGCCGGCGAAACGATCGAAGCGGACGTCTGCGTCATCGGGTCCGGCGCGGGTGGTGGCGTCGTCGCAGCGGAGCTCGCCGCTGCGGGCAAGCGGGTCGTCGTGCTCGAGCGAGCGCCGCTGCGAACGGAGCCGGATTTCGACAGCCGTGAGCTCGCCGGCTACGCAGCGCTTTTCGTCGACCGCGGCATCGCCGCGACGAGCGACCGCGCCATCGCGCTGCTCGCGGGCTCCGCCGTCGGCGGCGGCACCATCGTGAACTGGAACACCTCGCTGCGGATCCCCGCGGCGGTTCGGCAGGACTGGCACGAGGCGGGGATCGACGACCTCGACGAGCACTACGACGCGGTCTCCGAGCGGATCGACGTGAACACCGACGAGAGCTCGCGCAACGGGCCGAACGCGGTCCTCGAGCGAGGACTCCGGGTGCTCGGTCTCGCGAGCGTCACGATCGCGCGCAACGTTCGCGGCTGCGTCACCGACCCGACGGCGGTCCCGGCGTGCGGGCACTGCACCCTCGGCTGCCGGCGCGGCGCGAAACGCTCGACGCTCCGGACGTATCTCGCGGACGCGTCCGCGCGCGGTGCCGAGATCCTGCACAGCACCGAGGCGCGGCGCATCGAGACGCAGGGTGGCCGCGTCAGCGGCGTCGTTGCGCGCGTCGCGGGCGGCGAGCTGCGAGTGCGCGCGCCGCTTGTCGCGCTCGCGGGTGGCGCGATCTTCTCGCCCGCGCTGCTGCTTCGTTCGGGTATCGCGACGGCGCAGGCGGGTCGGCACTTCCACCTCCATCCCGTCGCGGTCACCGCCGGTGCGTACGACGAGGACCTGGGCGGGGTGTGGTCGGGCGTTCCGCAGTCGGTGCTGGGTGACGAATTCGCTGAGGAAGACAGCGGCTACGGATTCCGGATCGAGATACCGCAGGCGTATCCCGGCGTCCTCGCGGCGTCGTTCCCGTGGTGGGGAAGCGAGGCGCACCGCACGCGCACCGCGCAGGCCCGCAACATCGCGCCGTTCATCGCGATCGCGCGTGATGAGACCGAAGGTCGCGTGCGCGTCGACCGTGATGGCGAGCCTCTGGTCGACTACTCATGCGGGTTCCACGACCGCCGCCGTCTGACGCACGGCATGAGCGAATGTGCCCGCATCCACGCGGCGGCCGGGGCGCGCAGCGTGTTCACGCTGCACACGCCACCGCTCCAGCACGCCGGTGGCCCGATCGAGCCGTTCGTCGCGGAGATCGAGCGGCGCGGCGTCGCGCCGAACCGCGTGACGCTCTTCTCGGCGCATCAGATGTCGAGCTGCCGGATCGGGGTCGATCCCGCGACCTCGGTCGCGGATCCGGATGGACAGGTGTACGGCGTACGCGGTCTCTACATCACGGATGCGAGCGCGTTCCCGAATGCGTCCGGCGTCAACCCGATGCTCACCGTCATGGCGCTCGCGCGGCGCACGGCTTCGCGCATGGTCGCCGCCTCCTAAACTCAGACGTAGCCACACGAGGGGAGAAGATCGATGGAGCTGCATTCCGGCGACGCCGCGCCCGCGTTCGCCCTGACCGATGAGAACGGAAAGCTCGTCTCGACCGACGCGATGCGCGGAACGAAGTACGTCGTGTACTTCTACCCGAAGGACGACACACCGGGCTGCACCGTCGAGGCCTGCCAGTTCAACGACAACCTGACCGCGTTCCAGGGGCTCGGCATCCCGGTGCTCGGCGTTTCGCGCGACGACGCCGCGTCGCACCGCGCGTTCCAGGAGAAGTTCAAGCTCAAGTTCCCGCTGCTGAGCGATCCCGACCGGAGAGCCCATGACGCGTACGGCGCCTGGGGCGAGCGGCCCGGTCGCGGCGAGGGCGTGATCCGGTCGACGTTCCTGGTGGACGAGCGCGGCAAGGTGAAGAAGGCGTGGTACGGCGTGAAGCCGGATGGCCACGCGCAGGAAGTGCTCGCGGAGCTCAAGGGCTAACGCACCGGTTTCGGTGAAAACCGAACCGGCGACACACCCAGCCAGTACGCTGTGCGAGCGATGAAGACGTATCGGCCGCCGACCTCGAACGACGCGGTCCTGCGGCGCGGCGACTTCATCGCGCCGGTCCTGCACGAGATCCGTAAGGTCATCGTCGGCCAGGACTACCTCGTGAACCGGCTGCTGCTGGGACTCCTCTGCAACGGTCACCTGCTCATCGAGGGCGTGCCCGGCCTCGCGAAGACGCTCGCGGTGAAGACGCTGTCGGACACGATCGAGGCGAGCTTCAAGCGCGTCCAGTTCACGCCGGACCTGCTCCCGGCGGACCTCAACGGCACGATGATCTACAACCCCGCCGACCAGACGTTCCGGCCGCGACTGGGTCCGATCTTCACCGACATCCTCCTCGCCGACGAGGTCAACCGCGCCCCACCCAAGGTGCAGAGCGCGCTCCTCGAGGCGATGCAGGAGAAGCAGGTGAGCATCGGCGGGACCACGCATCCGCTCGGTGAGCTGTTCATGGTGCTCGCGACGCAGAATCCGATCGAGCACGAAGGGACGTATCGCCTTCCGGAGGCGCAGGTCGACCGCTTCATGATGAAGGTCGTCATCGGCTATCCCTCACAGCAGGAAGAGCGCGAGATCATGGACCGCCAGACGATCGGGGAGATCCCGCAGGTCCGCCGCGTCGCCTCGCCGAAGGCGGTGCTCGATGCGCGCGCCGCGGTGAAGCAGATCCATATGGATGACTCGCTCAAGGACTACGTCGTGCGCATCGTGTTCGCGACGCGCGAACCGGAGCAATTCGGCCTGAGCGAGCTCCGACCGATGATCGCGTACGGCGTGTCACCGCGCGCGTCGATCTTCATCTCGCTCGCCGCGCGCGCGAACGCCTTCCTCGAAGGGCGCGACTACGTCCTGCCGGACGACGTGAAGGCCGTCGCGCCGGACGTCATGCGTCACCGTCTCATCGTGACCTACCAGGCCGAGGCGGAGGAGATCACGCCCGAGTCCGTCATCGCGAAGGTGCTGGACAAGGTCCCGCTCCCCTGACCGTGGTCGCCACGGCACGCGCTCACGCCGTCCAGGGCGATCAGGCCCTCCCAGCGAACGTGCTGCGGCGCATCCGTCAGGTCGAGATCAAGGCGCGCATCCTCGCTGACGAAGCGCTGCTCGGCACCTATCGGAGCGTCTTCCGCGGGTCGGGGCTCGAGTTCGAAGAGGTGCGCGAGTACGAGCCGGGCGACGACATCCGCAGCATCGACTGGAACGTCACGGCTCGAATGGGCACGCCCTTCATCAAGAAGTTCCGCGAGGACCGCGAGCTCAACATCCTGCTGGCGGTCGACGTCTCCGCGTCGTCGTGGTTCGGTTCGGTCGATCAGAGCAAGCGCGATCTCGCGGCGGAGGTCGCGGCGCTGCTCGCGATGGCCGCGATGCGGAGTCACGACCGCGTCGGGCTCCTCCGTTTCGCCGAGGGACTCCAGGAATGGATGCCCTCGCGCCGCGGGCGCGAACATCTCCTGCACGTGATCCGCGAACTTCTGTTCGCGCCGCCGCGCCGCGTGCGCACCGAGATGACCGACGCGGCCCGCTTCCTCACGAACATCACGAAGAAACGCAGCGTGGTGTTCCTCATCTCCGATTTCCTCGACGTCGGCCTCGTCGACGATCCGGCGGTTCGCATGCTCGGCCGGAAGCACGACGTCATCGCACTCGCGCTCAACGACCCGCGCGAGCTCGAGCTCCCGAACGTCGGCGTCGTCGCGCTCGAGGATGCCGAGACGGGCCACATCGCGTATGTCGACACGGCCGACGGACGATTGCGCGACGAGTACGCCAGCACCGCTCGGCGTCGACGTACGGAGCGCCGGCAGGCCCTCGCGCGCCTGAAGATCGACAGCGTGGACCTCTACACCGATCGACCGTTCGTCCCCACGCTCATGGCGCTGTTCAACGCGCGGACGCGGCGCAACTGATGCGGCTCGTCCTCACGCTGGCCCTCGCGTTGCCGTTCGTCATGGCGAGCGGGGCCGCCGCCGCCGATGCGGTGACCGCGGCGGCGACCCTCGACCGGACCACGATCACCGTCGGGGACGGGGCGTTCCTGACGGTGATCGCCGATGCGGAAGCGGGGTACCAGGTCAGCGACCCGACGATCGCGCACACCGTCGGCGATCTCGAGGTCCTGGAGGTCCTCCCGTCCGGCCGCTCGACCCGCCCCGGCGGCGTCACACGCTGGACCTTCCGCTACCGGGTCACCGGGTGGGTCGTCGGCGATATCAGCGTCCCGCCCATCTCGATCCCGTACGCCGGGCCGAATGGCGAGAACGGCGTGGCGACGACGACGCCGCTCGTCCTCCACATCGCGTCAGTCATCAAGGACGGCGAGGACACGACGGATGTGAAACCGCTGAAGCCGCAGCTCGACCTACCCGAGGCGCTCGCCGCGAAGCTCGGGCGCATCGCGCTCGGCGTTCTGGCTGCGGCCGCGTTCACGGCGCTGGCCGGCGTGATCTTCTGGGTCCTGCTGAGGCGACGCGACCGCATCCCCGCCGCGGAGCGCCTCACGCCGGTGCAGCGCGCGCTGCGCGAGCTCGATGCGCTCGCCGAGCAGCGCCTTCCGGAAAAGGGGAAGACGGCCGAGCACTACGCGCTCCTCACCGCGAGCCTGCGCCAGTACGCGGTCCAACGTTTCGGCATCGACCCGGGTCGCACCAGTCGCGAGCTTCGCGCCGCCATGGAGCGCGCGGGCGTCGACCGCGCGCAAGCGAGCGCGATCTACGAGATCCTCCGTGAGGGCGACGAGGTCCGCTTCCGCCACGCGATCCCGTATCCCGCGCACGCGCAGAACGCGGTGCGCCAGGCGCTGGAGGTGGTGCGGCGCGCGGCCACCGCTGAGGAGTACGAGATCGCCGCCCTCCGACCGCAATGAGCGCGCGCATCCTCGGGACGGAGGTCCGCTTCGACGCGCCGTGGGCGCTCGCTTTGCTCGTGCTCGTCGTGATCGCCGCGGCCCTGGAGCTGCGTCGCGAGCGCGGCCCAGGCGGCGGCGTGCTGTTCTCTTCGCTCGGGCTCGTTCCGCGGGCGCGCGGCAGCTGGCGGGTGCGTCTGCGGTGGCTGCTGCTGCCCCTGCGTGTGGTGGCCGCGACCGCGCTCATCGTGGCGCTGGCCGCTCCGTCCGTCGTGCAGGCCGCGTTCGACGTTCCGGCAGAGGGGATCGACATCGTCATCGTCCTCGACACTTCGTCGTCGATGACCACGCCGGACCTCGGCGGCCAGCCGCGGATCGACGTCGTCAAGCGCGTCGTCAACGACTTCCTCGACGGCCTGAAGAACGATCGCGTCGGCGTGGTCATCTTCAGCGCCGAGTCGATGGTGCTGAGCCCGCTCACGCTGGACTACGGCGCGGCGCAGCGCCTCGTCCAGCCGGTGACGGCGGGCCGTCCGCTTCGGGACGGAACGGCCATCGGGACCGGGCTCGCGACGGGCCTCAATCTGCTGCGCGAATCCTCGGCGCGCGGCAAGGTCGCGATCCTCCTCACGGACGGGCAGAACAACGCCGGCGATGTGCAGCCGACCGACGCGGCGCAGATCGCGAAGCTGCTCGGCGTGCGCCTGTACACGATCGGCGCCGTCGCGGCGCGCTCGCGCGCCGAGGTCGACGAGGCGCTCATGAAGCGCATGAGCGAGACGACCGGCGGCCTTTATTTCCGGGCCTCCGACGAGACCGCGCTCCGTGATGTGTACCGCGAGATTGAGACGCTCGAGAAGGCTCGGGTCGGCACGCGTGCCTTCATCTCGACCGAGGACGCGTCGCTGCCATTCGCGGCGGCCGGCGCCGGACTTCTCGCGCTGCAGTTCCTTCTGGCGCTCACGGTCTTCCGGAGGACGCCGTGAACCTTCCCGCGGTCGGCTTCGCGCGGCCGGAGCTGTTGCTCCTCCTCCTTGCGGTCCCGCTCGTCGCGGCGCTCGTCACGCTTGCGTACCGCGCGCGCATCCGCGCGCTGCGATCGTTCGGCGGCGCGACGCCGCTGGTCTCGCGCAGTGGTGCGCGCTGGCTGCTCAAGTCGGCGCTCCTCCTCGTCGCGCTCGCGAGCCTGGTGATCGCGCTCGCCGGTCCGTACGTCGACCTGCGCGCGCGCGCGGCTCGCAGGTTGGGCGTCGACATCGTCCTCGCCGTGGACGTATCGCAGAGCATGGCCGCCCGCGATGTCGAGCCCGACCGACTGCGCGCCGCGCGTCACTTCGCGGAAGAGCTCGGACGCCAGATGATCGGCAGCCGCGTCGCGCTGGTGCTCTTCGCCGGCCAGGGGACCGTGCGGTATCCGGCGACAACGGATCCGCGCATCCTCGGTGAGGTCCTCGATAACTCGGGGCGCGGCGTGAAGCTTCAGCAGGGATCCTCGCTTCGCTCGGGTCTCGAGTCATCGCTCGGCGCGTTTCCGGCCGATCTCGATCCGCTACGGCAGCGTGCGATCGTGCTCGTATCCGACGGTGAGATCACGAACAGCGACGTGCCCGAGGCCAGCGACCTCGTGGGCGCGCGCATCTACACGGTCGGCGTCGGCACGGAGGCCGGTGGCCAGATCCCGACCTACGACGCGAACGACGGGAAGTTCACGGGCTACCTGCGCGATGCCGGCGGCGTCCCCGTGGTGACCCACCTCGTCGAGGAGACGCTACGGTCGGTCGCCGACAAGGGCGGCGGCAGCTACTTCCACTACATCGGCAACGACGGAGTGATCGGGGATCTCGCCCGCGCGCTGCGCACGATGGAGGCCGTCGAGCCGCTCGACGACGCGGGCTCGGTACCCGACGAACGATCCGCGCCGATGGTCACCATCGCCGTCGCGCTGCTGCTGCTCGAGTGGCTCATCTCGGAGCGGCGCGCGATGCCCTCGCCGCGCGGTCTCGGCCGGCCGGCCGCGCGCCGCGGACGCCGCATCCTCGGCATCGCGATCGGCTCCGCCGCGCTGTGGGCGATCGCGTGCGGCGACGCCGCGCTTTCGAATGAGACCGCGAACGGCCTGTTCGCGGGCGGCAATTACGCCGGAGCGCTGGCGGCATATAGGGATCTGCAGCTGGACCAGCCCGATTTGCCCGAGCTCGCCATCAACGCTGCGAACGCGCTCCACAAGATGGCCGAATACCCCCGCGCGCTCGCGGAGTACGGCAAGGCCATCGACGGAAAGGATCTGCATCTCCGCGCGATCGCGCAGTACGACCGGGGGAACACGCTCTTCCGCATGGGTCGGTACGAGGACGCGCGTGACGCGTACCGCGAGGCGCTGCGCATGGATCCGACCGATCGGGACGCGAAGTTCAACCTCGAGATCGTCCAGCGCATCCTCTCGGCCCGGCCGGCGCAACCGGGCCAGCAGTCCGGCCCGGGACCCCGACAGCCCGGCAGCCCGAATCCCGGCGCGCAGGGCCCGGCACAGAGTGGTCAGCCGAGCGCCGGGGCGTCGGCGCAGCCCGGCCAGAATCCCGGGCAGCCGCAGGAGCCGACGAGCGATCCGACGAACTCGACCGACCCGAACGCGCAGGCATCGCCGGAGCTGCGGCCGGCGCTCGACGACTTCCGGCGCGGTCTCACCATCGACGAAGCGCTTCGTGTGCTCGACGCGCTACGTGGCGAGCAACGCGGCGTCGGCCAATTGCTCGAGGGCCCTCGCAAAGGCACCGGCGGCGAGTACTAAATCGCCCAGCGGTGCGGAGTGTGAGGAGACAGCGAGCGCGTCGCGAGCGAGAGTCGCGGACGCGCGCACCGACCCCGTGGCGTCACAGGACAGCGCGGCCGCGTTTCGAGCGAGCGATGCGCTCGCTGGCTCTCAGCTAGAGCTCGATCGTCCTGCCAACGCCGCGTTCGCGCGCGAGCCTGAGCACGAGAGCGGCGGCCGCGGCGTCCTCGACCGCGACTCCGACGGATTTGTAGAGCGTGAGCTGCGTCGCGTCGGCGCGTCCCGGTCGTGCGCCAGATACGAGCTCGCCGAGCTCGGCGTGCACGTGCGTCGCGGCGATGAGCCCGTCGCGGATCGGCCAGAGGAGATCGTTCGAGCCACCCGGTGGTGGAGCAAGCGCCGCGGCGCGCGATTCCACCACGACCCGGGACGCCGCGACGGTCTCGCCGTCGACCTCGCGGCCCGCGGTGTTGTAGCCGACGGAGTTCACGTGCGTGCCGGGGCGCAGCCAGTCGCGCCGCACGACCGGCTCCGCGCTGTGCGTGCATGCGCACACGACATCCGCCACGCGCACCGCGTCCGAGAAGGACGCCGCGCGCACCGGCAGTCCGGTCGCTGACGCGATCTCCCGCGCGAGCACCGACGCCTTCGACGCGTCCCGTGCGCCGATGACGATCTCGCGGAACGGACGCACGCGCGGCAACGCGCGCAGATGAGCGCGCGCCTGGACGCCGGCGCCGAGCACCGCGAGCGTCGCAGCGTCTTTGCGCGCGAGGAGGTCGGTGGCGAGCGCGGAGCCGGCGGCGGTGCGCGCTGCGGTGATCGCCTCGCCGTCCATGAGCGCGGCTGGCGTCCCCGTCAGCGGATCGAAGGCGACGATCACCGCCTGGTGCGTCGGCCGATCGGTGTTCCGCGGAAAGAGCGAGACCAGCTTCGTCGTCAGCGCGCCTGCGCTCGGCAGGTAAGCCGGCATCGCGGCGAGGAGCGCGTCGCGTTCCGCGACCATCGCGGCAATGCGGGTGGGCATCGAGGCGCGTCCCGCGGAGAGGTCAGACAGCGCAGCCGCCACGGCGGCGCGGAGGGCGTCCGGATCGAGGAGCGACTCGACCTCTCGCTTGTCCAGGACCAGCACCGGCGGATGCTACCGAGGGCCGAGCCGACCGAGTCGTCGTATCTTTTGTGTGTATGTGTCGCAGCATCAAGACGCTCCGGGGTACGGCGCCCGCCACGGATGAGGAGGTCCGAGCGGCGGCCCTCCAGTTCGTCCGCAAGATCAGCGGTTTCCGGGCCCCGGCGCCAGCCAACGCTCAGGCTTTCGACGCCGCCGTGGAGGAGATCAGGGCCTCCTCCGAGCGGCTCCTGCACCGGCTCCCAGCCAAGCGCGCGCGCCCGGCGGCTAGACCAACTGCTAGACCAACTGAGGTATAGGGCCTAATCAGGGCGTTTCGGCGGCTCCACTCCCCGTTAGAGGGATAGACAGGCCAGTTAGCGGAGCCACACTTCCCGCAATTGGCTTAACCGGCATGGCGCCGGCCCTGGAGGACAAGGACAACATGACGCTTCTGCGCAAATGCCTGTACATCGCCCTGGCGGCGCTGTTCGCCGCGAGCTGCGGCGGTGCCAGCCCGATCGCCAGCAAACCGACCGCCGATCCGCTCGCCGGGACCTACGTCACCAAGGGCGGCGGCGGCGCGCTCGACGCCGTGAAAGCGCTGACCTCAGGATTCTCAGCCGTCCACCCGACGGTGATCTGGCAGGGATTTGACGACGTTGGGTCAGACGCAGGCGTGTCGCTCACCGTCAGCGGAACGGTCGACCTCGGCTTCATCAGCCGCGACCTCAAGGCCCCTGAGAAGGGCACCGTCGAGACCGTGGCTATCGGTGCATCGGGCACGGGCGTCGGCGTGAACGCGACGAACCCGGTCAAGGCGCTCACCAAGGATCAGGTCGCGAAGATCTTCACCGGCCAGATCACGGACTGGAAGGACGTCGGCGGCACGCCCGGCAAGATCCGCGTGCTGCTGCGCGAGCCCGAGTCCTCGACGCGCTCGGCGTTCGAGTCGTACTTCTTCGGCTCGACCAAGCCGGCGTACGCAAAGGACGCCGTCGAGGTGTTCCAGATCGATGAGACGCTCAAGGCCATTGGTTCATTCAAGGACGCGATCGGGATGATGACGATGAACGCGAAGGCGTTCAGCACCGTCGACGTGGGCCTACTCACGATCGACAACATCGCCGCGACCCGTGAGACCCTCGCGAACGGCACCTACCCGATCCGGCGTCCCCTGTACTTCGTGTACCACCCGGAGCCGGCAAAGGTGAAGCCGACGATCAAGGCTTTCATCGACTTCGTGAAGGGTGCCGAGGGGCAGAAGATCCTGGCCGGCCTCTAGGACGGTCTTCGTGGAATTCCTCAACCAGCTCTTCGCGCCGAGTCTCCTTCGCGCGCTCGTCGGTCGGACAGTGGCGGTGGCCGTGGGTGCCCTCGTGGTACTCGCGGCCGTCGCCCTCTACGAATCCAACGATCTCGTGGCGAAGCAGTTCGAAGACGAGGCAAGCATCGTCGCGGTCGCCGCGAAGAACGACATCCAGGACCAGGCGTCGTTGGCGTTGCGGGCGGCGTCCCTGATCGCCGGCCTACCGACGACGCGCGAGCTCGCGGAGGCGAAGAACCGCAGCGCGCTCGAGGCATTCCTGTTGCCGCAGAAATCGCGCCTGGGAGTCCAGTTCATGAGCGTGGCGGATAAGGACGGAGTCCTTGTCGCCGGCGCTCAGGACTTCGTCCCGGGGGAGACGCTGCTGCCGCAGCTTGTCGTCGACGCCAAGGCGGGCGTGCAACAGTCGTGGATCCTGTCCGACGAACCGGGGCGGGGCCTCGTGATCCGCGCTATCTGGGAGATCCGGGGCGCCGACGTCGAGAAGATAGGCTTCCTCGAGGTCGGCACGATCCTCGGAAACGATTACCTCAAGACGATCAACACCAAGAGCGACGCGCAGCTCGCGCTGATCTGGAACGGCAAGGTGCGTGCGTACACCACGTCCCTGCCGGACGACACGGTCTTCCCGACGCTGGAGCAGGTCGACGGCGCCCCACGCGACGTCTTCGTGCAGGACGTGACGATCGGCGGGAGGAGCTACTACGGCATCTTCCAGGTCGTCGGACAGCGGGCGAATCTCGGGGTGCTGGCCGTTTTGCTGCCGCTCGACGCCCTGAACGCCTCGCAGCGGACGCTGCTCGTGATCCTGTTCGTCCTCGCGGCCAGCCTGATCGCGCTCGTCACGTTCTTCGCGTACCGCTCGGCCACGGCGATGACGCGGCCGCTCGAGGACCTCGCGGCCGCCGCCCAGCAGATCGAAGCCGGAGACCTCGGCGTGCGCATCCGCCAGCGCTCGCATCACGAGATC
The DNA here is from genome assembly GCA_005889405.1 of Chloroflexota bacterium. GTDB lineage: Bacteria > Chloroflexota > Limnocylindria > P2-11E > P2-11E > CF-39. Next base: position 36,812 of record VBFY01000062.1, on the reverse strand, counting down.
GGCACGCTCGAGCGCGCGTTCGACACCATGGCCCGGTCGCTGAGCGAACGTGAGCGTGCACAGCAGGAATACCTCGCTGAGGTCCGCACGGTGAACGAAGTGGCCGACGCCGTCGTCGGTGTCACCGACCGCGAGCGAATCTTCGCCGAGTCGTTGTCACGTATGGTCGCCCTGTTCCACGCCGACGGCGCGTCGATCGTCATCCGCGAGGACGCACCAGGTGCGCCGCTGGGATCCGGCGGCCGGCTCATCGCGCCGACGACGATCGGCATCGACCCAGACACGGCCGTCATGCTCGCGACGCGGGTCCTGGTGAATCCGGTCTACGACCCGAACCAGATCCAGCACCTGCACGTGCCACAGAGCCCGATGCCGCACGTCGCGCACATCCCGCTGTCCGCTCGCGGCCGCGCAGCTGGCCTCCTCTCCGCGTACTTCAAGAGGCCGCGCGAGATCACCGACACGGAGGCGCGCGCGCTGCGCACCATCGCCCGTCTCGTGAGCGTGGCGAAGGAGAACGCGGATCTCGTCAACGAGCTCAAAGACAACAACCTGCAGCTCGAGCGCGCGAACCGTCTGAAGAGCGAGTTCCTCGCATCCGTGAGCCACGAGCTGCGCACCCCGATGAACGCGATCATCGGCTACACGAAGCTGATGCTCGACGGGCTCGACGGCGATCTCACCGAGCAGCAGACCGCCGACCTCGAGCGTGTCGTGCAGGCCGCCGACAACCTTCTCAGCCTGATCAACGGACTGCTCGACCTCGCGAAGATCGAGGCCGGCAAGATGGAGCTCAACGTCGAGGAGGTCGACATCCCGCTCGTCGTCGATGACGTCATCGAGCTGATGCGGGCGAGCGCCGATGCGAAGGCGCTCAGCCTCCGCGCCGACGTCGCGAGCGCACTGCCGGCCGCGTGGGCGGACCGCGCGCGCATCCGCCAGGTGCTCGTGAACCTCGTGGCGAACGCTGTGAAGTTCACCGAGCACGGTGGCGTCACGATCCGGGCGACGGTGGTCGACGGGTGGATCACCCTGGGCGTGGTCGACACCGGCGTGGGCATCCCGCCGGAAGCGCAGACGTACATCTTCGATGAGTTCCGCCAGGTCGACGCGTCCACGACACGCCGCTACGGCGGGACCGGCCTCGGCCTTGCGATCTCGAAGCGCCTCATCGCGCTGCACGGCGGCCGTATCTGGGTCGACAGCACGGTGGGCGTCGGCAGCAGCTTCCTGTTCACGTTGCCAGTACGCGTGCGCGCCACGGCGCTCGCCGATGGCGGGCTCGCGGGCGCGGCGACGGCGGTACGGTCGTGACCGCGGCTCGGGTCCTCGTCATCGAGGACGAGGCGAACAACCTCGATGTCGCGCAGCGGATCATCCGCGCCGCCGGCCACGAGGCACTCGTGGCGACGGACGGGCAGAGCGGCCTCGACGTCGCGCGCGCCGAGCGACCGGACGCGATCCTCGTGGATCTGCTGCTCCCGCGCGTCGACGGCTGGACCGTCACCCGCACGCTTCGCGCGGAGCCGTGGGCGGCACGGATCCCGATCATCGCGGTGTCGGCGCTGGCGATGCAGCAGGACCGGCAGCGCGCGATCGACGCGGGCTGCGACGATTTCGTCTCCAAGCCGTACGCGCCGGCCGAGCTGCGCGCGGTGCTCGCGCGCTTCCTCCCTGAGGCAGCGCCGCTGACCGCGGGAACCAGGCGCCACGACGTGGTCTCGGCGCCGATCAACCGACTCGGGACGGTGCTCGCGGTCGATGACGAGCCCGCGAACCTCGATCTGCTCTCGCGCCGCCTCGCGGCGCTCGGCTGCGGGGTGCTGCGCGCGTCGAGTGGCGAGCAGGCGCTCGCGATCGCGGAGCGCGAGCGCCCCGATCTGGTGCTGCTCGACGTCATGATGCCCGGCATCGACGGCTGGGAGACCTGCCGCCGGCTCAAGGCGAATGCGCTGACGACGTCGATCCCCGTGATCTTCGTGACCGCGAAGGACCAGACGGACGACGTGGTCACCGGCTTCGAGGCCGGCGGAGTCGACTACGTCGCGAAGCCGTTCGAGCCGGTCGAGCTCGCCGCGCGCGTGCGGAGCGCGCTCTTCACGAAGCATCTGCAGGACGAGCTGCGCGCCAGTAACCAGGAGCTCATCAAGGTCGAGCGTTCGCGGCAGGAGCTCATCGGGATGCTCGGCCACGACATCCGCAATCTTGCGAATAGCGTGGTGGCCTTCCTGCAGCTCGTCGGCATGGGTCAGCTCGATCCCGCGCGGCCCGAGTTCGCGGAGCTCCTCGGCCTGTCCGAATCGAACGTCAGCGAGATGCTGCGGATGGTCAATGCGCTGCTCGACGTGTACAAACTCGAGGAGGGCCGGCTCGAGGCGGTGCCGCAGGCGTTCCGGCTGGAGGAGCTCGCGCGCAAGAGCATCTCCCAGGTGAAGCCTGAGGCCCGCGCGAAGAACATCACCGTCACGAGCGAGGTCGGCGACGCCACCGTCTTCGTCGATGACGGTCTCATCGTTCGCGTGCTCACGAACCTGCTCGCGAACGCCGTCAAGCACACACCGTCAGGTGGCACGGTCCGGGTCGAAGCGCACAAGGCCGATGAGGGCACCGACTTCGTTCTCATCCGTGTGTCGGACACCGGACCGGGCATCACGAGCGAGGACGCTCCGAATGTGTTCGACCGTTTCTATCAGGGTGGCAGCGGGCGGAGTCGTGGCGGCACCGGGCTCGGGCTCGCGTTCTGTCGCCTCGCGGTCGCTCTTCACGGTGGGACGATCAGCGTCGCGAATCCCGGGCAGCCCGGCGCGACGATCGATCTCACGCTTCCGGCGGCGGCCGCGGATCACGTGGCGGTCTCGGCATGAAGAACATCGTCCTCGACGCGACCAGTGACAGCGCACGTCGGTACGAGCACCGCTTTCTGGTGAACGAGGCCGTCGCCCGACTCGCGCTCCGCACCAGCGGCACGTACCTGCCGCTCGACCGCGACGATCGGCCCTATCAGTGGTCGACGACGGCGTACCTCGACAGCTACGACTGGCGCATCTTTCGGTCCGCCGAGGCCGGGCAGGCGCTCCAGCTCCGGGTCCGCGAGTATCACCGCACGAGGCCGAACGAGATCCTCGCGGGTGCATCCGTGTACCTCGAGATGAAGGACGACTCCGCGAGCACGTCGTTCAAGGAGCGCTACGAGGTGCCGACGATGTCGCTCCCCGCGTACCTCCGCGGCGAGCAGAAGCTGCCGCGCGACGAGAACGGCCTCGTCGAGCGCGCCGAGCGGACGATCGCGGGCGGAGTCCGGCCGGTCGTGGTCACGCAGTACAACCGGATCGCGTACTCAGCGCCGGATGCGAGCATGCGCATCACCGCGGACCACAACCTCATGTACCTGGCGGTGCCGTGGGTGGCCAACGACGAGAGCTCGCTCCCGTGCCGGATCGGCCCGGTCATCGCGCGCGAGCCCGGTGTGATCATCGAAGTGAAGTGGTACCAGGAGCTTCCGCGCTGGGCGGATGAGCTCTACTCCTACATCCGCGACCACATGGTGAACGAGCGTCCGTCGAAATTCGTCGTCGCGCTGCGTCATCTGCTCGGCGAGGAGCAGAAGAGCGTGGCGCAGTGAAAGACTTCGCCGTGACGATGCCACCCGGATCCTCGACGATCCCGACGAGCGTCGTGGTCGTCGAAGACGATCCGGCGTCGGCCGACGTCCTTCAGCGCCGGCTGCAGGCGAACGGTATGAAGGTCGTCGTCGGTCGCGACGGTGGCGAGGGCCTCGCGCTCGTGCGTCAGATCGTCCCCGATCTGGTGCTGCTCGACGTGATGCTGCCGGATACCGACGGTTACGACGTGTGCCTCCGTATCAAGAGCGACGGCTCGATCGCGCACATCCCCGTGATCTTCCTGTCGGCTCGGGGCGAGGTCGTCGACAAGGTGCGCGGTCTTTCGTGCGGCGCGGCCGACTACGTGACCAAGCCCTGGAATGCCGCGGAGCTCCTGGCCCGGATCGACGCCGTGCTGTTGCAGTCGCGCAACGCGCGCCCGCCGCGACTCGAGCCACAGGCGGAGCGTCCGGAACGCGGCCGGCCGGTTGCCGCCATCACGCTCAAGGACCCGGCGCGCCGCGCCGAGGCGGAGAAGCTGCTGGCACCGCGGTTCGACATCATCCAGGACGGCTCGGTCGCCGTGGATCTCATCCTCGTCGACGACAGCGCGACGCCGGACCGCGACCTCGCCGATGACGGCGCCGCCATCCTCGTGATCGCCAGGGGCTCGGAGACCCCGGCGGCCGAGTTCGCGCGGCTCGACGGCGATCTCGCGCGTCACGCCGAGCTCCTCGTGCGCGAGATGCGTCTCGTGCGCGACATGGGCGCGGCGGCCGATGCGCTCATCACGCTCGCCACGTCGCTCGAGGCGCACGACCGGTTCATGATGGGTCACAGCGAGCGCGTCGCGGCGCGCGCGGTCTCGGTCGCGGGGTTGCTCGGGCTCGACCAGGCGGCGGTCGGGACGATCCGGCTCGGCGCGTTGCTGCGCGACATCGGCAACGCGAAGCTGCCGCCACCGATCGTGCACAAGGCCGGCGAGCTCACCGCCCACGAGCGCGAGTCGCTCGAGCAACACCCGCTGCTCGGCGAGGACCTTCTCCGCCGCGTGACGCCGCTCGCGCCGATCCTGCCGATCATCCGCTGGCACCACGAACGCCTCGACGGGCATGGCTATCCGGATCACCTCACTGCCGAGAAGATCCCGCTCGAGGTCCGCGTCGTCAGCGTTGCCGATCGTTTCGAGGCGCTCCTCGCCGATCGCCCGGACCGCGCCGCGGTCTCGGAGCCGGAGGCCGTGCGCATCCTTCAAGGGGCTGTCGGTCGCGGCGAGCTGGATCCCGCGGTGGTCGCGGCACTCGCCGCGCAGGTGCGCACCGCCGGTCAGGAAGCGGAGCAGTGAGCGACCGCGTGCGCGTGATGATCGTCGACGACGAGCGGCTCTTCGCCGAGCTCCTCCGCGTCGCGATGCGCGAGGCCGACGACATCGATGTCGTGGCCGTGGCGCACGATCTGCGCAGCGCTATCGCCGCGCTCGACGAGGCCCGACCCGACGTCGTACTCGCGGACTACCACCTGCCCGACGGCACCGGCGCCGATCTCGCCCGCGCGGTGCGTGCGTCGCTCCCGCAGGTCGCGATCGTCGTCCTCACGGGCGATCCCAGCGCGTACACGCTCGCGGACGTCGCGCGGTCCGGTGCTTCCGGACATCTCACGAAGGAGCGCGGCTTCAACGACGTCGTCGGTGCGGTGCGCGCCGCGGCCTCGGGCGAGGTGCTGTTCTCGTCGAGCGAGCTGCAGCGCCTGCTGCTCTCGGAACGCAGCGAGCCCGCGACCGCGACCGAACCGCTCACGCCGCGCGAGCTCGAGGTCCTGCATCTGCTCGCGAGCGGAGCAAGTACCGCCACGGCCGCCGCGGCCCTCGGCATCTCGACGGCCACGCTTCGCGCGCACGTTCAGGCGGTACTCCGGAAGCTTGGCGCGCACTCCCGCCTGGAAGCGGTCGCCGAGGCCGCTCGACTCGGCCTTGTGACGCTGGATTCGTGGACGCGCCAGGGCCCGACCTCCCCGCGCGGGGGGAAAGTGCTCGTCCGTGGCGCCTAACTCCCCACGGGAGGGGGGTCGGCTGCGGGAGGACCCGGCTACCATCCGTCGCATGGCAAAACTGCTCATTGCCGACGATCTGGTGCCCATCCGACAGATGGTCCGCATCACCCTGTCCACGCAGGGCTGGACGATCCTCGAGGCCAAGAACGGCACCGAGGCGCTCGAGCTCGCGCGCGCGGAGAAGCCGGATCTGGTCCTCCTCGACGTCGACATGGGACCCGGGCCGAACGGCTTCGAAGTCTGCCGCCAGCTCAAGTCCGAGCCCGGCACCAAGGACATCCCGGTCGTGATGCTGACGGCCCACGAGAGCGAGAGCGACAAGAAGACCGGATTCTCGGTCGGCGCGACCCAGTACCTCACGAAGCCCTTCGGGCCGCTGGAGCTGATCGACACCATTCGCGGGATCCTCGCGCACAGCTGATCCAGCCGTGCCGGAGGAAAGGCCCGAGCGGATGTCGATCGAAGTGATCGAAGTCTCTCCCCATATCAGCGTGCCGCAGGCGGGCTCGACCGTCGCCGGCGAGGTCTTCCGCCAGCTGCTGCAGCAGGCGATCCGCGTCGCGGACCAGGCGAATTCGCAAGCCGTCCGCATGGCAAGCGACTTCGCCGAGGTCTACCGCCGCGAGCAGTCAGTGCGCCTCGAGTACGAGACGAAGCTGCGCGAGATGCGCCTCCTCGAACGGCAGAGCACGCGGTACGCCGAGGATCTCGCCGAGATGCTGCGCAGCGAACGCGAGCGGCGCGAGCAGCTCGAGACCGCACTCGAGAGTGAGCGCATCGCGAACGAGGAGCTCCGGCGCACCGGTCTTCAGGGCATCAGCCACCTGCTTCTGGCCGCGACGATCAAGGACCAGACGACCGGAGCGCACCTCCTGCGCGTTCGGAAGTATGTCGAGGCGATCGGCACGCGTCTCGGGCTGCCGCCGCAGGTCGTCGAGGAATTCGGCTACTCGAGCGTCATGCACGACGTGGGCAAGATCCACACGCCCGACCACATCCTCCAGAGCGAGCACCACCTCTCGACCGAGGAATTCGAGGTCATCAAGCAGCACTGCATCGACGGCGAGGTGATGCTCGGCGACGCGCGCTTCTTCGAGACCGCGCGCGCGATCGCGCGCGAGCATCACGAGCGCTGGGACGGGCGCGGCTACCCAGACGGGAAGAAGGGCGACGGGATCTCGCTCGCCGCGCGGATCGTCTCCGTTGCCGACGTCTTCGATGCCCTCACGTCGAAGCGGCCGTATAAGACCGCGTGGTCGATCGAAGAGGGCATGGCTGCGGTCATCGCGGGTTCTGGCGCGCAATTCGACCCCGAGGTCGTCGCGATCTTCCAGTCGCTGCAGGCGGACGGCAGCATCGAGCGCGTCAGGCAGGAGGTCGCGACCGCGCGGCTCGACTGAGTCTGCGTCCGGTCCACGCGAGCGCCGCACCGCCCACCGCGCTCCCCGCGCACGAGAGCGCGACGAACACCGCCAGCGCCGCGGGAACGAACCAATCCGGGACCGACGCGTATCGCGTCACGAGATCCGAGACGGGGTCGTCGATGATGAAGGCGCGGGCCGTGCCACCGATGAGCCCGGCGAGCGCGCCCGTGAGCGCACCGGCGCGCAGCGCCACGCGGTCGTTCTCCGCGAGATGGCCGAGCACGAGGTAGACGACCGTGCTCGCGAGCAGACCCGCGGCGGTCAGCATCACGCCCGCGCTTTCGAGGCGCGGGCGCCCGACCGTCTCCGCGAGCTGCTGCGCGCTCACGCGCGCCTCGATCGCACCGATCGCGATGAGCACGACCGTGGCGAGCGGCGCAACGATGCGGCTCACGTCAGCTCCTCTTCACCGCGCATGTAGGCGGTGCCGAGGAACGCGATGGCCGACACGGCGCCGACGAAAAGCCACGCCGCCCAAAAGCCGAAGGTCTGGACCGCGAAACCCATCGCCGGCGCGCCGACCATGACGCCGGCGGTCCCGCCGACCGCCGCCAGGCCCTGCGCCGCGCCGGGCGCGCCGGGCAGCGATGCAGCGGCGGTGTTGAACACCGCGGAGTAGGGAAGGCCCACGCCGATCCCAACGAGGACCGCGCCAAGGAGCGCGACCGTCAGCGGGCGATCTGGGAACGCCAGCAGGGCGACGCCCGCGACGATCGCGAGATCGCCGATGCGCATCACGCGTCGCGTCGGCATGTGCTCGCGCGCGAGCAACAGGCCACCGAGGGGGCGCGCGAGGACCGCGAGCACGAGGAGCAGCGAGCCGAGGAGACCGGACAGCTCGAGCGGCAGATGGAACTCGCGAACGAGATACACGGTGATCCAAGTGCCGGAGGCGATCGCGAGGCCGAACCCGGCGGCGTGCTGCAGGCTGGTCCACCAACAGTTCGGGCAGCGCAGGGCGTCACGGATGTTGCCCGGGCGCGCGACGCGCGGAACTGCCGGCACGCGCCACCATGCCGTCGCGGCGACGGCGACGAATGCGGCTTCGAACCAGAACGCGCCGCGCCAGCCGCCGAGCGCCGCGGCCAGCGGCGGCATCGCGACCAGCGCGACGGCGCTACCGAGCGGGAATCCTCCTCCGTACAAGCCGAGCGCGAAGTGATTGCGACGCTCCCCGTAGAGACCGGCGAGATAGCGCGCCGCGGCGACGAATGCGAGGGCCGAGCCGACCCCTTGTATCGCCTTCGCCGCGAGGGCGACGGAGTAACCAGGCGATAGCGCGAAGGCAGCCGTGCCGGCGGCCGAGACGGCAAGCCCCGCACCGACCATCCGCTTCGGACCGAGCCGCTCGGCCAGGCCGGTCGTGAGGAACGTCGTCGCCATGTACGAAGTGAACAGGGCGGTGGAGAGCAGTCCGACGCCGAGATCATCGAGCCGGAAATCGGCCGACACGAGCGGAATGAGCGGCGCATGGTCCGAATACGTGAAGCCGAAGGCGACGGCGCTCAGCGACAGGAGCGCAACGGCCACGCGCACATGCCGACGGTACGTGAACGAGCGCAAGCCGACATGTATCCTCCGCGCCGAACCGATCTGTCACCCAGTACGTATTCCGTTGGTATCTGCCGCAACAAACGACGCTGGAGGGGGTGCCATGCGCAGGCTGTCCGCGGTCCTTGGAGCGGCGCTGCTCGTCGCCGTCTCGTGTGGTCAAGCCCCGGCGAGCACCACGTCGAACTCGCCGAGCCCGGCGGTTTCGGCATCGGAGCAGCCACAAGCCGGGGGCCGGATCGTGTTCGGTGCCACCGGCGACCCGAAGACGATGCAACCGGTCATCGCGACCGATACGCAGTCGAGCGAGATCTGGAACAAGGTCTACCTGAGCCTGACCCGTGCCAACACGAAGACCGGCGAGACTGAGCCGAACCTCGCCGAGAAGTTCGAGCTCTCCAGCGACGGCCTCACGCTTACGTACACGCTCCGCGACAAGCTGGTCTGGAGCGACGGCACGCCCTTCACCGGCGAGGATTGGAAATACACGGCCGAGGCCGTCGCGCGCAGCGTGAAGACCGTCCGCAAGTCAACGCTCCAGGACATCGTCGGCTGGGCTGATTATCGCGATGGCAAGACCGACTCCCTCGCGGGCGTCGCCGTGAAGGACAACGGTAAGACGATCGAGATCAAATTCGCGAAGGTCTTCTGCCCGGCAACGGCCGCTCTCGGCGGCGCTGGCGCCGGCGGCATCCTACCGAGCGCCGCCTTCAAGAAGGTGTGGGACAACAAGACCACCGACACCAAGACGAACATCGATGACAACCCCTTGAACATGAACCCGCCGGCCTCGATGGGCCCCTGGATATTCAAGGAGTTCAAGCCCGGCGTGCAGGTGACGTTCGTCAAGAACGACAAGTATTTCCGGGGCGCGCCGTATGCCGACGAGTTCGTGGTCAAGACGTACGCCGACGCGACCGCCATCAAGAACGCGCTCGTCACCGGTGAGGTGACCTATGGCACGATCGAGGCGAAGGACTACGACGAAGTCTCGAAGGTCGACGCTCTCAAGGGTGTCCGCTACAAGTCGTCGGGCTACACGTACATCGGCTGGAACGCGAAGGCAGCCAAGGCGCCGTGGCTCGCGAATCGCGACGTCCGCCAGGCGCTGTGGTACGGGATCAACGTCAACGCGATCATGCAGAAGATCCTCTTCGGCCTGGGGACCCAGGTATACGCGCACAACCCACCTCCCTCATGGGCGTATGACCCCACCGGCCTCACGCAGTACAGCAACGACGTCGCGAAGGCGAAGTCGCTGCTCGAAAAGGCCGGTGCGAAGCTGGGAGCAGACGGCGTCTACCGCTGGACCGATGGGCAGCCGATGAAGATGCGCATCGAGACGAACCAGGGCAACAACGCTCGCGAGACGATCCTCCAGTTCGCGCAGGAGCAGTACAAGGCGATCGGCATCCAGATCGATCCGCTGCTCGAGTCGTTCAACGCGCTGCTCGACCGAACGGACCCGGGCACAGACTACGAGGGGTTCATCATCGGGTGGTCTCTCGGCGCCGACCCCGATCCGTACTCGATCTGGCACTCGAGCCAGCAGGGCAAGGGTCAGTTCAACAACGTGGGCTACGTGAACCCGAACGTCGACCAAGCCCTGCTCGACAACCGCAACGGGCCGGACTGCAGCCAGACCGCGCGCAAGGCCGCCCTCAAGAAGGTCGACCAGGCGCTGAACCAGGACGCGCCGTACACGTTCCTGTACGCGGCGGACGTCCTGTTCTTCGCCAACAAGCAGCTGCAAGGCACCGACCCGAACACGTACGGACTCACGCAGTGGAACGTGGAGAAGTGGTGGTTCAAGAAATAGGCGTCTAGCGCGACTCGGCGCGGCCCGGGCGGAGCGAACCGTCCGGGCCGCGCAGTTGGAGACGGATGGGCCGATTCATCGCGCGCCGGTTGGTGCAGGCGATCCCGACGCTATTCGGCGTGCTCCTTCTTACCTTCCTCTTGTCTCGCCTGTCTCCGTCAGACCCGGTCCAGCTCATGCTCGCGGGTCAATACGACGTGACGCCGGAGGAGCGTGACAGCCTTCGGCATTCGCTCGGGCTCGACCAGCCGCTTCCGCTGCAATTCCTTGCCTGGCTCTGGCAGCTCGCGCACCTGAACTTCGGTAACTCGATCTACTACCACCGACCGGCGCTGGACCTGATCCTCGAGCGTCTGCCGAACAGCCTTCAGATCTCGATCGCTGCGCTGATCGTGACCGTGGCGATCGGCATTCCCTTCGGAGTCATCGCCGCGATGCGCCGCGGCCACATCGAAGATCACGCGATACGGATCTTCAGCGTCGCGGGGCACGCGATCCCTCAGTTCTGGCTGGGCCTGATCTTCGTTCTCACCCTCGCGGTCCAGCTGCGCTGGTTCCCGATCGGCAGCATGAACACCGTGGGCGTCGACTGCACGTTCTGTTGGGACCGGCTCTGGCATCTCCTCGGACCGGTCTTGGTGATATCGGTCGCCGGCATCGCGAACCTTCCGCGGATCCTCCGGACCGAGGTCCTCGAGGTCATCGCGCAGGACTACGTCCGGACGGCGCGAAGCAAAGGACTCAAGGAGAGGATGATCGTCGCGCGACACATCCTCCGGAACGCGCTCATTCCGGTCGTCACCTCGTTCGGGACCATCCTGCTCGTGTTCTTCAGCGGGTCGCTGATCATCGAGCGGGTCTTCAACTGGCCGGGGCTAGGTCGTCTGACGTTCGAAGCGGCGGTGGGGAAGGACTTCCCCGTCGTTCAGGCGGGCGTCGTGATCTCGAGCGTTCTCCTCATCCTGTCGTATCTGGTGCGCGATGTCGCGTATGCCTGGGTCGACCCCCGGATCAAAGTCCGCTGATGGCAACGCAAGCGACGACGACCGCGACGCCCCTCATGCAACCGGCCGGCGCCGAGCGATCGGCGGCAGGACTCTGGTCGGATGCTCTCTGGCGTCTGCGACGCGATCCAACGACGCTCGCCGCGATCGCGGTCGTCGTGACGATGGTCGCGGTCGCGCTCGCGGCGGATCTCCTCGCCGCCAACTTCTTCCACCGCAGCTTCACCCAGCAAGACATCCTGTCGAACTACGAGAAGCCGAACGGCACCGAGCCATGGATGTGGCTGGGCACCGATGAGCTCGGACGGAGCCAGATCGTGCGGCTCCTTTACGGTGCGCGCGTCTCGCTCTTCATCGGAACGTTTGGCGCGCTCACGGCATTTGTGATCGGCCTCGCGATGGGTCTCACCGCCGGCTACTTTGGCGGCCACTGGGACGATCTCGTCGTCTGGCTGGTGACGACCCTCAACAGCATCCCGCTCCTCTATCTGCTGCTGATCATTGGCGTGCTGTTCCGACTCGAACCACTGCCCTTCGCGATCTTGCTCGGAGGACTCGGCTGGCTCGGGATCGCGAATTACGCGCGGGGCCAGACGATCGCCCTGCGCGAACGCGAGTACGTCGTGGCCGCGCGGACCGTGGGCAGCACCGCCGTTCGCCTGATGGTCCGGCACATCGCTCCGAACATCCTGCCGCTCATGATCGTGCTGGCGATGATCGAGGTCGGGCAGCTGATCCTTATCGAGTCGGCGATCTCCTTCATCGGCTTCGGTATCCAGCCCCCCACGCCCTCGTGGGGGAACATGCTTACGAACGCGTCGCAGTACCTGGGCAAGGCGCCCTACCTGATCTACCCGCCTGGGATCGCGGTCCTCGTGACGGTCCTGTGCCTTTACCTCGTTGGCGACGGGCTGCGCGACGCACTCGACCCGCGCCTGCGTGGCGCCGTCGGCGGAGGCGCTCGCAAATAACCCCTTGCGCTCCGGCAAGCCTCGTGATTACATGATTACTACGTAATTGGAGGCAAGAATGAGCGCAAATGACGAGCTGAAGGGCTGGTTCGCCGGCCGTATCCCGAAGGACTGGTTCACCGGCGCGCCCGAGGTCCGAGCAGATCGCGACGAGATCTGGGTCATCGGCACCCTGGCGGACGTGCCGCTGCCGGGCGACGCGGGCCCGGAGGCCGCGAGCGCGGCGCGCTCGGGCCGCATCAAGCGATACCGCGAGGACACGCGTGACCTTCGCATCCAGATCTCCGAGGAGGCTGAGAAGCGCTTCGGTCGCAAGGTCTCATGGGGTGCTCGGTGCGGGGATTCGAAGGAGATGTTCACGCATCTCGCCGTTCCGGCGATGACGCGGCTTCGCCTTCCCGAGCGGGAAGTGCTCGATGCGCTGGTCGACTCGGGTGTGGCGCGAAGCCGTGCGCACGCCCTCGCGTGGTGCGTGAAGCTCGTGCAGCAGAAGCAGGGCGAGTGGCTCGAGGAGCTGAAAGCCGCGGTCGAGCAGGTCGGGGCGGTCCGGCAACAGGGCCCGCTGAACTGAGCATGGCGACCGAGATCCGGCGTCAAGCAAGCGCGGACTCCGACCCGGCCAGCGCGCTCCTCGACGCGTACTCGCAGGCAGTCATCCGCGTCGTGGAGCGCGTGACCCCCGCGGTCGCGCACGTACGTCGCGGCCACGGCGGCGGGAGCGGGCTGGTGATCACACCGGATGGCTACGTGCTGACCAATGCGCACGTGGTCGAGGGCGCGGCGGAGGTCGAAGTGGCGTTCGCGGAAGGCGCGAGCTATCGCGCTCCCGTCGTCGGCAGCGACGCAGCCACGGATCTCGCCCTGGTGCGTGTTCTCGGACCGTCGCTTCCCGCCGCCGAGCTCGGCGACTCCGACGCTCTGCGCGTCGGGCAGCTTGTGATCGCGATCGGCGATCCGCTCGGGCTGCAATCGACCGTGACGACAGGTGTCGTGAGCGCGCTCGGACGCTCGCTCCGCGCCAAGGATGGTCGCATCATCGAGAACGTCATACAGACCGACGCGGCGCTCAATCCGGGCAACTCGGGTGGCCCCTTGGTGGACACGCACGGCAAGGTCGTCGGTGTGAACACCGCGATCAACGCGATGGCGCAGGGCATCGCGTTCGCGATCCCGGCGGCGACCGCGCGGCTCGTGGCGACCGCGCTCATCCGTGATGGTCGTGTCCGCCGCGCCTACCTGGGCATCTCGGGCGCCGCCACTCCGATCGGACGGCAGCTGTCGTTCGCGCTCGGACTCGGCGTGGAGTCCGGCATCCGCGTGCTCGAGGTCACGCCGAACTCGCCGGCGCGACGTGCCGGCATCCGCGAAGGCGACATCCTCGTCGCGCTCGATGGCGCCGGGCTCGCGACGCTGTCGGATCTGCAGCGCGCGCTCACCGCGGAACGCGTCGGAGCTTCGACACTCGTCACGATCGTTCGCCGCGGGGAGCGTGTCGCACTGAGCATCACGCCCGAGGAGTCGCGCTAGCCGGGCGCGTCCTTCAGGAACTGGATCCACCCGGGGATCCGCGCGTAGCCCATCTCTTCGTTCAGATGAAGGATGGGCGCGTTCTCGCCATCGTTCTCGGTGCGCACGCTCTTGACGCCGAGCGCGATCGCTTGCATGACGGTCTCGAGCTTGAGCGCTCGCGCGACGCCGCGTCCGCGGACTCTGCGGGCGGTGGCGGTCCAGTCGGTCCAGACGTTCCCGCGCGTGGGGGGATACGAGAGAACCGAGATGCCGACGACGTCCTCGCGCTCGCGCGCGATCCACATCCGGTCCAGGCGCACGGTCGGCGAGTCGAACCAGCGGACGAAGACCTCGAACGCCTGACGGACATGCGGGATCGTCGTCGGTACGTCCGACGCGGCTTCCTCACTCATCTCGTGGATCTTGTGGAACGTATCGGGATCAGCGTCGCGGTCGATGGTCTGGACCGTGATGCCCACCGCGCGCATCTTCTGCCGGCTCTCCGAGGCCATCTTCTCGATCCGTCCACGCTGCGCAACGAGGTCGAGCTCCCATGCCTTGCTTCGCCGCTCCACGCGATAGCCGCGGTCCGCGAACCACCGCGCGAGCCACTCGTCGTCCTCGCGGCCGTAGCTTGCGAAGATCCGAGTACCCGACACCCGCGCGCGCTCCTCCATGACGTCGAAGATCGTCCCAAGCCGCGCATCCGTACGCTCAGCAGGAAGGAGCTCGAAGCCGATGCGCCCGTACCGCTTCTTCATCTGGTCCCAGGGAGCGTGGTTGTGGCGCGCGAAGCCGATCGGTGTGCCGGTACGGAGGACGATGAAGCGCTCGTTGGTCCAAGCCGGGTCGTCGGTGGACCACCAGTGTCGCCACGACGCGGCATCTTCCGGCTCGTCGGGGCGCGATGCGGTCGCGACGTCGGCCGCGAACGCGGCGTCGTCCAGCGTGGCGGGCCGGAACGCAAGATCGCCACGGCGCAGCGTGACAGACGGGTCGGTGATCGTGGGCATGTCGGGAGTGTATGCGTGCATCTCGGCGGGAACACGACCTCTGCCGCGGGTGTTGTGTGAAGATGGATACATTCGACCCGGAGGGACGACATGACGCTTGATCGTGCGCGCTGGGACACGGGCATGACGTACGACGCCTTCAAGGCCACGATGACGCGCAACCAGGATCGCTTCAGCGAGAACGAGGCGCGGGTCGCCCTCGACCCTGAAACGGTGCGGACCTTCAAGTCGCTGCCTAAAGGCCTGCGCGTCCTGGTGCTCGCGGAGGACTGGTGCGGCGACGTCGTCGCCAACCTGCCCATCCTTGGGCGCCTCGCGAAAGAGGTACCGACCCTCGACGTGCGCATCTTCTACCGCGACCAGAACCCCGATCTGATCGCGCGCTGGCTCAATCAGGGCAAGTACCAGTCGATCCCGGTGTTCGTGTTCCTGGACCAGGACTTCCGCGAGCTGGGGCACTGGATCGAGCGGCCCGCGTCGGTGACCGCGCGCCGCGCCCAGGAGCGAAAGAAGATCTTCGCCGCCCATCCCGAGTTCGGAGCGCCCGACGCGCCGGTGGACCAGCTGCCCGAGGACGTGCGCGTGCGCCTCCAGGCCGACCTGCAGCAGATGCGCGAAAACATGGTGCCCTTCGCCAACGCCGAGGTGCAGCGGGAGCTGCGCGAGCTGGTGAGCCGGGTGGCGGTGTGAGCGCTAAGCCGCTGCGGGTGAAGATCACCTACTGCGCCGAATGCGGCTACGAGCGGCAGGCGCTCGATCTCACCCAAGCCCTTATGTACGAGTTCGGCTCGCGGCTCTCGGCCATCGAGATCATCCCCTGGGAATCGGGCAGCTTCGACGTCTCCGTCGACGGCGACCTGGTGCATTCGATGAAGCGCGACGGTGGTTTCCCCGAGCATGCGACCGTCAAATCGGCCGTGCGTTCGCGACTGGGGAGCGCGCCCACCGTTTAGTACCCACTAAACCCCACTCCCCGAGACCGCCCCCATACGACCAGTCCCTACACTGCGCGCGGGCCGGCTGAGAGGCCGAGCGCAGGGAGGGGACCCACATGACTGCACACCGGATGCGCGCGCGAGCGTTCTCAGCCGTCGCCGCCGCCTCGCTGGTCTTCGGGGCCATCGCACTCGGCGCGGGGCCGGCGTCTGCTGATGAGGACGAACTTCAGCCGATCGCACTCAGCGTCGGGCAGACCGACTTCATTCCCCTTGGGGCGCGCACCGCGGCGCGTATCGCGGCATTCGTGCGCCTCTCGGGTGATCCCGTCGCGGTCGTGCAATCCCGCGCCGGCGGCAAACTCGATCAAGCGCGCAAGGACGCGATCAAGAGCTCGCTCAAAGCAAAGCAGGACGCGATCGTGCCTGCCATCGCAGCACGCGGCGGTACCGTCACGGCGCAGCTGCAGAGCGCGATCAACGGCGTCCAGGTGGAGATCGCATCGTCGCAGCTCGCGGCGCTCGCGAGCCTTCCGGACGTCATAGAGGTGACGCCACTCGCGACGTACATCCCTACCAACTCAGTCAGCGTGCCTTACATCGGCGCGCCCGCGACCTGGGACCAGACCGCCTTCCGCGGTGAGGGCGTCAAGGTCGCCATCATCGACACCGGGATCGACTTCACGCACAAGAATTTCGGTGGACCCGGAACGGTTGAAGCGTTCAACGACAACGCCGCGAAGTCCACCCGTCCGGCGCCCGCCGGCCTTTTCGGACCGAAAGCCGACAAGGTGAAGGGCGGCATCGATCTGGTCGGCGATGCCTACAACGCCAGCTCGGCCGATCCCGCAATACGCGTTCCACATCCGGACCCGAACCCGCTCGACTGCGCCGGACACGGCTCCCACGTCGCGGGTACGGCCGCGGGATTCGGCGTTCGCGAGAACGGAACGACGTACAAGGGCCCCTGGACGACTGCCGCATACGGCAATGAGAACTTCGCCGTCGGCCCCGGCGTCGCACCGCGTGCCGACCTGTACGCAGTGCGCGTCTTCGGGTGCGTCGGCTCGACGAACGTCGTGGTGCAGGCTCTTGACTGGGCCGTGGACAACGACATGGATGTGGTCAACATGTCACTCGGTTCGTCCTACGGCCGTGCCGATTCCGCGACGGCCCTCGCTTCAGACAACGCTTCAGCCGCGGGCATCATCGTCGTCGTCTCCGCCGGCAACTCCGGAACGCCCCGCTACATCCTCGGCGCTCCCTCAACCACGACGCGTGGCATCAGCGTTGCCGCGAACGATTCGACGCCCATGTACCCTGGAGCAACCCTCGCGCTCGACACCGGCAAGTCGGTCGTCGCCTTGAACGAAAACGGCGCGACGTTCGCCGACGGCAGCGGCTGGCCGGTCTACGTGCTGCGCAATACGGACGGTTCGATCTCCCTCGGTTGCGACGAAACCGCATATGACCCCGCCCTCATCACCGGAAAACTCGTCCTGACAGCCCGCGGTACCTGCGCGCGGGTGGCGCGCGCGGTTTTCGGACAAAAGCACGGCGCGGCGGCCGTGGCGATGATCAACAACGCCGCGGGCTATCCGCCGTTCGACGGCAAGATCACGGGCAATCCCGACCCCGGCGGCGAGATGTTCGACGTCACGATCCCGTTCTTCGGACTCCGTGGCCCGACGACGCCCGCCACCGATGGCAATGACCTGGCCGCGGCGGCGAACGCGGCCGCGACGAATATCACGATCAACAATCCGGGCTTCCAGACGCTGGCGAGCTTCACGTCCAATGGTCCGCGCGGTGGCGACAGCAGCCTCAAACCGGACGTGACGGCTCCTGGTGTCAGCGTCCTGTCGACCGGCGTCGGCACCGGGAACAAGGGGGCGGTCATGTCCGGGACATCGATGGCTGCGCCCCATGTCACGGGTGTGGCCGCGTTGACGCGGCAGGCGCACTCGACCTGGAGCGTCGCCGAGATCAAGGCCGCGATCATGAACACCGCCGATCCGGGCAAGGTCGCCGGCTATCAAACGAGCCGCGCCGGCACGGGCCTCGTGCAGCCGCTCGGTTCGACGACCACCTCCGCAACGGCACTCGGCGATCCCTATGCCGGCTCGCTGAGCTTCGGCTTTGCGGAGATCGGTACCGCCGGCTTCAACCAGACGAAGAACGTCACGATCAGCAACCACGGTGCGACCCCGTTGACGTTCACCACATCCACGACTCAGAACGCTCCGTTCACTCGCGCGCACACAGCAACTCCGAGCGCGGCCAGCGTCACTGTTCCCGCTGGCGGCAGCGCGACGCTCGGTCTCACGCTGTCTCTCACGGCGTCGCAGGCCGGCGATTCTGCCGCGTTCCGCGAGGTCGCTGGATTGCTCACGCTGACGCCGGCCGCCGGGACCAATGGTGGAGTCGTACTTCGCGTTCCCTACTACCTCGTTCCGCGCGCGCTCTCGAACCTTGACACGACGGCCTCGCCGCCACTGGCGAAGGCCACGGCGTCCAACACCGCGACCGTCTCGAACGCGGGCGGTGCCATCGCGAGTTCCGCCGACCTCTTCACCTGGGGCATCGCCGATGCGGACGAAGGCTTCGGCTCCAACGACGTCCGGGCCGTGGGCGTTCGGAGGTCCGGAGCAACAGCCCTTCGCTTCGCCATCAACACCTATCGGCGCTGGTCGGCGCCGAACGTGAATGAGTTCGACATCTACATCGATGTTGACCAGAACGGGACGGTCGACTTCATCGTGTTCACCGACGACTTCGGTCTGGTCACCGCGAATGCATTTGATGGCAGGTATGCAAGCTTCGTCTTCAACGTCGCAACTGGACAGCTCGGCCCGACTGCGTTCCTCACGGGAACCCCGACCGACAGCAGCACCATCAACGCTCCGGTCCTCCTGGCCGACATCGGTCTCTCCGCCGCGACGCATCCTCGGTTCGACTACACCGTTGCCGGCTTCGACCTCTTCAGCACTGGCGATGACAACGCTCCGAGCGAAGTCGGCCACTTCAACGCGTTCACTCCGGCGATGTCGGTGACCGGAACGCCGACGGCGTCGATCGCGGCCGGCGGTAGCGCCACCGCGACGATCACGGTGAACTCCACCGAGTGGGACCTGACGCCACCGAAGGGTCTGATGGTCGTCGGCATCGACAACGCGGCCGGTCCGGGCGAGGCCCAGACGATCTCCGCGGCGCCCTAACGGGGCGACCTGGCAAAAACGGTGAGGCCCCGGAGCGATCCGGGGCCTCATACTTTCTAGCGATGGGGGAGCCGCTCGACACCTTCAGGCGTCCGCTGCGCGACCTCCGGGTCAGCGTCACGGATCGATGCAACTTCCGCTGCGTGTATTGCATGCCCAAGGAGGTCTTCGGCAAGGACTTCCAGTTCCTTCCGCGCGCGGAGATCCTCTCGTTCGAGGAGATCGAGCGCCTCGTGCGCGTCTTCGTCGGCCTCGGCGTGCAGAAGGTGCGGCTCACCGGCGGCGAGCCGCTCGTCCGGCGCAACATCGAGCGCCTGGTCGAGATGCTCGCGAGGGTGAGCGATCTCGATCTGACGCTCACCACGAATGGTTCGCTCCTCGCCGGGAAGGCGCGAGCGCTGCGCGACGCCGGACTCAAGCGGGTGACCGTGAGCCTCGACTCGCTCGACGACGAAGTCTTCAAGAGCATGAACGACGTCGACTTCCCGGTCGCGCGCGTGCTCGAGGGCATGGACGCGGCCGAGGCCGCCGGGCTCGCGCCACTCAAGGTCAACATGGTCGTGAAGCGCGGCCTCAACGAGAACAGCATCCTGCCGATGGCGCGCTATTTCCGCGGGACCGGTCGCATCCTCCGATTCATCGAGTACATGGACGTCGGCTCCTCGAATGGCTGGCGACTGGACGACGTCGTGTCGGCGCGCGAGATCGTCGCAACGATCGACCGCGAGCTTCCGCTTGAGCCGATCGAGAAGAACTATCCGGGCGAGGTCGCCGAGCGGTGGCGCTATCGCGACGGCAGCGGTGAGATCGGCGTGATCGCTTCGGTCACGCAGGCGTTCTGCGCGGACTGCACACGCGCGCGACTCTCGGCCGACGGATCGCTCTACACGTGCCTGTTCGCGTCACAGGGTCACGATCTCCGCGGCCTGGTGCGCGGAGACCTGACCGATAGTCAGATCGCCGATGCGATCGCCGCTATCTGGACCTCGCGCGATGACCGTTACTCCGAGCTGCGCTCGGAGGAGACCGCTGGCCTCAAGAAGATCGAGATGAGCTTCATCGGAGGCTGAGGTGGGTGACGCCGAGGCCGCGCCCAGAGGGACAACGGTAGACATCGCGGCCGAGCTGGAGCGACTTGCGCGCTTGCACGACAGCGGCACCTTGTCAGACGAGGAGTTCGCGAGAGCGAAGGACGCCGCGCTCGGTCGCGGCGGGGCTCGATCGGACAGCGCGCCGGCTGACCGCGATAGCGCGTCGCTCGGCAAGGCGGCGAACCGCTACGTGAACTTCCAGATCGGGATGTCGGTTCTGGGTCTGGTCTTGTTCCTGGTCGTCTTCGTGCTCGTCTTCCTCCCGCGCCTGAACGCATTTCCGCACCCCTGACCGTCCCGCGAGCGTCGGGACCGTCAGCGGGTGGTCGGCACCCGCAGCGCGTCCTCGAGTTCGTCGGCAAGGCGCTCCGCCGCAGCGGTGTTGGTGCGCAGCCGTTCCAGGCTCTGCGCCACGGTCTCCTGGATATCGGGCGTGCGCTTCGCCTTGAGGAATACCCCGGCGTCCTCCGCAAGGCCGCGCTGCGTGAGCTGGCTGATCGCGGTCACGTAGCCCTGCTTCAGCAGGGGCGCCATGTCCGTGCCCGCGATGTCGCTGTCCCAGTGCGCCCGCACGGCCTTCCACGCGGCGAGCCGCGTGCGCCGTGACTGCATCATCGGGATCAGCATCAGGCCACGGTCCTGCACCCGGATCAAAGGCGAGAAGATCGCCTCGGCGGTGCGTTCCGCGAGAGCGGGATCTTCGAAGAAGATGAGCCCCTGGCGGAAGCGCGCCTCCTCCTGCGTGTCGGTCGCCTGCGCCTGTTGCATGCGCGCGACGTAGCGGTCCCACAGCGCGTTGTCGCCGACCGTCGCGGCCACCGCGACCACCGTGCCCGCGACGTCCGGGTGTAGTCGCTCGCGCCCTTCCATGTGGTCGCGAACCCGGCGCTGTGCCTCGTCGCGAACATCCTTCGCGCGGGCGTGGATACCCAGCATCAGGATCGCGCGCGTGCGCTTCTCCCGCGTGTCGGTGTCGTCGCCGTCGCGGACGGTCCACCCCGCGGCTTCGAGGATCGGGCGGTAGAGATCGTCGACGAGACGCGCGAAGGGACGCTCAGTCGCGTCGCGTACCGCGTAGTTACCGAGCCACGACAGCGAGTCGCCGATCGCGGCGAGGACCGCGCGGTCTTCCTCGCCGCGTAGCGTCTCGAGGCGCGCGAGGAACATCGCGAGGGTCGCCTTCCCGTGGCGCGCGAGCGCCCAGAGGTCGTCGATCATCGCGAGCCGCTCCTCCGCCGCGAGATGCGCGATCCCGGCGTCGAGTCGGTCGCCCTCGAACGCGCTCGCGAAGCGGAAGCGGTAGAAGCCCCGACCACCCGCGTTCGGGAAGAACCACTCCGCGCCCGGAAGCCGGATGGTCGCGCGCTTGTCGCTGAGGACGGAGCGATGCTCGCGCACGCCCTGCGCGGTGCCGTACTTGATGACGAGCGGGACCGGCCACCGCTGCGCCGTCGGCGCGGCGTCCGTGTCGGAGAAGTAGCGTGTCTGCGAAAGTTCGAGCTCGAGACCGCCGTCGGCGTCACGCGCGCGGATGTCGATGAGGGGATGGCCCGATTCCTTGATCCATGCGTTCGCGATCTTCGTGACGTCCTGGCCCGACGATTCGTCGAGCGCGTGCCAGAAATCGTCAGCAGACGCGTTCGCCTCGGCGTGCCGCTTTAGGTAGATGCGCACGCCTTCGCGGAACGCGTCCTCGCCGAGATAGCCCTCGATCATGCGAAGCACGGCCGCGCCCTTCGTGTACGAGATCGCGTCGAATCGCTGCGACGCCTCTTCCGCGCTCTTCGCCTCGACCGAGATGGGGTGTGTCGTCGCAAGCGCGTCGAGGTTGAACGCGCTCGTGTTCTCAGCGACGAAGTCGCGCCAGTAGCGCCACTCGGGATTGAGCGCGGCGGTCGCCTTCTCGCCGACGAACGACGCGAACGATTCGTTGAGCCAGAGATCGGTCCACCACCGCATCGTGACCAGATCGCCCCACCACATGTGCGTGAGCTCGTGGGCCGCGGTGCTGAACGCGCCCTTCAGGACCTGGATCGACGCGTTGCGCTCGTCGGCGGCGAGGAGACGCGTGCGATAGGTGATCGCGCCCGGGTTCTCCATCGCGCCGGCCTCGAAATCGGGGATGCCGATCGCGTCGACCTTGTAATACGGATAGGGGAGCGCCGTGTAGCCCTGGAGCCACTCGACGGAGCGCACGTGCGCGTCGCGGGCGTAGATCCCCTGCGCCGCCAGGCCCGGGGGCAGGCACACGCGCACCGGGATGCCCGAGGGCGTCGTCGCGACCTCCGTGAACTCGTACGGCCCCACCGTGAACGCGACGAGGTACGTGGAGATCTTCGGTGTCTCGCGGAAGATCGTCCGCGTTCGTCGGTCGTCCGCGGCTTCCTGGGACGCAATTGGCATGTTCGCGATGGCGGCGTTGCCCGTCGGATGGACCAGCTCGACGCTGAAGCGGGCCTTGAACTCGGGCTCGTCGAAGCAGGGGAACGCGCGGCGCGCGTCGGCGGCCTCGAACTGCGTCGCCGCGTAACGCTCCTCGCCGCGTAGCGAGCGGTAGAGCCCGCGGAGCGATTCGCGGATCCCGCCCGTCCATGAGATCTCAAGCGTGTGCTCGCCCACTGGGATCTCGCGCTCGAAGCGCAGGGCCGCCGTCTGCGCATCCACGTCGTAGGTCGTTTTCTGGGCGGCGGCGCCGTCGAGCGTGACCTTGCGAATCTCGAGCTCCAGAGCGTGCAACACGATCTCTCGCGTCGGGCGCGACGTGCGAAGCCTGATCCGCTCCCAGCCGGTGGACGTCCACGTGTCGAACTCGAGCTCGAACCGGAGCTCGTAGCGGCTTGGCAGCACGTCCTTCGATAGCCGGAAATTGCGGGCCTCGTCGCTCAATTTTGCCTCCCAGCGGTGCTGGGGCGAAAGCGTATCGCGTCGTGCGCTGATACGGTTCTTACATGCCGCCCCAGTTCATCTACACGATGTACGGGCTCAAGAAGATCGTGCCCGGCACTCAGCGCGAGATCCTGAAGGGGATCACGCTCGCCTTCTACCCGACTGCCAAGATCGGCGTGCTCGGCCCCAACGGTGCCGGCAAATCGACGCTTCTCCGCATCATGGCCGGTGTCGACAAGGAGTACGTCGGCGACGCGCGCATCACGGAGGGTTACCGCGCCGGCTTGCTCGCCCAGGAGCCGCAGCTCGACGCCGCCAAGGACGTGCGCGGCAACGTCGAGGAAGGCGTCGCGGAGCGGCGGGCGGTCCTGAAGCGGTACGAAGAGCTGTCGGCGAAGTTCGGCGAGTCGCTTTCGGATGACGAAATGGACAAGCTGAACTCTGACTTCCAGAAGGCGCAGGACGAGATCGAGGCGAAGGGTCTCTGGGATCTCGACAGCCAGATCGACCACGCGATGGATGCGCTCCGTCTGCCGCCTGGCGAGCAGGACACCAAAACGCTCTCGGGCGGCGAGCGCCGTCGCGTCGCGCTTTGCCGTTTGCTGCTGTCGCACCCCGATCTGCTGCTGCTCGACGAGCCCACGAACCATCTCGACGCGGACTCGGTCGCATGGCTGGAGCGGACGCTGACCGGCTACGACGGCTGTGTCGTCGCGGTGACGCACGACCGCTACTTCCTCGACAACGCCGCCGGCTGGATCCTCGAGCTCGACAAGGGCGCGGGCATCCCGTACGAGGGCAATTACAGCTCATGGCTCGATCAGAAGCGCAAGCGCCTCGCCGATGAGGAGAAGCAGGAGTCGGCGCGACAGCGCAGCCTCGCGCGCGAGCTCGAGTGGGTACAGGCCTCGCCGCGTGCTCGGCAGGCGAAGAGCAAGGCGCGCATCGAGTCATACGAGCGACTGCTCGCGGAGGAACCGGAGCGTCGCGAGCGCGAGCTGGAGATCAGCATCCCGCCGGGACCGCGGCTGGGCGACGTCGTCATCAACGCGGACAAGCTGCGCAAGGGGTACGGCGATCGCCTCCTGTTCGACGACCTCACCTTCGCGCTGCCGCGCGGTGGCATCGTGGGGATCATCGGCCCGAACGGCGCCGGCAAGACGACGCTCTTCCGGCTCATCACCGGCGAAGAGAAGGCGGACGGCGGCACCCTCGTGGTCGGCGAGACGGTGAAGCTCGGATACGTCTCGCAGTCGCGCGACGCGCTGGATCCGAAGAAGAACGTGTGGGAGGAGATCGCCGAGGGCCAGGAGAACATCCAGATCGGCGCCCGCACGCGCAACGCGCGCGCGTACGTCGCGTCCTTCAACTTCCGCGGGCCCGACCAGCAGAAGCGCGTCGGCGATCTCTCAGGCGGCGAGCGCAACCGTGTGCATCTCGCGAAGATGCTGAAGTCCGGCGCGAACGTCTTGCTGCTCGACGAGCCGTCGAACGATCTCGACGTCGACACGCTGCGCGCGCTGGAGGAAGCGCTTCTCGACTTCGCCGGCTGCGTCGTGGTGATCAGCCACGACCGTTGGTTCCTCGACCGTGTCGCGACACACCTCCTCGTCTTCGAGGGCGACAGCCGCGTGCGCTGGTTCGAAGGGAACTACCACTCGTACGAGGAGTTCATGCGGAAGGAGCACGGCGCCGACTGGCAGCCGCATCGGATCCGTTATCGGCCGCTCACGCGCGCGTGACCTCGCACGATTCCGAAGGAGCATTGCGGTGCGAGGCGATGCTCTACGACTACGAGCCGGAGTGGCGACCTACGGGCATCGTCGAGCTCGATCAGACCGACGTGCTCGCCTGGAAGCGACCAGGATGGCCGGCGGGGTTCAACCGTGTCGCGTACGCGAAATGGGACGAGCGAACAGCAGAGACGCGGATCGAGGAGCTCTTTGCGTTCTTCGGCGACGCGCCGTTCCACTGGCACGTCGGCCCGTCGTCGTCACCGGCTGACCTTGCCGATCGGCTCATCCGTCGCGGCCTCGTTGTCGCGGCGCGTCCGCGAATGATGACGATCGAACTCCCGTTGCCGGCTGGCTGGCCGACGAACGACGCCGTGCGGATCGCCGAGGTCCGGGACGAAGCCATCGCGCGCCTGTCGCTCGAGCTCGCACACCACAACGCGAATGACATCGCGCGGATGCTTCCCGAGCGCATGGCCTACATCACCGCGCCGTGGCGACGGGGGGCGATGATGGTTGCGTATGTCGGCGACGTGCCTGTTGCGAACGCGGCGTGGCGCTACTCGTCAGACGGACGCTGTGTCTATCTGACGGGCGCCGAGACGGTGGAGGCCCATCGCGGGCGCGGCATTTACAAGACCCTCATCGCGTATCGCGCGGCTACCGCTCACGCACGGGGTTGCAAGGTCGCGGCCGTCCTCGCGAACAGCGAAACGTCGGCGCCGATCCTCGCGCGTCGCGGTTTCGCGGACCACGGGGCGCTTCCGCTTGTCGTCCCGCCTGGCGTGCCTTAGGCGGTGCGCGGCTCCGGTCTGTTCGTATCGATGCCGAGCTCCGCGATCGCGTTCGCGACGCGATCAGGCTTGCGCATGATGTGACTATAATGGTCATATGCGGATGGCACCGGTCGCCAAACTGAAGGCTTCGCTCAGCGAATACCTGCGCCACGTGAAAGCCGGTGACGAGGTCGTCGTGACGGAGCGAGGAAGGCCGATCGCGAAGCTAAGTCCGATCACGGCGCTCGAGATCTCTGGTCACTTGGCGACGATGGCCTCTGACGGTCGCATCAAGCTTGGCACGGGGCGTCTGGGCAAGCGATTCTGGCGTCTGCCGCGACCGAAGGATTCGAAAGGCCGGGTGCTGCGGTCTCTCTTGGCGGAACGGGATAGCGGTCGCTGAAATTCTGGGACTCCTCAGCGGTCGTTGGGCTCGCCATATCCGGCCCGAGCACGCCGACGGTCCGTAGCCTCCTTGAGGACGATGAGTCGATGGTCGTCTGGTGGGGTACCCGAGTGGAGTGCGTTTCCGCGCTGCGGCGCCAAGTCCGCGAGGGCGCATTGACGTCCGCGGGCGAGCATCAATCCCGCGAGATCCTGGCGACCCTGTCACGAGCCTGGGCTGAGATACAGCCGCTTGAGGCCGTGCGTCTCTCGGCCGAACGGCTTCTCGCTGTGCATTCGTTGCGAGCGGCGGATGCCCTTCAGCTCGCCGCAGCCCTGGAGTGGTGCGATTCGCGTCCGGCAGGCAAGGGTCTGGTCACATTTGACGGCCATCTCCGGGCCGCCGCCGAGACAGAGGGCTTCGCGGTCTTGCCCAGCTGAGCCTCGATCTATGCCGTCCGCGGCTCCGGTTTGTTCGGATCGAGGCCCAGATCCGCGATCGCCTTCGCGACGTCGGGCGGCGAGTACTGCTCGCAGAGCGCGAGCGCGTTGAGCGATGCGACGGCGATGCTCTCCGCATCGATCTCGAAATGACGGCGTAGCGCTTCACGCGTGTCGCTCCGTCCGAAGCCGTCCGTCCCCATCGGCACGAACGGCTGCGACAGCCAGCGCGAGATCTGATCCGGAACGGCCTTCATGAAGTCGCTCGCGGCGATGATCGGCGTCGCGCCGCCGAGCACCTGCACGACGTAGGGGACCTTCGCGCTCTCCGTCGGATGCAGACGGTTCCAACGCTCGACCTCGAGCGCTTCGTTGCGGAGCTGCTGGTAGCTCGTGACGCTGTAGACGTCCGCGGCGATGTCGTATTTCTCCTGGAGGAGCTCCTGCGTCCGCAGCACCTGCATGAGGATCGGCCCGGAGCCCAGCAGCGTGACGCGACGACGGCCTTCCTCGCCCTTTCGGAAGAGATAGATCCCGCGGAGGATCCCCTCTTCGACGCCGGGCGGCATCGGCGGCATCGGATAGTTCTCGTTGTAGAGCGTCAGGTAATAGAAGACGTCGGCGTTGTCGACGAACATGCGGCGAATGCCGTCGCACACGATGACCGCGGTCTCGAACGCGAAGGCCGGGTCGTACGCGCGGATGTTGGGGACGGCCGTCGCGAGCAGGTGGCTGTGTCCGTCCTCGTGCTGGAGGCCCTCGCCGTTGAGCGTCGTGCGCCCAGCGGTCGCGCCGAGGAGAAAGCCGCGGCCGCGCGCATCGCCGAACGCCCAGATCTGGTCCATCGTTCGCTGGAAGCCGAACATCGAATAGAAGATGTAGAAGGGCAGCATCGGCTCGGCGTGCGTCGCGTAGCTCGTGCCCGCGGCGGTGAAGCTGGCCATCGATCCGGCTTCGGTGATGCCCTCCTCGAGCACCTGTCCGTTCGTCGCTTCGCGATAGGGCAGCAGCGTCTCCGCGTCGACCGGCTCGTAGGTCTGCCCGAGCGACGAGTAGATGCCGACCTCTTTGAAGAGCGGGTCCATGCCGAACGTGCGCGCTTCGTCCGGGATGATCGGGACCACGCGCAGGCCGATGCTTTCGTCCCGGAGCAGGTTCCGCAGGAGTCGCGTGAACGCCATCGTCGTCGATGCGGCGGCCTTGCCGGACCCCTTGGGGAACTCCGCGAACACGCCGTCGGCGGGCACGGGGAGCGGCTTCCCGCGCACGACGCGTTTTGGCACGAGACCGCCCAGCGCGCGACGTCGCTCGAGCATGTAGCGCATCTCGGGGCTGTCCATGCCCGGGTGGTAGTACGGCGGATCTTCTTCGAGCTGGTCGTCGCTGATCGGAAGCTCGAGACGATCGCGGAAGGTCTTGAGCTCTTCGAACGAGAGCTTCTTCGCCTGGTGCGTGATGTTGCGTCCTTCGACGTTCGGCCCAAGAGCCCAACCCTTCACGGTCTGCGCGAGGATCGCCGTCGGCGCCGCGGTGTGACGCACCGCCTCGTGGTACGCCGCGTAGACCTTGCGATAGTCGTGGCCCCCGCGTCGCAGCTTCATGAGGTCGGCGTCCGAGAGATGCTCGACGAGCTTGCGGAGACGCGGGTCCGGTCCGAAGAAGTGCTCGCGGATGTACGCGCCGTCGGCGATCGTGAGGCGCTGCGACTCGCCGTCCGTCGTCTCGTTCATCTTGTTCACGAGCAGGCCGTCGACATCGCGCGCGAGGAGGTCGTCCCACTCGCGTCCCCAGATCACCTTGATGACGTTCCAACCGGACCCGCGGAACACCGCTTCGAGCTCCTGGATGATCTTGCCGTTGCCGCGCACCGGGCCGTCGAGGCGCTGAAGGTTGCAGTTCACGACGAAGGTGAGGTTGTCGAGACCCTCGCGCGCCGCGAGGTGCAGCGCGCCGAGCGATTCGGGCTCGTCGCACTCCCCGTCGCCAAGGAAGCCCCACACGCGCTGCGCGCTGGTGTCCTTGATCCCGCGGTTCTGCAGGTAGCGGTTGAAACGCGCCTGGTAGATCGCGGTGATCGGGCCGAGGCCCATCGACACCGTCGGGAACTCCCAGTAGTCGGGCATGAGCCGGGGGTGCGGATACGAGGAGAGGCCCTCGCCGGGCTTTGTCTCGCGCCGGAAATGATCCAGCTGGCTCTCGGTCAGGCGCCCTTCCAGAAATGCGCGGGCATAGATGCCGGGCGAAGCGTGGCCCTGGTAGAAGACCTGGTCGCCGTCCTTGCCATCGTCCTTGCCGCGGAAGAAGTGGTTGAAACCGACCTCGTAGAGCGTGGCCGACGACGCGTACGTTGCGAGGTGGCCGCCGATGCCCTCGTAGTGGTGGTTCGCGCGGACCACCATGGCCACCGCGTTCCACCGGATGAACTGCCGGATGCGGTGTTCCATCTCCTCGTCGCCCGGAAAGTCCGGTTCCTGCTCCGGAGAGATCGTGTTGATATAGCGTGTCTGCGTCAGCGGGGGCAGGCCCACCTGGAGCATGCGCGCGCGCTTGAGGAGCTTGTAGAGGACGAACCGCGCTCTCTCGGGGCCCGCTTGCTTGACCAGGGCGTCGAGCGACTCGATCCACTCATCGGTCTCGGCCGGATCGATATCGGGGAGCTGCCGCTTGAACTCGTCGAAGACTTCGTGCATCCGATGAAAAGTGTACCGGCGCGACAGGTCTCGAAGATCGAGCGAGTCGAGGCATGCCACACTGACGGCGTGCCGGACGAGCCTCGATCACCGCGACGCCGATCGCGCGGCGGACGGCGCCGCGGCGCGCGTCCTCAACAGGCTCCGGCTCCGCCCGAGCGCCCGCCAGCGCTACGCGACGCGCGTCGCGCACCCGCGCGCGATGCGCGAGTGGACCGGCGTCCGACGACGCGGCGCGCGACTCGCGGTCGGCCGGTGCGCGCACCTGATGAGATCCGCCCCGGTACACCGGTCGTGATCCTCCTCGACTGCCGCGAGGGCGAGCCCGACCGTACCGGGCAGGCCGCGACCTTTGAGGGCTATTTCGACTTCGAAACGGGCGAGCTCCGGCGCGCCGGGACCGGGATCCCGCGCCTTCGGATGGCCGAGGAGCGCCTCTGGGGCTTCGAGTGCTGGTGGCGGCTCGATCCTCAGCGGGGCGGCCTGAGCGACTCCGACCGCACCGAGATCGAAGAATCCAAGCGATTGCTGCGTGGTCTGATGCGCGATGCGAGGCGCTCGCAGCGCGTCCCGCGCTGACGCCGGAGCGTCATACATCCCCCCGATACGGGTACTAGTTCCTTTCCGGTACCTACGGTTTACCCGAGCCTGACTTCCCGACGTCCGTGTGCGCGCCCACAGTGCCTCGTGGCGGCGCGCCACAGCGTTGGCACACAGAGAGGCTGGGGGAGCTATGGCCTTCCTACGCATCCGTTTCTGGCAGAAGGTGCTCGGTGCTCTGCTCTGCGTCGGCATCGTGCCCGTCGCGCTCGTGAGCATGGTCTCGATCCAAACGACGCGTCAGGACCTCACCTCTCTCGGCGTCACGAACATCTTGCAGCGTTCCACCTCGACCGCCGGTGCGATCGACGCGTATCTCCAGAGCCGACTCGGTGACATCGTGCTTGTCGGCAAGCTGCCCGACATCGTTCGCTTCGGCCAAAACCTGAAAGACCCCGCTGCGAAGGCGGCCGCGCGCGTGGCTCTCTCCGCCGCGGCCGCCCGCTCGCCTGAATACGAATCGGTCGCGGTCGTCGACCCCGACGGCAACATCGCGGCCGCGTCGATCCTCACGGATGAGGGCACGAGCGTGAAGTTCCGCGAGTACTTCACGACGGCCTTCAAGGGGACGCCATACATCAGCGACCCGAGCTACTCGGTGATCACGAACAAGCCCGCCCTCTTCTTCTCCTCGCCGGTGAAGGACGGCGACAAGGTCCTCGCGGTCGTCCGCACCCGCGTGAACATGGCCGCGATCTGGGACGTGGTCGAGGGCGACCTCGGCTCGGTCGGCGAAGGTGCGCACGGCTTCCTCGTCGACGACTACGGCATCCGGCTCGCCGTCTCGGAGACGAGGGGTCACCGCGACCTGGCCGAGTCCCTCATCTACAAGCCCATCGCGCCGATCGACGCCGAGACCGTGAAGAAGCTCGTCGCCGACAAGCGCTTCGGACAGAAGACGCCAGAGCAGCTCGTGATCGATCCGCTCCCGACGCTGAAGAGCGCACTCGACGTTCTGCCCCGGGGCATCACGACGTCGTCACAGTTCTCCTACGGCGCGACCTCGTCGGAGCAGCGCGGTGTCGTGACGCGTCTCACGGCCAAGCCCTGGGCGTACATCCTGGCGGTGCCGATCGCGACGTATACGAAGGCCGCCGACGACGCGACGCTCAACGCGATGAGCATGGTGATCGTCGGCCTGCTTCTCTCCATCGTGATCGGCGTGCTCCTGACGCGGTCTCTCGTTCGTCCACTGCGCCGCCTCGTGGGTGAGGCGACGATGGTCTCCACCGGCGACGTCGACCTGCGGTACGCGAGCTTCGACACGCGTTCCGGCGATGACATCACGCGCGAAGTCGCGTCGGCCTTCGATCGCATGCTGAACGCGCTCCGGTTCTACGCGTTGTCGGATGACGCGACCTCGGGCGAAGATTGAACGCGTTTGCGCAGCAGCTGCTCGGTGTGGCCAAGGGCTACCTCGGGCCGGCTACGCAAACGTTCCTCTCGTCTGAATTCCAAGCGCTCGGTGTCAACGCCAACACCATCGAACCCGCACAGCTCGAGGCCCTCGTCGCGCGCGTGCGCACGAAAGCCGCGCGCGCGATGGGCGACGAACGTGCGGCGGAGCTCGCGTCGGCGCTCGCCGCGTGCGGCATAGCCCAGAAGCAGACGAGCGGCACTCACCGTCTCGCGAGCGACGCGGCCGGGAAGCTCCTTTCGAACGGCAAGGCGCGTCCCGCGGAGGTCGCATACCGCCAGCTCGTCGAGAAGCATGGCGACATCGATGCGTACTGCGGTCTCGCGCGCGCTCAGGCCGCACAACAGGACATCGGCGCCGCCCTGACGACGCTGCGCGACGCCGCGGCGAGGTTCGCCCAGGCCGGCGACCGCGCGAGCGCGGTTGGTCTGCTGCTCGAGGCCGTCGCCATCGCTCCGTCGGATCTCGCGGCGCACCGGCGTCTTGCGGCGGCGCTCGCGAACCAGGGCGACCTCCCGAGCGCGATCCGTGAGTACGGACGCTTCGTGGACATGGCGCTCGTGCAGCACGACACGCGTCGCGCGTGGCTCGAGCTCGCGTACGGACGCGAGACGCTCGGGGATCTGCCGGGTCTGCGCGCGATCGTCGACCGCGTCGCGGCCGCGTCCGGTGGCGCAGCCGGACCCGCGCCGCGGACCGGCGAGGTGCCGCCGATCATCGCGCGATCCGAGCTCGCACCGCGCGCAGCGGCGCCGCAGACGCACATTCCCTCTCCGGTCGCGATGTCGCGGCCGACCGCGCTCACGCCAAGATCCGAGCCCCCCGCCATCCGGCCCGAGCCGCCGGCCCTACGACCGGAGCCGCCTGCTCTGCGGCCAGAACCGGCCGCGCTGCGAGCCGAACCGGCAGCGCTGCGAGCCGAATCAACCGCGCGGCGCGCCGAGCCAGCGAAGCCAGTCGCCGCCGCCGCCCCGATGCCACAACCGCTCGGCCAGCGGCTGCACGCGGCCGAGCCGACCACGCGGCCGTCAGCGTCACAGACGACCGTCGTGCTGAAGGGCGCGAGCACGGTCACGCATGCGCAGCAGGTCGATCTCGGCGGGCCGGCCGACCTCCTCGCGCGCGCCGGCTTCGGATCGAACGGTCACACGCCCGAGCCTGTCGCCGCGCCCGCACGTCCCCCGCGTCCCGCGCGCCCGCCGCTCGACATGGAGCTGGAGATCAAGGCCCTCGTGGCGAAGGGCAACGACATGGCGGCTGCGAACACCGTCGCAACGCGGGCGACTCTCCTCATCGGTATGCGCGACAAGCGCGCGACCGACGCGACGTTGGACGCGGCGCGCCGGCTTCTGACCCTTGGAAAGCTGGTGCCGGCCTCGGACCTGCTCCTCGACTACATCGCGCACGGGTTCACCGATCGCGAAGCGCAGCGCCTGCTCATCGAGATCGATTGCGCGATCGGCCGCCGCGACACCGCGAAAGAGAAGTGCCACCTGCTGTCGCACGCCTACCGCCTCGACGGCCGCACCGATGTCGCCGAGGACGTGGAGCGGATCGCCCGCATCCTCTAGCCCACCGCCTCAGGCGGTGGCGAACGGCTGCGTGGGCCCCCGGCCGAACGCACGCAGCAGGAACGCGAGCACGAGGCCGGCGATGAATCCACCGATGTGCGCGAAGTACGCCACGCCCCCTCCGGTCTGATCGGTCACGGCGATCGAGCCGATGCCTGAGACGAACTGGATCAGCGCCCAGAGGCCGATCATCACGAGCGCCGGCACTTCAGTGACAAAGCGGAATCCGACGAGCACGCGCACCTTGTTCTGCGGGAAGTACACGAGATACGCGGCGAGCACGCCGCTGATCGCGCCCGATGCACCGAGGCTCGGGATCACCGAGCTCGGGTCGGTCGCGATCTGCGCCGCTGACGCGATGACGCCGCAGACTAGATAGAAGGCGAGATAGAGAAGCGATCCGAGCCGGCGTTCGACGTTATCGCCGAAGATGAAGAGGAACAGCATGTTCCCGCCGAGGTGTAGCCAGCCGCCGTGCATGAACATCGAGGTGAAGAGCGTCAGCCAGATGGGGCTGGGACCGGGCGCCTCGACGATCGTATCGACGGTGCCATCGGGAAGCGTGATCGAGACCGGGCCGACCAGGTCGACGCCGGTCGTGATCTCTTTCGGGATCGTGCTGAAGCCCATCGTGAACGCGTCGCTCGGGAGCTGGAGCAGGACGAAGACGAGGACGTTGATCGCGATGATCGCGATGTTGACGACGGGGAGCCCGCCCGGCTCGTCCTGATCGCCGATGGGAAGCATGCGGCGGCAGTATGCACGTCGCCTGCCCTTGTGGAGTTTCCCCCGTAAACTTGGAGGACCCGACGGCGACGTATCGCTTCGCTCACGTCGCCCGTCGTGGCCCGCCTCGGCAAGCACGCTTGCCGGATCGGGCTCCTAGGGCGACGTAGCCAAGTGGTAAGGCAGAGGTCTGCAAAACCTTCATCGCGGGTTCGATTCCCGCCGTCGCCTCTCGTTGCGGGCTGTCACGCCGGCCGTTCAGCCTGGCTCGTCGATAGGACTAGGTTGTTCCGATGGGCGACGGTCTCGTGGCAGCGTGGATCCAGGTCACGGTTGCCCTGTGGGTTGTCGGCTCAGTCGCATGGCTCATCGGCCTTGCTCAACAGTGGCGGCTTCGGCGACGCTTCGCGCAGAAGATGGGTAAGGACCTATACGGCCTCGACGAGCTCGCTAACCGCTATCTCGAACGCCCATGGCTCTGGCTCTGGGAGGCTCCGAGCGTCGCACGCCGCATGCTGGCTGTCGGAACCACTCCGATCGCCGACACAGAGCTTGAGGCGATGCGGCGCACGTTCAGACGATGGATAACCGCCGGGGGCCTATGCATCGTGATCGCTGTCATCTGGTTTCTCGCCCCGGTCGTCTGGCTAATGATCACGAGTTGGTGATCATCAGCCGAGTGGTCGTGCTGCTCTTTTCGTCAGGCCGCACGCACCAGCCGTCCACGTAATAGGCGAAGTCGTACGTTTGTGCCGGGGGTGCTCGTGTCCCGCCGTCGCCTCTGTGTCATGGGTCGAGCGGGCCTCGATGTACCGTACCGCTAGTGGTTGACGCTTGCCCGACGGACCAGACCAGCGGTCGACGCTATCGGTCCGCCTCGGCGAAGGCGAAGCGGCGAGACTCATGACTTTCCAGGGGATGATGCGTCGCGTCCAAATCGTGTCGAACGCGATGCTGGCCCGCTTGGCCGCGGTCGGCGCGGATCCGAGGGACGACGAGCAAACGCGGCAGGGCAAGGTGTTGCTCGTCCTGACCTCGGTGTTGATCCTGCCGATCGCGGTGGTGTGGGGCAGCCTGTACCTCATCTTCGGCTCGCCGGTCGGATATGTGCCGTTCCTGTATGCCGTCATCCTGCTCGGCGCGATCATCGCGTTCGCACGGACACGGAATTTCGCGCTCCTGCTGTACGTGAGCGTGGTCGACATCCTGCTCGCGCCCACGCTGTCGATGGTCCCGCTGGGCGGCTTTCTCCCCTCAGGGGGTGTGGGGCTGTGGGGCATCCTCGCTCCGGTCGGCGCCCTCGTGTTCCGCGGGCCGCGCGCCGGACTGCGCTGGTTCGTCGCTTACCTCGCGGTGTTCATCACTTCGGGCGTCGCCGGCCAGATCGTGGGGCCGGTCTCAACGCTACCGGAGTGGTTCACGAGCACGATGCTCGGCCTCAACGTCGCCGTGGGAGGCTCGATCGTCTTCATCCTGCTCGCGACGTTCCTCGGCCAGCGCGACCGCGCCATGGACGCACTCGCACGCGAGCAGGAACGCTCGGAGCGGCTCCTTCTGAACGTGCTGCCCAAGGAGATCGCGCCCCGGCTCAAGGCTGGTGAGAGCCCGATTGCCGACGCGTACGAGCACGCGACGGTGCTTTACGCGGACATCGTCGGATCCACGATGCTCGCCGAGCGGCTCGACGCGAAGCAGCTCGTTGCGCTCCTCAACGCGATCTTCTCCCGCTTCGACCTCCTCGCGGAGAAGCACGGCGTCGAGAAGATCCGCACCATCGGCGACAACTACATGTGCGTTGCGGGAGTTCCGCGGCGGCGGCCGGATCACGCCCAGGCGATGGCCCGCATGGCCCTGGATATCCGCGCCTACCTCGACGAGCTCCGTGCGGCGGGCGAGGAGCGCATCGACCTCCGGATTGGCATGAACAGCGGGCCCTGCGTCGGCGGGGTCATCGGTTTGCGGAAGTTCGTGTTCGACATCTGGGGCGATTCCGTGAACACGGCCAGCAGGATGGAGTCGCACAGCGTTCCGGGGCGGGTCCACCTGAGTGACGCGACCTACGAGCTCATTCGCGACGAGTTCAACTGCGAGCCGCGCGGGACGATCGAGGTGAAGGGGAAGGGTCCGATGCGCACGTGGTTTCTCCTCGGCGAACGCCACGCCCACGCCGAGAGTGCGCGGCCGGGCGTGGTCGCGGCGAGCGCTCCGTGACGCTCTGCGCAGTCAGTTTCGAACACAGGCCGCGCTTCGGCTCATCAGGCAGATCTGGCTGGGCTACCTCTTCTTTGCGGCTTTTCTCTTCGCGTCTTCACTGGTTTTCCTCTTGCCGAGCTCGGGATCCTTGATGTAGAGAATGATCGCGTTGGCATGACCGTGACCGAGGCCCATGTCCGTCTTCAGCCACGCGAGTAGCTCGCTGTGCTTCGTGAGGCCCTTCCGCTTCGCCATCGCGCGGTACTGCTCCGGGCCCTTGCCCGTCCGGGTCTTGATGTTGTCGATGTATGCCTTGTACGTCACACGATCCGCCCCATCGAGTCGATCTCCGAGAAGCGTCAGGTCGCGCAGCTACGGGATGAACGCGAGGTCCTCTGGCAACATCGACGTCGGCGTCTCGAAGAACGGCCCCGGCCCGTCCGGGTCGATGGTGATCGCGCCGTCGCTGGCGAAGAACGTTGCGATCTGAAGCTGGGCGGCGAGCGCGTACGACGCACCCGCTCCGGTGATGCTCGTCAGGAAGGTGTGCGGGTTCTTGTTCACCGCGGGGTTCGCCGCGAACGCGAGGTCGTTCCGGAAGATCGTCGCGCGCGACGCGAGCTTGCCGGCTCGCAGGATCGCGGTCGCCGTCGGGTTCGGAACCGTCTTGTCGCCGCGCGCGAACTGGATGATCACCGGCCGGGTGATGAACGGCGCATAGGCCGCCGGGTTGGCGGCCTGCTGCGCCCACTCCGTGTTGTCGATCACGGCTTGGATCGCTGAGGCGCCCGGTACGGTATCGACCAGGAGCGGTACGTTGCGAAGCGGGATGTTCTCGACGAACGACGTGAACGATGCGTTCGGCGCCGCGTTGTAGAGCGACGGGGTCCGCGTGATCAGTGAGCTCCCGACCAGCGGCCGGAAGCTCGGGCTCAACCGGGCGATCTCGATGATCGGCCCGCCCGGCACGTTCGCGACGCCCGCGTGGATGTCCGGCTCTAGCCCGAGGAGCTGCACGCCGTAGATGCCGCCGAACGACTGGCCGGCGTAGTAGATCCGCGAGCCGCTCAGGTCGGGCGACCCGTCGCCGTCGACGTCGACGCCGCCTCGGACCACCTTTACGAGCTGCATCAAGTCGATCGTCGTCTGCCGCAGGCCGTCGCGGTTGCCGATGAGCGACTGCGCGCCAACGGCGCTCACGCCCTCGGT
>VBFY01000089.1 GCA_005889405.1 Chloroflexota bacterium | reverse complement strand
CGCGCGACAGCGAAGCCCGCGCAGCGCGGTGATCTCCCTGACGATGGTCGCCATGTCCGTTCTCCTCTCAAAATCAAAAAGGCCTCCCGAACGGGAGGCCTGCAAATTGGCGATGGAACGCGAAGACGGGTCGGGCTCAGCCTCCCAAACGCGTAGCAGGCCCCGCCATGGGGGCCATCGGCATGGACATCGAGATCCGCTGAGCCATCGTCCCCCGACCGTACCGACCAGCTCGTACCCGCGTCAACCGCGAAGCATTGCCGTCGGGCAGGTTGCACAAGGTCCGTACACTGACGCTCTTTCTAAGGGGAGGGCGGATCACGTGAGTTTCCAGGACAAGACCTTGACCTGCCGCGACTGCGGGCAGGAGTTCATCTGGACGGCCGGCGAGCAAGAGTTCTACGCCTCGCGCGGACTGCAGAACGCGCCGAGCCGTTGTCCCGCTGACCGCGCCGCGCGTCGCGCCGGTGGTGGCGGCGGCGGTGGCGGTGGCGGTGGCGGATACGGCGGCGGTCAACGCGAGATGTTCAGCGCGGTGTGCAGCAACTGCGGCAAGGAAGCGCGCGTGCCATTCCA
The DNA here is from genome assembly GCA_005889405.1 of Chloroflexota bacterium. Classification (GTDB taxonomy): domain Bacteria; phylum Chloroflexota; class Limnocylindria; order P2-11E; family P2-11E; genus CF-39. Next base: position 6,738 of record VBFY01000089.1, on the reverse strand, counting down.
GCCGCGCGGCGACAAGCCGGTGTACTGCTCCGACTGCTTCGAGCAGAAGCGGCCGCCACGGAACGCGTACTAGCCAGAGCCGCGCGCCCAGTCCGCGTAATCGAGGAAGTCGAGATCGCCCGGAGACTGTCCGAGCTGCGTGAGTAGCTGCGCCGCCTCAGACCGGTGCTGTTGGCTGTGCGTGACCATGTGGACCAGGTAGTACCAGACCGGGTGCTGCTCCTTCGGATTCAGATCGGCGCTGCGCGCCAGCGTCGCGTCGTCGAGGCTCGCGACCCATGCGCGCATCTCGGCTTCGTCGCGCGTCCAGTGATCGACCAGAGCCGCGACGTTGCGGTAGTCGGTGGTCGGGAGGGTCTTCCGCCACTCCTCCTCGGGGCGACCCTGTAGTCGCAGCCGCCAGCTCAGCTCGGTGTCGAGCGTATGCACGAGCGTCGCGCGCAGGTCGCGCCCGACGATCACCGAACGCAGCGTGAACTGCGCGTCTGTCAGCCGGGCAGCCGTTGCGAGGACGCGGCGATGCGCCCAGTACGTGTAGTCGAAGAGTGTCGCGAGCTCCCGCTGTCGCATCAACCGATGCTATCCGCACGTACGATGGTGCCATCGAGACGCTCTGGCGCCCGAGCGAGGAAACGATCGACCGCGCGAATATCACGCGGTACCAGGAGTGGCTCGCGCGGCATCGCGCTCTGAGCTTTGCGAGTTACCAGGAGCTGTGGCGTTGGTCGGTCACGGATCTCGACGCCTTCTGGTCGTCGATGTGGGAGCACTTCGGGGTGCGCTCGAGCCGACGCTACGAGCGCGTGCTCGCGCGCGACACGATGCCCGGCGCGTCGTGGTTCCCGGGCGCCGAGCTGAGCTACGCCGAGCACGCGCTCGCGCGGCGCGACGATCATCCCGCGCTCATCGCGCGCTCCGAGACGCGCGGACTCGAGAACTCCACAAACGTGACCTACGCGGAGCTCGCGCTACAGGTCGCCGCGGTGCGCGCCGGTCTCGCGCGGCTTGGCGTCACCCGCGGTGATCGCGTCGTCGCGTACCTCCCGAACATCCCCGAGGCCGTCGTCGCACTCCTCGCGACGTCGAGCCTCGGCGCGATCTGGTCGAGCTGCGCGCCGGACTTCGGCACGCGCGCGGTCGTCGATCGCTTCAGCCAACTCGATGCGAAGGTGCTTCTCGGCGTCGACGGCTATCGCTACGGCGGGCGCGACTTCGATCGGACGCGTGAGCTCGCCGACATCGAGCGTGCGCTGCCGAGCCTCGAGGCGACCATCGTGCTCCCCTACCTACGGCCGGACGCGACGCCGGCGCGAACCGGAAAGCGCATGTCATGGGCAGAGCTCGCGTCGCAGTCGGCGCCGCTCGAATTTGCGCAGCTGCCGTTCGAGCATCCGCTCTGGGTCCTCTACACGTCGGGCACCACCGGTCTGCCAAAGGGACTCGTCCACGGCCAGGGCGGGATCCTGCTCGAGCATCTGAAATCGCTCGCGCTGCATCAGGACCTCAGGGCGGACGATCGCTTCTTCTGGTTCACGACGACCGGCTGGATGATGTGGAACTACGTGCTCGGCGTCCTACCGCTCGGCGGAACGGCCGTGCTGTTCGACGGCAGTCCCGCGTACCCGGATATGGAGACGCTCTGGCGCTTCGCGGCGGACGTCGGCGTCACGTATTTCGGCACATCGGCGGCCTTCATCCAGGCCTGCATGAAGGCGGACATCGCACCCGGCCACGAGAAAGACCTGAGCCGCGTGCGCGCCGTCGGGTCGACCGGCGCGCCGCTGTCGCCTCAGGGATTCAGGTGGATCGTCGATGCCTTCGGGCGACCCATCCCGATCGGCAGCGTGAGCGGCGGCACCGACGTCTGTACCGCGTTCCTCCAGTCGTGCCCGCTGCTCCCCGTTCGCGCCGGCGAGCTCCAATGCGCGGCGCTCGGCGCGAAGGTCGAGGCGTACTCCGCCGAAGGCAAGCCGCTCGTCGGCGAGGTCGGAGAGCTCGTGATCACGCGGCCGCTGCCGTCGATGCCGGTGTACCTCTGGGACGATCCCGACGGCACCAGATATCTCACGAGCTACTTCGAAGTGTTCCCCGGTGTGTGGCGCCATGGCGACTGGATCCGTTTCAACGCCGACGGCTCGTCGGTCATTTACGGCCGCTCCGACGCGACGCTCAACCGCGGCGGCGTGCGCATGGGCACGAGCGAGTTCTACAGGATCGTCGAGCAGCTGCCAGAGATACAGGACAGCCTGGTGGTCGAGGTCGGCGGCGACAACGCGGAGCTCGTGTTGTTCATCGTGCTCGCGCCGAACATCACGCTCGACGACGCGCTGCGCCGCCGCATCAACGACACGCTGCGGCGCGAGCTGTCGCCGCGTCACGTGCCGGATCGCATCATCGCCGTGCCCGAGATCCCGAAGACGCTGAACGGGAAGAAGCTCGAGGTCCCGGTGAAGCGGCTGCTCATGGGTCAGCCGCTCGCGGGCGCGGTCAGCGAGGGCGCCGTCGCGAATCCGGCGAGCCTCGGCACGCTCGTGAACGCGTACAAAGAGGTCGCGCCCAGGATCTCCTAGCGCTTCACGGCGGTATACGCGCCGAACACCTTCGAGGGGCTATGACTCACACTCGTGATCTCGAAGCCCGAGCGCTCCAGCATCGATTCGAGCAGCCAGCTGTAGGTGCTGTATTCATCGCGGAGGTGGGTCTCGAGCTCCGCCCGGGTCCAACCGTGATCCGAGGTCGGCGGGGCCGCTGCGAGCCAAGCCTCGATCGTGCTCGCGGCGTCGCCGGGCGCGAACGAGAACACCAGATCCCGAAGCAGCAATGTGCCGCCGGAACGAAGCATCGCGGCAATGCGTTCGAGCGCGAGGGCCTTCCAGAAGTCCGGCAAGTGGTGAAGCGCGTTGCGCGAGTAGACGAAGTCGGCGGTCTCTGGCGCGTGTTGGTAGGTCAAGAACCCAGCGCGCACGCACGTCACGTTGGTCGAGCCGAGGCGCTCGAGCTTGGCGCGAAGATTCGCCAACATCGCGGACGAAACGTCGACCGCGACGACGCTCCCGGAGAACCGCGCCGCGGCCAGGGCGAAGGCGCCCGTCCCCGCGCCGAGATCCACCAGCGTGGCGCGTGTGTCCAAGCCAAGATCGCGAAGCAGAGCGACATCCGCGGTCGGATCCGTTCCGGCCTTGCGGTCATACGTCCTGACATACGTAGGATCGAGATGCTCGTCGCCCGCGTGTGCGAACTCGTCGAAGAGCCAGTTCGAGCCCTGGTCTTTCGTCACCGTCGCCGAAACTAACTCGCGATGCGCTCCAGCGCCTGGCGTCCGAGGAGCGCGAGCTGCAACGCGAGGCGGTCGTCCGAGCTGCTCAGCTTCGCGCCGGTGAGCTGACCGATGCGACGGAGGCGCTGGCGCACCGTGTTGCGGTGCAGGTACAGCTCGCGCGCGACTCCGTTCACGCTTCCGTGAAGCTTGAGATAGGCATCGAGCGTGCGGACGAGATCGGCGTAGCGATCGTCGTCGGCGAGCGGGCCGAGCACGCGCTCGGCGAACGCCTCGATGTCGCTCTCCGGCTGCCCGAGGACGAAGCGATAAGACCCGAGGTCCTCGAAGTGCGTCGTCTTCGCTTTGCCCCCGTTCGTCCGCACGAGGGAGACCGCCTGCTCCGCCTGTAGCAGCGCGAGGTGTGCACCCGTGGCGCCGCGCTTCGGACCCGACACGGCGACCGAGAGCTCGTCGTCATCCGCCTCCTTGGAGACGCGACGGCGCAGCCGCTCCCCCTCGCTGCGCGCGTCGACGTCTTCCCCCACCTCGAAGACCGCCGCGACCACATCTGACCGCGTACGCACGACCTTCGCGTCGGGCGGAGCGGCTGCGGTGACCGCGGTCCGCAGGTGGCCATTGGCGATCCGGCTCGAGAACGCGATCGCCAGATATCTCGTGTCGCTCATCTGTCTTACCTCCAAGAAAACGAAAGGCCTCCCGTGGGGGAGGCCTGCGCTGAAAAGCTGAGAACGGGTATGCGCGCTAGCTGCTGCCTCCCAAAGCGTGGTCGCCCATCGCACAGACGCAAGTGCAATGGGCCTCGGGCATGACCATGGCGGCACAGCGGTAAAGCATCTGCATTGGAATTTAGTCGCCTGTCTGCGCCACGTCAACGGTTCTGCGAGCATTGCCGGCATCCCATGAGCGCCTCATTCCGACTTGCCGTAATCGGCGGCGACGGGATCGGCCCCGAGGTCACGCGCGCCGCGCTCCGCGTCCTGGACGCGGCCGAGCGGCGTTTCGACTTTTCCACACTGCGCGAGGAATTGCGGTGGTCTTCGGCGCGTTACGTAGATTCGGCTGAGCGCATCACGCCGGAGGACATCGACGGGCTGCGAGCGTTCGACGCCGTCCTTTTCGGTGCGATCGGCGATCCGCGCGCTCCGCGCGGCGTGGTCGAGCGGGACGTGATCCTCGGCATGCGCCGGCGCCTCGACCTGTTCGTGAACCTCCGTCCCATCGTCGCGTACGACGACCGCCTCGTGCCGCTCAAGGGCAAGCGCGCGGAGGACATCGATCTCGTCGTCGTGCGCGAGAACACCGAGGACGTATACGGCCAGACCGGCTGGGTCACCGGCAGCGGCAAGGACGAGGTCGCCGAAGTGCCGATGCGCTTCACGCGCCCGGGCATCGAGCGCATCGTCCGCTACGCGTTCGCACTCGCGCGCACGCGGCCGGAACGGCACCTCACCCTCGTCGACAAGTCGAATGCGATCCCGGTGCAGGACCTCTGGCGCCGGATCTTCGACGAGATCGGCGAGGAGTACGCCGATGTCACGCGTGACGCGATGTACGTCGACGCCGCATGCATGTGGCTGGTCCTGAAGCCGGAGCAGTTCGACACGATCGTGACCACGAATCTTTTCGGCGACATCATCACCGACCTCGGCGCCGCGATCTGCGGCGGTCTGGGCGTCGCGGCGTCGGGCAACATCAACCCCGGCAAGGTCTCGATGTTCGAGCCGATCCACGGATCCGCGCCGAAGTACGCGGGCAAAGGCGTCGCCAGCCCGATCGGATCCATCGGCGCCGTCGCGCTGATGCTCGAGTACCTCGGCGAGAGTGATGCGAGCCGCGCGATCGAAGACGCGGTGCGGAGCGGACTGCAGAGCGGGCGGATCAAAGGCGTCGAGGCCGGAATTCAGCGCACCGACGAGGTCGCGAACATCGTCGCGATGACGGTGGCCGGCTAGAAGGGGCGAGAGCGCGCGTTTAGATCTGGGAGAAGCGGTGATGACCACGAGCCACGACCAACCTCGAGAAAAGCTGAAAGCCTACCTGGATCAAGATCCCCGCCTTCGGTCAGTGGTCACGTATACGAAACGACGCTTCGGTGCCGAGAAGAAGCTGACAGCTCATAACTGGGAGCACATCTATCGCGACACGATCAACGCGATCATCATCGGCGAGGCCGAAGGTGCCGACATGCGCGTCGTCCTCCCTGCGATCGTCATGCACGACATCGGTTACCTCTACGGACCCCCCGAAGGCCACGGGCCCCGCGGCGCCGACAAGCTGCCCGAATATCTAGACGCCGCTGGGATTTTCTATTCGCCGGATGACATCGCGAAACAAGCGAGCTGCATCCGCACTCATAAAGGCAGCATGCGCGATGAGCACCCCGACGGTCTGGATGCCAAGGTCGTGGCCGACGCGGATCTGCTCGAGAAGTTCGGCGCCTTCGGCGTCTACCAAGCCATCCGAACGCATGGAGAGTTCGACTGGCCGCTAGCGAGGATCCTCGACTTCATGCTGTCCGGTAAGGGATCCGCGCTGACGCTCGAAACGGAGACGGGTAAGCAGCTCGCCGAACCTGGTCGGGGGTTCGTGGTCGACTTCTATCGCGAGCTCGCGCGCGCGGCGGAGCCATACGGAGATCCGCTCCCTTGACAACGATGTGGGACGCGATCGTCATCGGTGTGGGCGCGCACGGCAGCGCGGCGGCGTATCACCTCGCGAAGCGCGGTCAGACCGTTCTTGGATTCGATCGCTTTGCGCGCGGCCACACGCTCGCCTCGTTCGGTGGTCTGTCGCGCATCATCCGGCTCTCCTACTACGAACACCCGAGCTACGTGCCGCTGCTTAAGCGCGCCTGGGACCTGTGGCGCGAGCTCGAGCGCGACAGCGGAGAGACGCTGCTCACGCAGACCGGCGGTCTGTACATGGGTCCGCCGCACGGCGAGCTCGTGTCGGGATCGCTCGCGAGCGCGCGGACTCATGGTCTCGCTCACGAGCTCGTCGACAACGCGGAGCTCCGGCGACGCTATCCGGTCTTCAATATCGGCCCTGACTGGGTCGGCGTCGCCGACGCGCAAGCGGGTTGGCTCGCGCCGGAACGCGCGGTCGAAACGCATCTGCGTCTCGCGGAGCGGCACGGCGCGACGCTGCGCTTCTCCGAGCCGATCGACCGCTGGGAGCGCGACGGCGAGGGCGTACGCGTGACCTCCGCCCAGGACAGCTACCGCGCGCAGCGTCTCGTGATCACGGCCGGCTCGTGGCTGCCGCGGCTGCTGCCCAAGCTTGCCCCGCATCTGTGGGTCGAGCGGAGCGTGCTCTTCTGGTTCGAGCCGCGCGGTGAGCTCGATGCGTTCACGAAGCTGCCCGTCTATATCGTCGAGGACACCGACCGCTTCTACTACGGGTTCCCGTACGACCCGACCAGCGGACTCAAGATGGCGGGCCTGCACTTCGGCGACCGA
>VBFY01000030.1 GCA_005889405.1 Chloroflexota bacterium | reverse complement strand
ATTGTCGATGAGCCGCGCGCGGCCCACGCGCGCCGCAAGTGAGATCACGGCGCTGTCCACCGGTGCGAGGAGCTCGAGCTCCGTGAGCGTGAGCGGGTCGGCGACCGAAACGTACTCGAGCGCGATTGCCGGTGCATCGATGTAGCGGCGTACTGCATTGCTCAAGCGCACTGGTGTCCGCACGCCCTGCTCCCACATCTCGCGAGCCCTGAACAATCCGCGCGAGAGCGCGACCGCGTCGTGCCGCTGCTCCGGCGTGAGGTAGGCGTTGCGCGACGAAAGCGCGAGGCCGTCTGGCTCGCGCACGGTCGGGCAGCCGACGATCTCGGCGCCGAGACGGAGATCGCGGGCGATCGTCTGCAGCACGCGCAGCTGCTGGAAATCCTTCTGGCCGAAGAACGCGATGTCGGGTCGCACGATCGCGAGCAGCTTCGCGACGACGGTCGCGACGCCGACGAGGTGGCCGGGTCGCGCGGCACCCTCAAGCGGCGCCGCGATCGGCCCGGGCGTCACGCGCGTCGCGTCGCCCGGCGGATAGATCTCCGCGACCGGCGGCACGAAGGCCGCGGCGCATCCGTATTTCTCGAGCAGCGCGATGTCCTCGGCCTCGCGCCGCGGATACGCCGCGAAGTCCTCGTTCGGCCCGAACTGCGTCGGGTTGACGAAGATCGATGCGATCGCCGCGTTGGTTTCGCTGACCGCGCGCTCCACCAACGACATGTGCCCGGCGTGCAGCGCCCCCATCGTCGGCACGAACCCCACGCGCCCGGCACCCGCGCGCCACGCGCGCACGTCGGAGACGGTACGGAGGACCTTCACCGACGGCGCGCGGTGATGTATTCGGGGATCGTCGCCATCGGTGGTAGCTCGCCGATCGCGATGTCGTGCATCTCGAGGTGGAGCTTCCCGCCCTCGGTCTGCGTGATGAGCTTGAGCGTCGCGTTCGCCTCTTCCCAGATCCGCTCCCCGTGGGCCTCGCCGACGCGCTTGAGCGCGACCTGAAGGATCTGGAAGCTCATCTTGGAGAGACTGAGCAGGTCCTGGTTCCGGTGGATGCGGTGCTTCATATCGACCTGCGCGAGCGCGCCCAGCCCAGCGCGCTGCAGCGTGTCGATGAGGAGTCCGGTCTCGACGCCGTACCCGGTGAAGAAGGGGAGCTGCTCGAGCAGCGAGCGTCGTCCGCCCTGCTCACCCGACAGCGGCTGCACCATGCCGGACAGCTCGGGGAAGAACAGATTGAGGATCGGACGCGCGGAGAGCTCGGTGACGCGGCCTCCGCCCGACGCCAGCACCTCGGCGCCGATACGAAGCGGTCGCTGGTAGAAGGCCTTCACGAAGTGCACGTCCGGCCGAAGGAGCAGCGGGCCCAGCAGCCCGTAGACGAACTTCGGATGCGTATCGGTCACGTCGGTGTCGATCCACACGACGATATCGCCGGTCAGCACGTGCAGGCTCTTCCAGAGCGCCTCGCCTTTTCCGCGGCGCGCGCCGTATTCGGGGAGGATGTCGCCGAGGACGTGCACCGCGACACCCTCCTCGCGCGCGATCTCGCGTGTCTGGTCATCGGAATCCGAGTCGATGACCGCGATCTCGTCCACCAGCGGGATCCGTTCCATGAGACGCGAGCGGATCGCGCGGATGACGCGGCGGACCGTCGCCTCCTCGTTCAGCGTGGGCAATCCGACGGAGATGCGGAGGTTCTGCCGCTCCTTTTCCTCGACGAGCCGTCGCAGGTCCGCGAACTCGCTGGAGCTGAACGTGTTCTGCACGAACCACTTGTCGACGATCTCGCTGACGACGCGGCTGCGTTCGGCGCGGTCCGACGGCAGTGTCGGGAGCGGGAGCGTGAGGTTCGCGCTGAAGGGCGCGGCGGTGCGCACCACGACGGCCGCGCGCGCGTTCGCGACGATGGCCTGACCCACGGGACCGAGCGGGTCCTCCTGATCCTTGCGACCGGTCGCGCCGAACGCGATCGCGTCATGCTCCGCGAGCTCCTCGTTGATCACGTCGGCGGGATCGCCGGTGCGCGTGATGAGTCGATCGACGCGCTCGTCGAGCGCGCGCTCGCCCAGCAGCTGATAGAGGGTCGGCGTACGGCGGCCCGGGGTCCGCACGTGGAGGAGCGTCACGCTGCCGCCGCGCGCGCGCGCCCAACCGATCGCGACCTTCGCGGCGAGGTCGGCGTAGCGACCGCCGCGGACCGGAACGAGCATGCGCCGCGCGCGCGAGAGCGGACCCTTCACCACGGCGATGTCGCACGGCGGATTGCGCAGGACGTCCTCGATCGTCGTTCCCAGGAGATCCCAGCCCGGCCGCCGCCACGAGAGCAGGAGCAGATCGGGGCGCTCGGTCGCGACGGTCTCCTGGATCGCCTGCCAGCCCTGCCGCGCGACGGTCACGAGCGTACGCGCGCGTACGTCGGCGGGCGTGAGCTGGTCCAGCGTGCGCCGGAGACGGCGCGCCTCGGGCTGCACCGAGGCGAGCGTGTCGCCCTCGGGCACCTCGATCGCCGAGACGAGAATGAGCTCCTCGCCCGCAGCGAGGGCGACCGCGAGATCGACGACGGCGCGGTCGCGCTCCGGATCGACGATCGCGACGAGGCACTTCATGCGGTACGACCGAGGATGACGGGTAGCACGCGTTCGCGCAGGACCCGCGGCCAGGCGTGCTCGCGGGCGCGCACCCGCATCCGCATCACCGGCGTGTCGAGCGCGCGCTCGACCGCGTCGGCGATCTGCTCGCCGCTCGCGTCGGGTGGGACGTAGAGCGGGTCGTCGCCGCCGGTCTCGCGCAGTGCGGGGATGTCGCTGCACACGATCGGCATACGGTGCAAGCCGGCCTCCAGCATCGGGATGCCGAAACCCTCGCTCTCGCTGGGGAAGACGAGCACGTCGGCGAGCGCGTAGAGGTCGACGACCGTGCCGTACCTGATCTTCAGGCCGAGCGACGCGAGCAGGTGCACGCCTTCGACCTTCTTCGCGCGCGCGGCGAGCTCCCGGAGGTAGGCCTGGTTCGAGGCGTCGTGCGGTCCGGCGGTCCCCGTGACGACGAGGACCGCGGCGCGACCACGGCGACGGAGGACCGCGGTGGCGTCGATCGCCGCCTCGATCCTCTTGCGCCGCGTGAGGCGCACCGGAAGGAGAAGCAGCGGGTCGGCGTCGAAAAGGCGCAGGCGCTGCGCGAGTCGTAGGCCGGTCGGAGCGAGGCCGAGCACCTCGCCGACGTCGATGCCGTTCGTGACGACCTCGATGTCGTCGCGCGCGAGACCGGTGAGCTGCGAGAGCTGCTCCCGGCGTTCCTGCGAGACCGTGACGTACCGCACGCCGGGCACCGCGCGCGTGACCAGATCCCAGGGTGAACCCCTCCGACGCAGAGCGGCGTAGCGTTCGTCGAAGTACGAGATGTCGTGCGTCCAGGCGATGAAGCGGTCCGGATGCTCCCGTGCCAGGGTCGCGAGCACTTCCGTGAGCGCCAGATTCAGCGGCATGGTCATGATGTTGTGCACGACGACGCGATCGGCGCGTGCGACGTGCAGACGGATCTTGGTCGCCAGGCGCGCGACGAGCGCGTCGTACTCCGGGGGGCGCACCCCGCTCGAAAGTGCGGCGAGGTTCCGCTCGACGATCGGATGGCGTGAGTCGGCCTCGGCGACGCGGATCACGCGAACGCCACGCGGCTTCGCTCCGCCGCGCCCGGCGAGCACCGCGACGTCCTTGCCCGCCGCGAGGAGCGCGGCGGCGTGCGCGGCCATGACCTGCTCGACTCCGCCGAGGACCTGCGGCGTCGTGTAATGGACGAACAGGATGCGGCGCACGCCGCCCGTCACGCTGGAGCGGCCGTCCTCGTTTGCGCGAGGCGGCCCTGCCCGCCGGCGACGTGGTCGCCCTTCGCGCCGCGGCGAACGCGGAACGTCATGCGTTCGCCGAACACGAGCATGTCGCGAACGTCGATCCGCTCGAGCCACGGCGGGAGCGCCGGATCGATGAGCAGCTGCTGCGTCGCGAGGTCGGGCACCAGTCCAAGAAGCGTGCGCATGCAGAGGAACACCATGCCCGCCGACCACGCCTGCGGGATGCACGAGACGAGGTAATCCGCCGGTCGCGACGAGAAACGGAGATCGCGCTGGAAACCGCAAAAGAGCTCGGGCAGGCGCGCGTCCGGGAAGCGGCGGCCGGCTTCGATGAGCGCGCTGGTGATCTCCGCCGCCTCCTCGCGGAAGCCGTACCGCGCGAAACCCTGTGCGATGAGCGAGTTGTCGTGCGGCCAGACCGAGCCGTTGTGATAGCTCATCGGGTTATACGTCGGGTAGGTGCTCGAGAGCGTGCGGATGCCCCAGCCGGTGTACATGTCTGGGGTCATGAGCCGGTGCACCAGCGCCGCCGCCCGGTCGGGGCTCGCGATGCCGCACCACAGCGCGTGGCCGGCATTGCTCGTCACCGCTCGCACCTGCTTCTTGTCGCCGTCGAGCGCCTGCGCGTAGCAGCCCTGGTCGGCCATCCAGAAATCGCGCTCGAAACGCTCCCGTAGCTCGCGCGCCTCGCCGCGCAAACGGTCCGCGCGAGTCGTGTCGCCGTCGATCGCGTACAGATCCGATAGGCCCATCTTCGCTGCGTAGACGTAGGCCTGGACCTCGACGAGCGCGGCGGGCAGCTTCGACCACGTGCCGTCCGGCTCCGAGAGCGACTGCGGTGAATCCTTCCAACCTTGACTGCGCAGGTCCGAGCCGCGCGGGCCGTATTCGACATAGCCGTCGCGATCGGGATCGCCGTAGGTGTCGCACCACGTGAGCGCGCGCTCCGCCGCGGGCAGCAGCTCGCGCCAGAACTCTCGATCGGCGGTCCATTTGACCGTCTCGGCGACCAACAGCGCGAAGAGCGGTGTCGCGTCGACCGATCCGTAGTACGGGCGGTGGGGGATCTCACCGAGTCGCGCGAGCTCACCGCGGCGCAGCTCGTGGAAGATCTTCCCCGGCTCCTCCTCTGAGAAGTCGTCCACCTTCTGGCCCTGGTACTTCGCGAGCAGCCGCAGCGTGCCGCGGGCGATGTCCGGATTCCAGCCGAGCGTCTGGTAGGCGCAGATGAGCCCGTCACGACCGAACGGGACCGCATACCACGGGATGCCCGCGGTCGGGTAGGGGCCGCTGTCGTGGAACTCCATGAGCGCGCGCAGGTCGAGCGCACTGCGTGTGATCAGGCCCTCGTCGAGCGTCTCGGAGCTCGTCGTGTAGCGCGCGCAGCCGCGCAAGAAGCGGCGGTAGCGCGCGTTCAGCGCATCGATCGCGTCGTCGAAACGGTCCGGCGACGGCGCCGCGCCCGCGCCGTCCTCGCGCGGGATCACCATGAGCTCGATCGTCAGCACACCCTGCGGCGGCAGCTCGCGCTCGATGTGGAAGACGTTGCCCTCGATACGGTCAGGCGCCGGCCGCATCGTGATGTCGGTCGTGCGCCGCACCGCGTCGCGGCCGACGCGCTCGAAGACGATGCCGCCCTCGCGAGCGCCGCGCCTCACCTCGTGGGGCGTGGCGGCGACCTCGCGCTGCCCACGTACCGCGAACATGTCGCGGAACGACGCCTCGAACTCGAGCTCGAGCGCGACGCGCACCGGCCGCGGGTTCGCGTTCAGCACGCCGATGCGCTCGCGCACGCCGTCGGCGAGGAAGCGCGTGCGCCGGATCGATAGCGCTTCCGCCGCGTGGCGCGCGGTGCCGAGCGTCGCGCCTTCCGCTCGCATCAGCTGGAAGGTCGCGACGTAGTTCTGCTCGGTGTTCGCCGACAGCAGGATCGGCGGCGCGCCGTTCACGCGGAGCGCGTACCCCGAGAGGAACTGCGTGTCGTGGTAGTAGAGCCCGAACGGGCTCGCGCTCCCGAGCTGGAGCGAGCCGTCGTTCTCGGTGATCAGGACGAGGGCGTCCTCTTTGAGCGAGACGCTCACGCGGTGGACGCGCTCCGCGCTCGGCCCTCGCTGCGCCGTTCGCCCCACCGGCGCTTCTCCTCTTCCATGACGCGCGCGCCTTCCTCGACGACCGCTTCGGACCGCGTCGTGGTCATGGCGCGCACCTCTTCGATGAAGGACGCCGTCCGCAGCTGATAGAGCGGCAGCAGCGAACGCGCCAGCTCCTCGCTTCGAGCGGGGCGCTGGAGCGCCGCGCCGAGGTGATCGAACACGATGCGCGCCCACGCCGTGGCGTCGATCGTCTCGGGCACGGGCGCGGAGAGGATCTCGCGCCACGTCGATTCCTGTTCGCGTTTGCCGGCCGCGAACTTCGCACGCAGTCGCACGGGATCCGCGGGGATCGCCTCGGGCTCGACGGGCATCACGTCTCCGACAAGTGGCACGGCCTTCGAGCCCTGCACCTTCGACCACGTCGCCTCGTTCTCAGCTGCCATGCGGAAGAGGGTGCCGACGACCTGGGTGAACATCGGTCCGAGGTCCGCCGCGGGATCCTTCGGGTCGTGCACCTTTGCGCCAAGGAAGGCCTGCGCGACACGTGCCCCGCGCACGATCGCCGTCGTGGTCATGAAGATGTCGATGCCGAAGCGCGCGACGTCGGTGTCCCACACCGGCTGCTCGAGATACGCGCGCGCCAGCTCGGCGCGGAAGCCGAACTCACCACCGATGGGCTGGCGCACGCGCAGCCCGTACAGCGCGCGGGTGAGGGGATACGCGACCGAGTTCGTGATCGTGCCGTCGTGCTTGTGTCGCGCGTACAGCGGTGTCACGTAGTCGATGTCGCCGCGGGTGACCGGTGTGAGCAACCTCCCGATCCACTCCGGTGTGATGCTGCGGAGATCGCTGTCGACAACGGCGCAGGCGCGCGCGCCGAGCATGCCGACCGCCGTGAAGATCGCGCGGAACGCTGAGCCCTTGCCCGGCGGTCCGATATAACGGCCGACGGCGACGGGCACGCCGGACGCGTTTTCGACGACGCGATCGGGCGTGCCGTCCTGTGAGCCGCCGTCCGCGTTCACGATCGCGACGCGCAGGTCGGGGAAATACTCGCGTAGGCCTTTGGCCGCGGTCGCGGCGACATAGCCGATCGTCGCGGCGTTGCGGAAGCTGGGGATGCCCACGACGACGTCGGCCGATCCGATCTTGGCGACCCCGCCGGCGAGCTGTTCGTCGAGTGTCAAGTGATCGTCAGGCATGCGTCCCTCCATGTGAGTTCACGCATCCTTCCTCGTGAGGCCATCATACCGGCGTGCTCGACGCGCTCGACGCGATCGTTCTGCCCTTTCTCGAATCGCTTTACGAGCGGCTCGGCTACATCGGTGTCGTCATCGCGATGACCATCGAAAGCTGTGCGATCCCCTTGCCATCCGAGCTGATCCTTCCGTTCGCCGGTTGGAGCGTGTCGCGCGGTCTCATCGAGCCGCTCACGTCCTCGCCCTGGAGCTACTGGGGCGCGGTCTTCGCCGGCGTTCTCGGCAATACGCTTGGCTCACTCGCCAGCTACGCGATCGGAGCATATGGCGGTCGGCCGCTGGTCGAGCGATACGGCAAATACGTGCTCATCAGCGCTCATGACCTCGAGCTCGCGGAGCGCTGGTTCGCGCGGTTCGGTGAGGTGACGGTGTTCTTTTCGCGGATGCTGCCGATCGTCCGCACCTTCATCTCCGTGCCCGCGGGCATCGCACGCATGCCGCTCTGGCGCTTCACCCTTTTCTCGGTCCTCGGCGCGGTCCCGTGGGTGATGCTGTTGGTCTGGGGCGGGATGCAGCTCGGTGACCATTGGCTCGAGCTGAAGCAATCGCTCAAAGGTCTCGACTACCTCGTCGCGGCCGCGATCGTCGCCGCGGTCGGCATCTTCGTCTGGCGGCACGTGCGCGGCTGATGGACGCGATCTTCACCTTCGACCGCCAGCTCTACATCGCGATCGTGACCGCCGTCTCGAACAACTCGCTGCTCGCCACGCTCGCCATCGCGGTCGCGTACCTGAACTGGAACGGACTGATCTGGTGGATCTCTGGCGTGCTCATCGCCTATGCACGGGGCTGGGGACGCCGCGCGCTGTGGAGCACCCTCACGGTGTACCTCGGCCTGTGCGACGGCTGGCTCGTCGCTGAGCTACTCAAGCTCGTCGTTCGCCGCGAGCGTCCCTTCACCGTCGTCCTCGACCTCCCGCCGACGCTCGTCACCGAGCCGACGACGTTCTCGTTCCCGTCGGGGGACACCGCATTCGCGTTCGGCGCGGCGCTCGCGGTCGGTCACGTCGCGCCGGCGTGGCGTCTGCCGGCGCTGCTGTTCGCGACCGCCGTCGCATTCGAACGCGTCGCCGTCGGTGTGCATTACCCGCTCGACGTGATCGGTGGCGCGCTCATCGGCACTGTCTCGGGCCTCAGCGCGCCGCTGGTGGTCGCGCTGCTCCGGCGCCGCGTACGCTGGCGCGCGTTCGTCGTGCCGCACACGCACTGGGACCGGGAGTGGTACGAGCGGTTCGAGGGCTATCGGGCGCGGCTCGTGCCGATGGTGTCGAAGCTTCTCGACCTGCTCGAGCGGGACAGCGCCTTCCGCTCGTTCACCTTCGACGGGCACACCATCGCCATCGAGGACTACCTCGAGAAACGGCCGGACGATCGCTCGCGCATCGAGGCGTTGGTTCGTGCCGAGCGACTGCTCATCGGGCCGTGGTACGTGCTCGCCGACAACCTGCTCGTGTCCGGCGAATCGCTGCTCCGGAATTTCCAGGAGGGCTTACGCGTCGCTGCCTCGTTCGGCCGTGCGATGCGCGTCGGATACGTCGCGGATCCGTTCGGCCATCCGGCGCAAACGCCCCAGCTGCTGCGTGGCTTCGGCTACAGCACCTACGTCTTCTCGCGCGGAGTTGGTGACGAGGGTGAGCGCGTCGGTGCGGAGTTCCGCTGGCAGGCGCCCTCGGGTGACCGCGTCCTGGCGACACACCTCGTCGATCACTACTCGGGCGGGCTTGCGCTTGTCGGCGATCTCACCGAGACGCCGCAGCAGCTTCGCGCGCGGGTCCGCCGTCGCCTCGGCCGCCTGCTCGACGTCACGACGGCGTACGCGAACGGCACCGCACTCCTCTTCATGGTGGGCGATGACCACGTCGATGCGTACCCGCGCTTAGCCGAAGCGGTCACGGCTCTGCACGCGGCGGCGCCGAACATCGATGCCCGCATCTCGAGCCTCGAGGAATACGAGACGGTGGTCGCGCAGCCGCGCGGCACGGTCGTGGGCGAGATGGTCCGCGGCCGTTACCGGCCGATCCTCCGAGGGGTCAATTCGACCCGCGTGTGGATCAAGCAGGAGAACGCCTCATGCGAACGGCTGCTGCTCGAGCGCTGCGAGCCGTTCGACGCGCTCACGGGCGGCGGCGCGCGAGATGAGGTGCGTTCGCTCTGGCGCACGCTCCTGCAGAACCATCCGCACGACTCGATCTGCGGCTGCTCGATCGATGCCGTGCACGACGTGGACATGGCGCCGCGCTTCCTGCGCGTCCGGACCGACGGCGAAGCGCTCGCCGCTCGTCTTGCTCGCGAGCTCGTGCCGTCCGGAACGACGCCGGTGGTGTGGAGCTCCGTGCCTTGGGAGCGGGACGCCGTCGTCGCGCTGGACGGTACGCCGACGCGCGTGCGCTGCGCCGCGTTCGGAACCGCGCCAGCGCGCCGCGCCGATGGGCCGCCGCCTACGTCGCCGGAGGACGGCGTGATCGAGAACGAGGCACTGCGCGTCGAGGTCGCGCCGGATGGCTCATTCGTCGTCATCGACCGTCTCAGCGGCGCGCGCACCGGGCCTCATGGTGCACTGCTCGACGAGGGCGACCGGGGCGACGAATACACCTATTCATACGCCGGCCCGACGCTGGGGTCGCGCGACCTCACCGGGACCCGGCGCACCACGGTATCGGGCGACCGCGCTAAGGTGACCGTCGAGTTTGTCCTGCGGCTGCCCGCGGGCCTGCGCGACGACCGGCTCGCGCGCACGCCCGAGCTCGTCCCCTGCGCAGTGCGCGCTGAGGTCTCGCTCGATGCCGGCGCGCGGCGCGTCGACGTCCGACTCGTCGTCGACAACCAGGCGCGCGACCACCGGCTTCGCGTACTGTGCGAGACCGGCACCCGCTCACTGAAGCACGTCGCCGGCGCGGCGTTCGCCTGGCTCGAGCGCGATACGCGCGTCGCCCCGCGCCCAGGCTGGATCGAACAGCCGACCGCCGAGCGCGCGGTCCACGACCTCGTCGCGGTCGAGGGCACGGCGACCGGCCTTGCCGTTGGCGTCGATGGCCTGCGCGAGTACGCGGTGCTCCACGATGGGCGGACGATCGCGATCACGCTGCTGCGCGCCGTCGGATTCCTCTCACGCGGCGACCTTCCGGAGCGCACGGGACACGCGGGGCCAGCGCTCGCGACGCCGAGCGCGCAGTGCATCGGCGAGCGCGAGTATCGCTACTCCGTCGTGCCGCTCGGCGACGCGATGACGCTCCCGCGTGCGGCGCGCGAGATCCGCGAGTGGCTGGCACCGCCGTGGGTCGGCCGCAGCGCCGAGGACGCCCACTCCTTTTATACGGTCGAGGGCGACCTGGTGGTACAGCCCTCGGCCTTGCGCGCCGGTCCCGATGGCGCGATCGTCGCGCGTCTCTTCAATCCTTCGCGCGAGCCGGCATTCGCGACGCTCCGCTTCGCACGACGTCCGCTCGAGGCTCGCGCGGTCGATCTGCGCGAAGGCGAGCTCGGTCTCGGTAACACCGGGCTCGACATCGTGCGCACCGCGGCGCCGCCCGACGTGATCGACGGCGCCGTGGCCATCCGGCTCGCGCCGTACGAGATCGGGACGTACCTCGTCCGCCTGGCGTGAATGAGGTACCTCTTTCATGTCACACGTCGTCGCATGAACGTGCGACGCGCGAGGGACAGACACGCGCTGTCGCCCGGCTTAAGGTCGGCGCATGCGTCGGTCAGGGTTGCTCGCGCTCGTGCTCGTGCTGCTGGGAGTCGTGGCCCAGGCTGCGGCTGCCGATGACGATCGCACGCACTTCCGCCGCACGACGCCTCGCGCCTCGCTCGAAGAGGAGGCGGGCACGTTCACGCTCGGTGTGCCCTCTGGCCGCGCCTGGGGGATCGAGAGCGAGCTGCGTCCGCTGCCAGCGGAGCGAGCGCTCGCGGTGCGCCTCGTCGTCGCGGACGACGAGGTTCGCGAGGCCTTCGCTCGGGTCGCGTATTACGCGAGCGCGACCGGACGGCCCCGCCAGATCGCCATCGTCGACAGCGAGGCCGTCGCGGCAGGCGAGGGGCGCCTCCTCTTCGTGGCGCTTGACCCGCCGCCCGGCGCGGTGGCCTACCGGATTCGCGTCCTGGCGCGCCTGCGAGCCGGCTCCGAGCGCTCGCAGGACGCGGCGATCCAAGCGCGTGTGAGCCTGGTCGACCGGGCGGCGACGCACTTCGGCTCCCTGTTCTCGCGCCTGCTGCCGGACGGCCCGTGACATAAACTCCAACGTCTATGGCGACCGTCACCTACGACCACGTCAACAAGAAGTTCGGAGAGACCAGCGCGGTCAAGGACCTGAACCTCGCGGTCCGCGACGAGGAGTTCCTCGTGCTGGTCGGCCCCTCGGGCTGCGGCAAGACCACCGCGCTGCGGATGCTCGCCGGTCTGGAAGAGCAGACCACCGGCGACATCTTCATCGGCGAACGCCGCGTGAACGACGTCGCGCCCAAGGACCGCGACATCGCCATGGTCTTCCAGAACTACGCGCTGTATCCGCACATGAGCGTCTACGACAACATCGCATTCGGCCTCAAACTGCGCAGCGTCCCCAAGCCCGAGATCGAGCGGCGGGTGAACGAGGTGGCCGAGATGCTCTCGATCGGGCAGCTGCTGAAGCGCAAGCCGAAGGAGCTTTCGGGTGGTCAGCGACAGCGAGTCGCCGTCGGCCGCGCGATCGCTCGGGAGCCCGCGGTCTTCCTGATGGACGAGCCGCTGTCGAACCTCGACGCGAAGCTGCGTATCCAGACGCGCGCGATGTTGCAGAAGCTCCATCAGCGTCTTCGTCGCACGACCATCTACGTGACGCACGATCAGGTCGAAGCCATGACGATGGGCGACCGCATCGCCGTGATGAGCGCGGGCGAGCTCCAGCAGCTGGACACACCGGAGAATCTTCACGAGCGCCCGAACAATCTCTTCGTCGCGGGCTTCATCGGATCTCCGTCGATGAACTTCTTCGACGCGAAGATCGTTGGCGGCGGGGGTGGCGCGACCGCCGATGCCGGCTTCTTCCGCGCGCCGGTGAAGGGCCAGGCCGCCGAAGCGGCCGGCCGCGAGGTGGTGCTGGGGGTCCGGCCCGAAGACATCGATGACCTCGCCAACGCGCAGCAGAACGGACATCTGCCCGTTGAAGCTCGTGTGGAAGTCGTGGAATTCCTCGGTAACGAGCTGCAGCTTCAGCTATCGGCGGACGGACAGACCTTCGTCGCGCGCGTCTCCACCAACACCCAGACGCGCCCCGGCGCGATGTTGCGGGTCGGGTTCAACCTGAAGAAACTGCACGTGTTCGACAAGGCGACTCAGATCGCGCTCAGATGACGCTTCGCGGAAGTGTTCAGGACTTCCCCTTACGGGCTGTCCTGGACCTGCTCGGGCAGACAAAGAAGACCGGCGAGCTGCAACTGCGAGCGGACGATCGGGTCGGCGCTCTCGGTATCGCCGGAGGCCGCGTCGTGACCGCGGTGTTCGCCGAGGAGGAGCCACTGCTCGCGCTCGGCGCCATCTTCGCGCTCGAGGGCGCCGAGTTCGAGTTCACGCCCTGGGATGACGCGCCGCCCTCGAACCTGGAGGGCACGCTCGACGAGCTGCTGCGCAAGGCCGACCAGGCGAAGAAGCAGGCTGAGGAAGCGCGCCGAAAGGCCGAGGCCGAGCGGGAAGCCGCGCGAAAGAAAGCGGAAGAAGAGAGGGAAGCGGAACGCAAACGCCTCGAGGAGCTCCGTGCTCTGATCCCCAGCGACGACCTGGCGTTCCGCCTCTCCGAGCGCGCCGTCGATCAAGGTGCGGTCACGCTCACATCCGAGCGTTGGCGCGTCGTGCTCGCGGTGAACGGAGATCGCGATCTGAACGCCGTCGCCGCGATGCTCCATCTCGATCACGACGCCGCGCTCTCGACGCTCGCCGCTCTCGTGCGCGATGGGGTCATCGAGATCGTTCCGCAGGCCGCCGCGGCACCGCCGCCAGCGTACGAGCCCCCGGTGTCCGAGCCGGAGCCGACCGCGCCAGCGTCCGAGCCCGCGCCGATGTACGAGGCGCCGCCGTCGTACGAGTCGCATGCGGACACGTTCGCGAGTCCCGCGCAGGAATTCACGATGCCCGAGCCCACGCCCGCACCTGAGATCCCGGCAGCGACTCAGGACTGGATCACGCCGGATCAGGCCGTGCCGGATCAGGACTGGAGGATGACCCCGAGCGAGAGCGGGCCCGTGCCCATCTCCGAGGTCGCTCCGCAGTGGGGCCGGGCGACCGAGACGCCGGCGCCGGCGCCCGAATGGATCGCGCCGCCGATCGCGGACACGCCGCCTGCCTTCGACGATCGCCTCAGCGCACTCTCCGGGATCTTCGGTCCGGCTCCGACGGAGCCAGAGCACCCCGCGGCGGCGGAGCCGTCGGGCAACTCGTGGGCGCCGACGGCCGCCCCCGACCAGTGGGGCACCAAAGCACCGCCGGCCCCAACGGCGGATCGTTGGACCGCGCCACCGGCGCCCGCGACGCCCGCGGCGTCCGACGATCCGTGGGGCACGCCGCCGTCGTCCGCTCCGGTCCGCGACTCGTGGGCACCTCCCGCCGAAGCGCCACCACCCGCAAAAGATGCGTGGAGTGCACCAGCGCCGGCGCAGAACACGCAGAACACCTGGACCGCTCCGTCGCCGAGCGCGACGTCCGCCGACCCATGGGGAAGCCCCGCGAGTGCGGACCCGCGCGCCCGGGCGCTCCGTATCCCCGAACCCGCGACGCCACCGGTCGAGGAATGGAGCCCGCCGCCGTCGGCAGCGCCCGAGAAGAAGAAGCGCGGTCTGTTCGGTTTCGGCCGTGAGAAGCCGGCCCCGCCCCCGGTCGCAGGGATGCCGCTGCCGACCGCAGGCGTCGTCGGCAGTCGCGTCGGCATGCTCGCCGCACTCGCGAACACGCTCATCGCCGAATACAACAACGGTCAGTACGGCAAGAGCCGGGTCGAGGAGCGCATCGCCAACCTGCTGATGCGCGTCGACGAGCAGGCCGATCCGATCGATCGGCCGCTACCGATCGTCGACGACCGCATCGATGTCGAGGCGCTCGAGCGCGAGCACCTCGCCGACGCCCAGGCCCTTCCGTATCTGGCCCTCCTCGTCACTACGATCTTCGCCGACGCCGAGAAGACCTTCGGCAAGGACAAGGCGAAGAAGGGGTACAAGGCCGCGCAGAAGACCGTGCTGCTCGGTGACGCGAGCGCGCTGTCGACGCCGGAGCTCGCGGGCAAGCTTCCCAAGGTCTGAGCGACAACAGTTTCCTCGGCATCGATCTCGGCGGCACGCACATCCGCACGGTCATCGCGACGCTGGATGGCGACCATCACGAGATCGCGGCGCGCGATGAACGGCGCACGCCTCGCGACGGCGCCGACTCGGTCGTCCGCGCGATCGCGGATTCCGCCCGCGCGAGCGCACGCGAGGCGGGCCTGCCGCTTCACGAGCTCCTCGCCGCTGGTTGCTCCGCGCCGGGCCCGCTCGACCACCGCACCGGCTTGGTGCACGAGGCGCCGAACATCGTTGGATTCAAAGAGTTCGCCCTCGCCCCGCGGCTTTCCGACGCGCTCGACGGACTCACCGTTTTCCTCGACCGCGACACAGCGATGGCCGCCATCGCGGAGAGCGCGATCGGCGCAGCGCGCGGCGTGCGGGATTTCATCTACGTCACCGTGTCGACCGGCCTCGGCGGCTCGATCGTGAGCGGAGGCCGGATGCTGCGCGGCGCGACGAACACGGCAGGCGAGATCGGGCATTGGCCCGTCGCGTTCCAGCTCGACCCGTCCCGCGACGCGGGGGCCGATCTGCCGCGCTGCGGCTGCGGCTCCTTCGGCTGCGCGGAATCGTTCGCCGCAGGCCGCAACGTGGCAGACGCGTACGGGGTCGCGGACGCCGCGGCGGTCTTCGACGCGGCGGCCCGCGGCGATGCCCGTGCGTCGACGATCGTCACGCGCGCCGAGCGGGCGCTCGCCAATCTCGCCGTGGGCCTCGTGAACGTGCTGAACCCCGCGCTCATCGTGGTCGGCGGATCGATCGCGGACAACCAGCCGGGCCATGTGCTCGAACCGATGCGCCGCGCGATCGCCGAGCGCGCGTTCCGTGCGCCGGCGGCGGCGGTGCGCGTCGTGCCGGCCGCGCTCGGCGGCGAGGTCGGCATGATCGGTGCTGTGTTCGCGGCCCGGGAGCGCCTGTCGGGGCGAGGAGAGTGGTTCCTTTAGTCTCACGTCACAAGGGGGGTCAGCCATGGGTGTGCGCATCGGCATCAACGGTTTTGGGCGTATCGGCCGCCTGTTCCTGAAGGCCGTCCTCGAGCGTCATCCGGACCTCGACATCGTCGCCGTGAACGATCTCGCCGATCCCAAGATGAACGCGCATCTCTTCAAGCACGACAGCAACTACGGGAACTTCAAAGGCGACGTTTCCGCGACGGCCGATGCGATCGTCATCAACGGCCACAGCGTGAAGGTGCTGCAGGACCGCGACCCCGGGAAGCTCCCCTGGAAGGCGCTCGCCGTCGACATCGTGATCGAGTCAACGGGTTTCTTTACCGATGCGACGAAGGCGAAAGCGCACCTCGACGCCGGAGCGAAGTACGTGATCATCTCGGCGCCGGCGAAGAACGAGGACAAGACGATCGTCCTTGGCGTGAACGAGGAGGAGTTTGACCCCGAAAAGCACCACATCATCTCCAACGCCTCGTGCACGACGAACGGGCTCGCACCCGTGGCGAAGGTACTGAACGACGAGTTCGGCATCGAGAAGGGCTTCCTCACCACGATCCACTCGTATACGAACTCGCAGAAAGTTCTCGACGTCGTGTCCGACGATCCACGCGACGCGCGCTCAGCGGCGGAGAACATCGTGCCTCACGACACCGGCGCGGCGAAGGCAGTAGCGCTCGTGATCCCCGAGCTCAAAGGCAAGTTCACCGGTATGGCCTTCCGGGTTCCCACACCGACGGTCTCGGTGGTGGACTTCGTCGCCACCGTGAAGCGGGAGGTGACGAAGGAGGAGGTCAACGCCGCGTTCAAGCGAGCCTCCACGGGCGACCTGAAGGGGATCATGGCGTACACCGATGAGCCACTCGTCTCGAGCGACCTCAAGGGAGACGAGCACTCGACGATCGTGAGCGGCATCGACACGATCGCGCTCGGGAATATGGTCAAGGTCATCTCCTGGTACGACAACGAGTGGGGATACGCCTGCCGTCTTGCTGACATCACTGCATTCGTTGCGTCGAAGATGCGGGTGCCGGCCGCCGCTGGCGCGCGGTAATTGGCGGGCTTCGCGAAGAGGACGATCCGGGACGTCGATCCGTCCGGGAAGAAGGTCCTCGTCCGCGTCGATTTCAACGTCCCGCTCGCCGACGGTGCGGTCGCCGACGACACGCGCATCCGGGCGGCGCTCCCGACGATCACGTACCTCCTCGAGCGCGGCGCGGCTATCGCGCTTTGTTCGCATCTCGGGCGCCCGAAGGGCCCCGAGCCGAAGCAGAGCCTTCGCCCGGTAGCACGGCGCCTCGGCGAGCTCCTCGGACGTGAGCTTCCGCTACTGCCCGACTCGGTCGGGCCTGCGGTGCGTGACGTCGTGGGCAAGCTGCGGCCCGGCGAGGTCGTCCTGCTCGAGAACGTGCGCTTCCATCCCGAGGAAGAGAAGAACGATCTCGCGTTCGCGAAGGAGCTCGCACGCGGCTACGACCTGTACGTGAACGACGCGTTCGGCGCCGCGCATCGTGCTCACGCGTCGACCGAAGGCGTCGCGCGGATCCTCCCGGCGCACGCCGGCCTCCTCCTCGAGAAGGAGCTGCTCGCGCTCGGCGGTCTGGTCGAAAGCCCGCAGCGCCCGTTCCTCGCGATCATCGGCGGCGCGAAGGTGAGCACGAAGATCGACGTGCTCCGAGCGCTCCTCGCGCGCGTCGATGCGCTCGCGATCGGCGGTGGCATGGCGAACACCTTCCTCCTCGCGACGGGCTGCAAGATCGGCCGCTCGCTCGCGGAGCCGGACCGTGCTGGCGAGGCCAGCGCGATCCTCGACGACGCGAAAGCGCAGGGAAAGCGCGTGCTGCTTCCGGACGACGTGCTCTGCGCTCCGTCGGGCGATGACGACGGCGCGCGCCGCGCGACGGTGAAGAAGGTCGACGACGTCCCCGACGATCAGTCGATCGTCGATGTCGGCCCGCGCACCATCGAGCTGTACGCCACGGAGATCCGCCGCGCGAAGACGATCTTCTGGAACGGACCGCTCGGCGTCTTTGAGATCCCGACATTCGCGACGGGCACGAAACGTGTCGCGGAGCTGCTCGCCGCCAGCGGAGCGGTGACCGTCGTCGGCGGCGGAGAATCGGTGCAGGCGGTGGAGGAGCTCGGCCTCGCCGACAGGATGACGCATGTCTCGACCGGGGGCGGCGCCTCGCTGGAGCTCATCGAAGGTAAAACGCTGCCCGGCGTAGCCGCGATCCCGGACCGGTAGCGCATGGGAGAGAGGTGATGCCTGAGACGACGATCGAGATGATGCGTGGCCGCGAGATCCTGGACTCGCGTGGCGACCCAACTGTCGCGGTGGACGTCATCCTCACCGACGGTTCCCGCGGGACCGCGATGGTGCCGTCGGGTGCATCGACCGGCGCCCACGAGGCCGTCGAGCTCCGCGACGGCGACAAGGCTCGCTACCGCGGCAAGGGCGTCCGAAAAGCGGTGAGCAACGTCGACGATGTCATCGCCCCGGAGCTCATCGGTGAGGACGCCGCGGACCAGACCGCGATCGACAGGCTCCTGCTCGAGCTCGACGGCACGCCGAACAAGGCGAAGCTCGGTGCGAACGCGATCCTGGGTGTCTCGCTCGCGTGCGCTCGCGCCGCCGCGAACGCCGTCGGCCTGCCGCTGTACCGCTACCTCGGCGGCCCGCTCGCGCGCACGCTGCCGGTGCCGCTCATGAACATCCTCAACGGCGGCAAACACGCGATCGGCTCCGCCGACATGCAGGAGTACATGGTCGCGCCCATCGGCGCGACGTCATTCCGGGAAGCGGTGCGCGCCGGCGCAGAGGTGTTCCACGCGCTCAAGGCGATCCTGCACGACCGCGGGATGGGTACCGGCGTCGGCGACGAGGGCGGCTTCGCGCCGGCCGGACTGAAGGACAACGAGGAACCGATCCGCCTCGTCCTCGAGGCGATTGACAAAGCGGGCTATCGCGCGGGCGAGGACATCGCGATCGCACTCGATCCGGCGGCGACCGAGCTTTACGCGGACGGCATGTACAAGCTCGCGCGCGAGAAGGCCACGCTCGATGCCGCAGCCATGACCGACCGGTATGCAAGTTGGCGCGCGAAGTATCCGCTGGTGTCGATCGAGGACGGCCTCGCGGAGGACGACTGGGCCGGCTGGAAGCATCTCACGACGACGCTCGGCGACAAGCTGCAGCTCGTGGGCGACGACCTTTTCGTCACGAACATCGAGCGCATCCGGCGCGGCGTCACCGAGGGTGTGGCCAACGCGGTGCTGATCAAGCTGAATCAGATCGGCACGCTCTCCGAGACGATCGACGCGGTCGAGCTCGCTCATCGGTCGGGTTACGCGACCGTGATCTCGCATCGCTCCGGCGAGACCGAAGACACCACCATCGCCGACCTCGCCGTCGCGCTGAACAGCGGCCAGATCAAGACCGGCTCTCTCTCACGCAGCGAGCGCAATGCGAAGTACAACCGCCTGATGGAGATCGAGAACGAGCTGCAGGACGCGGCGCGCTATCCGGGCCGCGACGCGTTTCCGCGCTGGGGTCGCTAGCAGATGCAGGACGATCGACCTCCGGGCAGACGCCAACTGGACGATGTGCTCGACGCGATGTTGCCATTCGCTCATCAGATGCTCGACAAACATGGAGAGTTCTTCCCGTTCGGCGCGGCGATGCGCCGCGATGGGAAGGTCAACATGGTGGCCGGCGACGCGGAAAACGAACATCCAGCGTCGGAGCAGATCATGGATGTCATAAGACGCGGGATGAGACGCAGGCATGAGGAGTATTTGGCGGTCGGAGTCTGCTACGACGTACGAGTGCGACCGAACGCCGAGGCGCAGCCAACGGACGCGATATGTATTTCGCTCGAGCATCGCGATGGCACGGCGGTCGACGTCTTCGAGCCTTACACGAAGCATCGCAGCACGATTGACTACGGGCCGCTGTTCGCGCAGCCAGGACGGAAAACGGTCTTCGAAGATTAGCCGTCCTGGATGGCGTTCGGGACGCCTGACTTACTTGTCTTGACAAGCATTCTCGCCACGCCGTAGCCTCGCGCAGTGGCGGTGCAGCGCAGGGCGGTGGGCGAGCCGATACGCCTCGTCGAACCGCGGCAACGTGTCGGTCGCCTTCTGATGGGTGTGGCGCGTGAGCTACGTACGGTCGTCGATCGCCAGGTCCAGCCGCTCGGGCTCACGATGCAACAAGCGGAGCTCCTCGTCTGGACGCACAGGCAGCGCCACGCCACCCCGACGCAGCTCACCGAGCTCCTTCTCACCGACGACGCCGGCGTTTCGCGCCTCGTCGATAGGCTCGAGGCGAAGGGGCTCATCACGCGGACGGTCCGCGGGCGGGATCGCCGATCGCGCGAGCTTCGGGTGACGCCTGCGGGCCGCGCGCTTGTGACGAGGCTCATGCGGTTTGCCGCGCGCGGCAACGAGAAGCTTCTTGTCGGCCTTTCAGCCCGGGAGACAGCCGAGCTGCGGCGGTTGCTCGAGCGCGTCTCGGAAAACCTGCGCAAGATGCCGCTCGACACTCCGTGAGCGGGCGTCTCGTGGCTTCGCTGTCCGCGCTCGGTGCGCGCGACATCGTCGTCGCCGGTGGCAAAGGTGCGAACCTCGGCGAGCTCATCCGCGCTGGTTTCCCCGTGCCGGACGGCTTCGTGATCACGACCGACGCATACGTCGATGCGGCCAGCGCCGCCGGCGTCGACCCGCGCGATCCCGTCGACGCGCGAGATCGCCTGACCTCGAAACCGGTGCCGGCGGAGATCGCGAGCGCGATACGTGACTCGTACCGCGCGCTCACTGGTCGGGTCGCGGTGCGCTCGTCCGCGACGGCGGAGGATCTGCCCGAGGCGAGCTTCGCGGGTCAGCAGGACACGATCCTCGACGTCGATGGCGAAGACGCGCTCCTCGACGCGGTGCGACGCTGCTGGGCCTCGCTCTGGAACGAGCGCGCGGTCGCGTATCGCGCGACGCACGAGGTCGACGAACAGGCGCTCCGCCTGGCGGTCGTTGTCCAGCGCATGGTCCCCGCGAGGATCGCGGGCGTCCTGTTCACGGCGGACCCGATCACCGGGCGACGCCGGCGCGCCGCGATCGACGCGGTGCGCGGCCTCGGAGAGCAGCTCGTCTCAGGCGCGGTGAATCCGGACCACTACCTCGTAGACGCGGGCACCGGCGCGGTGCTCGAGCGTCGCGGCGACATCCTCGACGACGTGCGCCTGCGTGAGCTCGCCGTCATCGGCGCCCGGATCGAAGCGCATTTCGGTACGCCACAGGACGTCGAGTGGGCGATCGACGCACAGAAGCTATGGATCGTCCAATCGCGGGACATCACCACGCTTTATCCGATCCCGGCCAGCGCGCCCGATCCGGATCGCGATCTGCGCGTCTACCTCTCGGTGAACGTCGCGCAGGGGGTTCTGCAGCCCTTCACGCCCATGGGCTCGCAGACCTTCCGGCTCATGAGCACGGCGCTCGCCTCCGCGGTCGGGCGGCATGTCGGGGATCCCACCGCGGGCGTGCCGGTCTTGGCGGAGTCCGGCATGCGCCTCTGGGTCGATCTCACCGGCCTCGTACGAAACTCCGCGACGCGCAAGGTCCCGGTTCGCGTCCTGTCGGTCATGGAGGCGCGGAGCTCGGGGATCTTTGCGAGGCTTCTGGAAGACCCGCGCCTCGCTCCGCGCGGAGGCTCGCGCCTGCGATCGCTCCTGCTGGGTCTGCGTGCCGTGGCGCACACCGGGGCGCCGCGGGTGGTGCTGCGCGCGCTGCTCCGGCCCGACGCGACGCGCGAGCGCTTGCTGCGTGAGGTGGACGAGATCGTGCGTCTCGACGCCGGCCCGCTCAACACGCCGGCGGAGAGGCTTGACGCGTTCGAGCGTCTGTTCCTTGTCTGGCCGCCGCGTATGTTCCCGAGGCTCGTCGCGATGGTCGCCGCCGGTTTCCTCTCCTACAACCTCGCCGGGCGGCTGCTCCGCGGCGTCGCGAGCGACGACGAGCTCCGGACGCTGCTGCGCGGTCTGCCGTACAACCCGACGACCCAGATGGATCTCGATCTCTGGGCCCTCGCCGTGCGGACCCGCGAAGACCCGCCGTCACGGTCGGCGCTCGCGGACCGCGAGCCGGCCGACCTCAGCGGGGCCTTCCGCCGCGGCGATCTGCCGTCCCTCCTGCAGCACGAGCTCGACACCTTCCTGGAGCGCTACGGGCACCGCGCGATCGCCGAGATCGACCTTGGTCTCCCCCGGTGGTCGGAGGACCCGGCACATCTACTCGGCGCGATCGCGAACTATCAGCGCCTCGACGTCGCCGCCCTCGCGCCCGACGCGCAGTTCTCCCGCGGCGCGCGGGAGGCGGAGGCGATGGTCGCGACGCTGCTGTCGCGGGTCCACGGTCCGCGCCGCATGCTCGCGCGCGCGCTCCTTCGCCGCGTCCGCGCGCTCGCCGGCGCTCGCGAGGCGCCGAAGTTCCACGTGATCCGCGTGTTCGCTCGCGGTCGCGCGATCCTCGCCCCCGTGGGCGACGCGCTCGCCGCCGCCGGTCGCATCGCCGCGGCCGACGACATCTGGTTCCTCACGATCCCCGATGCGCGTCGCGCTGTGGCCGGCGAGGACCTGCGCGACGTGGTCGCGGCCCGCCGCTCGGAGTACCGGCGCGAGCTGCGGCGGCGTCACATCCCGCGTGTGCTCTTGTCCGACGGGACCGACGCCGAAGCCGCGTTCGCGTCACCGGCCGCCGATGCCGCGATCCGCGGCACGCCCGCGTCGCCCGGCACCGCGCGCGGCGTGGCGCGCGTGATGCTCACGCCGGCCGGCGCGCGTCTCGAGCCCGGCGAGGTACTCGTCGCTCCGGCCACGGACCCCGGGTGGACGCCGCTCTTCCTCACCGCGAGCGCGCTGGTCATGGAGATGGGCGGGATGATGTCGCATGGCGCGGTCGTCGCCCGCGAGTACGGGATCCCCGCGGTGGTGGGCGTTCCGAACGCGACGGAGCGCATCGTGACGGGGCAGCGGATCATCGTCGACGGCTCGGCGGGGACGGTCGCGCCGGAGGGCGGTTAGGCCTTCTTCGTGCTCTTCGCGGCGCGCTTCGCGACGCGGCTGC
>VBFY01000087.1 GCA_005889405.1 Chloroflexota bacterium | reverse complement strand
TCGCGGACCGCATCACCGTGATCCGCCGGGGCAAGGTCGTCGGCAGCCGGAAACCTTCCCAGACCAACAAGGACGAGCTCGCGGAGCTCATGGTCGGCCGGGCGGTGTCGCTGCGCGTCGACCGAGGACAGTCGCATCCCGGCGACGTCACACTCGAGGTGGTCGGACTCCGCGCTCTCGACGACCGTCATCACGAGATCCTCACCGGAGTCGATCTGAACGTCCGCGGCGGGGAGATCGTCGGGATCGCCGGCGTCGGCGGCAACGGGCAGGACGAGCTCGTGGAATGCGTCGTCGGCCTGCGCAAACCCATCGCGGGCACGATCCGGCTGGCAGGTCGCGACGTCACCCGCCTCAGCGTGGAAGCGCGGCGCGACCTTGGCATCGCATACGTGCCTGCCGATCGCCAACGCTTCGGGCTCGTGCTCCCCTACTTACTGCCGGACAACTTCGTGCTCACGCGATACGGCGAGGTGCCGTACGCGGGCGGGGTCGGCGGCTTCGTGCGACAGGCCGGTCCGATCCGCAAGGAGGCGGGTCGGCTGGCCAAGGAGTTCGACGTCCGAGCCTCGTCGCTGGACGTCGCCGCGTCGACGCTCTCGGGTGGGAACCAGCAGAAGGTCGTCGTGGCGCGGGAGTTCCGTCACGACCTGAGGGTGCTGGTCGTCGATCAACCGACGCGTGGACTGGACGTCGGCAGCATCGAGTTCATCCACAAACAGGTCATCGAGCGACGCGACGCCGGCGTTGCCGTGCTGCTCGTGTCGGCAGAGCTCGACGAGGTCCTCGACCTCTCCGATCGCATCCTGGTGATGTACCGCGGCCGCGTCGTCGGGACGTTCGCGGCGGCCGAGGCGCAGCGCGAGAAGGTCGGTCTGCTTATGTCGACCGGCGAGGCCCGCGCGTGAGACGCTGGCGCGGACGCCTTGGGCCGACCTGGGCGAAAGCGTCTATCCCGGTGTACTCGATCGTCCTCGCCTTCGCCGTCGCCGCGGTCGTCGTCATCGTCTCCAGCGCCTTCACCGCGACCGGCTTCGACCCGCTCCTACCGTTCGCCGCGTACGCGCGCCTCCTGGCGGGATCGTTCGGCAGCGACAACGCCGTCTACAACACCCTGGTCGCCGCGGCGCCACTCATGTTCGGGGGTCTCGCGGTCGGTATCGGGCTCAAGGCCGGCCTCTTCAACATCGGCGTCGCCGGGCAGTTCCTGGTCGGGGCCTTCGCCGCCGCGGTGACCGGCGCCGCGCTGGCGACAGCTCCGACGATCGTCGGCATGCCGCTGGCGATGCTCGCCGGCGCACTCGCGGGCGCCGCCTACGGCTTCATCCCGGGTTACCTCAAAGCACGGACCGGAGCGCACGAGGTCGTCACCACGATCATGCTGAACAACGCCGCGGCACTCCTGCTCACGTGGGCGGTCAACGACCTCGTGCGCGCGCCGGGATTCTCGTTCCCGCGGACCGCCGAGATCGGCCACAGCGCGCTGCCGATCCTCGCCGGGCGCAACCTCCACCTGGGGATCGTGTTCGCGGTCGCGGCGGTCTTCGTGATCCGCTGGATCCTCGATCGGACGACGCTGGGCTTCGAGATCCGTACCGTCGGCGCGAATCCCAACGCGGCGCGGTACGCGGGGATGCGACCGATCTTCATCACCGCGCTCACCATGACGATCTCCGGACTCCTCGCCGGTCTCGCCGGCGCGATCCAGATGCTCGGCGTCATCGGCTTCTACGCGCCGGGCATCACCGCATCGGTCGGCTTCGACTCCATCGCCGTGGCGCTGCTCGGGCGATCGGATCCGATCGGCATCCTCTTCGCAGCGCTGCTCTTCGGCGCGTTCCGCGCGGGTGCGCCGCTGATGCAGATCGAGACCAGCGTGCCCATCGAGGTCATCGACATCATCCAGGCGCTGGTGATCCTGTTCCTCGCGGCCGACCTGATCGTGCGGAGGGTGTTCCGGGTGCGCGCGCCGAAGGTCGAGATCACCGAAATGGCGACCGTCACCGGCTCCTGGGGCGCCGGAACGCCACCACCCGGTACGGCGGGCTGATGGATATCCTCGCGCTGCCGCGCCTCATCTGGGAATTCGTCGTCTATCTGTTCGCGGTCATGCCCGATCTGCTGCCGATCATCCTGTCGCTCGCGACGCCGCTCGCGCTCGGCGCGCTATGCGGCGTGCTCGGTGAACGCTCCGGCGTCGTCAACATCGGGATCGAGGGCATCATGCTCATGGCCGCGTTCTTCGGGTATCTCACCGGCTTCGTGCTGCACGAGCCGCTCGGGACGGGCGCTGCGCTCGCGCTCGGGATCGTCGTCGCCGTCGGCACGGGAGCCCTCCTCGGACTGCTGCACGCCTGGCTCACCGTGACCGTTCGAGCGGATCAGATCATCGCCGGCACGATGATGAACATCGCTGCGTTCGGCGTGACGGGTTACCTCAACCGGCTGATCATCACACCGTCGGGTCGAGGCGGCGCTGGCGTGATCACCCCGTTCCATCTCCCCGATCAGCTCGCGACGCTCCCGTTCGTCGGCCCGATCCTCGCGATGTTCCTCGACCAGGGTCCGATCGCGATGAGCGTGATCGTGCTCGTGCTCATCTCGCAGTTCGCGCTCTTTCGCACACGCTGGGGCCTGCGCACTCGTGCCGTCGGGGAGCACCCGAAGGCCGCGGACACCGTCGGCATCGACGTGTTCCGCCAGCGCTACATGAACGTGATCATCGGCTGCGGGATCGCCGGTCTGGCGGGCGCGTACCTGACGCTCGAGTCGACCGGCTCGTTCCAGAACGGGATGACCAACGGCCGCGGCTTCATCGCACTTGCCGCGGTGATCTTCGGCCGCTGGACCCCGCTCGGGTCGTTCCTCGGCGCGCTGCTCTTCGGCACCGCCACGGCGTTCGGGATCATCGTCAACGTCCGGCCAGCGGAGGGCGATCTCGGCACGCTGATGAAGACGATCCCGACCTTCTGGTACGCGGCGCTGCCGTACCTCATCACGGTCGTCATCCTCGCCGGCGTGGTGGGCCGCTCCACGCCGCCGGCGGCCGACGGGATCCCCTACGCGAAAGAAGGCAAGGGCTAGGAGATGCCGAGCTCGTCGAGCGAGCGATGGAGGTCCGCGGGATCGCGGTAGACGCGGAACGCGCCCGCCGAGATCAGCTCGTCCCAACCGTATCCGCCGGAGAGCAGGCCGACGCTCAGCATCTTCGCGCGGCGCGCGCCGAGAAGATCCCAGACTGCGTCTCCAACCACATAGCACTCGTCGGGCGGGACGCCGAGGCGCTGCTGGCACTTGAGGAAGAGATCCGGCTCGGGCTTGGCGCGAAGCACGTCGCCGCGATCCACGATGACGGTCTCGACGGGTACCTGGAGGGCGGAGAGCGACAGGTCGATCTCGGGATGTCGGCCTGAGGTTGCGATGCCGTGCGTGATGCCGGAGTCGCGAAGATGGCGAAGGAGCTCGACCGCGCCTGGCAGCGGGCGGCGCTCGGGAAGCAGCTCGCGGAAGAGCTCACCGTGGCGCTTCTGGATCAGCGCCGCCTCGGCGTCAGACAAGGCGCGACCGACCTCGCGGGCGACGGCACGCGTGAAGAGCCCGCCGCTCATGCCGATGCGCCGGTGGACCTTCCAGCCGTCGATGGGCAGACCGGCCTCCGCCAGCGCCCGCTGCCAGGCGAAGACGTGCCCGTACACGGTGTCCACCAGGGTCCCGTCCAGGTCGAAGATCAGCGCCCGCATCGGCGGCGGGATACTAGCCACCAAAGACCCTTTGACGGGCCGCGCGAACCGTCGTAACCTCTTTTCCTTCTGGTCAGACCACCTGACCAGGCACGTGGGAGGTCCGAACTGGCCGTCATCGAGCCCATCCGACGGAGCAGGCTCTACCAGAGCATCGTCGAGCAGATCGAGTCGCTTCTCGAGCGGGGCGAGCTCCGACCTGGCGACCAGCTCCCGCCCGAACGCGCCCTCGCGGAGCAGTTCCAGGTCTCGCGCGCCTCGGTCCGCGAAGCGCTGCGAACACTCGAGCTTCTCGGCGTCGTCGAAACGCGGGCGGGCGGCGGCACGTTCGTCCGCCAGGTCGCTCCCGACGACCTGGTGCGACCGCTCCACAGCCTTATCGCGCGCGGACATAGCGTCCCCGACGTCATCGAGTTCCGCGGACTCATCGAGCCCGCGCTCGCTGCGCTCGCAGCCACGCGCATCACCGATGCACAGCTCACCGAGCTGGGCGAAATTCTCGCCGCGCAGGAGCGGAGGGTCGCGGCGGGCGAGCAGTACGTCGAAGAGGACACCCGCTTCCATGAGGTCATCGGCGACTCGGCGAAGAACGAGCTGCTGACGACGATGCTCGCGGTCGTGTGGGATGTCCTCCGCGCATCGCGCGAGCAGTGGCTGCAAACGAACCAGCGTGCACACGCGTCACTCGACGCGCACCGACGCATCCTCGACGCGCTCTCGCGCCGCGACGCCGAGGCCGCGCGCACCGCGTCCGCTGAGCACATCCGCGCGGTCGGCGAAGGGATCTTGAAGCTCTTTGGAGGGAAGTGATGGCTGAGGACCGCAGCGTTTCCATCGAGGTCGTCTATCGAGGCATCTTCCAGAAGACGCTGGCCCAGCGCATCTGCCGCTCGGTCGTCCTCGCCGCACGCAAGAAGGGGCACACCGGGACCGCGTTCGCGCGCTACGGCGACTCGCCCGAACGGAACGGCGTACCGGCGAAGCAGTTCGCCGTCGTGGCGGCCGACGAGCTCGAGCTCGAGGCGTCCATGGCCAAGTACGAGCCCAGCGTGGTGGATGTGTCCATCGCGGTCGACGACACGCTCGTGAAGGGCGTCGAGTCCTGGGCCTGGTACGGCCGGCAGCCGATCTGGAAGCCCGTCCGTGCGAACGGCTGGCTCCTCGTCACCAGCGACAAGAAACCCGATGAGGTCCTCGCGCAGACCGACACCGCCGAGCGGCCATACACGCTCGGGATCGTCCCCGGCGGTGCGTCATTCGCGGGACTCTGGGTCTACAAGGACGATCACACCGACTTCCGCGTGCTGGGCGCGCTCGCGAAGATCCTCCCGCAGTGGATCGCGCTCGACGACGCGAAGGCCGCATCACTCGAGCTCGCGAAGGGCGATCGGTCCGCGGTCGCTTCGGTGCAGTACGGATACGACTCGACGACCATGCGACCGGTCAAGGCCGGCGAAGGCACGAGCGGTCACGAAGTGCTTCAGTTCAAGAAGCCCGGCTGGACCACGATGCGTCCGGGCATCATCGTCGAGGCTCGCAAGCCCGGCGAGCGCAACCCGTACTACAAGAAGTACGGCGCGCGCACGATGCGCCCGGTCGTGAACTTCGACACGTGCATCAAGTGCACGATGTGCTGGCTCGACTGCCCCGACGAGTGCTTCGAGGTCACGCCGGAAGGCCACTACGAGGTCGTCTACGAGGCGTGCATCGGCTGCGGCATCTGCGCGCAGGTCTGCCCGGTGAAGGACTGCATCGTCATGGTCGACGAGCTCAAGTTCACCGACAACAAGGACAAGTGGCAGCTGTGGAAGCAGGACCGCCCGACGTACAACGCCTGGTTCGAGGACATGAGCGGCGTCTCCGCGGACCCGAAGAGGGGCGCGGCGGGCAGCGTGCCTCCGAACGCGAATCCCGCGGCCAATCCGACGACATCGGCGGGAGGGGACGAGTGATGGCAGTCGAGGTCAAGCCCAAAGAAACGAGCGAGGTCGAGACCGAGCAACTCGCGACGGGCTGCGAGGCCATCGCCGAAGCGATCCGTCTCGCCGACGTCGATGTCATGGCCGCCTACCCGATCCGTCCGTACGACGGCGTCATGCAGGCCGCCGCGAAGCTCATCGCCAACGGCAAGATGGACGTCGAGTACATCGTCGCCGACGGAGAGCACAGCCAGTTCGAGATCGTGAAGCACGCCTGCGCCGTCGGCGCGCGCGTGTTCGTCGGGTCCTCGGGTGTCGGCTGGTTCTACGCCTTCGAGGCGATCGCGGTGACGGCGGGTCTGCGCCTGCCGGTCGTCGCGATCTGTGGCAACCGCGCCCTCGACGACCCGGGCGCGTTCGGCACCGAACACAACGACTCACTCGCGGTCCGCGACCTCGGCTGGCTGCTCCCGTGGGCGGAGACCGCGCAGGAGGCGCTCGACCTCGCGCTCATGGCCTGGCGCGTCGCGGAGGACAAGCGCGTGTCGCTCCCGGTCGCGATCGGCCTCGACGGCGCGTTCCTCACCCACTCGCAGCACATCGTGAAGATCCCGACGCAGGCCGCCGTGGATAAGTTCCTGCCGAAATTCGACCTCGGCGACCGCCTGCTGCACCCGGACAACCCGATCACGATCGCGCCGCAGGTCGACCAGGACTGGCTCATGGAGATCCGCCGGCAGAACGATGCCGCGATGCGCAGCGCGCTCGGCGTGATTCGCGAGGCGCACGCGGACTTCAAGCGCATCTTCGGCCGCGGCGGCGACAGCCCCTTCCTCGACGAGTACATGACCGACGACGCCGAGGTCGTGGTCATCGGACAGGGCACGCTCTCGCTTCCGATGAAGGTCGCGATCCGCCGTCTGCGCAAGGAGCAGGGCCTGAGGATCGGCCTGGTCCGCCTGAAGTGGTTCCGGCCCTTCCCGACCGAGGAGGTCGTGAAAAGCCTTCGGCGCTTCAAGGCCGTCGGCGTGATCGACCGCGACTACAGCTTCGGCTCGCCGTACTACGGCGGCGTGCTCTACAACGAGATCCGCTCGGCGCTCTACTCGCAGGCGAAGCGTCCGGTGATCGTTGGATTCATCGCCGGCCTCGGCGGCCGCGAGATCGAGCAGCCGATGGCGACCGAGATCTTCGAGAAGACCATGGCAGCCGCCAAGGGCGACCTCGCCGCGGGCGACACCTGCCATTGGATCGGCGTACGGGAGTAAGACGATGACGACAGAGATCATGCCCGCGCAGAACCTGCCTCAGATCAAGGGGGTCAAGGACGTCCCGTACGACGAGCTCTTCGTCTCGGGGCACCGGACCTGTCAGGGGTGCGAGTCCGCTCTCGTGATGCGACACATGGTCAAGGCGTCGGGCCCGCGCACGATCGTGCTCGGCTCGACCGGCTGCATGTACGTCGCGAACACGACCTACTACACCACGCCGTGGGTCGTGCCGTGGATGCATACCCAGCTCGGCGCGTCCGGCTCAGCGGCGCTCGGGACCGCGGCCGGGCTCAAGGTCCTCATGCGCAAAGGCAAGCTGAAGAACGAGAAGATCAACGTCATCGCGTTCTGCGGTGACGGCGGCGGCGCCGACATGGGCATCGGCGCGATCTCCGCGACGCTCACGCACAAGGACTACAACTGCCTCGTG
>VBFY01000086.1 GCA_005889405.1 Chloroflexota bacterium | reverse complement strand
GGGTGCAGTGGCGCAGCGCATGACCGGAGCCGAACAGGGCTCGGCCCCGACCAGTACGGAGCCGACGCCGATCAGCGCCGCACCCGTGACGCCGCCTGTCGAGGCCACTCTTCGCATCCTTCTCAACAGCGTGCCCTTCCTCATGGGCGTCGCCGTCGTGCGCCAGCCTCCGGCCAACGACGCGGCGATCGTACAGGTCGGGCGCATGCCGTGGCTGCACGACCGACGCCTCACGACGCTCAACCTCCCCGACGACGCACTGCCCGCGAACCGCGCCCTCGCACTCGACTGGCCCGTGCCGTATCAAGCCGAATGGGTCGGCGCCCCGCCGCGTCTGCTCATCGCGCGTCTCGTGGCGCAGGGGCACACCGTCGGCGTGCTGCTCGGGACGTTCATCACGCGCGAGCAGATGGCGCAGCACACGCGTGAGGCGCTCGATCTCTCCTGCGAGTTGATCGCGTCGGCGATGGCCGGCGAAGCGTTCGCGCCCACCATCCCGCACTATCACGTCGAGGTCGAACAGTCCTCGGTCTTCACGCCGCCGCCCGAGTCGTCCCTCGCGCCGGAGCCAGAGGGCGAGCCGCAACTGACGCTCGTGTCGGAGACCGCGACCGAGGTGAGCCCGCCCGAACTGGAAGCCCCGCGTGCGGAACCCATGAGCCGCAGGGACAGCGTCGATCTCGTCGTCGATGACGTGCGCAAGTCCCTCGAGGATGCCGGCGACGCGCGCAGCCTTGGCCGGATCCTGCGCGACGTCATGAACGTGATCACCGACGCTTCCGCGTTCTCGATCTCGGTCTTCCACATCGCGCTCAGCGAGGTCGCGTATCGCTACAAGGTCCTCGGGCCCGAGGCCGACGCGTCCGAGCTTGGTCGACAGGCCGTGGACGACGGTCCGAGCTGCTACGCCGCCCGACACGACCGCCGTTGGCACGTCTTCCAGCGCGATCTCGCGATCCGCGACGGCACGAACGTCCGGCACCGCGACGTCGCCGTGCTCCAGATCCCACTCGTCGGCGCAGGCGAGGTCTTCGGCGTGATGACGGTGCAGACATTCCGGGCCGAGGGCTTCTCCGACCACGAGCTTCGGCTCATCGCCGCGGTCGCGGAGGTCGCCGCGCCGCGCTTCGGCCAGGTGCGCCTCTCCGGCCGCTTCCAGCCGCCACCCTCGAACGTCCCGTCGTCCAAGGAGCACGCGCCGGTCGTTGTCCCGAGCGCCGCCTCGCGGGCGCCGACACAGCAGCGGACCGGCGAGACCGTCCTCGCGGATCTGCTGCGGCGCTGCGCGGGCGCGGGGTTCGCGACCGCGTTCATCATGGGCGTCGACCCTGGCGCTGGCGTCCTCCGCGGTGAGCTCGTGAGCGACTCCGACGTCGCGCGCGAGCTCGACTACGCGCTCGGGATCACGACCGGAAAGTTCACGATCCCGGTGGACGAGCGATACAACGCGATCGCTCGCGCCATGCGTGAGGCGCGCATCGTTCCGGCTCCGACGATCCACGAGATCACGCAACCCGCGCTGGGCTGGGACGCCTCGGTCGCGCTCGAACGTCTGGCGCGCGGCGGCCGCACCATCACGCTGCCGATCGTCGTCGAGAGCGAGCCGGGCGGAGCGCTCGTGCTCGGACCGATGTCTGACGATCCGACGTTCACAGCCATCGAAATGGTCCGCGGCTACGTGGATGACGCGACACGCGAGCTCGCGGAGCTCTGGCGCGCGGAATCGCGCTAAATTGCGACGCGCGGTCAACCTGATCGCGGAGGGCAAGCCCTAGACTCCCGCGCGTGGTCGGCGAGGTGACGTTCGGAGTCATCGGACTCCTCTTCCTATTCGCGGATCTCCGCACGTTCAGCTCAACGTTCCAGCAGACGTTCTTCGGCGCGTCCAATACCAACCTCGCCGTCGCGGCCCTGGCGGTATTCGCCACGTCCTTCCTCGCGCTCATCGTCGCCGCGCGTCTCGGGCCGCGACGCGCCGTCGGCCTCAGCGGAGTGATCTTCGGCGTCGCCACGCTCGGGCTCACCGCATCGCGAAGCAACTGGCTGGACCTTGCGCTCTCGGTCATCGCGCTCGCGGCGGGGATGTGGTGGCTCGCGCTCTTCCACAGCTCGCGGACCGGTGAGGCGCCCCCCGCGCTCGCGCGCGCGTTGCCGATCGCGTTCGTCGTCGACCTCTCGCTGCACGCGGCGCTGCGGACGCAGCCAGTGGTCGATCTTGCGTGGCCGGTCGCGGTCGGGATCGTCGTCGTCGCGGTGCTCGTATTCGGAGCGGCGGGCCTCGCGTCGCTCTCCGCCGCGCGTCAATGGACCCGTCCCGGCGCGGTCGGCACGCTCGCGCTGATCGCAGCTCCGGCGCTCGTTCTCGTTGCTGAGACTGGCGCGACGAACGGCGCGCAGATCGCGCTCGCGGCTGGCCTTGGTCTGGGACCGGAGCCAGCGCGCGCGACGCAGATCGGCCAGATCGTGCTCGGGTTCGGTCTCGCGGCAGGCGCCCTCGCCCTGGTGCGGTTCGGTCCGAACCGTTTCCTCGGCGCGGGCGCGCTGGCGATCGGTTCGGCGCTGCTCTGGTGGCACCAGCCGTTCGTGTCGCTCGTCGGCGGTCTGATCCTCGCCGCAGGCCTCGTTATCGCTGCGGCCACGATCCTCGGCGCGCCGCAGGTTCCCGCAGCTTCGCCCGCCGGTCCCGTCGTCGCGCTGTCCTTCGGCTGGATCGCGTTCGTCGCCGCCGCGTTCGGCTTTTACGCCTTCTTCGCGCTGCAGCCGGCGGTGTGGGCAGCGGCGGCGCTTGTTGTCATCGCCACGCTGGTCGTGCCGACTCCGGTCCTCCGCCTCGGCGCACCGCTCGCGGTGGCGACCGCTGCGGTGGCCATCGCGGTGCCTCTCGTCGCCTTCTTCACCGCGCCCGCGACACCGGATCCCCAGCCACCGAAGGTCACCTTCCGCCTCATGACCTACAACGTTCACCAGGGCTTCGATGCCGGGCAGATCCCGTCACTGGACGCGATCGTCGCCACGATCGCGCACGAATCGCCGGACGTCCTCGTGTTGGAAGAGGTGGTCCGCGGCTGGATGATCGACGAGCAGCACGACGTGCTGTCGGTGCTCGCGCAGCGGCTCGACATGTATTACACGTTCCTTCCGACCATCGGCGACCTCTACGGCAACGCGATCCTCTCCCGTTATCCGATGGAGGTCACCAAGCGCGTTTCATACGCTCCGGGACCGACGCAGCGGAACCAGCCGCGCGGCGCGCTGTTCGTGAGGATCGGTGACCTCCTTGTCGTCGGCACGCATCTGGACCACACCAGCGACGGGACGTTCGTGCGACAGGATCAGGTGCGCACGATCCTCCGCGAGCTCGGG
This sequence comes from Chloroflexota bacterium, assembly GCA_005889405.1. Classification (GTDB taxonomy): domain Bacteria; phylum Chloroflexota; class Limnocylindria; order P2-11E; family P2-11E; genus CF-39. Next base: position 4,004 of record VBFY01000086.1, on the reverse strand, counting down.
GATGCGAACGCCGTCGTCGTCGCCGGCGATCTGAACGCCGAGCCGGGAGACATCGAGATCCGGCTGTTCGATCAGGCCGGGTTCCAGGATCTCGGCCAGCAGGCGGGGCCGACGACGACCGGCGACGACCCACCGAAACGCATCGACTACGTGTGGGGCCTCGGCGTCGTCGGCGCGCAGGCGCACACGACCGACCCGACCAACCTGTCGTCCGACCATCGCGGTCTGGTGGTGAACATCACGCGCACGGGGCGATGAGCGACAAGCCCGCGGACGCTCCGGCGCTGCGCGCGAAGCTGCTGCGGGCGAAGCCTGCGGACTTCGGTCTCGCGGCCACACCCGAGCTCCCACGCGTGTGGGGCGCGATGATGGAGATGCGCATCGGCGCGGCCGACGCGTCGCTCGTCGTGGTCGCGGAAGGCTCGACCAGCCTGTACTTCAGCACCGGCGGCGGCGTCATCGGCGGCGGCGAGCACGAGAGCGTTCGCGCGGCGAACCGCAAGCTGCTCGGCGTCATCGAGAAGCTGTTCCCCGCGTTCGTCGCGCGCGAGGTCCCCGTGCCCGTGCTTATCGGCGCGGTGTCGTTCGCGGTCTTCACGTATGACGGCCTGCGAGCCGCGCGTGACACAGAGGAACGCCTGCGGGACAAGAAGTCTCCGCTCTGGCCCGCGTATTACATCGGACAAGAGATCATCACGGCGCTGCGACTCGTGACGGAGAAGTCGACGGGCCACTAGACTGGCCGTAGCCGCGGGGCTTCCACCAGCGGACCGAGGTCGCCATCACGGGATCGTTCGTTCACCTCCACACCCACAGCGAATACAGCCTGCTCGACGGGCTGTCGCGTGTCTCCGATCTCGTCGCACGCGCGAAAGAGCTCGGCATGCCGGCGATCGCGCTCACCGACCACGGTGCGCTCTACGGCGCGGTCGATTTCTACGTCGCGGCCAACCAGGCGGGCATCAAGCCGATCATCGGTGTCGAGACCTACGTCGCGCGCACGAATCGTTTCGAGCGCGATCCGCGACTCGAGGGGCACGGCAAGCCCTTTCACCTCGTCCTGCTCGCGAAGGACTTCACCGGCTACCGGAACCTCGTTTCTCTGGTCACCACGGCACATCTCGACGGTTATTACTACCGGCCGCGCATGGACAAGGAGATCCTCCGTGAGCACTCGCAGGGCCTCATCGCACTCTCCGCCTGCCTCCAGGGCGAGCTCGCGCGGGCGATCCAGGACGAAGGCATCGAGGCTGCCTGCAAGGTCGCGCTCGAGCACCGGGAGATCTTCGGCGAGGGCAATTACTTTCTCGAGTTGATGCAGCACGGCGTGCCCGAGCAGCAAGCAGTGCTCGAGGGTGTGCGCGAGGTCGCGCGGCGCACGGGCATCCCGCTGGTCGCGACGAACGACATCCACTACGTGCACGCGGAGGATGCCGAAGCGCAGGACGTCATGGTCTGCATCCAGAGCGGCAAGACGATCGAGACGCAGGACCGCCTCAAGATGATCGACCATCCCGAGCTCTATCTGAAGAGCGCCGAGCAGATGGCCGCGCTCTTCCCGGACGACCGCGAGGCGCTGGAGAATACCGTCCACATCGCCGACATGGTCGAGATCAAGCTTCCGCTCGGCGAGCTGCAGCTGCCGGCCTTCGCGGTTCCTGCGGGCACGACGCCAGAGGAGCACCTGCGCGCCATGGCCGAGACCGGAGTGCGTTCGAAGTACGGCGAGATCACGCCGGAGCTGCGCGAGCGGCTCGACAAGGAGCTGTCGGTCATCGGCAAGCTCGGCTATTCCGGCTACATCCTCATCGTGCAGGACTTCATCCGCTACGCGCGCGAGAGCGGGATCCTCACGGCGGTGCGCGGCTCGGCAGGCGGATCGCTCGTGAACTACGCGATCGACCTCACCGACATCGACCCGATCCGCTACGGGCTCATCTTCGACCGCTTCCTCAACCTCGAGCGCTTCACCCTGCCGGACATCGACGTCGACTTCATGGACGACCGGCGGGACGAGGTCATCGCGTACGTCACCGAGAAGTACGGCGCCGATCGCGTCGCGCAGATCGGGACGTTCAACACGATGCTCGCGCGCGCGGCCGTGCGCGACGTCGCGCGGGTGCTCGGCATGCCCTACGGCGAGGCGGACCGCGTTGCGAAGACGATCCCCTTCGGCGTCACGCTCGAGGACTCGCGCCGCATGGTGGCCGAGCTGAGAGACCTCGAGCAGGAGCCGCACGTCGAGCGGCTGCTCGACCTCGCTGAGAAGGTCGAAGGACTCGTGCGATCGACCGGAACCCACGCCGCGGGCGTGGTGATCACGGCCGAGCCGCTGAGCGCGCTCGTCCCGCTCGAGCGCTCCAAGGGAACATCCGCTATCCAGACGCAGTACGAGGACAAGTCGCTCGAGAAGCTCGGCCTCCTCAAGTTCGACTTCCTCGGTCTCTCGAACCTCACGATCCTCGACGAAGCGCTGAAGCTCATCAAGACCTCGCGCGGGATCGACATCGATCGTGCGCGCATCCCGCTCGATGACCAGAAGACGTTCGACCTGCTCGGCTCGGGTGAGACCACCGGCATGTTCCAGCTCGAGTCTGCGGGCATGCGTCGGCATATCCGCGACCTCAAGCCCGACCGCGTCGAGGACGTCATGGCCATGGTGGCGCTCTTCCGTCCCGGGCCGATGGACTACATACCGGCGTACATCCGCCGCAAGCATGGGCAGGAGGCGGTCACCTATGCCCATCCGTTGCTCGAGCCCGTTCTGCGCCAGACCTACGGCGTGATGGTCTATCAGGAGGACGTGATGGCGGTGACGCAGGCGCTCGCCGGCTTCACGCTCTCTCAGGCCGACGTCCTCTGCTTCGCGATCCGCAAGAAGATCCGCGAGAAGCTCGACGCGCAGAAGATGAAGTTCGTCGAGGGCTGCCTGCGGAACGGTGTGCACGCCGACGTGATCGAGCAGGTCTGGAAGGACTTCGAGCCGTTCGCTCGCTACGGCTTCAACCGCGCCCACGCGGCGATCTACGGCGTCATCGCGTACCACACCGCCTACCTCAAGGCGAACTACACGCTCGAGTACATGACCGCGGTGCTCTCGTCCGACATGGGGAACTCGGAGCGCATCGCGATCGCGGTCGCGGAGTGTCGGCGCATGGGCATCGCGGTGCTGCCGCCCGACGTGAACGAATCGCAGTTCGGATTCGCGATCACGCCGAAGGGCATCCGTTTTGGTCTCGGCGCGGTGAAGAACGTCGGCGAGGGAGCCGTCGAAGGCATCATCGAGGCGCGGACAGCGAGCGGGCGATTCAAGTCGCTTGACGACTTCTGCGGCCGCATCGACCTCCAGCGCTGCAACAAACGCGTGCTCGAGTCGCTCATCAAGTGCGGCGCGCTCGACGCGTTCGGTCCGCGCGCCGTCCAGTTGGCGCATCTCGACCTCGCGCTCGCGACCGCGCAGCGTGAGCAGCGCGACCGCGAGAGCGGCCAGGTCGGTCTCTTCGCGAGCCTCGGCATGGCGGACGAGATCGTGGCGCAGCCGCTCCCGACCGGACCGGAGGCGCCCAAGCGCGAGCTCCTCGGCTGGGAGAAGGAGCTGCTCGGGATCTACCTGTCAGAGCACCCGCTCCAGCGGATGGCCGAGCGCATGGGTGATGTCGTGACGGCGTATCTCGCGGAGCTCAAAGAGGCCGGCGACGAACTCGTGACCGTCGCCTGCGTCGTCACCAGCGCGCGTAAGCACATCACCAAAGAGAAGAAGCTGATGATGTTCGCGCAGGTGGAGGATCTCACCGGCACGGTCGAGGTCACCGTCTTCCCGCGCACCTACGAGGCGACGGCACCGCTCTGGAGCACCGACGAGATCCTCCTCGTGCTCGCGCGCGTCGAGCAGCGCGACGAGGCGCCGAAGCTGTTGTGCGAGCACGCGGTGCGATTTGATGACGCCGGGATCGCCGAGATCAGACGCGTTGCCGACGAACGTCGCCAGAGCCTCGCGAAACGTG
>VBFY01000053.1:4292-11777 GCA_005889405.1 Chloroflexota bacterium | reverse complement strand
ATCGCCGCCTCGATGCCCGTGTACTCGGCGGCGTGGATCCCGGCGGTGACGAGCACGGTCGGACCGGAGACCCTTCCGGCGATCGCGATATACGGCCACGTGTACTTCGCGAGACCCTCATCGCCCGCGAACGTGAAGAGCCCGCTGGCACGGTCGCCAGCGGGCGGCACCGGGATCGGACCGACCGCGCTCCGCTGCGTTCGCATGAGCGGCAAGTCTGTCAGGAAGGCTGAACGATGCGTAGCATCGCGCCCGACGTCCGCTCGTCGAGGTGACGCATGCCACCAACGAGCACCGACCGCGCCAGCCATCCGGTCCAGCGCCGCAAGAGCGCTCGCTAGTCGGGGATCTTCAGCTCCAGGCCGGGATGGATCAGGTCTGGATTCTTGCCCACCGCCTCCTTGTTGGCCGCGTAGAGCTCCGGCCAGCGGTTTGCGTCGCCCATCTCGGACTGTGCGATGTCCGAGAGCGTGTCTCCAGACTTGACCGTGTAGGTCTTCATGCTGGTCGTGCCCGATCCACCGCGTTCGCCGCGGCGCTGTTCCATGACTCGCTCGGTCTCGGTCGGCTGCTCCGTTGTCGGCTGGTCTACTCCAGAACCGCCCTCACTACGTGGCATGTGACACCTCCGTCACGAAACGACACCGCATACGCCAGGCCACGACGACTAGAGCCGCAAACGTGGGTAATAGTTCTCGACTCCCTCGCGTTTGACCTCGTCGACCCAGCTCGTGCCGTACACGCTCTCGCGATCAGCGCCGGCGAGGCTCCAAGCATCGCGGCGGTACGTCCAGTTCGTAGGGTGAAGCCGATGCGCTTCGCGAAAGTGTTCGATGCCCGCCGCCAGATCACCCCGGGAGTGCAGCGCCTGCCCGAGCGCGAAGTGCGCCGCCGCGGTGGCTTCCTCGATCGGACGCGGTCGACTCCGGCGGACCACCTCGTCAGCCGAGAGCGCATACGGACTCTTACGACCGTTCTCGCTTGAAGCCCAATCCCGAAGCGCGGCGACGTACCGCTCCGCCTCGACGTGAAGCGCTTTGACCAGTCCAATGCGCTCACGCTCCGCGGGCGAGGCGTCCGGCGGTGCGACGCGATCGAGGAAAGTGGGCCTGCGCGGGTGGGCGGGCTCGGGTGGGCGCACGATGATTCCCTCTTCGTCGATCCAGATCCCACTGGGGACGTTGACGACTCCGAAGAGGGCATCGACGACGTGCGCCTCATCGATCAGGGAGGGATGGTCCGGTGCCGCCTTCGAGATCCACGGACCGGCGGTCTCGCGGCCGCGCGCGTCGAGGGCAACGGTCACGATCTCGAGGCCCCGCGGCCGCAGCTCCGTCCTCAGCTCCTGCCACACGGGCAGGTCGAGTCGACAGCCTCACCACGACGCCCACGCGACGAGCAGCACCTTCATACCGCGCAGAGACGACAGACGGAACGATCCGCCGCGGAAGTCGGGCAGCTCCAGCTCGGGAGCGATGGCGCTCCTCAAGGCGCGACCACCGGCTTCCGCGCCGAGCGCCCATAGCGCATGGGCGTGGTCGTGAACGAGCGGCATCGTGAGCGCGGCGGCGGCGGCGGCGAGCTCGACCATCCCGTGGTCCGAGCGGAACGGGACACAGCGGTCCCCGCGGCACAGTCCTTCTGGTCTGAGGCGCCAGCCCGTGACACGCTCGAATTCGTCCGCGAGAACGCGGGGCTCCGTGAAGATCATCCGTCGCAGCGTAGGTGGTCGCCACGGAGCCGGCCTTACTGTGAAAGCACGTCCACTCAGAGCGGTTTCGCGCCCGTCCAAGGCACGGCGCTGTACTACGAGATGGCGGGCGATGGCCCTCCGGTCATCCTGATGCACCCCGGGCAGGCGGGGCTCGTGCTGTGGGAGCGTCAGTTCCTTCCGTTCGCACGCTCGTATCGCGTTATTCGCTATGACGCGCGGGGTTTCGGGCGGTCAGAGCGGCCTGACGAGGTCTTCTCCCATTACGAAGACCTGCGCGGCCTTCTCGACCACCTAGGCATCGAGCGTGCGTCCCTTGTCGGACTATCGCTCGGCGGCCGAACGGCGATCGACTTTGCTCTGACCCATCCGAGCAATGTCACGTCGCTCGTCCTGGTCAACGTCGGCATCTCGGGCTACAAGTTCACGGGCCTCGCGGAATACTTCAAGGCAATCAAAGACGCCGCCGACCGCGGCGATCGTGAGACGTTCGTCGAGGTCTCGCTGCGCCAGTGGTTCGATGGGCCCGGGCAGCCCGCCACGCGCACAGCTCCGGCGCTTCGCGAAGAGGTCAAGCGCCTGATGCGCGAGCACACCGAGCAGGCCGCGAGGCGCGATACGCGGCCGCGCGTCCAAGAGGTCGGGGCGGTCGAGCGTCTGGGCGAGATCGCCGCGCCGACGCTCATCGTCGAGTCGGCGCTCGATGCTCCGGACGCGCATGCGATCTCCGCCCTGCTCGAGCGAAGCATCCGCGGGTCGCGCAGGGTGGTGATCGAGGACGCCGCGCATCTGGTCAACGTCGAGCGACCTGACGAGTTCGCTCGAGTTGTGCTCGACTTCCTGAACGCGGTGAGGGACACGTGATACGGCGCGCGCTGCTCGTCGCACTGGTCCTTGCCGCGGCGTGCGGACCGGTCGCCGCCACTCCGACTCCGACACCGACCGCGACACCGTCGGCGCCGACGACGACCACCGCGCTGCCGTCGCCGAGTCCGTCACTGACGCCGACACCTGGCTTGATGCCGCTCTTCGACGCGCACCTCCACTACAGCGCGCCGGCGTGGTCCGTCTATCCGCCCGAGACCGTCGCGAAGATCCTCGATTCCGTCGGCGTGCGCTCGGGCCTGGTGTCGAGCGCGCCGGACGAAGGCACGTTCAAGCTTCGGGCCGTCCTGGGCGAGCGGATCATCCCGATGCTCGGTCCATACCGGAACGTCGCCGACGTGTTCTCGTGGGCGCGCGATCCGTCGATCGTTCCGTACGTCGAATCGATCTACCGCCCACGTGTGCACCGCGGGTTCGGGGAGTTCCACCTTCTTCCGGGTCAGCTCGGTCTCCCCACGGTGCGCGCGCTCCTCGCGCTCGCGCAGCGCGAGAAGCTCTTCCTCCAACCGCATGCCGACGCGCGCGCGGTCGCGGAGCTCCTCGAGTATGTGCCCGACGCGACCGTGCTGTGGGCCCACGCCGGCGTGGACGCGACGCCCGACCAGATCGGCGCGTTGCTCGACAAGTGGCCGAAGCTGTCCGTCGAGCTGTCGCTTCGCGTCGACATCGCACCGAACGGCACGCTTGACGCGCGCTGGCGCGATCTGCTCGTGCGTTACCGCGACCGCTTCATGATCGGCACCGACACGTGGACGGCGGGCGGCACGTTCACCGGGAACGAGCGCTGGGACGCGTACGCGGAGATCGCGAACGGGATCCGGGGTTGGCTCGCGCAGCTTCCGACCGATGTGGCCGAGGCCATCGCCTACCGCAACGCTGACCGCTTCCTCGCGCAGCTGCCCCGCTAGATGTAGCGCGAGAGCAGGAGGCCTGCGGCGAGCGCGACGACCGCGAGCCAGAGGATGCGGAGCGCGCCCTCGGGCGCCGCGATGAGGCCCTCCGCGTCGAGCGTCTGTCGGGATCCGTCGCGATAGCGAACCTCGCCGTTGACGGACACGCTGCGCCGTCGCACCGCGCGCACGCGCGTCGACAGGACGCGCTGGGCGAGGCTGAGGAGCGCCGCAGCGGCGGCGACGGCGACCGCCGGTATGGGCGGCGCGCCGGTCGCGTACGCAGCGGTGAGCACCGGAAAGGCGCCCCAGGCGAGGGCGAACCCGAGATCTGAATGCACCAGCGGCGCCTCGAACGCGTAAAGAAGGACGAGCGCGACACCCGCGGCGACGAATACGCCGAACAGCGGACCGAGCATGGCGACCGCGGCGACGCCGAGCGCCGCCGCGCCGGCGAGACCGATCGCCCCGAGCGCGACGAGCACGCCTGTGGGGATGCGCGTGCCGAGCGGTCGTCCCCGCAGCTCGTCAAAGGAGTGCGCCGCCACGCCGACCGCGAGCCCGAACGCGAGGAGGGCGCCCAGGACGATGCGCGGATCGGGCGCCGGCGCAAGGGCTGCGCCGAGCAGCACGTACGAGAGATGCCACGCGGTGTAAGGAGGATGAAGCAGCGTCCAGTAATCGCGCCAGCCTCCAGGCCGCAGCGCGTAGAACGCGGAGCCCAGTCGCACATCGCTCGCGGCCGGCGCGTCCCGCTTTGTCGCGCTCATGACGATCCCGCCACCGAGGCTCATGCGCCGTGTTCGAACGTCGCCGAGTCCGGCCTCGCGCCAGTAGCGCTCGACCTCGCGCTGCGGATGCGACAAGTAGAACCGCTCGATGCTCGGACCGAGGAAAGCGTTCACCTCGCGCCACTTCCGCGAGACGAGCGAACCCGCGAGCGGCATGACCAGACGCGTATACAGCCGCCACAGGGCGAAGGTCCACGGTGAAGACGGGACGCCGAACTCGAGTGAGGCGAGCCGCCCGCCGCGTTTGAGCACGCGCGCAAGCTCGCTGACCGTCGCTGCCGGATCGTCGACATAGCGCAGCAGGTACGTGAACGTCACGTGGTCGAAGGTGCCGTCGGCGAAGGGAAGCCGCTCCGCCCGCCCGTTTACCAGTCCGGTGATGAGGCCGTTCCGGCGCGCCGCCTCGGTGAGCATGTCGGCGCTGCGATCGACGCCGACAACGCGGCAGCCGTACTGCCGCGCGAGCCCGACGGCGACGAGGCCGGTGCCCGTCGCCACATCGAGCACGATGTCCTCCGGGCTGGCACCGACCGCGTTGACAAGCGCGTGGCGCCAGCGGGGATCCTGGCCCAACGAGAGCAGCGCACCGACGCGGTCATAGGAGTGCGCGATACCGGTGAAGATGCGCGGCGCGTCGGCGGACGGCGGACGGGGCAAGGCAACGAGTATGCGCGGGCCCGCGTACTAGAGGGGCATCACCACGTGACCGATGCGACCGGTGCGCGATCGGTACTGCTCCGACGCGACGCGCGCCGCATCCGTCGCGCGGCCGGCGTCCGCGAGCGCGAGCACGGACCCACCAAAGCCGGCGCCGACCAGCCGCGCGCCATGGACTCCGCGCTGCGCGCGCAGCGCGTCGGCCAAGGCGTCGAGCTCCGGGATCGAGACCTCGAAGTCGTCACGCAGCGACGCGTGCGACGCATCGACAAGGGCGCCGCAGCGGTCCAGGTCACCGGTCCGCAGCGCCGCGACGAACGCGCGAACGCGCTCATTCTCGCTCACAACGTGACGTACACGCCGTGCAAGCGTCGCGTTCTGAGGTGCGAGTCGATCGACGTCGCCGAGCGTCGCGTCGCGCAGCGAAGCGAGCCCCAGACGGCGCGCGGCCTCATCGCACTGCGCGCGTCGCTCGTTGTACGCGCCCTGCTTCGCGTTGTCGTGCGCGATGCCGGAGTTGATAACGACGATCTCGACACTGTCGGGGATCGGCACGCGCTCGATCTGAGACTTGCGCATGTCGATGAGGAGCGCCTCGCCGGTGCGGGCGAGCCCCGCGGCGAGCTGGTCCATCGTGCCGACGCGAGCACCGACGACGTCGCGCTCGGCCTTGTGCGCGGCGTACGCGAGCGCCACGTCGTCCAGCGCGAGCGAGAACGCATCCCGCAGCGCGCGAAGCAACGCGACCTCGAGCGCCGCGCTGGATGAGAGTCCCGCGCCAGGTGGCACGCGTGACGCGATGCCCGCATCGAAACCGCGGATCGGATGCCCGGCCTTCGTGAGCACCCAGGTCACGCCGCGGACGTAGTCGCCCCAGTCGCCACAGTGCCGCTCCTCCCCCAGGCGGTAGGCGACAGGCATGTAGCCCTCGCTCTCGACGCGGACGACGCGATCCTCGCGCGGTGACAGCTCGACGACGGTGCGCTGGGGGGTGGCGGTGGGGAGGACGAGGCCCTCGTTGTAGTCCGTGTGCTCGCCGATCAGATTCACGCGGCCGGGGGCATCGGCACGGTACACGTCGCTCCTATTAACACCGGCGGCGCAACTCCTGTTCTGTCCCACGGATACTTGGCTCGTGATCCGATACCGACGCGCCATGCTTTCGGCAGTCGAGCGCCTCTGGGGCGGCCGGCTGCCGGACCTGCGACGCTCCCTCTGGCACCGGCAGCTGTACCTCTACGTAACGCCGGGAGAGGTCCTGGTCGAGCGCGCCCTGCGCGGTTTCCCCGACGACGTGAGGGCGCTCGGCCGGCATTGCCGGATCATCCGGACGAACGCGCGCGCCGGCGGCGGGTTCTATGCCGACCGCAACGAGATCGAGCTGGCGGCGGGTGTCGAGACGTACGAGGGGCTGCGTCAAGTAGAGCTCTCGGCCTGCCACGAGCTGTTCCACTTCGTCTGCTGGAACCATCCGGCGTATCGCCGGGACGAGGACCTGAGCTTCGCGTACCTACGCCGGGCGGTCCGCGACAGCCGAGGGCACCTCGCGGAGTTCCCGCGGTATCGCGACTGGGTCACAGGATCGTTCCTGCGCCAGGGCGATCACGCGAATCCGGTCGAGTACTTCGCCGACATCCCGACCAACTTCCGAGATACCGCAGAACTGCCACCGCCGATCCGAGCGCACTTCGCGCCGCTGATCGACGCATCAATACCGACACCCGACTTCACGCGCGAGCCCGACTGGCCGATGGACCATGAGTACTTCTCGTTACCGACCTTCCAGCGCTGGCTCGCGGGGCAGTAAGTGTGACGAGCGTCGAGGGGGCGATCCTGGTGTGGCTCGCGATCGGCGTGGGTATCGCGGGCGGCGTCTTCATCGTCGCGCGCTCGGCGGTGCAGATCGCGAGTGTGGCCTACAGGGTCATCGAGAAAGAGATGGACGCGCGGACCGCGACCCGGGAAACCACGCTCCTGAGCCTCGCGATCGTCGCTGCGCTCATCGTGACCGCGGTCATCGCCGGGTTCGCGATCCTCGTGATGTTCGCGACGCTGCTTCAGGGCAGCGGCTTGATCAACGGGAGCTAGGCGTTCGGCTTTTTTGACCCTCTTCTGTCCTGGGCTTCTTCGGTGGCGTGTCGGTCGGTCCTCCGAGCGGGATGGCCGGCTCTTCACCGCCCTTCTTACCGACATCACCGGGAATAGGCTCGCCCGGTCGTGGTGGCAGACCAGGATCGCGCACTGGCGGTCCTCCTAGCGAACAAGTCGTCCGTGCGGACGCTCAACAAGTGACGAGCAGGTGATGTGCCATGTGTAGATGCCATGACGAACCGGACGATCGAAAGCGTTACAGGCGATCGGAAAGCAACCGAACGCGCGACCGGTTGGCGGCGCCGGAGCGCGGTCTAGGTGAGGTTGTTGCCGATGTCGCTGAAGATGTTGGAGATCTGATCGCGAAGGAACACGAGCGCAACGATCACTGCGACCGCGATGACCGCGATGATCAGCGCATACTCAACAAGACCCTGGCCTGAGTCGTCGTGCACGAAAG
>VBFY01000053.1:0-4245 GCA_005889405.1 Chloroflexota bacterium | reverse complement strand
TGCGGCCTGCTGCGCCCGCAATCCCTGAAAACCGGTACCTCGATCGACACCCCAAGTTCTGAAGATGACGCGCGCAGGGTGACCGCGAGTACTCAACCCGGGCACCTTCCGTGCTAGCGTCCGCCGTGCCGGGTTTAGTGACCGGCGACCGCAAGCCTCACGACTGCACACGCGGAACATGCCCTGATCTACGCGGGCTCAATCCGAAACTGATCTGTGACGTCTACATGTTTTTAGGTATCACGCCGGCATGACGACCTGCTAGATTTGCGCGCGGTGGTCATGGGTCATTTGACCCATGGTGAGTTGGGGGGCGTGGGGATGAACGGTGGGGCTTCCACCATGTCGGGCATTCTCGTCGTGGATGCGACGGGCTCTGTCTTCAGCCTGCTGCGCTCTCTTGATCTCGGCGTCCCGCTGTGGCGCGTGACCAACGGCTCAGAAAAGCCGGATCTGGATGTCGCGATCGCCGTCGTTGTCACGTACGACTCACCAGACTGGCTCACCGTCAGCAGGCTGTCGGATCGATTCACGACCGTGATCCTCGCGACGCGACCGAGTCACGACGATGCATGTCATGCGGTGAGCTGTGGCGCCTTCGGCTACATCGAATCGCAGCTGCCTCTGGGAGCGCTGCGCCGATCGATCCTCGGGGCGTTGAATGGTGAGCACGCCTACTCACGGCGAGTGCTCGCATCGCTGATCCGCAACGGCCGTTGGCTCCGTTCCGCGGACGCGCTGCCGCTCACACCCCGGCAACGGCAGGTCATCGCGCTCATCGCGCAGGGTGCGGCGGACAAGGAGATCGCTGAATCCTTGGGGATCACGACGGCGACCGCGCAAAAGCATGTAACCAATCTTTTGCGGCGGTTGAAAGTACCGAACCGCGCCGCGGCGGTCGCGGTGATGGCGGCAAGCTCTCCGCTCTAACGCGTCCGCGACCACCTGATAGTCGGTACGAGCATTGACAGGGCAGGGTGCTGCCCAGATTCTTCGGCGGTCGAGGAACGGTCTCGAACGCCAGTGCGTTCGGATCGACTGGGGAAATGTGAGCGACCGCGACCCGCACCGATCAGAGAGCGTGGCGCCGCGACCGCGCGTGTGCGTGATCGACTCGAGAGAGACCGGACCCGCTTACGCGCGCCTAGACGAATGTGCCATCGACGTCATGGGTTCTTTGCCCTCGCTCACCCAGCTCGAGGCCCGCACGGCGAGCGAGTACGACGTGATCATCGTCGGTTGTAGCGAGCGGCTGCTCCTCAGCCCAGCGTTTCGAACGAGGGTGCGAAAGCTCACACCGAGCGCACGCCTTATCGCGGTCATGGCGTCGCCGACGGTCGACAACGGCACGCAGGCCTTGGCACTCGGCTTCGCGGGGCTAGCCTCGCGAGACGTTACGCCGAGGGCCCTGGAGCGCACGATCGCGGCCGCGACACGCGGCGAAAGCGCGTTCCCGCGCGGCGTTCTCAATGCCCTGCTCGAGACCGTTACGCACTTCGCCCTTCGCGCTCCCGGGCGCCTCGAGAGGCCGAGCCTGACTCCACGACAGGATCAGATCGTGGACCTCATCGCGCAGGGAGCGACGGATCGCGAGATCGCGGGCATGCTGCGGATCAGTCAGTCGACCGCGCACAAGCACGTGCAGAATGCGCTCCGCCGTCTGAATGCCAAGACGCGCAGCCAGCTGGTCGCCGCCGCACGTCGGCCGGGCTTTCCCGGCTTCGTTACCTAATTCCAGGGACCGACTGCTTTTCGGTATTGCCCGGCGTCGGGACCACTCCCTAAATAGAGAGTCTCGCCGTGCGACGCGCATGGCCGGTAGCGGGTGGGGTGGGTCTTGAACGGGAACAGAGGGATGCTGACCGATGACGGTGGGCAGAGCCTCGTCGAGGTGGCTCTCGCGCTGCCCGTCCTGCTCATCCTCTTGCTTGGACTCGTCGACGGGGCGCGCGCGTACTACTTCGCCGGCGTGGTCGCGACTGCGGCGCGCGAGGGCGCGAATTACGCCGCGCGGAACGGGACAGCCACGCTCACGCAGGTGACACAGCGAGCCTGCGACTCGACCGGAATGGTCGCGTTCGGCAGTCCTTGTCCTGCCCTGACCGTCACCTGCGCCTTTGCGAACGGCGACGCGACCGTCGGGGTCACATACGACTTCTCGCTCATCACGGCGTCGATCGCCGACGCCGCGTTCAAGGTGAATCCGCTCCCGATCCACGCCGCGTCCAAATTTCCGGTGATGACTGCGGGAACACCATGCGCAAGCTGATCGTGACGGACGATGGTGTTGGCGTCGTCGAGTTCGCGCTCATCGTGCCGCTGCTGATCCTGCTCACGGTCGCATTCCTCGACGTCGCGCGCGCGATGAACGCGGTGGTCGTGCTCGGAAGCGCGAGCGAAGAGGGCGCCCACTACGCGGCACTGGACCCGAGCGCGACCATACCACCGGGTCAGGTCGTGCCGCCGGCGATCGCGAGCGCGGCGCGCGCGCGGACGGCCCCCCTGAACAGCAGCGCGATCAGCGTGACGGCGGAGTACTACGACGCACCCAGCGCGACGTTCCGGCCCTGGCCGAGCGCGGGCATACCAGCGAGCAGCCCGGCGCCGGCAGGTGTCATGGTGCGGATCAGCGTCAGCTACCCCTGGACGGCGGTCTCGGCGATCGCCGGCAATCTGTTGTCACCGAGCGGCTCGAACGTGCTGACGTCGACGTCCCTCATGGAGGCGCGTCGATGAGACGCCCGCGTGGCCGAGGAGATGATGGACAGGCGCTCGTCGTCGTGGCCCTCTGCATGGCCGTCCTCGTGGCGGGCCTCGCCTTGGCCGTCGACTGGGGCTACGCGATGGCGCAGCGACGCGCGATGCAGAACCTGGCTGACGCGTCCGCGATGGGAGCGGGAAAGCGCCTGGCAACCGCGGTCATCAAGGTGAACGGAGTGCTCGAATTCAGTGTCACCCAGGAGCAGACGTGGTGCACCGCGGATACCTACGCCAATCCGTCCAGCCTCAAGAGCTCGTTCGCGCCATCGGACACCAGTAACCAGCTGCAGGTGTATTACGGCGACGCCGGCAACCCAACGGTGTGGACGACGAGCGCAGCGACGTGTACGGGCAACACCGAGGTTCCACCCGGCACGATCTATGTTCGCGCGCTCGTCAGCGTGACGTTCCAGTCGCTTGTCGCGGGGATCGCAGGCCATAGCTCGAGCCTCGCGAGCGCGTCCGCGCGCGTGCGCCTGTCGGGAACGCCTGTATCGCTCACGGGTGGACCGATGTGGGCGATGGTCCGGCACTACAACCCGGCGGACTTCAACAACACCTGCACGGTGAGTCCGTGTGACCCAACGGATCCGAATCAGGTCGTGCCGAAGCTTTTTTGGGACTCGAACGCTGCCGACGTCGCGTACGGGAACTTCAAAGGACTGATCGACTTCTCTCACTACTCGCCAAACTTCAACACGCAGCTCACCACGCTGACGCCGCAGCTCATCACGCAAGCCGATTCGTGGGCGCACGCACCGAACCCCTATGCGCTCGACCAAAGCGGCGGATGCACCGTCTGGGGACAGGACGCGCAGGGCAACCGCCTCTGGGACTCATGGGGCGAGGACGACGCGAACAAGGACAAGCAGTGCAGCATCGCCAACTGGGTCTATTACGGTTTCCGCGGGACGCTCAGCCTCGACAGTCCCTGGGCAGGCGGGAGTCTCCCGGCAGGTCAGGAGACTCCCTCGACGCTCAGTGCGACGCGATCCGTATGCAGCCCGAGGCCTGACCCGGCGCCGTCCTGCGATGACCGAACGGTCGGCGACTGGGTCGAAACGGCCGGTGGCACGATCGCGAGCCTGACGGACGTCGTCCGGCAGGCGGTCGCCGTGCGGGGAAGCATGTCGATGCCGTTCTCGAACAAGCTCGTCCCCGGCACGAGCACGCCATTCGGAAAGGGTCTCGTCGTGCTCGTGTTCTTGTGGGAGTGCGGGGAGAAGTTCAACAAGAACAGCGCCGCGGGCAACAGGTGGGATCTCATCACTCCCGGTGGGCCGAGCGGCGACTGCTCGCAGCTCAACACCGCTCCGGACCGAGTGCATCTCTTCACCGTGGCTCCCTTCACGATCTACGAGGGCACGATCTCGAGCGGCTCCGTCAATGGCTACTGGGGCGGCCTCTTCGGCAGCCCGGACTCGTGTCAATCATGCGTGCTCAACGCCCTGACGAATACGGCCGTGATGGTCCCGGACGAATAGG
>VBFY01000029.1 GCA_005889405.1 Chloroflexota bacterium | reverse complement strand
CGGCGGCAAGCAATACCGCGTCGAAGAGGGAGCCCTCGTCAGCGTCGACAGCCTCGCAGGCAAGGTCGGTGAGACCGTCACGCTCGGCGACATCCTCGTCATCGCGGATGGCGACGACGTGAAGGCCGGTAAGCCGGCGCTCGGCGGCGCGAAAGTGACGGCGGAGATCGTCGCCCACGGCAAGGGTCCGAAGATTCACGTCCTCCGTTACAAGAACAAGACGCGCCAGCGCCGCGGACGCGGGCATCGCCAGTCGGAGACGACGCTCCGGATCACGAAGATCGAGGCTTAAGAAATGGCACACAAGAAGGGCGCAGGCTCGACCCGGAACGGTCGCGACTCGGCCGGCCAGCGGCTCGGCGTGAAGGAATTCGCGGGCTCGCGTGTTGAAGCGGGTACGGTGCTGGTTCGCCAGCGGGGCACGCGGCTTCTTGCCGGCGAGAACGTCGGCGTCGGCAAGGACCACACGCTCTTCGCGCTCGTCGCGGGCGAAGTGAAGTACAGCCCCGCGCGCGACGACCGGCGCAAAGTCAACGTCATCCCAGCGGCATAGAGAGAAGGACCCCATGAAGGAAAAGATCCACCCCAAGTACATGCAGGCCAAGGTGCAGTGCGCCTGTGGCAATACGTTCATGACCGGTTCGACGAAGCCCGAGCTTCACGTCGAGGTCTGCGCGAAGTGCCACCCGTTCTTCACCGGAAAGCAGCACATCCTGGACATCCAGGGTCGCGTCGATCGCTTCAACAAGCGGTACGGGACCAAGCAGGCGGAGCAGCCGGCCGCGAGGAAGAGCTAGGCCGAGCGAGGAGCGGCTTTGCCGCGACGAGCGAGACCACCAGCCTTGAGCGTGTCTCTCGGCGAAGCCGAAGATTGAGCAGGAGTCCCTCGAGCCAAGGAGGCCTCGAGGTGATCGTCGGCTCGATGTTCAGCGGAAAGAGCGAGGAGCTCATCCGCCGTGTGAAGCGCGCGGTCATCGCGCGCCGTGCGGTCCAGGTCTTCAAACCCGCCGTCGACGATCGCTTCAGTGTGGAGCTCGTGCGCTCGCACGACGGCGACTCGTTCGAAGCGCGTCCGGTGCTCGTGGGCGAGGAGATCCTCCAGCTCATCGCGCCGGACACGACGGTCGTCGGCATCGACGAGGTCCAGTTCTTCGACCACGCCATCGTCGGGGTGGTCCGCAAGCTGGTCGCGAGCGGCCGCCGCGTCATCTGCGCGGGCCTCGACCTCGACTTCCGCGGCGAGCCGTTCGGTCCGGTGCCGACGCTGCTCGCGCTCGCGGAGAAGGTCGACAAGCTCGAAGCGATCTGCGTGGTCTGCGGCGAGTCCGCGACGAGAACGCAGCGGATCGTCGACGGCGTGCCCGCGTTCTACGACGAGCCGATCATCGTCATCGGCGCGAAAGAGGCATACGAGGCGCGCTGTCGGAGCTGCCACGAGGTACCGCGGCGCGCCGTCCGTCCCACCGAGACCGCGAGCGGACGGTGAATCCACCCACGGCGTACGGCGGCCAGGCCGTCATCGAGGGCGTGATGATCCGCGGCCGGCGAACGGTCGCGCTCGCCTGCCGCCTGCGGACCGGCGAGATCTACCGGTATCGCGAGCCACTGCGCTCGGTGCTGCTGCGCTCAGCCGTCGCGCGCGCGCCGTTCGTGCGTGGCCTCGTCGTGCTTTGGGAGTCGCTGTCGTATGGCACGCGGATGCTCATGCGCTCGGCCGACCTGCAGCTCGAGGAGGGCGAAGGCTCGATGGGGAGTGGCAGCAACGCGGTGATCTTCGCCGTCGCGATCATCGCCGCGCTCGCGTTCTTCGTGGGCATCCCGTATCTCGCGACACAGGCCGCGCGCCAGCTCATCGAATCCTCGCTCGTGCTGAACATCGCCGAGGGCCTGCTGCGGATGGCGCTGTTCCTCGGCTACCTCGCGGCGATCTCGCTCGCGCCGGACATCCGCCGCGTGTTCATGTACCACGGCGCGGAGCACATGACGATCCACGCGTTCGAGCACGGCGAGGAGCTCGTTCCGGCGCGTATCAAGCCATATCCGACCGCGCATCCGCGCTGCGGCACCGCGTTCCTGCTGTTCGTCGTCGTCGTGTCGATCGCGCTGTTCGCGTTCCTGCCGCGGACGAACATCGTCGTGGATCTCGTGGCGCGTCTGCTGCTGATCATCCCGGTCGCGTCGATCTCATACGAGGTCCTCCGCTTCGGCGCGGCGCACGAGGCGAATCCGGTGATGCGCGTCTTTGTCGCGCCCGGCCTGCTGCTGCAGCGCATCACGACGCGGCGACCCGACGCGGGGATGATCGAGGTCGCGGTCGCGTCGCTGGAGGAGGCGCTCGCGGGCGACGCCGAGGCCGCGGGCAAGACGCCCGCACCGAGCCAACCTTGAGCGATCCCCTCACTCCCGGTCTTCGCCGGCGTCTCGCGAAGGTCGAGGAGCGCCACGACGAGCTCACCCGGCTGATGGCCGATCCCGAGACGACCGCGAGTCACGAGCGCATCCGCGAGGTGGGCCAGGAGCTCGCGCAGCTGCAGCCGGTCGTCGACGCCGTGCGCGCGCTGCGCGACGCCGAGGCGCGTCTCGAGGAAGCGCGGCAGCTCGTCGACTCCGACGACACGGACCTGCGCGACATCGCACGCGAGGATGTCGCGAGCGCCTCGCGCCAGATCGACGACGTGCTCGCGCGGCTGCGCGGCCTGCTGGTGCCGCGCGATCCCCTCGATGAGAAGAACGTCATCGTGGAGATCCGCGCCGGGGAGGGTGGGGAAGAAGCGGCGCTCTTCGCGCTCGATCTCTACCGGATGTACGCGCGCTACGCCGAGCGCCATCGCTGGAAGGTCGAGGTGCTGTCGCAGAGCGATGCGGAGAAGGGTGGTTTCAAGGAGATCATCTTCCGGATCGCCGGCAAAGGCGCGTACAGCAAGCTGAAATTCGAGTCGGGCGTGCATCGCGTCCAGCGCGTGCCGGTGACCGAGGCACAGGGTCGTATCCACACTTCGACCGCGACCGTCGCCGTGCTCCCGGAGGCCGAGGAGATCGACATCCAGATCCCCGAAAGCGATCTCAAGATCGACGTGTATCGCGCCGGCGGCAAGGGCGGTCAGGGCGTGAACACGACCGACTCCGCCGTGCGGATCACCCACCTCCCGAGCGGCGAGGTCGTGACCTGTCAGGACGAGCGGTCGCAGCTGAAGAACCGCGCCAAGGCGATGGCCGTGCTGCGCGCTCGTCTCCTCGCGCGTGAGCAGGAGCGCCGTGAGCTCGAGACCGGAACGGCGCGCCGCGCGCAGATCGGCCGCGGCGAGCGTTCCGAGAAGATGCGCACCTACAACTTCCCGCAGGATCGACTCACCGACAAGCGGCTCGGCTACAACCTGTCGAATCTCGAGCGTCGTATGGATGGTGACATCGACGACATGATCGACGCGCTTGCCCAGCAGGACGAGGCCGAGCGCCTCTCGAGCCTCGAGGACGACACAGCCTGATCGATCTCGCGATCCGCGGCGGGACGGTCGTCACGGCCCGCGGCAGCTCGCGCGCCGATGTTGGCGTTCAGGAAGGCCGCATCGTCGCGATCGGCGTCGTCGCGCGCGCCGCGCGTGATCTGGACGCGGCGGGGAAGCTCGTGCTCCCGGGCTGCGTCGACCTGCACACGCACCTCGCGAGCACGGCGACCTTCACGCCGCTCGACGACTTCGAGCGCGGGACGCGCGCCGCGATCGCGGGTGGCGTGACGACGGTGTGCTCGATGGTCTACCAGGAGGGGACGCTGCGGGCCGGCATCGAGCGTGGTCTGCGCGACGCGGCCACCTCGCTCTCAGATTTCGCGTTCCACGTCGTCGTCACCGACCCGAGCGACGAAGCGACGGCGGAGCTTCCCTCGCTCGTGCGCGACGGTCACACCGGGCTGAAGATCTTCATGGTCGCGCCACGCTTCGAGGAGCGGATCACCGACTACGTCCGCGTCCTCCGCGCTGCCGCGGCCGCGGGGATGCTCGTCGCCGTGCACGCCGAGGACCACGCGGTCGTCGCGCGCGCCACCGCCGAGCTACATGCCGCCGGCCGCGACGGCGTGCGCTACTTCCCGGAGAGCCGTCCGCCCGAGGCGGAGGACGTTGCGATCCGGTCCGCGGCGCAGCTCGCGGCGAAGACCGGCGCCTCCATCTATCTGGTACATCTCTCGTCGCGTGTCGCGCTCGCGGCGCTGGCTGAAGCGAAGGCGCGCGGGCTGCACGTCTACGGGGAGACCCGTCCGCTGTACCTCTACCTCACGCGCGAGCGCTTCGAGCGCCCGGACGCCGCGCTCTGGGTCGGCCAGCCACCGCTGCGCGAGCGCGACGACGTCGATGCGATGTGGGACGCGCTGCGAAGCGGCCTGCTCGACACCGTCGGCACCGATCACTACCCGCACCGCCGCGCCGCGAAGCTGGCTCCCGGGCTCGCCTTCGACCGCGTCCCGCCTGGCGTCGCGAATCTCGAGACGCTGCTGCCGATGCTGTATTCGGAAGGAGTTCGTCGCGGGCGGCTCACGGTGGAGCGCATGGTCGACGTGCTCGCCACGTCGCCGGCGCGGATCGCGGGTCTGCGCGGCAAGGGCGAGATCGCCGTCGGCGGCGACGCCGACATCGTGATCTTCGATCCGGATACGACGCGCACGATCCGAGCGAGCGAGATGCACTCCGCATGCGACTACGACCCGTACGAAGGATGGGAGGTCACTGGCTGGCCGACGGTCACGCTCCTTCGCGGCGAGATCGCGTACGCGAAGGGTGAGGTGCTCGCGCGACCCGGTAGTGGTCGCTTGGTCGCCCGCGCCGCGCTGAGCGCGTCGTCCTCCTAAACTCCCGCCGGTGACGCTCACGATGCCCGCGCCGATCACCGCGGAGCGCCTCGAGAACGGCAACCGCGAGCGGCTCGCGCGCGCGGAGTCGTTGCTGCGGCAGCTCGAGCGCACGAGCGCGCCGTTCACGAAAGGGAGCGTGATCGCGCCGCTGGGCGACCTCCAGGTCGAGCTCCACAACCTCGGTGCCGAGTGCGGCATCTACATCGCGATGCACCCCGACCAAGGGGTGCAGCAGCTCGCCGAGAAGCTACAGCGGGAAGGCATCGAGCTCGGCCAGCGGCAGCTGCAGAGCCGTCCGCTCTACGACGCGCTCGGAGCGATCGATCCCGCCTCGCTCGATCCGGTCGAACGCCGCTTCGTCGAGATCTCGCGAACGGACATGCGTCGCGCCGGCGCGCTGCTCGGTCCCGCCGAGCGCGACCGCGCACGCGCGCTACGCGCGGAGCTGACGCAGCTGGGTCAGGACCACGCGCGCAACATCCGCGACGACACACGCTACGTCGCGCTCGAGGGACCGCACGAGCTGGACGGTCTGCCTGCGGACTACGTCGCGACGCATCGGCCGGGAGCCGATGGCTCGATCCGCATCAGCACCAATCCGCCGGATCACCAGCCGTTCATGACCTACGCGCATTCCGATCGCGCCCGGAAGGCGCTCCAGACCGCGTACCTGGACCGCGCGCCGCAGAACGTCGAGGTGCTCGCGGCCCTCACGCGGACACGGCACGAGCTCGCGCGCCTCCTCGGCTATCCGAACTGGGCGCAGTACAACGTCGAGGACCGCATGGTGCGGACGCCGGAGGCGCTCGTCAGCTTCTTCTCGGAGCTCGACGACGCGTCGCGCGATGCCGCGAAGGCCGAGCTCGCCGTCCTCCTCGAGGAGAAGCGCAGCGATCATCCGGGCGCGAGCGCGGTCGGCGATTGGGAGTGGCAGTACTACCTGAACCGCGTGAAGACGAAGCGCTTCCGCTTCGACGCGCAGGAGGTGCGCCCGTATCTCGAATACGGCCGGGTGCGGCAGGCGATCCTCGACCTCAACAGCGAGCTCTTCGGCATGACGTTCACCCCGGTGGTGCACGAGGAGCGCTGGCACCCGACGGTGGAGAGCTTCGACGTCACGATCGACGGCGAGCCCGCGGGCCGCATCTCCCTCGACATGCATCCGCGCGAGCGCAAGAACAAGTGGTTCTTCAACGCGCCGCTGCGGCTCGGCGTCGGCGGCACGCAGAGCGGGCACGGCGTCCTCTGCTGCAACTTCCCGGACCCGACGACGCTCTCCGGCCCCGCGCTCATGGAGCACTCGCAGGTCGTCACGTACTTCCACGAGTTCGGCCATCTCGTGCACGGTCTCGCGCGGCGCAGCGTTCCGTTCGTTCGCCTATCGCGCACCGAGGGCGACTTCATGGAAGCGCCTTCCACGTTCCTCGAAGACTGGATCTATGACCACGGAGTGCTGACGCGTTTCGCGACCCACGTCGACACCGGAGCCCCGATCCCGGCCGACCTCGTGAAGCGTCTGCGGGCCGCGCGCAACTTCGGCCGCGCGATCCGCACGCGCCAGCTGCTGATGCGGTCCCGACTGTCGCTCGCCCTCCACGACGGCACGCGGCCGGGCGCGGATCCGCGCGTCGTGGAGCGCGAGGTCAACGAACGCTACGGGCTCTTCGAATCGATCCCGGGCACCGCGTCACCCGCAAGCTGGGAGCATATGAACGGCGATCACTACTCGGCCGCGTACTACACGTACATCTGGTCGCAGACGATCGCCAGAGATCTGCATACCGCCTTCGATGGCGATCTCATGAACACGACCGTCTCGCGGCGCTATCGCGACAAGATCCTCGCGCCCGGCGGGACAAAGCCCGCCGCGGATCTCGTTCAAGATTTCCTCGGCCGGCCCTACGACCTCCGTGCGTTCAAGGAGTGGGTCGCGGGGCAGGATTGAAGACGAGCTGACGGTACGTTTGGAGGATCCCCAAGGGGTCCCGGGTGCCGGGTCCGTCGCGGCGGAAGAAGATCTGCATCCACAGGGCTCCTTTGTGCAGCACGTACGTTCCATCCGGCGCGTCATTACCGATGAGCGTCCAGCCCTGTTGCGTCGCCTCGGACGGCACCGCGACGTTGACCTTGCCGGCGCCGCACTGGACGTACCAGGTGTTGGCCTGCTCGTCGGTGTGCCGGTAGCTCGAGACGATCTGGCAGCTGGCAGGCAGCGTGAGCTCGAGCGGCTGGGCGGTCGCCGGGAACGACGGGGGCGGCGATGCCGCCGGCACCGCGGCCGGCACGTCCATCGTGAGCAGCTCGAGCTTCCGGTCCTGTCCGAAGACCACGAGCGTGCGGCGCGGGTCACCCGTGATCACGACCATCCGGTAACCCGGCTGTGGATGGACATTCAGCGCGGCGGTCGCGCCATCGATGACCTCGTAGCTATCTGGCGCGTAGGAGAAAAGCCACACCTGCTGTTCCTTCGTCTGGCAGCCGGTGCCGCTGATGCGCGGATCCGACTAGAGACCGGTCTGCGCGATGATCCCGGCCCGCGAGCTGTTGCCCGCGCCGTCGTAGAGCACCGCCGGAGCCTGGAACTGGCGCGCAGCAGGTGAACCGTCGTCGACGCGCACTCCTCGGTAGCGGGGGTCGGCATCGAGGCGCGCCGTCTCCTCCTGCGCACTCGGGCGCGTCCAGCTATCGCTCGCGCCGCACACCGCGAAGCCGTGCCCGGTCGCCAGCGCCTGCGACACGTCGTAGGCGCGCGAGATCGGTGTCGAGGGCGACGGGGCTGATCGTCGCGGCGTGGGTGTGGGCGTGGGTGTGGTCGCCGAGTTGCCATACGTTCGGTCCCACGAGGGCGCCACCGTGATCAGGAGCAACACAGCAAGCGTGAACAAGCCGGCGACGAAGT
Source organism: Chloroflexota bacterium (assembly GCA_005889405.1). GTDB lineage: Bacteria > Chloroflexota > Limnocylindria > P2-11E > P2-11E > CF-39. The sequence goes on along the minus strand of VBFY01000029.1, from coordinate 14,867 downwards.
CCCGCACGCCGCCATCATCGCCGCCGGAGCAGGTCCCGTTCGTCAGCTTCGTGCGGCGTCAAGTCGTACGCCGGCCTTAGGAGTTGGGTACCGTGGTCGGGTGGACCGGCTCCGGTACGACGAGGACACCGCGTTCCTGCTCGCCGACAACGCGGCCACGGTCGCGCGCATCGTGCGCACTGTTCCCGCCGAGCGGTTGCGCGCGACGCGTTTCGGCGAGTGGACGGCGGTCGAAGTGCTGGGACATCTCGCCGACTCGGCCGAGATCTTCGCCGAGCGCGTGAGGCGCTGCATCACCGAAGATCGTCCCGCCCTTCAGTCTTTCGATCAGGACGCGCTCGCCGCGGAGCGGCGCAATGCGGAGCGCGATCCGATGCACTTATCCCGCCGCCTCGGCGCCGCGCACGCGGAGATCGTGCGCTTGCTGATGGACGAGAAGGCCCGCTCGCGTCCGGGCATCCACTCCGAGCACGGTGAGCTCGACGCGGGTCACTTCGGTGCATACCAGGCGCAACACGCGCGCGACCACGTCGGCGAGCTCGCCAAGGCATTCCCGCCGACCGCATGACCGGATCGCGCGAGCAGGCGCTCGCGCCGCTCTCTCGGGTCGACGCCGAGCGTCTCCTCCCAGAGCTCTCGAGCGGTCGACAGACGCTCGAACGTCGCGTGCTTCGCGCGCGCTGTCTCAAGTACCTCGAGTCGTTCGACCTCGCGTGGGCCGAGTTGAGCGCGGTGCTGCCGCTCGTGAAGGATCCACTCCTGGCGGCACGCGTCGCCGTGGATCTGCTGCATCTCTCCTATTACCTGGTGCGCCGCGAGGACTCGGTCCGGTTCGCGGCGATGGCGGAGAGCTCGGCGGCCGGCGACCCCCTCTTACTCGCGGAGCTTCGGCTCGGATCGTCGATCGTGCGGACCGCGTCGAACGACGTGCGCGGGGCGCTCGTCGATGCACGGCGTGGCTCCGACGCCCTCGCGGTGGCCCCACGTGGACGCTCGCGCGATCTCGTCACCACGCGCCTGCAGCGTCAGCTGGCGCACCTGCTTTCACACGCCGGCGATTACGTGGGCGCCGCCGCCGCCGCCGAGGCGACCGGACGGAACGCTGCGCGTGTCGGCGATCCGGCCGAGGTCGCGTGGGCGACCTACACCGCGGGCTTCGTCGACTGGTTCGCCGGTCGGCTCGACACGGCTGTCGACGAGTTCACGCGTGCCGAGCTGGGCCTGCGCCAGTACGGCTCGTCGGTCTGGCGCCACACGCTCCTCTGCCTTGCGCGCGCGAAGCTCGAGCGGGGCGAGCTGAGCGAAGGCGAGCGGCTCGCGCGTCAGAGCGCGACCGGCGCGACGGAGGATCACGGGCACATCGCGCTCCTGCGCGGTGAAGCGGAGGTCGCGGAGCTGATCCTCGGCCGCGCGCCGAAGGGCTTTCCCGAGGACGAGCAGTTCCGCGACTTCGTGCGTGCGATCGTCCGCGGCCAGCGCGGGGATCCCCGCACCGCGGTTCGGATGCTCGACGACACCGCGCGCGAGTTCGAGTCCCGCGGGATGGATCACTGGGCGATCGGCGCGGCGGTGCACGCCGCGTACTTCCGCGAAACGGTCGTGCGCGGCGGCGGGACATCGCGTGTCGGCCATCTCGTGCGCGACATCGGCGCGCGCGGCGGCGAGGGCTTCGCGTACTACCTGCCGGACGTGGCGGCCTGGCTCGGACGGGCGGCGGAACGGGACGGCCAGGCGTCGGCGCTCGCGCGGACGATCCGCGCGCGGGCCGAAGCGGCGCAGCGGCGCGCGAAGACGGATGCCGGCGCGGCCGTCGGCGCATCGGCGCTCGACGAGGCGACGTTCGGGCTCCGGAGCATGGGCCTCACCTGGCGCGAGATCGGCATCCTCCGCGATATGGAACAGCTCTCACGCGAGGGCAGGCGACTGGATCGGGCCGCCCTCGCGGCGCGGCTCGGCGTCTCGCCGAACACGCTGCGGGTGCATCTCACGCGCATCCGCGCGAAGCTCGACGTGGCCGACAAGCGCGGTGATGAGGTGCTGCTGCAGGCCGCGCTGTCTCAGCGGCCCCTGTACTCGCTAGCGAGCGCTGTCTCCGAGGAATTCGAGCGCGCGTCGCAGCGCGGCTGACATGTCACCCGGTTCCTCGTGCCCGCCGTCGTGGATCTCGATGTCCGCGGAGCCACCCAGCATTCTCACTTGGTCGACGAGCCTCATCGATCCCTCGTAGCCCGACGCGTCGTGACGGCCGACGACGACGTAGACACGGCTCATCTGGACACTGGACCGGTCCAGCCCAACCCTGAGCATCTCGAAGTCTGGAAGCCAGGTCCCGACAGCCAGGATCCTTTTGGTCAGGAAATGACCACGGAGCCCAAGCTCCACGGCCAAACGCGCGCCCATGGAGAAGCCGCCCAACACGGATCGGGTCGCGTCGAGCGAGAGCCGTGCGCGCAGCGTGGCGAGGTGAGTCTCAAGGTCCCGAGCCGCTCGGTCGCGGTCGTTCCATACGAAGAAGCCGGGGGTCGTCGCGATCTCGCTGGACTGAGGCACCGCCAGCACCCACCCGTCTCGGACGACGGACTGCCAAGACGGCGCGGTGTCCTGCATCGTTCGGTTGTTTCCGTGCAGTGCGAGGAGCATCGGCAACTCAACGCCGGCCCCATGCTGCGGCATGAAGATGCTGAGGTCCGGACGGGCGTCCGCTTGTGCTCTCTCGTATTGCGCCTCGGAGCGCTCGACAAGCGCACTGAAGTCGGGTTGGCTAGTCAACAACGCAATCCGTTCGTGACGTAGCCATCGACCTCGGTAGCGATAGCCTCGATCCAGCCCGTCGCGCAACAGATCTACTGCCTCGGATGCGCGGTTCATCCTGGCGAGGAGCTCGACCCGCAACATACGAGTCAGCGCCGCCTGCCCCGGGAAGAGCGGCTCCGACCGTGTCAGAAGATCGAGCGCGTCTGACTCGTGTCCGGCGTCGCGCAGGCGCTGCATCTCGGTGTTGAGCTCGTTGAAACTGGTGGGTTTCATCGCGGCTCCTGGTTATTCGAGCGTTACGCGCTCGTGCCACTTCGGGATGTGCGTCTCGAATCCCAGCGCTCGGATCTTCGGCTCGATGGCGGCCTGGGCCTCGGGGTCACCGTGGACGATGAACACGCGGCGGAGGCGTGGCTTCTTGAACGCGCCGATCCAGTCGAGCAGCTCCGATTCGTCGGCGTGCGCCGAGAAGCCGCTGATCGAGCGGATCTGGCAACGCACATCCCGCATCTGACCGTCGATGCGGACCGTCTTCACGCCCGCCTGGAGCTGCGCGCCGAGCGTGCCCTCTCCCTGATAGCCCACGAACAGCAGCGTGGCAGCCGGATCGTCGATGAGCTCGCCGAGATGGCCGAGCACGCGGCCACCGGTAAGCATCCCGTTCGACGCCACGATCATGTACGGGCGGGTCGCGCTGCTGATCGCGCGCGAGCTCGCGATGTCGTTCGTGACCTGTGCCCCGGGGTAGTCGAGCGCGTCCTCCCGCTTTGCCAGGATCTGGCGCATCTCCTCGTCGTAGTACTCGCTATGTCGTCGGTAGATCTCGGTGGCTTTCGACGCCATCGGCGAATCGAGGTACAGGGGTAGGCGCGGGATCTTCTTCTCGTCGAGCAGCCGGTCGAGCTGCCACACGACCTCCTGGGTGCGCCCGATCGCGAACGACGGCACGAGCAGCACGCCGTTCGCCTGCGCGACGAGCTGCACGGTCTCCGCGAGGATGCGCACGGCTTCCGCCTGTGGCTCATGCTCGCGTCCGCCGTACGTCGATTCGACCAGCAGATAGTCGGCGTCGGTCACCGTCGTCGGATCGCGGATGATCGGCGTGTCGTGACGGCCGACGTCGCCGGAGAACACGACGATCTTCTCGCCGGCGCCGTCCTCGACGCGGAGGCGGATGATCGCCGAGCCGAGGATGTGACCCGCGTCGAAGAAGGTCGCCTGGATGCCGGGAGCGACCAGGATTTCACGCTCGTAGACGACCTCTTTGAAGAGCCGCAGCGCTGCCTCTGTGTCGTCCATCGTGTAGAGAGGCTCGTCGATGCGCGTGTCGACGACCGGCGGCTGATTCCGTAGCGTGACCTCGGGGTCGCGCGTCTCCGCCGCGGTCTCCTCGTCGTCGGCCGCGGCGGCCTCCCGCGTGGCGCTCCGCAAATCAGCCGCGGCGTCGGTCGATTCCTTCGCCGCGCGGTCGGGGTGCTTGCGGCCGAACCGAGCGTCGCGTCGCGCGGCCTCCTCCTGCAGCTTGGCGGAGTCACGGAGCACGAGGCCGGCCAGCTCGACCGTTCCCGCGGTGGCGAAGACCGGGGCGCGGAGACCGCGAGCGACGACGTGGGGAATGAGCCCGCAGTGGTCGAGATGCGCGTGCGTCAGCAGGAGCGCGTCGATCTCTTTGGGGTCGTACGCCAGCGGCACGCGATTGCGGATCGCCTCGTGTGGGTTGCCCTGGAACATTCCGCAGTCGATGAGCACCTTCGCACGCGACGTCGTGAGCAGGAACTGCGATCCCGTGACGGTCGTCGCGGCGCCGAGGAACTGCAGCTCCATCTTTGGCTATTCTGCGTGCCCATGTTCGGCCCCGTTCTGCGCGGTGATCACGTCACATTGCGTCCTGCGGACGACAACGATCCAGCGCGCTTCGTTCCGTGGTTCGCCGACATGGAGGTGACGCGTTACCTCGGACGGCGCACAGCGGTGGCGCTTTACTACGAGGTCGACACGCTGAAGAAGTTCGGCGAATCCGATAACACGGTGTTCTGGATGATCGAGGCCGACGGGGAGACGATCGGCGCGACAGGCATCCACGCGATCGACTGGATCAACGCGCACGCGACGACGGGCATCGTGATCGGCGCGAAGGAGCACTGGCGCAAGGGCTACGCCACCGAGGCGATGCGCCTGCGCACGCGTTATGCGTTCCGCGAGCTCAATCTCCACAAGCTCATGACGGAGGTCTTCGTCCCGAACGAGGCGAGCCGGCGCGCGCTCGAAAAGAACGGCTATCGGACGATCGGGGTCAGCCGCGAGCACTTTTTCACCGGCGGTCGGTGGCACGACGTGTGGCACGGCGAAGTGCTCCGCGAAGATTGGGAGCGCGCGCAGACCTCCTGATCACGGCCTCCTCCGCGAGCTGCGCGCACACGGCCTAGCATCGCGACTCGTGGACCCCTCGCTCGACACCCTCGTGCGCGACGCCATGGAGCGCTACCACGTGCCGGGCGTCGCGATCGGGATGATCCGCGCGGACGATGTCGATATCACCGCGTACGGCGTGACGAGCGTCGAGCATCCGCTTCCGGTCGATGGCGACACGTTGTTCCAGATCGCGTCGGTCACCAAGACGATGACGGCCACGGTGATCATGCGTCTCGTCGAGCGCGGCGCACTCGATCTCGACGCGCCGGTGCGCCGGTACATCCCCGCGTTCCGCCTCCGCGATGCCGACGCTCAGGAGCGCGCGACGGTCCGCCATCTCGTGACCCACACCGGAGGCTGGCTCGGTGACTGCTTCGCCGACTTTGGCAACGGCGATGACGCCCTCGAGCGCTACGTGGCCGCGATGGCCGAGCTCGAGCAGCTCACACCGCTAGGCGAGATCTGGCACTACTCGAACTCGAGCTTCGCACTGCTCGGACGGCTCATCGAGGTCGTCACCGGCAAGAGCTACGAGGAAGCCATGCGCGAGCTGCTCTTTCTTCCTCTCGATATGGCCCGCTCGTGCTTCTCCGCCGGCGAGGCGATCACGCATCGTGTCGCCATCGGCCACGTCATCGTCGACGAGAAGCCGACGGTCGCGCGCCCGTGGGCCTTCCCGCGCGCGACGACGCCGGTCGGCGGCATCGTCTCGACGGCGAACGACCTCATGCGCTACGCGCGCTTCCACCTCGGCGACGGACGAGCCCCGGACGGCGCGCGCCTTCTGAGGCGTGAGTCGCTCGACCTCATGCGCACGCCGCTCGCCGACGCGGACCTCGATCGCAAGGTGGGTGTCTCGTGGTTCCTCCGCACCGTCGGCGGTGTGCGCCTCCAGTACCACGGCGGCGTCGCGATCGGGCAACAGGGCGTCCTGATGCTGGCGCCGGACCGCGGCGAGGCCGTGACGGTGCAGACGAACTCGGCGCGCGGCGGGCTCCTTCATCAGGACGTCACCACCTGGTGGCAGCGGCAGCGGCTCAACCTCAAGGTGCCGGAGCCGGTCTACATCGAGCTCGAGACAGCGCGCTACAAGGAGTACGCCGACCGCTACCGCGCGGAGCTCTCCGACGCGGAGCTCGAGCTCTCCGACACCGGTCTCGTGTACCGCACGTTCTCGCACAACAAGCTGAACGTCCAGCCGAAGCCACCCGACCCGCCGCCGTCCCGCGTCGCCTTCACGAGCGACGCGCGTTTCACGCTGCTCGACGGTCCGCTCAAGGACACGCGCGGTGAGTTCCTGCGCGGACCCGACGGACTCGTGCGATATCTGCGCGTCGGCGGCCGTGTCTACCGCCGGACCCGGAGCTAGCGCGTGCATCAGTACCTCGGCATCCTTCGCAAGGCGCTCGAGACCGGGGTCGACCGCGACGATCGGACCGGCACCGGGACGCGCGCCATCTTCGGCGAGGTCATGCGCTTCGACATGTCCGAGGGCTTCCCCGCGGTCACGACGAAGCGGCTCGCATTCCGCTCCGTCCTCGCGGAGCTGCTCTGGTTCATCGCCGGCTCATCGGACGTGAACGAGCTGCACGCGCTCGGCGTGCGGATCTGGGACGGCAACGCGTACGCGCCGTACTGGATCGAGCGGGCGCGTTTCGATGGCGACGCCGGCCGCAACTATGGGCAGCAGTGGCGCGACTGGATCGCGCCCGACGGGCGTCACGTCGATCAGCTGCGCGAGGTGATCCAAAATCTCAGCGAGAAGCCCGAGAGCCGCCGCCACGTCGTCACCGCCTGGAACCCGGGCGAGCTCGATCAGACGAGCCTGCCCGCGTGCCACGCGCTGTTCCAGTTCTTCGTCGCGCCTCGCGAAGGCGAATTCGGGCAGGCGCGGCTCAGCGTGATGATGTATCAGCGCAGCTGCGATCTCTTCCTCGGCGTGCCGTTCAACATCGCCGAGTACGCGCTGCTTCTCCATCTCATCGCGCAGTTCAGCGGCCTCGTGCCGCATGAGTTCATACATGTGCTCGCGGACGCGCACGTCTATCGCGACCACTTCGATGCCGCGCGCCAGCAGCTCGAACGCGCGCCGTTCCCGTCCCCACGTCTCGCGTTGGATCCATCGCTTCGCTCGCTCGACGAGGTCGTCGCGCGCTATCGCGACATCGTCGCCCGCGCGAAGGCCGGCGAGAAGCCGGGGCCGCTGCTCGACGCCGTCGCTCGCCTCGAGCAATACCAGTTCCATCCGCCGATCGAAGCGAAGATGGCGGTCTAGCGCGCGCGGCGTGATGATGGCGGCGTGAGCCGCATCGCGTTCGTGGTCGCGGTCGATCGCAACAAGGTGATCGGCAAGGACGGAGGATTACCCTGGCGGCTCCCCGACGACATGAGGCACGTGCGTGCGGTCACCATGGGAAAGCCGCTCATCATGGGCCGCCGCACGTACGACTCGATCGGACATCCGCTCCCGGGCCGCACGAACATCGTCCTCACGCGCGACCCGGCATTTCATCCAGAAGGCGTGTTCGTCGCCTCGTCGCCTGAGGAGGCGCTGCGGCTCGCGGGCGAAGCGCCGGAGATCATCGTGTTCGGCGGCGCGCAGGTGTTCCAGGAATTCCTACCCATGGTCGACCGCCTGTACCTGACCACGGTCGATGCCGAGGTGCAGGGCGACACGTACTTCGACATGGGCAAAGACGACTGGCGCGTCGTGACGAACGAGCGGCACGAGGCCGACGATCGTCACAAGTACGCCTTCAATATCTACGTCCTCGATCGCATCACCCATCGATGACCGCAAAGGGCGCGGGTTTTCTGTGGGATCCGCGCGTCGCCGCACACGTCTACCGCGACGACCATCCACTGAAGCCGAAGCGCCTCATCGGGGTCCACGACACCCTCGAACGCCTGGGCGCGTTCGCGCGTGACGATACGCGCGTGCTCACGCCGCGCGCCGCGACGCGGGCCGAGATCGAGCGGATCCACGACAGCGACTACGTCGAGGCCGTCATGCAGGCGTCCCGTGATCCGGATGGTGATTACACCGAGTGGGGGCTTTCCGCCTGGGGTGACACGCCACCGTTCGAGGGCATGCACGGGGTGTCGCTGCTGACGACGGGCGGGACGCTCACCGCGATGGAGGAGGTGATCTCCGGCCGGCTACACGTCGCGTTCAATGGATCCGGCGGCCTGCATCACGCGATGCGCCGTAACGCCTCCGGCTTCTGCATCTACAACGACCCCGCGATCGCCTGCGGCCTGCTCGCCGACCGCGGGATGAAGGTCGCATACGTCGACATCGACGCGCATCACGGCGACGGTGTGCAGGCCGCGTTCTACGACACCGACCAGGTGCTCACCGTGAGCCTGCACCAGTACGGGATCATGCCCGACGTTCGGCGTCCGTTCTTCCCCGGAACCGGCACGGCCGACGAGCGTGGCCGCGGCAAGGGCGCGGGGTACAGCGTCAACGTCGCGCTGCCCGCGTATACCGATGGAGCCGCGTACGTGCGCGCATTCGACGCCGTCGTGCCGCCGCTTCTCGAGCGCTACCGTCCGGACGTGCTCGTGACCCAACAGGGGATCGACTCGCATTTCGACGATCCGCTGACGAACCTGATGGTGTCGACGCAAGCGCGCGAGCACGTCGTGCGGCGACTTGCGACGACCAGGGTGCCGTGGGTCGCGATGGGCGGGGGTGGCTACTCGCTCGACGCGGTGCGCCGCGCGTGGTCGATGGAGTTCCTCATCATGCTCGGGATGCCGATCCCGCCCGAGCTCCACGATCCGGATCCGCCGGAATGGAGCGGCGATCAGCGCGCGCAGATCGACGCGGCGGTCGATGCCGCGGTCGCAGGCGCGCTCGGTGCGGCGTGGACCTGAGCCGCGATCATTGATCGCGCTCGGCACTCCATGGATCTAAGTCGGGAGCCGCTCCTCGCGCTCGCGCGGTCGCCGAGCGTCGGCGCGCCGGTCGTGCTGGCGCGGGGCCGGCTTCTCTCCGCGGTGCTGCTCGTGTTCGCGGCGACATGTCTCTCGGCGCTGGGCGCCGTCCGGGTCTCCAGCGAGACGTACGTCGACGACCTGTTCCTTGGCGCGACGCGCCATCCACTCGTCACCGCGATGCTCCAAGCGCTCGGCACCGAGCGTACCGCGGTCGTGATCTATCTTGTGCAGCGCTCGTTCGACGCCGTTCTCGTCGCGACCGCGGTGACGCCGATCTTTGTTTGGCTCCTCGGCTCGAGCGCGGTCCAAGCGTCCGCGCGGCTCGCCGGTCTCCGTCGGCCGTACCTGCCACTGCTGGTGTTCTTCGCCTACGCCGCGGCGCTGACCCTTATCCCCGCGAACGTGGCGACGCTCGTCCTCGGAACGGGCGCCACCGTCGGCTCGCAGATCGCGCAGCTCATCGGACTGGCATGCCTGGTCTGGCTGGGCGTCATCGCGTATCGCGGTGTGCGCGCGTACTACGGGGTCGATCAGCGACAGGCGACGCGCATCCTCATCGTCGCGCTGGTGCTGTTCTACCTCGTGCCGCTCATCCTGATCGTGGGCGCGGCGGTCTCGATCATCGTCGCCGCCGTCGTACTCGGGTACTTCTGATCCGGCGTCTTGTCGCGGTCCTCACCCTCCGCTGCCCGCGATGCCTATCCGGTCCGGTGTGGCGAGGCTTCATCTCGATGAACACTGCGTGCCTGGTGTGCGGCCTGGTGTTTGAGCGGGAGTCCGGGTACTTCGCGGGCGCGATGGTGGTCAGCTACGCGATCGCCGTGCCGATCCTGGCCGCGATGGTCATCGCGCTCATCCTCATCGGCGGCCTCGACGCGGTCGTCGCGCTCATCATCGGGAACACCGCGTACCTCGTGCTCGTGCCCTTCATCTTCCGTTATTCACGCGTGCTGTGGCTGCATCTCGACTGGCTCATCGATCCCGACGAACCGTCCTGAGCACGACGGCGCGGCTACGATAGGCCGGCGATGAGCGTGCTCGAGACGCGAGATCTCACGAAGGAGTTCGCGGGATTCCGCGCCGTCGATCACGTGTCGCTCGCGCTCGACGACGGCAAGGTCCACGCGCTCGTGGGGCCGAACGGCGCCGGGAAGACCACGCTCTTTCACATGCTGACCGGATTCGTGAAGCCCTCCTCGGGCAGCATCGTCGCGTTCGGTGCTGATGTCACCGGAATGAGCCCGGACCGCATCAGCCGCATGGGTATCGCGCGCTCGTTCCAGATCACGAGCCTCTTCGACCGCCGCACCGCGCTCGAGCACGTTGTCCTGGCGCTCCACGTCGCCGATCCCGTCAGCCTCCACTTCTGGACGTCGGAGCGCGCGGTGGCGCGCTATCGCGAGACGGCGATGGCGATCCTCGAGGAGGTCGGCCTCGGCTCGGTCGCGGCGCGCACCGCGGACAGCCTGCCCTACGGGCAGAAGCGTGCCCTGGAGCTCGCCCTCGCCCTCGCGCTCGAGCCACGGCTCCTTCTGCTCGACGAGCCGACCTCGGGGATGAGCCTCGAGGATGTCCAGCGCACGATCGCGCTCGTTCGCCACGTCCACGCCGGCCGCACCGTCCTCCTCGTCGAGCACAACATGGGTGTCGTCGCGGAGCTTGCCGATCGCGTGATCGTGATGCAGCAAGGTCGCGTGATCGCCGACGGCGGCTACGAGCAGGTGAGGCACGATCCCGCGGTCATCGCCGCGTATCTCGGACAGATCGATGCTTGAAGTGCAGAACCTCACCGCGTGGTATGGGCAGGCGCACGCGCTTCGCGAGGTGAGCTTCGAGGTGAAGGAGGGTGAGCTCATCACGCTCGTCGGGCGCAACGGCGCGGGAAAGAGCACGACGCTTCGCTGTGTCATGGGACTCCATCCCCAGATGAGCGGCAGGATCCGCCTGGGCGGTCGCGACCTGACCGGCCTCGAGGCGCACGAGCGCGCGCACGCCGGCCTCGGCTACGTCCCGGACGATCGTGGCATCTACGCGACGCTCACCGTCGAGGAGAACCTCATGCTGCCGCCGCAGGTGGGCACCACGCACTGGCCGCTCGAACGCGTCTACAAGGCGTTCCCGGTGCTCAGGGAACGGCGCCGTCATCCCGGCACCAAGCTCTCCGGCGGCGAGCAGCAGGCGCTCTCGATCGCGCGGGCGCTCCGGATGGGCGCGAAGGTCGTCCTGCTCGACGAGCCGACCGAAGGCCTCGCGCCGGTCCTCGTCCAGCAGCTCCGCGACATCCTGCTCGAGGCGAAACACGACGGTTTGACGATGCTCCTCGTCGAGCAGAATCTGCGGTTCGCCATGGCGGTGGCGGACCGCCACTATCTCCTGGCGGAGGGGACGGTCGTGCAGACGTTCGGCAACGCGGAGATCGCCGCGCGCGAACACGAGCTGCTCCGACATCTTGGCGTCTAGCGTCAGGCGACAGCAAATGGGAGGAACCGATATGAAACGCGTGCTCGCGCTCGCGATGATCGCCGCGGTCGTGACCGCGGCGTGTGGTGCGGCCGCGCCGACGGGCGGTGCATCGCCGAGCGCCGCGCAGGTAAAACTGACTGACGGGAAGCTGGTCATCGGGGTGATCAACGACCAATCGCTCGTCTACGCCGATCTCTCCGGCAAGAACGCCGTCGAGGCGGTGAAGATGGCGGTCGAGGACTTCAAGGCGAAGTACGGGGAGAACGCGCTCGGCGGCCCGGTCGAGGTGATCACGGCGGATCACCAGAACAAACCGGACGTCGCGAGCTCCAAGGCGCAGGAGTTCTACGAGCGGAACAACGCCGACATCATCCTCGACGTCCCGACGTCGTCAGCGGCCCTCGCGATCGCGAAGGTCGCGAACGACGAGAAGAAGCTGTACATCAACATCACCGCGGCGACGACTGATCTCACCGGCGCGAGCTGCAACAAGTACACCTTCCACTACGCGTACGACACCTACATGCTCGCCGCCGGGACCGGGAAGTGGGTCACGGAGAACGTCGGCAAACAGTGGTACATCATCTATCCGAACTACGCGTTCGGTCAGGACATGGAGAAATCCTTCCGAGGCGCGGTCACGAAGTTCGGCGGTACGGTCATCCAGTCGGACGGCTCGCCGTTCCCGAACACCAGCGGTGACTTCTCGCAGCTCCTTGTGAAGGCGGGCCAGCTGAAGCCGCAGATCCTCGGCGTCATGCAGGCCGGCGGCGATCTGGTGAACGTCGTGAAGCAGTACAACCAGTTCAAGCTGGGCGACCAAGGCATCAAGCTCGCGGTCGGGCTGCTCTTCGACACCGACATCACCGCGATCGGTCAGGACCAGATGGCCGGGATCGTCTACACGACCCCATGGCTGTGGAGCATGGACGACCAGGCGAAGCAGTTCGCCGACAAGTTCCTGAAGCGCACCGGCATTCGCCCGACGTTCGCGCACGCCGGGAACTACTCCGCGGCATGGCAGTACATGGAGGCGATCCGTCGCGCCGGCACCGACGACGCCGACGCCGTCGTGAAGCAGCTCGAGGGTTACAAGTTCAACGACTTCTTCATCCGCAACGGCAACATCCGCGCCGAGGACCACTGGGTCATGCACGACGCGCTCCTCGCGCAGGTGAAGCCGGCCTCCGAGGCCAAGGAGAAGTTCGACTACTCCAAGGTCCTTGGAACGATCCCTGCGGAGACGGCGTCACGTCCACTGGCCGACGCAGGCTGCAAGAAATAGGTCGATGAGTGCGGCGCGTCCCGTTCGGGGCGCGCCGCACGAGCCTCACATGGACCTCGGCTACGTCTCCGTCCAGCTCTTCAACGGTTTGGTGAACGGCGCGTTCTACGCGCTGCTCTCGCTCGGCCTCGCGATCATCTTCGGCGTCCTGCGCGTCGTGAACTTCGCGCACGGCGCGGTCTACATGCTCGGCGCGTTCGCCGCGTACCTCCTGCTCCAGCAGTTCGGCATCGGCTTCTGGCCCGCGCTCGTGCTCGCGCCCATTGGCGTAGCCCTACTCGGCATCGTCGTGGAGCGGCTGCTCCTGCGCCGGCTCTATGGCCTCGACCCGCTGTACAACTTCCTCCTCACCTTCGGTCTCACGCTCTTCCTCCAGGACGCGATGCGGCTGCGCTTCGGGATCCAGGGCCAGCCGTACCCGACGCCGGACGAGCTCGCCGCGTCGGTGGCGCTCGGGCCGGTCAGCTACCCCGTCTACCGGCTCTTCGTGATCGCGTTCTCGCTGCTGGTATGTGTCGTGACGTGGTATGTCATCGAACGCACCCGGCTCGGCATGGTCGTGCGCGCCGCCACGGAGCGCGCCGAGCTCACGCGGGCGCTCGGCATCGACGTCGACCGTTGGGTCACAGCCGTATTCGCTATCGGCGTCGCCCTCGCGGCGCTCGCTGGGGTACTCGCGGCACCGATGCGGAACGTCGCGCCCCTCATGGGCTCCGAGCTGATCATCCTGACCTTCGCGGTCGTCGTGATCGGCGGCCTCGGCTCGATCGTCGGCGCGGTCACGGCCGGATTCCTCATCGGCGTACTCGCGAGCCTCGGCGCGGTGTTCAACCCGGCGTTCGAGAACGTCATCGTCTTCGCGCTCATGGCGGTCGTACTGCTGCTGCGCCCGGCGGGCCTGTTCGGCTCGCGCGAGGCCGCATGAAGCGGCGCGACATCGCGCTGCTCGCCGTGGGCATCGGCATCGCCCTTCTGCTGCCGCGCGTCCTGTATTCGGCTCTCGCCCTGCGCATCGTGCTGTGGGCGCTCTTTGCCGTGTCGGTCGATCTCCTCCTTGGGTACGGGGGGATGCTGTCGTTCGGGCACGCGGCGTTCTGGGGTGTTGGCGGCTACACGGCCGCGCTCCTCGCGAAGGCCTACCAGCTGCCGTTCCCCGTGGCGGCGCTCGGTGGGATCGCGCTCGCGATGGCGCTCGCCGCGCCGATCGGGTATCTCGCGATCCGGCGGCGCGGGATCTACTTCGCGATGGTGACGCTCGCCTTCGCGCAGTTGGTCTTCTATGTCGTGAACGAGCTGCGGGGCCTCACCGGTGGCGAGAACGGCGTGCAAGGCGTCCCGAAGATCCTTCCGTGGATCTCGGTGAGCCGGACCTCCGACTTCTACTATGCCGCGTTGCCCCTCGTGTTCATCGGGTTCTTCGTCGCGTACCGCATCGTCCACTCGCCCTTCGGTCACGTGCTCGTCTCGATCCGCGACAACGAGGCGCGGGCGCAGGCCCTCGGCTATCCCACGCAGCGCTACAAGCTCATCGCGTTCGTGCTGTCCGGGGGCATCGCCGGTCTCGCGGGTTCTCTCTTCGCCATCGGCAACAGCTTCGCGTCGCTCGAGCTTGTGCACTGGACGACGTCGGGCAGCGCGGTGCTCATGACGGTGCTCGGTGGCATGGGGACGCTCTGGGGCGGGGGCGTCGGCGCCGCGATCGTCCTGCTGTTGGAGGACTCGCTGTCGAGCGTGACCGAAGCGCCCGGCGTCGTCACCGGCGCGATCCTCATCGCCATCGTTCTCGGCTTCCGGCGCGGGATCGCTCCCGCGTTGCAACGCGCCGCCGTGCTGGTCTGGGCCCGGCTCCAGGCGCTTCGCGCCGCGGGCCAGGTGTAGCGTCGACAACGACGTCCTCGTCGTCGGCGCCGGCCACGGCGGGCTCGCCGTGGCTCACGATCTGAGGCGCGCCGGGCGGGACGTCCTCGTCGTCGATGCGCACGATCGCGTGGGTGACGCGTGGCGCACA
>VBFY01000052.1 GCA_005889405.1 Chloroflexota bacterium | reverse complement strand
GAAGACCATGAGGGCCAACACGATCACGCGAATGAGTAGCGAGCGAACTGGTGTCACCTCTGTCTCCCCTCGTTCCCTCCCCCGTTCGGCGGATTGTGCCCGCTGAGTGGGGTTGGCTATCCTCCGGCGAGTCTACGAACGCTGAACAGTGCGACGCAAGACGAAACAGGTCGCCTGTCTGTCAGTTCAGTGGCATTGGAGCGATGTGACGACCACCGACGCAGTAGTGAAACCGAGCGGTCCGAGCGGTTCGAACGGCCTCGGAGCGCGCGTACGTGAAGCGCGACGCGAGCGTGGCATGAGCCAGGCCCAATTGGCAGGTGAGGAGCTCACCAAAGGCTTTATCAGCCAGGTCGAGTCCGGTCTGGTCCGACCATCCGTTCGTTCGCTCCAGATCCTCGCTGCGCGGCTCGGTAAGAGCCTCGACTACTTCCTCGGTGACGAGCCGCTCGCGGCCTCGAAACGCCTTGTTTTCCATCGCTTGGCCGCGGAGGCCGCCTCCGAGCGGCGCGACTGGCCCGTCGTGCGCGACGAGGTGACGGCCGCGCTCACGTCCAAGCCCGAGAAACGCGAGCGCGCGACGCTGCTGCGCTTCCTGGCCCAGGCGGAGATGAACACCGGTAATCGTGAGGTGGCGTTCGACCGCATCGGCGAAGCGTTGTCGCTCGTCGACGCGGCGACAGACGCCGGCGAGGTCGCGCACCTGCTGCACCTGCGTGGCGTCGCCTACGGACAGATCGGTCAGTACGTCGCAGCCGCCGAGGCGCTCGAGTCGGCTCGCGACGCGATGGAGCGTCACGAGGTCAGCGATCCCCGTCTTCGGGCGCGCATCCTCGTCGCACTCGGCACGGCGTATCGGCGTCTCAATCGCACCGCGAAGGCGATGCAGACCTACGGCTCGGCACTCGATCTCGCGAGCGGTATCGATGAGCTTCGTCTCGCGGCGCAGGGCTACATGGGCGTCGCGGTGTCGCTGTACGACGCCGGCGAGCTCGACGGTGCGATCGGGAACTACCGCCGCGCCCTCGATCTCTTCACCCGCGTCGAAGACACGACATTCCAGCTCCAGGTGCTCCACTCGCTCTCGACGATCCACTTCGAGATGGGCAAGACGGACGAGGCCCGCGAGCTTGCCGAGCGTGGCTCCGCAGCCGCGCGCATGGCGCACGACGAAGGCATGGTCGCCGTCGCGCAGCTCGTGCTGGCCCGGATCGCGCTCGTGAACGGCGACGCCGAGCAAGCGCTCAACATCGCGCGGCAAGCCGAGAAGATCCTCACCGATCAGCCGGTGCAGCGCGCCGACGCTCTGCGCGTGATCGGCGCCGCACAGGACGCGCTGAAGTCATTCACCGCGAGCGACCGCGCATACCGCAAGGCCGTCGAGCTTTTGGTCGAGGTGGGTGACCACCCGAACCTCTCGACGTTCGCGGCCGAGTACGCGATGAAGCTGCGCGCTCGCGGCGAGACCGATCAGGCCTTCCGCTACCTCGAGCTCGCTCGCACACCCGCGACGAACCGCAGCTAGGGCGACCACCTCGCTGTCTCGCTAACATCGCTGCGTGCCCCGCGATGCCATCACGTATGACAACGAAGGCGTCGCCGCGGTCCTTGACGAGATCGGGGATCTCCTCGAGCTGAAGGGCGAGAACGTCTTCCGCGCCGTCACCTATCGCGCGGTGGCGCGCGCGATCCGCGATCTGCGCGAGCCGATCGCCGCGCTCGTCGAGCAGGATCGCCTCGGGGAGATCCCAAAGGTCGGTCCGTCGGTGAAGGACGCGATCGTCCAGCTCGTGAGTACCGGCACCTCGGTTCGTCACGAGGAGCTCAAAGCCGCGGTGCCCTCCGGCCTCATCACGCTCCTGGGCGTACCGGGCGTCGGGCCCGCGACGGCCCGGATCATCTACGACAACCTGAGGATCACGACGGTCGACGAGCTCGAGGAGGCCGCGAAGGCGCATCGTCTGCGCGAGCTGCCGAAGATCCAGGCGAAGACCGAGGAGAACATCCTGAAATCCATCGCCTCGCTGAAGCAGCGCACCGGCCGGAACCTCGTGCATCACGCGCGCGCTGCCGCGACAGCGATGGTCGACTGGATGCGCCAGGAGACGGGTATCGAGGCGATCGCGATCGCCGGGAGCCTTCGGCGCTACCGCGAGACGATCGGTGATATCGATCTGCTCGTCGCCTCGCTCGCGGCCGGTCCGGTGATGGATGCGCTGATCCGAGCGCCTTCGGTCGAGCGCGTGCTCGCGCACGGCGAGACGAAGACGTCGGTCATCGTCGCGCGTGGCCTGCAGATCGACCTCCGTGTCGTTCCGCCGGACTCCTGGGGCGCGGCGCTTCTGTATTTCACGGGATCGAAGGAGCACAACGTCCGGCTGCGTGGGTACGCGCTCAAGAAGAAGCTGCTCCTGAACGAGTACGGCCTCTATCGCGTTGGCGCGGAGGCGCGCGGTCAGGAGATCGCATCGCGGACCGAAGAGGAGATCTACGCGGCACTCGGGATGGCACCGATCCCGCCCGAGCTGCGAGAGGATCACGGCGAGATCGACGCCGCGGTGGCGCATACGCTGCCGGCGCTCGTCAGGCTCGACGAGGTGCGCGGCGATCTCCACACCCACACGAATTGGACGGATGGACACGATACGCTCGAGGCGATGGCGCGCCGCGCGCGCGCCAAGGGCTACGCGTACTGGGCGGTCACCGACCACTCGCCGGGCCTGGGCATGACGAACGGCCTTGGCGCCGAGCGCATCACGGCGCGAGTGGAGGAGGCGCGACGCCTCAACGAAGAGCTCGCTCCGTTCCGGATCCTCGTCGGCACCGAGGTCGACATCCGTGCGAATGGGTCGCTCGATTATCCCGACGACATGCTGGCGCGATTCGACATCGTGAGCGCGTCGGTGCACTCCGCGTTCGGCCAAACGAAGGAAGTCATGACCGAGCGCGTGCTGACCGCGATGCGGCATCCGCTCGTCACTCAGATCTCGCACCCGACGGGACGTCTCTTGGAGCGACGCGATCCTCACGCGCTCGATCTGCAGGCCCTCATCGACACCGCCGTGAAGACGGGAACGTGGGTCGAGATCAATGGCGGACCCGAGCGGCTCGATCTGCCGGATGTCTGGGTGCGCAAGGCGCTGGACAAAGGCGTCACGCTCGTCGCGAACTCCGACGCGCACGCGGTCGAGGAGATCGACTGGATGGAGTTCGCGGTCGCGACCGCGCGGCGTGGCTGGGCGCCGGGTGCCGCGATAGCGAACACGGCCGAGCTCGCCGCGATGCTCGCGAGACGCAAACGACGCTGATGACGCGGGCGCGTTTCGTCGTGCGCGGCGTGGTACAGGGCGTGAACTTCCGGGCCGCCGCGGTACGGGAGGCCACGGCTCACGGACTCACCGGCTGCGTCTGGAACACCGAGGACGACGCGGTCGGGCTCATCGCGGAGGGTTCTGCCGAGTCGCTGGCGAGCTTCGCGCGATGGCTCGCGCGGGGCCCGAGGATGGCGCGCGTCGAACGCGTCGAGCGCACAGACCTTTCAGGCGATCGGCGCTACGAGGACTTCTCCGTGTCGTACTCAGCGCCGGAATGACGAGGAACGCCGCTCCCCGAAGAATGCGCTGAGCTCAGCGGCGGCGCTTCTTCTTGCGGCCCGCTTGCGGGAAGTAGCGCTGCCGGCGGCGCTCCTGTTCCCACGCCATCTCCTGTGGCGGCAGCACGGAGACATAGATGAAAGCGATGATCCCGACGTTGAGCGCGATGGTGATCCCGATGATGAAGAACGGCAGCTTCGCGATGATCCAGACCATGAGGACGATGAGGAACACGATGTTGGTCCAGAAGACCCACGACTTCAGGGCGTTCTCGGCCGGTGCGATCGGTCCGCGGCGCCGCCAGTTGTACCAAACGACATTCGCCACGAGCGAAATCGCGACCGCGTAAACGGCGGGCCAGTAGAACCGCGACTCGGTGTTGAAAGGCTGGAAAAAACGGTCAACAAAGTGACCAAGGTCGAACGGCACGGTCCGGCTATGCTAGCGACCGCCAGCGCGATTGACAGGGAGACACCGTGCGAGCACTCCTCTCAGCTTCTGATACGACCGGTCTCGTCGCGTTCGCGCGCGGTCTGCGCGAGCTCGGCTGGGATCTGATCGCCACCGATGGAACGCGCGCCGCGCTCGCGATGGAGGGCGTGGACGCGAAGGGCATCGAAGAGCAGACCGGCTCAGCGGCGCTCCTCGGCGGTCGCGTGAAGACGCTGCATCCGCGCATCCACGCCGCTCTCCTGGCCCGGCGCGACGACGAGGCGCATCGTGCCGAGCTCGCGCGGGAGGGCATCGAGCCGATCGATCTCGTCGCGGTAAACCTCTATCCGTACGCAAAGGCCGCAGCCACAGGCAAGCGCGGGCTCGAGCTGCAGGAGCAGATCGATATCGGTGGCGCGACTCTGCTCCGCGCCGCTGCGAAGAACTACCAGGACGTTGTGGTCATCGCGCGACCGGACCGCTACGGCGCGGTGCTCGACGAGCTCAAGGGGCGAGGCAACGTTTCGCTGGAAACGCGCCGGCTCCTCGCGGCCGAGGCGTTCTCCCATACCGCGGCCTACGACGCGACGATCGCGTCGCGTTTCGTGAGCGAGGCCGGCATCCAGTTCCCCGAAGAGATGACGCTGTCGCTTCGCAAGGTGCGCGACCTTCGCTACGGCGAAAACCCGCATCAGCAGGCCGCGTTCTACGCGCTCCGCGGCGAGGAGGGCGGCGCGATGGTCTCGATGGAGCAGATCCACGGACGCGCCGCAAGCTTCAACAACGTGCTCGACATCAACGCCGCGTGGCGCATCGTCTCCGACTTCGCGCAACCGACCGTCGCCATCGTGAAGCACCAGAACCCCTCGGGTATCGCATCAGACAGCGAGATCACGAAGGCGTACCAGCGCGCATTCATGGCCGACTCCGTCTCCGCGTTCGGCGGGATCGTCGGGGCGAACCGCCAGGTCACGCGCGAGCTGGCGGAGGCGATGCAGGACACGTTCTACGAGGCGATCATCGCTCCGGGCTTCGACGATGACGCTCTACCCCTCCTTCGATTGCGCAAGAACCTCGAGATCCTCGCGGTGCCGAACGCGCTCGTCGAAGGGCGCCGGCTCCGCCGCACCGACGACCACGCGTTCGATCTGAAGAGGGTGGCCGGGGGTCTCCTGGTGCAGACGCCGGACGAGTCCGTCACCGAAGAGGGCAACTTCAAGGTCGTCACCGAGCGCACGCCGACGCTCGAAGAGCTCACCGACCTCCTGTTCGCGTGGCGCTGCGTTCGCCATGTCACGTCGAACGCGATCGTCCTTGTGAAGGGGCTCGCGAGCGTGGGCGTCGGACCCGGTCAGCTTTCGCGCGTGGTCGCCGTCGAGGTCGCCGTGCGCAAAGCGGGCGAGAACGCACGCCTCGCGGTCATGGCCTCCGACGCGTACTTCCCTTTCCCCGATGGCATCGAGGTGGCCGCGCGTGCCGGCGTGACCGCGATCATCCAACCCGGCGGCTCGCTCCGCGACGCGATGATGATCGAGACGGCCAACAAGCACCGCATGGCGATGTTGTTCACCGGCAGGCGGCACTTCAAGCACTAAGATTCGGGCATGTCCGACACCGATCGGATCACACCGAGCGAGTTCTCGTCCGCTTTCCGGCGCTTCCTCGATGCGATGAACGCCGAAGCGGCGAAGGAGACGAGTCCGCTACTCGATCGTCTGCGCACGCACCTCGGCGGCGAACCCGGCCGGATGCCGATCATCACCGAGGACTTCGACAGCTACGAGCATCCGAACGTCCAGGTCGCGCTTGACAGGGTGCTCTACTCGAACGGCCGCAGCTCCGACCTTGTTGGCATCGCGGCGCAGAACAAGCGCTTCGGCCAATTCACCTTTTCAGACCTGCTCGCGATGAGCGGTCCGTGGGGCCGCCTGGCCGAAGGTCCGGTCGACTACGTTAACTTTCACCTCGAGGACGACAAGACGATCCCGTGCGTGCAGTTCGGGCTCTATCTCGTGACCCAGGGAGAGGACCGCCTCACCGTGTTCGTCGTCGGACCGCCGGCCGCGGAGATGGGTCCACGCACACGTCTTCGCGTCGAAGTGGCGTGCGCCCGGCGCGAGGTCGCCGCCGCCCTGCTCCGCGAGTTCACCGCGGCGACGAAGGAGCTCAACGTCTACCGCGGGAAGGCGATCTCGCTGGCGCCGGGCCAGTTCGGCGTGCAGTCGCTCGTGAGGTTCCATCGCCTACCGAAGGTCGGACGCGACGAGATCGTGCTCCCGGCCGGCGTCCTCGAGCGCGTGGAGCAGCACGCACTGCGTTTCTCCGATCACGCGGCCGCGCTCCTCGCGCAGAAGCGTTCGCTCAAGCGCGGCATCCTGCTCTATGGGCCGCCCGGGACCGGCAAGACGCTCACGGTCATGTACCTCGCGACCCAGATGAAGGGGCGAACGCTCATCATCGCCACCGGTCTCGGCATGGGGAGCATCGGAACGATCGGCCAGTTCGCCCGCGTCCTGGCCCCTGCGACGGTCGTGGTCGAAGACGTCGATCTCATCGCGCAGGAGCGCGGTCTGCCCGGCCAGCAAACCAGTCCGATCCTGTTCGATCTCCTGAACCAGCTCGACGGCCTCGCGGACGACGCGGACGTCTTGTTCATCCTCACCACGAACAGGCCCGACATCCTCGAGCCGGCGCTCGCCGCTCGGCCCGGGCGCGTCGATCTCGTGGCCGAGCTGCCCATCCCGGACGCGGCCGGCCGCGCTCGACTGCTCGAGCTCTACGCGCGCGGTCTCACG
>VBFY01000051.1 GCA_005889405.1 Chloroflexota bacterium | reverse complement strand
AGGAACACCGAAAGAGCCGATTCACGGGCGAGCCCAGCGTGATCTACAAGGTGAAGCTGGGAAAGCACGCCTCGATCGCACTCGCTGCGCATATGTACGCCGATCCCGCTGCGCCGCGGCTCGAGCGAAAGTGGCGTACATGGGATGACTTTCGTAGGCGCTATTCCGATGCTGATGCGGCTAAACTTGTGCGTCGAGCCGGAGCGGCGGGACGGTCTTACGCGGCAGTCTCAAGAACTGCTGGGCTTTATGCCCATGAGGGTTCGAATCCCTCCTCCGGCACTGAGTCAGCGTCCGAGTAGCTTCATCGCGTCACGCGCGAGTTTCGCGTTCGCGATCACGACCTGCCGCTCGTCCCACGCCGCATCGTCGCCTGTCTTCAATGACAGCACGCTCGCGCCCGCCTCGCGTGCGATCAGTGCCGGCGCGGCGATGTCCCACGGAGAGAGCGCCTCATGCGCGAAGAGATCGAACGTTCCCATCGCCACGTAGCAGATCTCGAGCGCCGCGGATCCCAGTACGCGCAGCCGTGCGCACGTCGAATTGAGCGCGACGAAACGTGAATCCTTCCGTTTCGTCGCGCCGAACGCGAGGCTGGCGACCGCGAACGCCTCGGTCAGCTTCGTCACCGACCCGACGCTGATCGTCAGCCCGTTCCGGGTCGCGCCGCGACCCTCCGACGCAGTGAACGTCTCGCCGGTTCGCGGTGCGTGGACGGCGGCGGCGCGCGTCCGGCCACCTTCGACGTACGCGATAACGACGCAGTAGAAGGGGATCGCCCGACTGAAGTTCAGCGTGCCGTCGATCGGATCGACGACCCACAGTCGCTCGGCCTTCCGAAGCGCGGCCTTCGCGCTCTCCTCTGCGAGAACGGCTATCTCGGGATCGTGCGCCGCGAGTCGGGCGATGATCGCCCTCTCCGCCGCGTGATCCGCGGCGGTCGCGAAGTTGGCACGACCCTTCTTGCGTGTGACGATGCGCACGTCCGTCTGCACGATCGCCTCGCCGACCGCGATCGCTGTGTCCGTGGCGATGCGCGCGAGGGTCGCGTACCGAGCCGCATCCGCCGCGCCGCGGACGCGGTGACCCGTTACGCCGGGCAGAGCGACCGTACCCGCTTGAGGAGATCGTTGAGGTCGAACGGCTTCGTCAGCACGGCCGTGATCTTCCGCGCCTTGAATTCGCGGTCGAATTGCGGGACGTTGGCGCTGACGAACATCACCGGCATGTCGCGGACGGTCGTATCTTCACGGACGCGGTCGTAGACCTCGAGACCATTCAGACCGGGCATCATGATGTCGAGGATGAGGAGGTCGGCCTTGACCTGGCGCACGGTCTCGAGCACGAGCGCGCCGTCGGCGACGACCACCGCCTGGTATCCAGGCTCGTCGCTGATGGCGTCTCGCAGAAGGACGGCGATCGGTTCGTCGTCCTCACCGATGACGACGACCTTTTTCTTTCTCTCTTCCACCCTGGTTAGCGAGGGACTTTAGCCCATCCGTAACAACGACCGCACCTTGACCGGGGCGCCAGACAGCGAAATTCAACTTCTCATCGAGCGTGCGCGCTCGGGCGACACACGGGCGTTCGAGGATCTCGCGCGACGAGAGGAGCGAGCGCTCTATCGCCACGCCCTGCGCATCGTGGGAACGACTTCGGACGCCGAGGACATCGTTCAAGACGCGCTCTTCTCGGCGTGGCGATCCATCGCGTCGTTCCAGGGCCTGTCGTTCCGCGCGTGGCTCTTTCGCATCGCCACCAACCGCGCCCTCGACCACCTTCGATCGCGCAAGCGCAGGCCGGAGCTTCCGCTCGACCCACCCGATGATGATGACGTGACGTGGGCCGAGCCGGTCGCCGCGGGACCGGACCTCACGCAGCTCGTGGGCGACCGCGAAGCCCTCGCCGCGGTGGAGGCGGCGCTCGGGTCGTTGCCAGCTGAGCAGCGGACCGCGCTGCTGCTCCGTGACGTCGAGGGGTTCGCGTATGAGGAGATCGCGGTGATCACCTCGGTCGAGATCGGCACGGTGAAATCACGGATCCATCGCGGTCGGCTGGCGGTCCGTAACGTCCTGATCACACGGGGCTGGCGGGGGTCGGACGGATGATGGAACCAACCGCCGGCACCGTCGTCAGTAGGGAAGGAGGTCTGTGACGTTGCAGCACCCGCACGCCGAGCTTTCCGCATACATCGACGGCGCGCTCGATCCCGCCGCGCGGGCCGCGGTCGACGGGCACCTCGTCACGTGCGCCGTGTGCCGCGCCCACGTCGCGCAGCTGCGTGCCACCGTCGCGCTCGTCCAGGCCCTGCCCGACCCTGTTCCGTCGCGCCGGCTCGTGCCGCGTCTTACGACGGCACCTGCCTGGCTCGCTCCACTGCGCACGATCATGACCCTCGCGAGCGGCGCGGCAGTGTTCCTCTTCCTCGCGAGCGCGCTCGCGACCAACATCACGCCGCTCGCGACCAGTGGCGCGCCCGGCACGACTGCGCGCGAGGCGAGTGGCGACACCGCCGTGAAGGGCCAGGCGCCTGCCGCTCAGCCCGCGGGCGCACCTACGGTCACGCCGGCGCCCGCTCCCACCGCCTCGCCCTATGGAGCGTTCGCGGTCGCGCCGAGCTCGTCGCCGGCGGCCGACAACGTCGTCAGGGGTCCAGCGACGGCGGCGCCGGACAAACGCGGGGACACGTCGACCGGAGCATCCGCCGCACCCGGAGCTGCACTCAACCCGCCGGATGCCGCGCGAACGACCGCGTCGGTACCACAGCCCTCGCCGCTGCTCAGTCCGTGGCTTTGGCTCGCGCTCGCGATCATCTGCGGTGCCGCCGCGATCGCATTGAGCCGCCGCCTGCGCGCCTCGGTCTGACCCGACGACCGCCGCGCGCGGTCTTCATACTTGATACATGCCCGAACGCATCATCCTGGTCGACTCGAACTCGCTCATCTACCGCGGCTATTTTGCGATACCGCCGCTGACGACGACCAAAGGCGAGCTCTCGAATGCGACCTTCGGCTTCGCGTCGATCCTCCTGAAGGCGATCGAGGAGATCAAGCCGCAGCACATCGCGGCAGCGTTTGACTTGCCCGGGAAGACCTTCAGACACGAACGGGACGCGACCTACAAGGCGACTCGCAAGCCGATGCCCGACGAGCTCCGGCCGCAGTTCGAGCGCTGCAAGGAGCTGCTCGCAAAGCTCGGCGTGCCGATCTACGCGTTGCCCGGTTTCGAGGCCGACGATGTGATCGGCGCGCTGGCGAAGCAGGCGGAGGCGGCCGGACTCGAGAGCATCATCGTGTCGGGCGACCTCGACACGCTGCAGCTCGTGACGCCACATACGAAGCTCTTCACGACGCGCATGGGCTTCCAGAACACCGTCGTGTACGACGAAGCGCAGATCGATCAGCGCTACGGCCTGCGAGCCGACCAGATGGTCGACTTCAAGGCGCTCAAGGGCGACACGACCGACAACATTCCCGGCGTGCCTGGCGTCGGCGAGAAGACCGCCGCGAAGCTCATCGCGGAGAACGGCTCGATCGAGGGCGTGTACGCGGACCTCTCGCGCTTCACGCCGAAGCTGCGGGAAGGTCTCGCCGCGCACAGGGAGCAGGTGTTCCGGAGCCGCGAGATGGCGACGATCGTGACCGACCTTCCGGTCACGCTCGATGTCGAGGCGACGCGCTTCCGCGACTACGACCGCGCGGGTGTGCTGGAGCTGTTCCGCGATCTCGAGTTCCGCAGCCTCATCCCACGGCTCCCCCTCGCCGACGGCAACCTCGCGCCCGCGAAAGCGCCCATCGCGCGCCCGGGGCAGCTCGCGCTCGGTCTCGATCCCGCGCCGACGGCCGCCCCGCCGGTCGCGACCATGCTCGTCGAACCCGGGGACGCGGCAGCCGTCGCGGTACGGCTGCGTGCCGCTTCGGCGGTCGCCGTGCACGCCGATGTCGACGCCGGACGCCATCCGTTGCTCATCGGTCTGGGTCTCGCGGCCGGCGACGAGACGTGGTACGTGCCGACGATCTCCGGCGTCCCCGCGCCGATCGCGCTGGTCCTCGCGGACGAGACGGTCCCGAAGACCCTGCACGACGCGAAGACCGCGCGCCGCGCGCTCCGCCGCGCCGGGGCCGAGCTGCGGGGCGTGACGATGGACACGATGCTCGCGTCGTACCTCGTGAACGCGAGCCGCCGCTATCACGCGCTCGAAGACCTCTCGGCCGAGCGGCTGAAGCTCGAGGTGCCCGTTCTGCCGGTGCCGGATCGAAGGGATCCGCATCGGACGGCGGCGCCAGAGGAGCGCCTCGCGCGCGCGGGCGCGGGAGCGGTCGCGGCGGCCCGGCTCGGTGCGCTCTTTGACGATGACCTCGATCGCCTCGGGATGCGCAAGCTTTTCGCGGAGCTCGAGCTCCCGCTCGTCGACGTGCTCGTCGAGATGGAGGAAGCCGGGATCGCGGTCGACCTGCCGTACCTCCAGTCGCTCGGACAGGAGTTCGCGCGCGAGGTCGCACGCATCGAGCGCGAGGCGTACGACGCGGTCGGTCACGACTTCCCGATCAACTCGCCAAAGCAGCTCGGCTCGCTTCTGTTCGAGGAGCTGAAGCTGCCGCGTGGCCGGAGGACCGCGACGGGCTATTCGACCGACGCCGCCGTGCTCGAAGAGCTGCGCAGCGCGCACCCCGTCGTCGACAAGATCCTCGAGTACCGCGAGGTCGAGAAGCTGCGCTCGACGTACGCCGAGGGCCTCGGCCCGCTCGTCGATCCCGACACGCGACGGCTGCACACGACGTTCGACCAGGCCGTCGCGGCGACGGGGCGGCTCTCGAGCAGGAACCCGAATCTCCAGAACATCCCGATCCGCACGCCGCTCGGTCGTCGCATCCGCCGCGCGTTCGTCGCGGGTGGCGCCGATCTCGTGCTGCTCGCCGCGGACTATTCGCAGATCGAGCTGCGGGTCCTCGCGCACATGTCGGGGGATCCGGCGCTGACCGCCGCGTTCCGCGAAGGCGCCGACGTGCACCGCAGGACGGCGGCGGCGGGATTCAACGTGACGGAAGAGCAGGTCACGCGCGAGCAGCGCGATGTCGCGAAGATGCTGAACTTCGGCATCGTCTATGGCATGAGCGACTTCGGCCTCGCCTGGCGCATGGGGATGGCGCGCGACGAGGCGCAGCGTTTCATCGACGAGTACTTCAAGCGCTACGCGCAGGTCCGGCGCTACGTCATCGAGACGAAGGCGTTCTGCATGGAGCAGGGGTACGTCGAGACGCTGCTCGGCCGCCGGCGGTACATCGCCGATATGACGAGTCCGAACTCGGCGATCCGCGGCGCTGCCGAGCGCATGGCGATCAACATGCCGATCCAGGGCACGGCCGCGGACATCATGAAGATCGCGATGCGGCGTGTGTACGATCGTCTGGCGGAGACCGAGTCGCCCGCGCGCGTGATGCTGCAGGTGCACGACGAGCTCGTTGTGGAGCTTCCACGCGATGCTGTCGACGCGACCGCGCGCATCCTCCGCGAGGAGATGTCGGCGGCCTACACGCTCGACGTGCCGCTCATCGTCGACGTCCGCGTTGGTACGAACTGGGACGAGATGACGCGGATCCCACAGCCTGCCGCCGCACATGCCTGAGCTGCCCGAGGTCGAGACGATCGCGCGGCAGCTGCGCGAGCTCGTGATCGGGCGACGCATCGCGGGATTCGAGTCGTTCTGGCATCGCGTGACGGAGCCAGTCCCAGCGGCGCACTTCGCGACGCGCCTCGGCGGTCGCCAGATCACCGGCGTCGGCCGGCGCGGCAAGTTCGTCGTGCTCGAGCTCGACGGCGACGAGGCGGTCATCGTCTCCCTGCGCATGACCGGAAAGCTGCTCTTCCGCGAGCGCGGCGCGCCTGAGGACACGTTTGTCCGCGCCGTCATCGGGTTCACCGACGGCACCGCCCTCCGTTTCTCCGACACGCGGAAGTTCGGGCGTATGGCGATCGTCGACCGCACGGATCTCGCGGAGGACGGCGAGCGTCCTCGGGCTCGTGCGGGTGTGCCGCTCCACCGCGTGCTCGGCATCGAGCCGCTGACGCCGCGCTTTACCACGGGCTGGCTGCGCGATTTCCTGAAACTGCGCAGCCGGTCCGCCATCAAGCCGCTGCTGCTCGACCAACGCGGCATCGCCGGAGTGGGGAACATCTACGCCATCGAAGCGCTGTGGCGCGCGCGCATCCACCCGCTGCGCACGGCCGGATCGCTCCGCCCCGATGAGGTCGCGCGGCTGCGCGAGGCGCTGCGGTTCGTCCTCCGCAAAGGCATCCGTCTCGGCGGCGCGTCGCGCCGAGACTACGTCGACGCGCGTGGCGGCCAGGGTCGGATGCAGCGTGAATTCCAGATGTACGACCGCGCCGGCGAGCCGTGCCCGCGCTGCGGGCGCGCCGTCATGCGCACCGTCGTCGGCGGCCGCGGCACGTTCCACTGCCCGCGGTGCCAGAAGGCGCCTGTCATGCTCAACGCGCGGCGCAGGATGGTCGGATGAGTGTCCTCTCGGTCCAGGCTGTCGCACGCTGGTACGGCGAGCGCGAGGTACTGAAGGACGTCTCATTCCGGATCGGTCATGGAGACCGCGTTGGCCTCGTCGGCCCGAACGGGACGGGGAAGACCTCACTGTTGCGCATCGCGGCCGGTCTCGACGCGCCCGACCGCGGAGCGGTCGCGCTCGCGCGCGGCACCCGGATGGGCTTCCTGCGCCAGGAGCTCCTCGAGGACGCGACCGGCACCGTGGTCGAGCACGCGCGTGGCGCGGCCGCCCATCTCCGGGAGCTCGAACGCGAGCTGCAGGGTCTCGAAGCCGACATCGCGACGGGCGATCCCGAGACGCTCGAGCGCTATGCCGACGCGCAGCATCACTTCGAGCACGCAGGTGGCTACGACTTCGAGGCGACGCTTCTACGTGTCCTCGGCGGGCTCGGCCTCGGTGGTCTGCTCGACCGCGAGGTCGCGACCCTCTCGGGTGGGGAACGAACGCGTCTCGGTCTCGCGCGCGTGTTGCTCGATGACCCCGACGTACTGCTCCTCGACGAGCCCACGAACCATCTCGATGTCGCGGCCTTGGAGTGGCTGGAGAACTTCCTCGTCGAGCAAGAGGCCACCGCCGTGATCGCGTCCCATG
>VBFY01000028.1 GCA_005889405.1 Chloroflexota bacterium | reverse complement strand
AGCGCGTGCCGCGCTCGAACGGCGCGAACGGCTTGGTCCACGACAGAAGGCGCTGGAAGAACGGCCACCGTCGGAACATCCCGCCGGGCGCCGGATCGGCGGATATGACCGCGTGAGGAACGCCGAGGTGCGTGAGCGAATACGACAGCTGAAGGCCGCCCGGGCCACTGCCGACGACCACAACGGGGTATTCGCCGGGAGGGAAGGGCTCCTCGGCTAGCTCCGCCAGCGCGTTGCCGTCCGTAGCTTGCGCGCCTCGCTCTGCAGCATGCGGAACATCACCTGCGGGTGTCCGACCATGAACTGCTCGAGCGCGGGGCCGGGGATGATCGCACAGTGGAGCTCGCGGCCCGCGACGATGTCCGCGACGGGTGGATCACCGAGGAGGGCGGAGATCTCGCCGAAGAAATCCCCGCGGCCCAGCTTTCCGTATTCCTTCCCGTCCACGCGGATCGCCGCTTCGCCCGCGAGGATGATGTAGAACCCCGAACCCGAGAGGCCCTGTCGCAAGATGCGCTCCCCCGCCGCGAAGCGGCGCTCGTCGACGATGTGCGCGACCGACTCGAGTTCAGCGGCACTGAGATCGGCGAACAGCGAGAGGCTGGAAAGCGTGTCGGCGAGCTCGCCGCGTGTCGTAGCCATGTCGCACATGTCTAGGCCCGCCGCGGTCGGTTGGCAACTCGACGGGCGCGAGCGGACAATCGCCCGATGAACTACCGGGGTCTACCGAGCGGCACGCTGACCTTCCTATTCACGGACATCGAGGGCTCGACCAAGCTGCTGAACGCGCTCGGCACCGACCGGTATCACGAGGTGCTCGCGACGCACACGAAGACGCTCCGGGCCGCGTTCGCGGAGGGCACCGAGGTGCGGATCGAGGGCGACGCGCTCTTCGTGGTCTTTGACAGCGCGTCGAAGGCGATCCGCGCCGCGGCCGCGGCGCAGCGCGCACTCGCCGCGACGCGCTTCCCGCACGACGCCGTCGTCCGCGTCCGCATGGGCATGCATACCGGCGACGGAGTTCCTGCCAGCAAAGAAGCGGGCGCGGACTACGTCGGCATCGACGTGCACCGTGCCGCGCGTATCGCCAACGTCGCCCACGGCGGGCAGGTCCTCCTTTCCGGTGCGACGGCGATGCTGGCCGGGCATGACCTCGGCGACGGTACGACCCTGCGCGATCTGGGCGAACATCGCCTCAAGGACCTCGCGCTCGCGGAGCGCATCCACCAGCTCGTCATCGAGGGACTGCCGAACGACTTTCCGCCGCTCCGAAGCCTGGATCGCATCCCGAACAATCTGCCGGAGCAGGTCACGACCTTCATCGGGCGGGACGGCGACATCCTCCAGGGACTTCGCCTCCTCGATCGAACGCGCCTCCTGACCCTCACGGGGCCGGGAGGGACCGGAAAGACGCGCCTCTCGCTGCAGCTCGCGGCCGAAGCGGCGACGGGCTTCCCCGACGGCGCTTTCTGGGTCCCGCTCGCTCCGATCTCCGACCCGGAGCTCGTACCTTCGACGGTCGCGCACGCGCTGGGTGTGCAGGTCGGTGGCAAGGAGGATCCGCTCCAGCGCGTTCTCGAGCACGTGCGTGGAAAGCGGATGCTGCTGGTCCTCGACAACTTCGAGCAGATCCTCGCGGCGGCGCCTTCGGTCTCCGCCCTGCTCGCGAGCGGGCCTGACCTCAAGGTCATCACGTCCAGTCGCGCGCCGCTCCGCATCTCGGGCGAGCAGGAGTTCCCCGTTCCCCCGCTCGAGCTCCCCGATCCGGAGCGCCTCCCCTCGCTCGAGGTGCTCGCCCAGTCGGACGCGGTGAAACTGTTCATCGAGCGAGCGCGCGCGGTGAAACCCGACTTTATGGTCACGCCGGAGAACGCCGCAGCCGTAGCGGAGATCTGCGTGCGGCTGGACGGCCTGCCGCTTGCGATCGAGCTGGCCTCCGCGCGTGTGAAGCTGCTCTCGCCCCAAGCGATGCTGCCCCGTCTCCGGAAAGGTCTCGACCTCCTCGCGAGCACGTCACCGGACCGCACCGATCGTCAGCGCACGCTCCGAGGCGCGATCGCGTGGAGCTACGACCTTCTCGACAACGGGCTGCGACGCTTCTTCGCGCGCGGAGCCGTATTCGTCGCGGGCGCGACGCTCGAACAGCTCGAGTTCGTATGCGGACCCGCGAGCGAGATCGGCGGCGACGTTCTGGACCGCGCGTCGGAGCTGCTCGACAGCAGCCTCATCCGACAGCTCGAAGCGGCAGGCGAGCCACGCTTCCGGATGCTCGTGACCATCCGAGAGTTCGCGATCGAGAAGCTCGCGGCCAGCGGCGAAGACGCCGTGATCCGCGATCGCCACCTCGCGGCTTATCTGGCCCTGGCAGAACGCGCGTCGCCGGAGCTGCAAGGCAACGAACAGCGACGTTGGCTCGACCGAGTTGAGCTCGAGCACGACAACATGCGTGCGGCGCTCGAACACGCCATTGGCGCAAAAAGAGTCGACGCCGCGTCCCGGATGGTCTTCGCCGTCTGGCGCTTCTGGCAGGTGCGCGGCTATCTGCGCGAAGGCCTGCTCTGGTGCGAGCGTGTGCTCGCGCTTCCAGGTGCCGACCTGACGTCGCGGCTGCATGCGCTCGAAGCCGCCGGCGGACTCGCGTATTGGTTGGCGGAGATGGGAGCGACGGAGCGCTACTACGGCGAGGCGTACGAGATCGCCGGATCTCTTGGCGCGGAAGCCGAGCGCGCGAAGAGTGCCTACAACCTCTCCTTCGTCGACATGTTCTCGGGCGCCCCTGAACACCCGAAGGCCCTCGCGCTCTTGGAAGAGGCCATCACCATCTTCCGCAGGCTCGGCGACCGAGCGAGCATCGGACGGACTGCCTGGGCTCTCGGCTCGATCTACATCGAGGGACCGAACAGAACACACGCGGACCACGTGAAGGGCAAGCAATTCGCGCACGAGGCTCTGGCCGAGCATCGCGCGCTTGGAAATCGCTTTGACATCGCATGGGACCTGTACGCCACCGGGCTGGCTGCGCTCAAGCTCAGCGAGCTCGATGATGCCGAGCGCGACTGGCGAGAAGCGCTCCAGATGTTCATCGACGCGGGCGACTCGAGCGGGATCGTCCTTCAACTGAGCAACTTCGCCGAGCTGGCCAAGGCCCGCGGCGACATCGAGCAGCATGACACGCTCGTCGGCGCGTGGACGGCACTGTCGCAGCGCACCGGTGTTGGTCTTGCGACGCTCTGGGGCACGACCGAAGGCCGGGCGGTGGCGTCGGACGTCCCACCCGAACGCCAAGCCGCGTTCAAGCGCGGCTTCGCGATGACGACCGACGAGGCCATCGCCTACGCGCTCACCGGGCAGCCCGCAAAGACCACGTGAAAGGTGGCTGACGAGCTCCTCGATCTTCTCGACTACCGCCGCCGCGTGAGAGACCTCTACGGGGAAGTTCGTGCGCTCCGAGAACGCGACGCGCGCGCGGCCCACCAGCGATGGCGCGCCGTGCGCGACGAGCTATTTCGTTCGCATCCGCAGTCCGCGCTTCCGCCCGAAGGTCGTGCCGCGTTCCGCGGACTTCCGTACCGCGACTACGACCCGGCCTTCGCGTTCACCGCGGTCGTACGTCCGCTTCCGCGCGAGCGCTATGACGTCGACACGAGTACCGGTGGCGTGATCCGGTTCGTGCGCTTTGGCGCGGTCGACCTTCCGATCGGCACGCTCGAGGTCCTGTGGCTCGACGAGTACAGCGGCGGCGTGTTCCTCCCGTTCCGCGACGCAACGTCAGGGAGGACGACATACGGCGGCGGCCGCTATCTCCTCGACACGGCGAAGGGCGCCGATCTGGGATCGATCGGCGACGCGCTCATCCTGGATTTCAACTTCGCGTACCACCCCTCGTGCGTGTACGACGCCAGGTGGGTCTGCCCGCTCGCGCCGCTGGCGAATCGGCTGACCGCCGCGGTCGAGGCCGGAGAGCTCGTCTGACCCGCGCCGAGCGGTGGACGCTGTTCGCGGCGATCCTCGCGTCGGGGATCGTGTTCCTCGACTCCACCATGGTGAACGTCGCGCTACCGCGCATCGGCCGCGAGCTGCCTTCATCTGTCTTCGGCGTGCTCGAGGGACAGTCGTATGTCTACAACGCTTACCTGCTGACGCTCTCGGCGCTGCTCGTGCTTGCCGGCGCGCTCACGGACTACTTCGGCCGCAGGCGGATGTTCGTCATCGGCCTCGCTGGATTCCTCGTGACGAGCCTGCTCTGCGGTGTGGCGCCGTCGATGGAGCTGCTCATCGCCTTCCGCGTACTTCAGGGCGCTGCGGGTGCCCTGTTGGTCCCAGGATCGCTCGCGCTCCTGACCGCGACGTTCACCGGCGAGGCGGAGGGTCGCGCGTTCGGTGTCTGGGCCGGCGCGTCGCTGGCGCCAACGATCCTCGGGCCATTCGTCGGCGGCGTCCTTGTCGACACGCTCTCGTGGCGCGCGGCGTTCCTCATCAACGTGCCGCTCTGCGTTATTGCGCTGTGGGCGGCGCTCACCTTCGTGCGCGAGAGCCGGGACGATACGGCGACGGGCTCGTTCGACTGGCTCGGAGCCGGCGTGGTCGCGCTCTCCGTCGGTGGCCTCTCGTTTGGGACGATCTACAGCCAGCAACGAGAGTGGCGCGATCCGCTTGGGATCGTCGTTCTGGCGCTCGGCGCGTTCGCGACGGTCGCGCTGCCGTTCCTCATGCTCCTGCGTCGCGACCCGCTGATCCCTCCGTCGCTATTCCGCTCGCGCAACTTCACGGTGACCAACATCTCGACCTTGCTCATCTACGGTGCGATCTACGTCGTCGGTTACTTCTTCACGCTATTCGTGCAGAGCACCGTCGGGTTCAGCGCCGCGGCGTCCGGCCTCGCATCCATCCCACAGGGGATCTTCGTCGTGCTCCTCAGCTCGCGATTCGGGGCGCTCGCCGGCCGTCACGGCCCGCGTCGCCTCATGGCCCTCGGACCGGCGGTGATGTGTCTCGGCCTTCTGTGGTACGTGCGGGTCCCGCCGAACACGACCCCATGGCTGTTCGCGTTCGACGACACGCGCACGTACCTGCCACCGCTCAGCTACGCCAT
The DNA here is from genome assembly GCA_005889405.1 of Chloroflexota bacterium. Taxonomy (GTDB): domain Bacteria; phylum Chloroflexota; class Limnocylindria; order P2-11E; family P2-11E; genus CF-39. The sequence continues at coordinate 31,895 of VBFY01000028.1, read as the reverse complement.
CGACCTGCTGCCGGGCAGCCTTCTGTACGGCCTCGGTCTCGCGATGATGGTGGCGCCGCTCACGACGGCGCTGATGACCAGCGTGCCCGTCCACAGCGCTGGCGTCGCGTCCGCGGTGAACAACGCGATCTCACGCGTCGGGCCCCAGCTCGCGGGGGCGCTCATCTTCGTCGCGATCACCGCGAGCTTCTACGCCGGGTTGGCCGCGCGCGTGCCAAGCGTCGACGTCAACGATCCGTACATCCGGCGCACGATCTCGCCGCTCAACGTCGAGCGCTCGGCGTCACCCACACCGGAGGACGTCGCGCGCATCGGAGCCGAGCGCGAGGCGTCCACCGATGCGTTCCATCTCGCGATGCTGATCGCCGCGGCGCTGCTGGCCGCCGGCGCGGTCACGAATGCGGTCGGCATCGTCGACGACGTCGCGAAGAAGGCCGCCGCCCCGCAGGGCTAGGGTTTCGTGAGAACGATCGCGTTCGGGAGCAGCCTGCCGGGTCCGACGGTGTACGCGCCGCCGATGTACATCGCCGCGGTGCCGCCGCCGTCGAGGTTGAGCGCGTCCTTCGCGCCGAGGGCCGCCATCACAAACGCGGACTCGGTAACCGTCGCGCCCGTCACGATCGCGAGATACACGTAGGTGCCGTCGACGCCGATGGCGCCCTTCGTTCCGCGCGTCATCTGGACGCCCGTCTGCTCGAACTCCGAATCGATGACCGCCCCGCCCTGCACGAGCAGCGGGAACATCGTGATGCCCGCGGTGATCGGCGCGCTCGTCAGCGACGCGTTCTGTCCGTACGCGAAGCTGCGCCGGTAAACGTTGGTCGCGCTGCCGTTGAAGGTCAGCAGGCTGTTCTGCCCGATGAGCGCAGGACGGTTGATCCAGCGGCGCAGGTTGCTGTTGTACACGGCGTAGTCGTAGGAGTTCACTTTGCCCGCGCACGCGGGATAGTCGGGCGGGCAGAGATACGTCCCGTTCATGCCCGCGTACCCGGCGTTCTCCGTCACGTACTGCGCGAGCGGCTTTGCCGGACAGTCGCTCGTGCAATCGGTGCTGTTCGCGGTGAGCGTGCGCACCGTCACATCGGCGAGGCGCTCCTTGATGAGATGCACGTTGAAGGTGCCACGTGCCGTGGGCACGCTGAGGTTGCTGTAGCCGAGCGGGCTGTACACGGCGCCGCTCTGCGCCGGGACGCTGCCGTCGGCGTTCAGGACGGTGACGAGCCAGAACACGCCGAAGTCCTCGAGCCACGTCGCGCCTTCGATCAGCGGTCGCAGGTAGAGCCGGTAATAGCCAGGCACGAGGGGCGCCTGGATCGTGAACTGGAACCATGCGACCTGGCCCGGACCGACGTACGGCGCGGGCTGCATCGCGATGCGGTTGTAACGAGGCCATCCGGTCGCGAGCGATCCCGCGGTCCCGTCGCCACCGAGGGGACTGACCGCGTCCTGTCCCGGCTCGGGACCCCACGTTCCGAGGTACGCGACCTCGCCCATGCGGCCACTCACCCATCCGAGTGACCCGCTGTTGTAGAACGCGACCGTCGCGGTCGACCGTCCGCCCGGACACAGCGTGGGATAGCCGCTCTGTCCGTACCACCGTGCGTGGAAACCGGGGATGCCCGTTGGAAGACCGGTCGGAGCAGGAATGCCGGGCCCGGTGCTCGCGACACACGCCGCGTTGGCGGGCCGCGCGGGTTGACCCAGCACGAGCGTGCTGGCGATCAGCAGCGTGCCGAGGATGCGCGCGCAGAGCGAACGACCCACCGCTTGGCCTAACGACACTCGAGGCGCGCCAATACGAGCGCACGCGGCTCTGTGCAACGGATGCCGGTCTGAAACTCGCGGTGCATCGGGCCGCTCCCCGTAGAGTCCGTGCGGTGGACCCGGTCGGGACCGACCTCATCGAACGCAGCGAGCGGCTCGCCGATCTCGCGCAGCAGCGGTTGGGACTCGCGCCGACGAACTCACCCGCGCGCGAGCGCGCGCGTCAGCTTCGTGACCACCTCGAAGGATTCGTGCGCCCGCGCGCGGCGGACATCGAAGCCCCGCTGATCGTGCTGCTGCTCGGACCCACCGGCGCGGGAAAGTCGTCACTCCTCAACGCCATCGCCGGCGCCGAGGTCAGCAAGGCGGGGGTGCTACGACCGACCACGCGCGAGGCTGTCCTTTACGCCAGCGAGAGCGATGCGAAACACATCTTGTCCGGTGATCGGCTCCGGCTCATCGCCGGTGATCGCATCATCCACGTGCCTGCCCCCGAGTCATCGAGCGGTGTCGCCGTCATCGACGCGCCGGACATCGACTCGGTCGAGCGCGACAATCGCGAGCTCGCCGACGTCCTCCTCGAAGTGAGCGATCTCTGCGTGTTCGTCACCACCGCGACGCGCTATGCGGACCTGGTGCCCTGGCAGGTGCTGCGCCGAGCGCAGGAGCGCGGATTGCCGCTCGTGGTGCTGCTCAACCGCGTGCCGGGCGATGCCCGCGACCGCGACGTGGTCCTGGCCGATGCGCGCCGCCTGCTGTCGGAGGCCGGCATGAACGAGGCCGACGAGACGCTCGATCTGATCGCCGTCACCGAGGGCGACGTCGACGCGCGTGTCAACGGGCTCGCGCGAGAGACCGTGCGTCCGCTGCTCGACCGCATCGCACAGCTCACCACCGAGAGCGAGGAGCGGCGAAGCGTCGCGATGGACGCGCTCGCCGGCGCGGTGCGCGGACTCGCGCCGCTCGTGCACGCCGTCGCCGACGATCTCGAGCACGAGGCGATCGACGCCGAGGCGCTTCGCCGCATCGCGGAGACCGCGTACGCGGATGAGCTGACCAAGCTCTCGCACGATCTGCGTGGCGGCGTGCTCCTTCGCGCGGAGGTGCTTCGCCGCTGGCACGACTTCGTGGGCGCCGATCAGGTCACGCGCTTCATCTCGTCCGGCCTGGGACGCCTGCGCGGATTGCTGCTGACCGCGTTCCGCGGGACGCCCACCGCGCCGGTCTCGATCGTCGAGGAAGAGATGGCGAGCACGCTCGAGGCCCTGGCGCTGCGCCACGCGACCGAAGCCGCGCGCCGGACCGCGTCCGCGTGGTCGGAACGCTCGGATGCGGCGGTCTTGATCGACGGCGATGCGGCACTGTGGTCGGCATCGGACCGGTTCGCTCCCGCCATCCGCGAAGGGCTCGCGACGTGGATGCGCGCGACCATCGACGATGTGCGCGCCGGCGGCGGACGCAAGCGTGCCGTCGCGCAGGTCGCCGCGCTTGGGGTGAACGCAGTCGGAGTCGCCGTGATGCTCGGCGTGTTCGCGCACACCGCGGGACTCACCGGCGCCGAGCTCGGCATCGCCGCAGGGACCGCCTACCTCAATCAGAAGCTGCTCGAGGCGCTCTTCGGCGAACGCGCGATGGAGCAGCTGATCGAGCAGGCGCGATCTCGACTCGACGCGCTCCTGACCTCGCTCTTCGCGGCGGAGCGCGAGCGCTTCGACGCGCTCGCCCCGCGGCCAGCCGCGCTCCACGAGCTTGCCGTCAAGCTTCGCGCCTCGGTTTCGGAGCTGCGCTGATGGATCTCCAGCGCTGTCTCGCGCACCTCGATGAGGCGATCGAAGCCGCGGCGGTGCTCGGCATCGACGCGACCGCCGCCGCGAGCGTGCGCGACACCGCACGGACGCGTCTCGGATTTCCGAGCGACGCGTACGTGCTCGCCATGGCGGGCGGGACCGGCGTCGGAAAGAGCACGATCCTGAACGCGCTCGCCGGCGAGGAGGTGAGCCCAGCGAGCGCGCGTCGCCCGACCACGGCCGAGCCCGTCGCATGGATCCCGGCCAAGAAGCGCGAGGAGCTCGCGGGTCTTCTGAGCTGGCTCGGCGTGACGCAGGTGCGCGAGCATCGCGCCGAGAGCCTCGGCCAGCTCGCGGTCCTCGACCTGCCTGATTTCGACTCCATCGCCCCCGAGCATCGCGAGCGCGTCGACGCGCTCCTTCCGCGCGTCGACGCCGTGGCCTGGGTCGTCGACCCCGAGAAATACAAGGACGAGATCATGCACGGCGGCTACATGCGCACGTTCGCTCCGCGCCTACGGCACCAGCTCGTGGTGCTCAATCGCAGTGACCTGCTGAGCGCCGAGGACGCGATGCGCGTGAGCGAAGACATGCGCACCCAGCTCGGACGCGAAGGTCTTGCCGATATCGGCGTCGCGATCACACGCGCGCGCGATGGAGCGGCCGGCATCGGCGAGTTCCGCGACTGGCTCGACTCGGGTGTCGAGGCGAAGCGGATCGTCGCGTCGCGCATCGCCGCCGAGGCGCACGAAGCGGTGCGGGATCTCGCCGCGCGAACCGGCGTGGCCGACGGCGGCGCGGTGCCCCTGATCGATCCGGCGCGGCGCGAACGCGCGTTGGACGCCGTCGGGCGCGGCGTTCTCGCTCTCGTTGACATCCGCGGCCTCGAGCGCCAGGCCGTCGCCGCGACGCGGCTCGCCGCGCGACCGCGGGGCGCCGGTCCCTTCGGCCACCTGACGAGCTGGGTCTATCGCCTGACCGGTCGAGCGCGCGCGTCCGCCGATCCCGCCGGGTTCCTCCGTCGCTGGCAGTCGCGCGGTTCGTTGGCTCCAGCGATCGAGCCGCTGCGCGAGCTCATCGCGGTGACGCTGCCCACGGTGCCCGGCTCGGTCCGCGGCGCGCTCGCGACGTTGAGCACGCCGGCGATCTTCGAACAGCGGCTGGCCGGGGCGATCGACCAGTCTCTGGTGGCCGAGAGCGCGGCGTTCCGCGTGCCGACGAGCGTGCTCTGGTCGGTCATCGGTCTCGCGCAGTACGCGGTGACCGCGCTGCTCCTGTTCTGTGCTCTCTGGTTCGCTGCGCTGTTCCTCATTCACGAGGCACCGGTCGGATCGGTCGATGTCCCCTACCTCGGCCGGGTGCCGACGCCGGTCGTGCTGCTCAGCGTGACGCTGCTCATCGGCTTCTTGCTCGCGCAGGCGCTGCGCCTGCACGCGGGCTGGCTCGGCCGGCGCTGGGCGCGGCGGATCGGTGACCGCGTCACACGCGAGGTGCGCGAGCGCATCACCGAAAGCCTGCTGCTCCCGATCGAGCGCTTCGATTCCGCGCGCCAGCAGCTGGCGAACGCCGCGCGGGGCGCGACCGAAGACTGTGTGTCCGCTGCCACACCCGGGGCGATGTCTTGACCGGCGAGTCGGTCAGGGCCGGTCGAGCCCCTGGACGCGGAAGATGAGCTCCCAGGTGTTGAAGACGCCCCAGACCAGACTCAGCACACCGATGCCTCCGACGAAGTAGAGCGCCGCAGCCTCGCCGACGAAGACACCGATCGACGCGGCGATCGAGACCGCGAACAGGAAGAAGCCGGCGATGAACTGGATGACCGTCACCCTTCGGTCGTACCCGACGCCCGTCGCACGTAGCCCGCTGCGCGCCGCGGCGGCGAATGGCAGCGTCGCCAGGAGGACCACGACCAGCACCTCGAGACCGAAAGCCGAGAGGCTCTGTGGCATGAGCGCGAGGAATCCGATCGCAAGTGCGAGGACGTAGCCGAGAAAGATGGTCCGCGCGACGGCTCGCAGCTCGGCGTTCTGGCGCGCGCTGAGCACGCTTACGTGGATCGAGAGCGCGACGAAGAGGAGCCCGAGCAGTCCGGCCGAGGCCGTGACCAGACTGACATTGAAGTCGTGCCAGAGGACGAGTTCTTCGGACATGAGGCGCGTCGAGGATAGCGGCCAACGTGACTTCTCCGGCGCTCGTTCAGCCCGACATCTGCCGCCGCACCGGTCGGCCGCGCCCGGCCTGCCCGAGGAGCTTCGCGATCGTCACCAACGCATCAAGGGTATTCGCCGCGAGATGGTCGTCCACGGCGTCGGCAAGAGCGCGCGCTCCCGAGGCCACCGGCGCGTAGCCGGGCGTGCCCGCGAGCGGGTTGAGCCAGAGGACACGGTAGGCCGCACGCTGGAGCGTTCGTGCTTCGTGGCCGAGCAGCGACGGATCACCGCGCTCCCAGCCATCGGTCACGAGCAGGGCGACGGCGCCCCGACCAAGTACGCGGCGCGACCAGCGGCGATTGAACTCGCGCAGGGCGTCGCCGATGCGCGTGCCTCCCGACCAATCCGTCACTGAGCGGCCGACGCGTGCGAGGGCGACGTCCGCACGCCTGTGACGCAGCTGGCGCGTCACGCGCGTGAGCCGCGTTCCGAACGTGAAGACCTCGACTCGACCCCAGCCCCGCGTGAGGGAGTGGCTCATGTGAAGGAGGAGCCGGGTGTAGACCTCCATCGATCCGGACACATCGAGAAGCAGCACCAGTGGTCGTTGTTTCGTGCGCGGTCCGCGTCGGACGAGCTCGATCGGCTCACCGAAGCGCGCGAGGCTGCGACGGAGCGTCGCTCGGGTATCGAGGGTGGTGCCACGCCTCACCGGAGAGAAACGACGGCTCGGGCGCAGCCCGGGCGACCAATCCAGATCCTCGAGAAACCGCGCCGCGGCGCTCCGTTCGTCCGCCGTCATCTGAGCGAAGTCCCGAAGCCGCAGCACCTCCGCGGGGCTCGCGACGACGCGAAGCGTACGTGCGGCGGTCTCGTGCCCCTCGCGTGACAGCGGCGCGCCTGACGCGACCGCCCACGCGTCGTTCTTGTTCGTGCGCGCCGGACCGTCGCTCGCCAGCACCAGGCGCGATCCGCGCAGGAGCGCCCAGAAGAGATCGAATGCCTCGTCGAAGCGAGCGCGTTCAGCCGGATGGGTGACGAGCATCGCGCGGCACGCGGCCCGGACGTCCCTCTCGCGCGCGAGGTCGATCTCCACGAGTCCACGCAGCAGCAGCCGCGCGCGTTCCGCGTCCACCGGGATCCCGGCTCGCCGGAGGAGGCGGGGCAGCTGCAGGAGGTTCGACGCGACCGGACTAGCGTGCACCGGCGGCCTCTTCAAGCAGACGCGGCATCGACTCCTCGCGGACGCGGCGTACATCTTCCTCGTACTTGAGCAGGACGCCGAGGGTGTCGCCGAGCGCATCGGTGTCGAGCTCGACCGTCCCAAGCGCGGCGAGAGCCAGTGCCCAGTCGATGGTCTCGGCCACACCAGGTCGCTTGAACAGGTCCTCCCGCCGCAGTGCCTGGACGACAGCGACGACGGCCCGGGCGAGACGCGCCGACAGGTCGGGTAGCCGACGCGACAGGATCGCAAGCTCGCGCTGCGGCGTGGGGTAGTCGATCCACTGGTACAGACAGCGGCGTTTGAGGGCGTCGTGGACCTCGCGCGTGCGGTTCGACGTGATCACGACGGGCGGTGGAGCGATCGCGCGGAACGTACCGATCTCGGGAACGGTGATCTGGAAGTCCGAGAGCAGCTCGAGGAGGTACGCCTCGAACTCCTCGTCCGCGCGGTCGACCTCGTCAATGAGCAGGACCGCGGGCGTACCGGCCGGGTCGATCGCGTCGAGGAGCGGCCTCTTGATCAGGAACTCCTCCGAATAGATGCGCGTGCGGGCCGCCGCTGCCCGCCCCTCAGCCTCCGCCAGGCGGATCTCGAGGATCTGCCTCGCGTGGTCCCACTCATACACGGCCGACGCGAGATCGAGACCTTCGTAGCACTGCAGTCGGATGAGACGGCGCCCGAGCCCCGACGCGAGGACCTTCGCGACCTCGGTCTTCCCGACGCCTGCCTCGCCTTCGAGGAAGACCGGCTTGCCGAGACGCAGTGAGAGGAACAGCGTGACCGCGAGGTCGCGATCGGCGACGTACCTCTCGCGTTCCAGCGCCTCGCGCACTTCGTCGGGCGTCGTCCACGGCACGCCCGGCTCACCCATCGGTCTCACGTTCTCGCCGCGGGGCTGTCCAGCTGCTCCTTGATACATGCGAAGACCTGCTGCGTGACCTTATCGGCGGCGCCCTGCATGAGGCGCGCGCCGACGCTCGCGATCATCCCGCTCACCGTGACCTCGCTCGCCCAGCGCAGCGTGGTCCGTCCTGGTGCGGCGTCGGCGAGATCGAGCGTGTTCGTCATTTCGAGCGCGCTTCCCGGCGCATGCCCACGGGCACGCACGGCCGCGTGCTCGGGCGCGCGTAGTTCGGTGAACACCACGTCGAGCGCGAACGTGGTGCGGATCGCGCCCACGCCCGCACGTGCGACGACCTTGAAATGCGTCGCGTCAATGACATCGACACGCTGCACGTCCGGGCCGCACCGACTGACCCTTTGCGCGTCGGTCACGAACTCCCAGACGCGCTCACGCGGCGCGCCGATGTCAGCGGTCCCCTCGAAATGCACGACGCTGGGACTACCTCCGCGTCACTCGCGACGTGTGCTCACCAACCTCGGACAGGCGGGGCCGATGCTAGTCCTTCAGCGAGAAGGTGCGAGCGATCAGGCCTCGAGGACCCATTCGTGGCGCGTGGAGACGGTCGTCGGATAAGAGCGCCAGCGCTCGGGCAGCATCGCCGCGTTGCCGCGGCTGCGCACACAGCGGCGGAGGACGAGGCCAAGGTCGGCCAGAGTGACGCGGCCGCTCTTGCGCGCCCAGACGGCGCGAAGCGCGACGATGGCGTCCAGGGCTTCGTTCGTCGTCATCGGCTCACCACGGTGCGCGCGTCCAGGCGGCGCGCAAACCCGTCCGATGGAGGGGTCCGTGTGTCGGTCGCGTCGCTGTTCATATGAGCCGAGAGGCACACACCATGCCAACGCTGCCCGCCGCCGTTTTTGGTGCCGGTCAGGTATCAGCGGACGCGATCGAGCCAGTTAGCCCCGAGCGCGCTCCAGGGCACGCTCCAGCGCTCGGCGCGTGTGAACCATCACGAGCTGCTTCCGGAACTCCGACGACGCGGTGAGATCCGCCAGCATCGTCACGCCCTCCGCCGCCTTGGCCGCCGCCGCTCCGATCGCGCTCGCATCGCCGCGCGTGCCGACGAGGGCGCGTTCGGCCGCGGTCGCGCGGAATGGACCCGCGGCGGCGCCGGTCACGCCGATCGCGGCTCGGTCGATCGTGCCATCGCTTTTGACGGCGACCAGCGCGGCGACTCCGACGATCGCGAAGCCTGACGCAGGATGCGGGAACTTCGCGTACGCGCTGCCGGCGTGTCCGGCGGGCGCGGGGAACCGGATCTCGACGACGATCTCGTTCGGACCGAGCGCCGTCTCGAAGGTCTCCTTGAAGAACTCGCGTGCGGGAATGTCTCGACGGCCCTTTGGGCCGATGACGCGGATCGTCGCGTCGAACGCGAGGGTCGGTGCGGGCTCGTCCGCCGCGGGATCCGCGTGGGCAAGGCTTCCACCGATGGTGCCGCGCGAACGCACCTGCAGGTCTCCGACGGCAGCCGCGGCTTCCGCGAGCGCAGTGAGCGCCTTGCCGATCGTCGAGCTGTCGGCGATCGACCGGTGTGTCGCGAGCGCGCCGACGACGATGGCGCCGTCCTCGCTCTTGATCTCACGGAGGCTGGCGATGCGGCCGATGTCGACCAGCAGTTCGGGCTCGGCGAGCCCGAGCTTCATCAGCGGAATGAGACTGTGGCCGCCGGCCAGCACCTTCGCGTCGCGCGACCGACCGAGTGCTTTGACCGCCTCGTCGATGGTCGTAGGCGCTGCGTAGGTGAACGGGTGCGTGATCATCGTCGTGCCTCCCCCGCCTTGCGAATGGCCTGCCAGACCTTCTCCGCGGTCAGCGGCATGTCGATGTGTTTGATGCCGAGTGGAGACAGCGCGTCGATCACCGCGTTGACCACCGCGGGGGTCGACGCGATCGTTCCGGCCTCGCCGATCCCCTTGACACCGAGCGGATTCGTTTTCGTGAGCGTCACGGTGTGGTCGAGCGCGAATGGCGGCACGTCGGCCGCGGTGGGCACGTGGTACTCCATCATGCTGCCGGACAGCAGCTGGCCGTTCGCGTCGTAGACCGCGGTCTCGTACAGCGCCTGCCCGATGCCCTGCGTGATCCCGCCGTGCAGCTGGCCCTCCACGATCATCGGGTTGATCTGCCGGCCACAGTCGTCGCACGCGGAGTAGCGAATGATCTCGATCGTCCCTGTTTCTGGATCCACCTCGACTTCCGCGACGTGCGTCCCGAACGGGAACGTGAAGTTCGGCGGGTCGTAGTACGTCGTGGCCTCGAGACCCGGCTCCATGCCGTCCGGCAGGTTCGACGCGAGATAGGCCGCCATCGAGATCTCGCCGAACGCTTTCGCCTTCTCCGGCACGCCCTTCACGAAGACCTTCCCGCCCTCGACGACCACGTCCGCGGGCGACGCCTCCAGCAGATGCGCGCCGATCTGGATCACCTTCTCGCGGATCTTCTGCGCCGCGTTATGGACCGCGATCCCACCGACGGCGAGGCTGCGGCTGCCGAAGGTGCCCACGCCCATGCCCGGCGACTCGAATGTGTCGCCATGACGTACCTCGATGTCGTCGGGGCTGACGCCGATCGCGTCGGCGGCGATCTGGGCCCAGGAGGTCTCGTGACCCTGGCCGTGCGGCGAGGTCCCGGTGAAGACCTGCACGGCGCCGGTGGGGTGCACGCGGATCCGAGCGCTCTCGTAGCCGCCCCACCCGACACCCAGGGCTGAATTCGCTTTCGAAGGCGCGAGACCACAGATCTCGACGTAGCTCGAAAGACCGATGCCGCGGTGCTTGCCGCGCGCCTTCGCTTCAGCGCGGCGTTTCTCGAAGCCCTTGTAGTCGGCCATCGCGAGCGCGCGATCGAGCGCGGGACCGTAGTCGCCGCTGTCGTAGGTGATGCCGCTGATCGTCGTGAAGGGGAACGCGTCGGGCGGGACGAAGTTCTTGCGGCGGAGCTCCGCCGGATCCATCCCGATCTCGTCCGCGAGTCGGTCCATCGCGCGTTCGATCGCGAAGGTCGCCTCGGGCCGCCCCGCGCCGCGGTAGGCGTCGACCGGCGTCGTGTTCGTGTACGCACCGCGCACCTCGCAGTCGAACGCCGGGATCCGGTATGCGCCGGGAATGATGAAAGCGTGAAGGATCGTGGGGATGCCGGGCGCGAATGCCTGCAGGTACGCGCCCACGTTTGCCACGGTGCGGATGCGCACGCCGAGGATCGTGCCGTCGCGCTTCGCGGCGACTTCGACGTCTTCGACGAGGTCGCGGCCGTGGATCGTGGCGAGATAGGCTTCGCGACGGTCCTCTGTCCATTTCACGGGACGGCCAAGCGTCTTCGCAAGATGCGCGATGAGCAGCTCCTCGGCGTAGACCTGCAGCTTGCTTCCGAACCCGCCGCCCACCTCAGGCGCGATCACGCGCACCTTGTTCTGCGAGAGCCCGAGGTTGACCGAGAGGATGAGCTGCACGAAGTGCGGGATCTGTGTGCTCGACCAGACCGTGAGCTCACCGGCCTCGAACTTCGCCACGACCGAGCGCGGCTCCATCGCGTTCGGGATGAGGCGCTGGTTCACGATGTGGAGCTTCACGGTGGCTTCGGCATCGCGGAACGCCTTGTCGATGTCGCCACCTTTCACGGGATAGGTGAAGACGAGATTCGTGCCCAGCTCCTCGTGCAGGATGGGCGCGCCCGGTTCGAGCGCTTTCGTGGCGTCGACGACGACAGGCAGCGGTTCGTAGTCGATCGTCACCATGTCGGCCGCGCGCTTCGCCGCCTTGTGCGTGTCGGCGACGACAGCCGCGATCGCGTCACCTGCGTAGCGGGCCCTATCACTCGCGAGTGGCATGTGCTTCGAGCCGTTCATCCCCGGCACCGTGATGAACACGGGGAGCACGCCGGTGGCCTCCGCGTCCTTGCCGGTCACGACGGTAACGACGCCGGGCTCCTTGCGCGCGGCCGCCGCGTCGATGCGACGGATCCGCGCGTGCGCATGCGGACTCCGTACCAGCGAGACGTAGACCATACCGGGCAGGGTCACGTCATCGGTGAAGACGCCGCTACCCCGGATGAGCCTCGGATCTTCCTTGCGAGGCGTGCGCGCGCCGATGTAGGTGGAAGGTGTGGCAGTGGTCATCTCTTCACCTCCGCGCCGACCTTCATCGGCGTCGTCGCGCCGCGCATCTCGGTCGCGGCGGAGCGGATCGCGCTCACGATGTTGTGGTAGCCGGTACAGCGGCAGAGATTCCCCTTGATCGCATGGCGGATGTCCGCGTCGGTCGGGGCCCCTTTCCGCTCGAGGAGGTCGATCGCCGTGATCATCAGGCCCGGCGTGCAGAAGCCGCATTGCAGCGCGTGTTCGGCGCTGAACGCCCGCTGGATCGGATGGAGCTCGCCATCCTTCGCCAGCCCCTCGACGGTGGTGATCTCGGCACCATCGGCTTGGACCGCGAGCACGGTGCACGACTTGACCGCGCTGCCGTCGATCAGGACGGTGCACGCGCCACACTGGCTCGTGTCACAACCGACGTGCGTCCCCGTGAGCCTGAGCTTTTCGCGCAGCAGCTCGACCAGGAGCAGAGACGGCTCAATGTCCATGACCTGCTCGGTGCCATTGACGGTGACGGTGATCTTGGCCACACGACACCTCCCCACGTCGTCCGCACTAGCGATAGGCGGCGCCCCCTGTAGCTCCCCAGCTGCGGTGAGGCGGCGTCAGGCTAGTCCCGCCATATCGACCGGTCAAACAAAGACGCGGCCACGCTCGTGGCCGCCGAGCCCGCGATCAGCGCGTCGGCCAACTCTTGACGTAGAGCGATTCGCCGATACGCGGACGAACGAAGCCCGGCAGATTTCCGACGTGCCGGTAGCCGTGTCGGGCGTAAAAGGTTCGCGCGCGTCGATTCGTGGTGGTCACAAGCAGGACGAGGTGGCGGCAGCCGGACGCGCGCGCCCTGCGCTCCGCGTCGCGCAGCAGCAATGCGCCGACGCCGCGCGACTGCTTTCCCTCCGCGACGAGCAGGAGGCGCAGATATGCCGCGCGATCGAGCGCACGTGTCGTGATGGCCCACGCGAATCCCGCGATCTCGCCGCGTTCGAGCGCGACCAGGAGCAGCTCGCGTTCTCGGAGCCCCTCGAGAAGGTTCGCTCGCGCGCCGCCGCTGGTCACGCCGTAGCGTCGGAGCAGCGGCGATCCGGTCATGAGGCCCACCAGCCCCCCGACGTGCGCGCGTGTCGCGCGCGTGATCCTCATCGTCGCTGCGGGTCGAGCGCGTCGCGCAGACCGTCGCCGAGGAGATTGAACCCCAGCACCGCGACCATGATCGCGAGACCCGGGAACACCGCGAGGTGTGTGGCGAATTCGAGGTACTGCCGACCCTCGCTCAGCATGACGCCCCACGACGGCGCCGGCGGCTGTGCCGAAAGGCCGAGGAACGACAGCGCGCCTTCCGTCAGCACCGCCCACGAGAGCGCGAGGCTCACCTGCACGACGAGCGTCGACATCAGGTTCGGCAGGATGTGCCGGACCACGATCCGCGTCGAGGTCGCGCCGACGGCACGCGCCGCCTCGACGAAGTCCCGCGCCCTCAGCGCCAGCACCGGACCGCGAACGACGCGCGCGAAGATCGGCGTGTAGACCACCGCGATGGCGATGATGACGTTGCTCGGATCCGGGCCGAGCGCGGCGACGATGCCGAGCGCGAGGAGGATGGCGGGAAAGGCGAAGAACACGTCGAGCACGCGACCGATCGCGAGGTCCGCCCAACCCCCGAGGTAGCCCGATATCAAGCCCAGCGCGCCACCGACGATCGTCGCGATGGCCACGGACAGCACGGCGACGCGGATGGAGAGACGCGCTCCGAAGAGGACCCGGCTCAGGACGTCGCGGCCGAGCGCATCGGTTCCGAATGGGAACTCCGGCGTCGGACCGATCAGGCGCTGCGTCGAGACTTGCAGCGGGTCGCGCAGCGGTAGGAAACCCACGACGAGCGCCACCGCGACGTAGAGGGCCACCAGCGCGAGGCCGAGCAGCGCGACCGGCTCGCGCACGATCGCCGCGCCGATGCCGGCGAGCCCGAACGATCGTCCCGCGAGGGTGGGACTAGGCGAGGCGGATTCGGGGATCCAGGTAGCCATAGAGCAGATCCACGACGATGTTCACGAGCACGAACAGGATCGCGATCACGAGCACGCCTCCTTGAACGAGCGCGTAATCGCGCTGGACGATCGCGGCGAGAAGCATCCGGCCGACCCCGGGGATGGAGTAGATCTCCTCGACGACGACCGTGCCGCCAAGAAGCTGCCCCACCTGTATGCCGAGCAGCGTCACCACGACGATGAGGCCGTTCTTGAGCACGTGCCGCCGGACCACGAGCGCGCCGGCGAGGCCCTTGGCCCGGGCGGTTCGCACGTAGTCAGCGCCGAGCACGTCGAGCATGGCCGAGCGGGTCATGCGCATGGTCGCGGCAGCGAGGGCGACGCCGAGCGTCAGCGCCGGCAGCACGATGAGCGTGAGGTTGCCGAGGGGATCGTGGACGAAGTCGACGTAGCCTCCCGTGTTCGGTAACCATCGGAGATACAGCGAGAAGAACACGATGATGAGCGTGCCAAGCCAGAAGCTCGGGAGCGAAAGTCCGATGAGCCCACCGATGCGGGCGATGACATCCGCTCGAGAACGCGGGCGCATCGCCGAGAGTAGCCCCAGCGGAAGCCCGATCGCGACCGCGATGGCCGTGGCCGCCACCGCGAGCTCCAGCGTCGCCGGCAAACGTTCCGTGATCTCGACGAGGACCGGGCGGCCCGTCCTGATCGAGTAACCGAAGTCACCGCGGAGGAGCGAGGTCAGCCAGGTCCAGTACTGCTGGTACAGCGGTTGATCGAGGCCGAAGTACGCGCGGAGGCTCGCGAGCTGTTCAGGCGAGAGCGCGGTCGATGTCCCGAGGCGTGCCGCGATCGCGTCGCCCGGGATGAGCCGGATGAAGAGGAACGTGAGCACGGTCACGCCGAGCAGCGTCGGGATCGCCCCGAGCAGCCGCATCCCGAGATAGCGACCCACCGGCGACGTTTCCTACAGCGGGGTCACCATCACGGTGACCCCGCACGTACGGAGGATCGCGACGCGATCCTCCTTATTTGTCCAGCCAGGTCTGTCGCAGATAGATGATCGACCCCGTCGGTAGGTGGATGAATCCCTTCGTCGTCGGCAACATCGCGTTGTAGTCGCGTCCGACGTAGAGCCAGATGAACGGGACGCCGTTGACGAGCTCCTTCTGCGCCGTCGTGTAGAGCTCTTTGCGCTTGGCGACATCGGTCGTCGCACGCGCCTGCTTGATCGCGTCGCTGGAGATCGGATTCTTGTAGCTGGTCACGAAGTTGAGGTTCCCGTCATCGGTGAAGTACCGGAAGACGTAGAAGTCCGGGTCGGGACCGCCACCGTTGAGCCCGGGCGCCATGTCGAAGTCCGCCTTCAGCCAGCGGTCGACCCACTGGGTGAATTCGAGGGTCTCGATCTTCATCGTCACGCCGATCTCGGCGAGCTGCGCCTGCACCAGCTGGGCGATGTCCTTCGCGTACACAGGCTCCGTCGTCTGCGTCAGCATCGTGAAGGAGACCGGTCCGACGTTGGCCTCCGTCAGGAGCTGCTTCGCCTTCGCGACGTCGCGCGTGTAGAGCGGGTACTGCGACGTCGGGAGCGCGTAGTTCGCGAGGCCGGGCGCGATCGGGCCGGTGACCTCGCCTTCGCCGAACGCGACCGCGTCGATGATCGCCTTGCGATCGATCGCGTAGGCGATCGCCTGACGGACCTTCAGGTTGTCGAACGGCGGGCGCTTGGTGTTCACGAACAGGAGGTTGTAGCTGAGGCTCGGCTTCGCCGACAGCGTCACGCCCGCCTCGCTCCGGAGCGTCCGTGCCACTTTTGCGTCGACGACGATCGCCATGTCGGCGGCCTTGGTGCGGAGTGCGGCGGTGATCGCGGTTTCGTCGGGAACGACGTTGATGCGGATGCCGTCGAGGTACGGCTGGCCGGCGACGTAGTAGTCCTTGTTCGCCTCGAAGCGCATGTAGTTGTCCGGGACCCACTCGGCCAGCTTGAACGGGCCGCTGCCGATCGCGGTCTCCTTCTTCGAGAGATCCGCGTTGGCGTCGCCGATCTTCTTCGACACGATGCCGGTGTTCGGATGCGCCATGTAGGCGATGAGCGCCGCGTTCGGCGTCTTCAGGTTGAACACGACCGTCGTCGCGTCGGGCGCGGTGATGGTGTCGACGTCGCCGAAGAACGACCGCGCGACGGCGGCGTTCTTGGGGTCGATGATCCGATCGAAGGTGTACTTCACGTCCGCGCTCGTCAGCGCGTCGCCGTTGTGGAACTTGACGCCGCTGCGGATCTTGACCGTGACCGTCTTTCCGTCCGAGGACGTCGTCGGCATCGAGTCGGCGAGGTCCGGCTGAACGGCGAGATTCTCATCGAGGCGCATGAGGTAGCTGTAGACGAGCTCGAACACGCGGGCCGACGTGAAGGCGGGCACCTTGTGCGGGTCGAGGTTGGTGACCTCGCCCGCACGGGCGAGGATCAGCGTGCCACCCTTCTTTGGCCCGCTTGCGACGCTTGCCGTTGGGCTCGGCGTGGTCGTCGCCGGCGCACACGCCGACACGACCGTGGCCATGATGAGAATCGCCACCCCGGTGATGTTCGAAAGACGCAACATCGCATGCCCTCCCCGCGTCGTGACAGGTGGCACAGTAGCACCGTGGTCCGCTTCATCGAGGTCAGCCACCGCGTCGTGCCAGGGATGAAGACGTACCCGGGCTTGCCCGAACCGACGGTCGACATGATCATGGACTACGAGTCTTCGCGCGAGCGCTACGGCGGCAACGCGGAGTTCCTCATCGCCTCGTTGCATCTGTGCGGCAACACCGGCACCTACATCGACTCGCCGCACCATCGCTACCCGGCCGGCGTCGACCTCGCGGATCTCCCGCTCGAGCGCCTCGCGCACCTGCCCACCCTGGTCGTCGATGCCACTCGAGCCGGGCGCGCGATCGGGCCCGACGTCTTCCGCGGCATCACGCTCGCGGGCCACGCCGTCCTGGTCCGCACGGACTTCTCGCGTCACTGGGGCACGGAGGCGTACTTCACCGATCATCCTTTCCTGAGCGCGGACAGCGCCGAGGTGCTCGTGCGGGCAAGGCCCGCGTTCGTCGGGATCGATTCCCTCAACATCGACGACACCGCCGACCTCTCACGGCCCGCGCACTCCAGGCTGCTCGGCGCGGGCATCCCGGTGTGCGAGCACCTGACCGACCTCGCGAAGGTCCCGCGCACGGGTGGACTTCTGCACGCGGTACCGATCGCGTGGGTCGGCGGCGCGAGCTTTCCCGTGCGTGCCTACGTGATCGCCGAAGGCTCCTGATGGCGCCGCCCACGCCGACCGCGGTGAAGCTCCGCATCGCGCCCGATGACCGCTTCGCGCTCTTTTACGCACCCCGGGCTACGCCGCGAAGGAACGGCCGCCGGCGCCGGGTCATCGCGACATCGAGGTGACCCGCGGCACGGCAGTCAGGAAAGAGAGCGAACCGATCGACGGAGCGCTCATCTTCGTACGCTCGACGCGCGACCTGCCAGCCGCCCGCGACGCGGCGAAGTCCGTCAAGGCGGATGGACTGATCTGGGTGGCGTATCCCAAGGGCGGCGCGCTCGAGACTGATCTCAACCGCGATGTGCTCCGCGAAGTGCTGGCCAAGCACGGCCTCCAAGGCGTCTCGCTTGTGGCGCTCGATGAAACGTGGTCCGCGACGCGCTTCAGGCGCTCCGCGAAGCCGGGGTGATCGTCACATACCGATCGGGTGCCAGACGGTCTTGAGCTCGAGGAAGGCGGTGATGTCGTAGGGGCTCTGGCCATCGGCCTTCCCGCGGACCACTCGCTTCACGTTCTCCGCGCCGAGGCGCTCGAGCTCGGCGGCATCGCCGTCCGCACCGGTGAGGTCGAGCCCGGACACGTCCATGTGCGAGGCCAGCCACGGAGCGAGCTCCTTGCGCAGGCCGGTGAGGATGTTCACCACGCCCGGCGGGACGTCGGCGGTCGCGAGGCATTCGGCCAGCTCGATCGCGACGAGCGGATGCGCTTCCGATGCGATGACGACGGCGGTGTTGCCGCCGACGATCACGGGCGAAAGGCGCGACACCAGCCCGAGCAGCGGGGGCTCCGGAGCGAGGATACCCACCACACCGGTCGGCTCCGGCACGGTGAAGTTGAAGTACGGACCAGCGACGGGATTTGCCGTGCCGACGACCTGCGCGATCTTGTCGGCCCAGCCGGCGTACCAGACGACGCGGTCGATCGCGCGATCCACCTCACCCGCGCTCGACGCGACCGCCGCGAGCTCGGTGCGCCGCGTCTCCATCATCTCGGCGATGCGATAGAGGACCTGGCCGCGGTTGTACGCCGTCGCCTTGGCCCAGCCCACACCCGCCTGCCGAGCGATACGCACCGCATCGCGCAGATCCTTCCGCGACGCGCGCCCGATGTTCGCGCCCTCCGCGACGAGCGTGCGACCCGACTCCGAGCGCGGGAACGCACCGCCGATGAACAGCTTGTATGTCTTCTGCACCGGCAGCCGTTTCATGTGTCATCCAGCGCTACGTATGCCTCGAGTCCGTGTCGACCGCCCTCGCGCCCGAACCCGGACTCCTTGTATCCACCGAAGGGCGAAGCAGGATCGAAGCGGTTATAGGTGTTCGCCCAGACGACGCCGGCGCGAAGACGCTGTGCCATCGCAAGGATGCGCGATCCCTTTTCCGTCCACACGCCCGCCGACAGTCCGTACGGCGTGTTGTTCGCCTTCTCGATCGCCTCGTCAGGCGTGCGGAACGTCAGCACCGAGAGCACCGGACCGAAGATCTCTTCCTGCGCGATCCGGTAGGACTGCGCGACGTTGGTGAAGACCGTCGGCACGAACCAGTAGCCGCGCTCGGGCAGCGTGCAGGGCGGTTGGTAGAGCTCGGCGCCCTCGTCGATCCCGGATTGCACGAGAGACGTGATCTTGTCGAGCTGCTGTTTCGAGTTGATCGCACCGACATCGGTGTTCTTGTCCAGCGGGTCGCCGACGCGGAGCGTCTTCATGCGCCGCTTCAGCTTCGCGATCATTGCCTCGTAGATGGACTCCTGCACGAAGAGGCGCGATCCCGCGCAGCAAACGTGGCCCTGATTGAAGTAGATGCCGTTGATGATCCCTTCGACCGCTTGGTCGAGCGGCGCGTCGTCGAAGATGATGTTCGCCGCCTTCCCGCCGAGCTCGAGCGTGAGGCGCTTTCCCGTGCCCGCGAGCGTGCGCTGGATCGCCTTCCCCACCTCGGTCGAGCCGGTGAAGGCGATCTTGTCGACCCCGGGGTGCGCCACGATCTCGGCACCGGTGCGGCCGTCGCCGGTCACGATGTTCACCACACCTGGCGGCAGCTCCGCCTGCCGGATGACGTCGCAGAACAGCAGCGCGGTGAGCGGCGTCGTCTCCGCGGGCTTGAGCACGACGGTGTTCCCGGCGGCGAGCGCGGGTGCGATCTTCCACGCGAGCATGAGCAGCGGGAAGTTCCACGGGATGATCTGCCCCGCGACGCCGACAGGCCGCGGCCTCCGGTTCGGGAACGCGTACTCCAGCTTGTCCGCCCAGCCCGCGTAGTAGAAGAAGTGCGCGGCGGCGAGGGGCACATCGACGTCGCGCGACTCGCGGATCGGCTTGCCGCCGTTGAGCGACTCCAGGACGGCGAACTCGCGCGAGCGCTCCTGGAGGATCCGGGCGATCCGGAAGAGATACTTCGCGCGCTCGCTCGGACGCAGCTTCGACCACGCCCCCTCGAACGCGCCGCGCGCCGCCTTCACGGCGCGATTCACGTCGGCCTTGTTCGCCTGCGCGACCTCCGACAGCGGCTCCTCGCGCGCGGGGTCGATCGTCGTATAGCGCTCACCCGAGAGTGGCTCGACGAACTTCCCTCCGATGAAGAGGCCGTAGCGCTCCTGGATGCGAACGATGTCGCGGGCCTCGGGCGCCGGCGCGTAGTCCCACGCGGTCGCCATCGGCGCCTTGTCGGCGCGGCGCGCGACGTCCTGCTTGCGCTCAGTCAATGGTGAAGTAGTCCGGGTTCTGGTAGCGGCCGGTGCGCTCCTTGCGAATCTGCATCAGCACGTCGTTGAGCAGCGTCGACGCCCCGATGCGATATCGATCGGGCGTGAGCCACGCGAGACCGAGCGTCTCGTGCACCTGCACGAGAAACTGCACCGCCTGCTTCGACTGACGGATGCCACCGGCGACCTTCATGCCCACGACGCGCCCGGTCTCCTCGTGAACATCTCGGATCACTTCGAGCATGCAGAGCGCGACCGGCAGCGTCGCGTTCGTCGCCGCCTTGCCGGTCGAGGTCTTGATGAAGTCCGCGCCGCCGGCGATCGCGAGCAATGACGCGCGCCGCACGTTGTCGTAGGTGCCGAGCTCGCCGGTCTCGATGATCACCTTGAGGTGCGCGCGTCCGGCGCAGATCTCCTTGACGCGCACGATCTCGTCATATACCTGCGCATAGCGACCGGATAGGAACGCCCCGCGATCAATGACCATGTCGACTTCGTGAGCGCCTGCCTCCACGACCCAACGCGTTTCCTCGAGCTTCACCTCGAGTGGCGACTGGCCCGACGGGAACGCAGTCGCGACGCTCGCGACCTTCACATCGGTCCCGCGGGTGCGCTCGAGTGCATACGGAACGAGGTTGGGGTAGACGCAGATCGCGGCGACCGAGGGGATGCCCGGGTCGGTGGGATCGGGCCGGATGCCCTTCGAGCTGAGCGCCGCGACCTTTCCCGGCGTGTCGGCGCCCTCGAGCGTCGTGAGATCCATCATGCGGATCGCGAGGTCGAGCGCGAAGACCTTCGATTCGCGCTTGATCGAGCGCTTCGAGAGCACGTCGGCGCGCTCCTCGAGCGCGACGGCGTCGACAGAGCCGAGCCGCGGGAGGCGCGGCTCTAGCGGGAGCTCGAAACCGCCGGGAAGCGCAGGTGCGGTCGCCACTCTACTGAGGATATTCCCGCGCTGGACACCGACGACTAGCGGCTGCTCACCGACTGAGAGATGAGCGCGCCGCGCTCGGATCCGACGCTCGGAGCGTTCAGCGCGGCGCCGATGAAGGTGGCGTAGCTGGAGAGCACCTGCACGTGCGCTTCGCCATACCCGCGCCGTCGCGCGGTCGCGACGACGAGCACCCCGGCGACGGCTTCGGCAAGTCCCGGGATCGGTACGACGACCGCGCCCTTCGCGTCGGGCACCGCGCGTCCGATCGGACCGCTCGCGACGTTCCACGAGATGGATGCGTGCCGCTGGGTTTGAGCCCGCACGAGCTCGCCGGTCGTCTCGCGCTGCCCCACCTCCGTTCGCGCGCCGCCGGTCGCCGCGACGAGCTCGAGCCCACCGGTGGGAACGGCGGCGTACAGCAGCGCCGCATCGCCCGGCACGACCTCGAGCGCGCCCTCGGCGAGAAGCCGCAGCACGTCGGGTGTCGGCCCCGCGGCCAGTGCGAGTGCGACCTCCGCGACCGCACCCAGCCGTCGTCCGTGAGGGTCGAATCGACCCCGCAGCAGTCGCATCGCCCCGAAGCCACCGCCGATGCCCACGAGCGCGAGCGCCCCGAGCCCGTTGCCGCCAACGCGGATGATCGGCTCGCCGATCGCGTGGTCCGTCGCGGCCCAGAGGATGAGGTTCGTCACGACGGCGAGGAGTGCGGCAACGACCCCGGTCTCCGGTCCGAAGAGCGAGCCGGCGATCGCCACCGGGACGATCGAGACGAGCGCGGCCGCTGCGCCGAACGTCGGCTCGGTGACAAGGAAGACCGCGGCGTAGAGGACGAGCAGGATGCCCAGCGTCATGATCGCTCGCCGCCGCCGCGCCAGGGCGCCGAACGCTACGCGCGATACATCACGCGCGGTCATGACGATGCGCGCGGATCTTTCTTCCGACGCAGGAGGCGACGCCGCTGGACGTGCGACGCGGCGGATCTCGCTGACGAGGGTCGCAAGCGGCGTGTCCTTCGGAACGAACGCGGCCACACCCGCTGCCAGCGCCTGCTCACGGATGCCCTCATCGAGGGTGAACATGACGACCGCGGTGTTGGAGTCGGCGCGCAACCGTGCGGCCACATCGAGTCCGAGCTGACCGGGCATGCGGTGATCGAGCACGATGACATCCGGGTCGAGATCCCGGACGAGGCGCAGTGCCTCGGTGCCATCCGGCGCGACGCCGACCGTGACGAGGTCGTCGCTCGTCGCGATGGCGCTGCGAAGCCCTTCGCGCACCATCGGGTTGTCGTCGGCGATGACAAGGCGGATCTGTCTCTGCGCGGGAGCCGCGCGCGAAGGCACGTCGCGCGCGCGGCGCTGACGCTCCACCGCGCGGTCGATATCGGCGCGATCAGCGAAACCCAGCTCGGTGAGGATCGCGCCGATCGGCACGCGTTCGCCCTGACGGAGACGCTGCTCGGCAAGCGCGCGCTCGAGCTGCGCCGGTTGGATCACACCGGCGTCGACGAGGAACAGGCCCAGACCCGGATCGGACGTGGGCTGATCGAGAACGAGCTGCAGCATCCGGACAAGATCGAGCGGACCGAACGGCTTCACGATGTACGCGGTCGCACCGACGGCGCTCGCGAACGCGCGGCTCTCGGGATCGTCACGCGCCGTCAGCATGACAACGCGGACATCCCTTGTTCCTCCCGAGCTTCGAAGTTCGCGACAGACGACGAACCCGTCGCGCGCGCTCCCCTCGAACATGACGTCAAGCAGGACGATCTCCGGTTGTTCACGGCGCGCGATGGCCAGCGTTTCGTCCGGGCTCGTCGCTTCGAGCACGCGCCAGCCCTGCGCCATGAGCGTGACGCGCGCGAGCGCCCGCACGGCGCGGTCGTCGTCGGCGATGAGAACTGTGGGCACGCGACCGCCCGAGCGCGCGGCCTCATCCCTCACTGGAGGCAACTCTTACGCTTTGGCAGACCCATGGTCAAGCACGACTTTAGTGGCACCCAATGAATTCGGCCGCGCGACGTCGCCTTTGTCTCCACCGTCTGCTCAGCAGACGGAAGTCAGGCGAACGCCGGTTTCTGCGCGTGCCGCGTCGCTGGGTCCACGCCCGCGAAGGTGAGGAAGTCGACCATGCGGAAGCCCGCGCCCGGGTTCTGCAGCGTTGGCGTCCACGAGGGCTGTTTCGTGACGTACGAAGCAGGATCGGTCTGCAGGAGACCGATGACGACCTCGCCCACGATGCGGCCTCCGACCGGTCCGAGGTGGAAACCACCGGTGTTCTTGCCGATGTCTGAGCTTGGGACGAGCGCCGACTCCTTGAGCATGTAATAGAAAAGGGGCGTGTTCTTCTCGAGATCCATGTCGTACATCTTGAGCTCGTCGAGGTCGCCCGCGCTCAAGAGGTCGACGCCCATGTCGCGCGCGATCGATTGCCCCGACGGCATCGACCACGTGATGTGGCGCAGCAGATTGCGCTGCATGAGCGCGATCGGCGCCTTGTGGCTCGCGATCGCGCCGAGCGGCAGTGTGAACAGCGGCGTCGAGATCTTGTTGTCGATGAGCTTGTTGCGTTTGACCTCGCCATCTTTGAAGTCGAAGAACGTCTGCCAGCCGATGAACCGTCGCGGCGCACGGAAGCCACTCCGCAGATCCGCCGGATCGAGACCGGGCCCAGGCGTGATGTCACCGAGCGCGGGATCGAAGATGAACCCAAAGAACGGCTTGCCGTCCATTCCCTTGAGGTTCGCGCGGTAGGACGGGCGCACCATCGTGTGACCGACGCGGAAGCACGCGGCCTGGAATTCGATCGGCATCGTCGCCTGGCCCATATCGGGCCGGAAGAAACGTCGGCCGTTGGTGAGGATGTCGTTCAGCATCGCCGGGCCGATGAAGAGGGGCAGGAACTCGTTCAGGATCATCCAGTGGTAGTGCCAAAGCACGAGGCGCTTCGCCTCCGCGAAGATGGCGGCTGGGTCGATGAGTCCCAGCTCCGTGCGCGCGTAGTCGACGGTCTTGTTGTGGAAGCGGATGAACGCGCAGTGCAGGCCCGAGACCATCAGGTTCTGGTCGGTGCGCGGATCGGGGATGATCGCGGTCATGTCCGGGTTGCGCGGTAGGTCCTCAAAGATGCCGCCGCTCTCGATCCTCAGTTTCGCGGGATCCGCGATGTCGTAGAACGATGGCGTCACGAAGGGTCCTTGTCCGTACACCGTATCGAGGTCGAAGGCAGCGGCACGGGCGTTTGGCGTCGTCGTCGGATCGGTCGGCACGCCGAGCGTCGATCGACTGTCAAAGGTGATGTCGAGATCCATGAACTGACCGAAGAAGGTCACGCCCGCCGTGTGCGTTGGGTTGTCGGGATTGGTCGGCGGATCGTTCCCATTCACGGCCGCATTCGCGATGAGCGCGACGGGACCGGCAGCGAGTGCGTCCTTCGCATCGAGCAACCCGCCGAGCTTGCCGATGTCGCGCACGGCGTCGCGGAGCTGATCGGTCGCGCCCCCGGGCCGGAGATCCTCGAAGAAGGGCGGCAGGTTCGGGAACATCCGACTGAAGTTGCCCGGGGTCGTGGCGGACAGGCGCAGCTCGGTGCGTCCGAGACTGACGCCGGTCGCGACGCCGGCTGCTCCTGCGGCGCCGAGCCCGATCCCCAGACCGGTCAAGAAGCCGCGTCGGCTGATGCGCTTTTCAGCAGCTGGCTGTGGAGCCGCCATCTCGGCCCCTCCTCCAAGATCCATCGCTCCTTGTCCCGACATCGCAACCGCCGGCACGGCGCCGGCGTCGTCGCGAACGGGAACGCGCGTTTCGGCGACCGACTCTGGAAGCGCTGGAGCGATCGCGATGTGGCTCAACAGTAGACCGGAGATCGCCGCAAGCAGGGTCGTTCCGAGCCAGAGGTCGAACGGCCACGGGGTCCGGTAGACGAAGATCAGGATCAGGAAGTAGGCCGACCAGAGAGCGAGCGGCGTGACCGTTGCGACCACGCGGTACCCGAGCCTGCGCTCATCGTCGGGTCGCAGCCCGTCGATCAACGCGTCCGCGACGAGTCCGCCCACCAGACCGGCAACGACCGTCGCGCCGAGGTCGAAGGTGGAAAGGGCGCTCATGGCGAAGCTCACCACGACGAACAGCAGCGTCGCGCTCCCGAACGGTAGGCGCCAGCGGCGCAGCGCGAGGAAGAGCGGCGCGAGCAGGATGAGATTGGTGACGAGAATGCGTGCCGCGCCCGCGAATTCCGTCGTTCCCCGGATCCGCGGGTCGCTCGCGAACTCCGCGGGGATCCGACCGATCGTCACTGACGGCGTCCAGTCGAGGAACGCGTTCAGCCACTGGAACATGAAGGCGGCTACGCAGGTGACGAGCGTCAGGGACACCAGCGGCGGCAGGATCCGGCGGAACGACAATGTCTTCGGGTAGAACTGCGGCGCATACCACGCCGATCGCAGCGGCGCGGAGACGAGACCTGCGGCACCGGCGAACAGGAGGAGGTGGAACGGCGCGATGACCCGAGCGACGCCGGCCTCCTCGCCAAACGCGGTGTGCCAGGCGATGTCGCCGAACATGGCGACGGTCGCGATCGCAAGACCGCCGACCGCGAGTGGATAGCGAAGCGAGATCCCGAGGAACTTGTGGAAGTAGGGAGCCGGGTGCGCGCCGCGGTCATAGAGGTGCGGGTTGCGTGTGATGACCCAGAGCGCGGTGCCATTGAAGCCGGCGTAGAGCAGCGCATGCCAGATCGTGAAGAACCCGCCGAGCGCACCGTTCTGCAGGTTGATGTGGTTCCAACCATCGAGGAAGAGTCCGAAGACGAGCAGCGTCGCGAGCAGGCTGGTGACGAGATCCTCACGCCAGATCGCCTTCGCGCCCACCCGGGCCTCCTCCATTCATAGCCGCATTAGAGAGTCGGGAGCCTACACCGCGAGCGACAGCGGCTTACGTCATCGCGATGACGAAGATCGCATGTAGCTGGTCAGCCCGCCCGACGGAGCCGCGGGTCGAAGACGTCGCGCAGGCCGTCACCGAGGACGTTGAAGGCGCCGACCGCGAACAGGATCGCGAGCCCGGGAAATAGCGACAGCCACGGCTGCGTGCTGATGAAGTTCCGGCCCTCGCTGATCATCACGCCCCACTCCGGTGTCGGCGGCTGGGCGCCGAATCCGATGAAACTGAGTCCGGCAGCGGCGATGATCGCCGCGCCCATGTCGAAGCTCGCCTGGACGAGCAGCGGCGCGATCGCGTTCGGCAGGAGATGGCGCCCGAGGATCCTCCCCGGCGACGCCCCGATGCTCCGCGCCGCCTCGACGTACTCGCGGCGTCGCAGCGAGAGGAGCTGCCCGCGCGCGAGGCGTGCGTAGACGGCCCATGTGACGGCGGCGATGGCGATGATCGCGTTCGTGAGGCTCGGCCCGAGCGCGCCCGCGATCGCCATCGCGAGGATCAGCGGCGGGAACGCCAAAAACACTTCGGTGAAGCGCATGAGCGCCTCGTCCGCGAGCCCGCCGGCATACCCCGCGATGAGCCCCACGAACGTTCCGAAGACGCCCGCGAGCGCGACGACGACCACGCCGACGATGAGCGAGATGCGCGCGCCATAGAGGATGCGGCTGGCGATGTCGCGCCCGAGCGAATCGGTGCCGAGCCAGTGCGTCGCCGAGGGTGGCTCGAGACGCGAGCTGAGCGTCTGCGCCAGCGGGTCATACGGCGCGAGGAGTGGAGCGAGCACGGCGCACACCGCGAACGCGGTGATCAGCGCGAGCGCGACGACGTTGAGCGGTTCGCGCAGGATCGGTGTGCGCTTACCCATGCTGGATCCGCGGATCGAGCCAGTAATAGGCGACATCGACGACGAGATTCGCGACCGGATAGACGACGGCCGCGAGCAGGGTCACGCCGAGCACCGCGGGGAAATCGAGGCTCACGGCCGACGCGGTCGCATATCGGCCGAGCCCCGGCCAGCTGAAGATCGTTTCGGTGAGCACGGCGCCCGAGAGAAGGCTGCCGAACGTGAGGCCGATGATCGTGATCGTGGGGATCAGCGCGTTGCGCAGCGCGTGGCGGAGCACGATCACCGGCTCGCGCAGACCCTTGGCCCGCGCGGTCCGCATGTAATCCTGACCGAGCACGTCGAGCATGCTCGATCGGGTCATCCGCGCGACCAACGCGGTCGAGAAGTATCCGAGCGTGATCGCGGGGAGCACGAGGTGGACGAGGCTGCTGCGCAGCGCTTCGAGGTTTCCCGCGAGGATGCTGTCGAGAACGTAGAGGCCGGTGCGTGTCGGCGGCGGCGGGACGAACGTGTCGAGACGGCCGCCACCGGGGAACCACCCGAGCTGGTAGTAGAAGAGCCCGATCACGATGAGCCCGAGCCAGAAGACGGGCAGCGAGCCGCCCGCGAGCGAGAGCACGCGCACGACGTAGTCCGGGAGCCGGCCGCGCGAGACCGCCGACCACACGCCCGCAGGGACTCCCAGCACGATCGAGATGAGGAGGGCCGCGAACGAGAGCTCGAGGGTCGCCGGGAAGGAGTCCGCGAGGTCGTCAGCCACGGAGCGTCGCGTGCGGATGCTCTTCCCGAGATCGCCGTGAAGAATGCCGGTCGCGTAGATGAAGTACTGCTCGGGGAGCGGTCGGTCGAGGTGGTATTCGGCGCGGAATTGCGCGATCTGCGCATCGGTCGCGTGATCGCCGAGCGCGGCGGCCACCGGATCCGCGGGGATGATGTGCGAGATCGCGAACGTGATGACCGAAACACCGATCATCACGGCCGCGATCCCGACGATGCGCCGTAAGAGAAAGCCGAGAAAACGCACGGCGCGCTAGCGCCCTACTTGCTTATCGCTGCGAAATCCGTCCAGTCCATCGGGCTCCAGACAAACCCCTTCACATTCGAGCGCAGGCCGAACGGCTCGGTCGGCTGGTAGAGCACGACGTAGGGCCCGTTGTGAAGCACGTAGTCGGTGATCTCCTTGTATGCCGCGGAGCGCTTGGCCGCGTCGGTGATGAGGGCGGCATCGCGGCCCTTGGCCGCGATCGTCTTGTCGTCCCAACCGTTGCGGAAGGCGATCGACTTCGCGGCGTAGTCAGTGAATGGACCGACGTTCGCGTCAGGGTCTGGGAAGTCCGGCCCCCACAGGATCATGACCAGCTGACCCTTCTGCGCGCGATACGTACCGAGCAGGTCGGCCTGGGTCGTCTGCTTGATGTTCACCGTGACGCCGATGTTCTTCCAGTCCGACTGGAGCTTGGCTGCCAGGTCCGCCCACGCCACGCCGCCCGGCGCGGGGCCCGTCGGCACAAGGAGCTCGAGCGTGATGGCGGTCTGTCCGGCCTGCTGCAGCAGCGATTTGGCCTTGTTGACATCGGCCTGGAAGGGTGTTGATTCGTTGTACCCGGCGAGACCCGCCGGGACGATGCCCTGCACCTTCTTCGCGCCGCCCTTGAAGAGATCCTTCACGATGCCGTCGTAGTCGATCGCCGTGCGGAGCGCCTCGCGCACATTCACGTTGTCGAGCGGCTTCACGGTCACGTTCATGCCGACGTACACGAGCTGCAGGCTGTTCCCGGTCGTGGTCACGACACCCTGCTTGCCCTGCAGAGCTGTGATCTGCTGCGCACCGAGGTTTCGCGCAATGTCGGCATCGCCCTTCTCGAGTGCGAACTGCTGGTTCGTCGACTCAGGCACGTGCTTCACCAGCACGCCGCCGAGTGCCGGCTTCGGACTGCCGGTGTAGTTCGGATTGGCCTTCAGCTGGACCTCCGAGTTCTTGGTCCAGTGGTCGATCACGAACGCCCCGCTGCCGGACGAGTGGTCGAGCAGGTACCCGGATCCCGAGTCGCCGCCGGTCTCTTTGGCCTTGACGTCCTTCGAGTCGACGACGCTCCCGATGGTGAACGTCAGAACGGCGAGGAAGCCCTGCGGGCTCGCCGTCTTCGGGAGACTGATGACGACGGTCGACGGGTCACTCGCCTTGATGCTCGATTCCTTGATCTGAGCGATGTCGGTGAACAGGAACGCGGGCGACTTGTTGAGCTTGAGGACGCGCTGGAACGAGTACACGACATCGTCCGCAGTGATCGCATTGCCACTCGCGAACTTCGCACCCGAGCGCAGCTTGAAGGTGATGTCCCACTGTGAGGTGGAGTCCTTGATGTCCCAGCTTTGGGCGAGGGCGGGCTTGATGGTCGCGAGGTCGGCGCCCTCGAACTTCACAAGGGTCTCGTACGCGTTGTGGGTGAGCAGGACCCCGGTGAATTCGTACGCGACGGCCGGGTCGAGCGAGATCAGGTCGCTCGTATCGGCATACCAGACCAGCGTGCTCGCGGCCCCCCCGGTCGTCTGAGGCGTTTGGCTGCTCCCACTCGGCGGCGGTTGGCTGCACGCCGCGGCGACGAGCAGTGCGATGACGAAAAGAATGGACGAGCGTCGGTACGTCATGAACGTTCCTCCCCCTGCCACTAGGCGTCGGACGAGCCTAGCACCGGACGACGTGCGGACGGTCAATCAGCACATGGCCTACGGCTTCGCGACGGGTGTGGGAAAAAGTGGAGCGAACTTCGTCTTCGTGATGTTGCGGCGCGCGTACAGAGCGTGCAGCACCACCGCGACGGCGAAGACGAGGACGCCGGCGCCGAGCGTCACCGATACGGCAGCTCCGCCACGGACGACCGCCACAGCCGCGATGACGCCTGCGAGCACCGAGTTCAGGACGATGACAACGGTCGGCGTTCCGGCGAGCAAATGCGCGATCCAGATCGCGCCGCCGCCGGGCGGCACGCCCATCGTGACGCCCATGCCCGGGCGATCGTCGTGCGCGCTCATCACGAAGTAACGCTCGAGGTCCGGTGCGAGCTCTAGATACGCGGCCCGGATGCGGTTCATGCCGACGACGCACATCGCCTCGTGGTAGTTCGACGATCCGAGGCGGAGGTACGTTGCCACGCCGATGAAGAGCACAACCGGCAGGATGACCAGTGCGAAGAGGGTGAACCCCTCGCCGAACGCCGATGCCTGCGCGACCAGCGCCAGCGCCACGATCGCTCCCGTCAACGTCGTGAGGAACATCCCGGCGCGGCTGAACGACTCGTTCCAGGCGAGCGCGCGCGACGCGAGGAGGCTCCAGTGTTCGGTGGACAGGATCTGGAGCCGCATCGCAGGCGTCGCCGCGTCGCCCTGGCTGACGTCCGCCGGGCTCGCATTCGGACCCGGCTCGGCACCGATGCCCGTGCCGGCGAAGCTGCGTTCGAACGCCATCCTGCGGACCTCCCTCAGCTGCCGTATCCGACCGGCAGCAGGATGTCACCCTTGGTGGTCAGGTAATACACCTGCCAGTTGTAGTAGCCGCGGTACGCGTTGGGCTCCGCGCGCATCACCTCGGCGTACGCGGTCACGGCCCGCACGTATCGCTGCGAGTTGTTGTAGCGGAACAGCGCGTTGGGCATGTTCGCGGGAGCGCCGTTCGCCTTCAAATAGCGCGCGGCCGCGCGGATCGCGTCGCGGTCGGAGTTCACGTCGCCCTCGCCGTACGCCGCCCAGGTCCCCGGCATGAACTGCATCGGACCCTGCGCTCCAGCGACAGAGGTTCCGCGGATCCGACCCATGCGCGTCTCGACGAGGTGGATCGCCGCAAGGTACGACCACGGCACGCCGAAGTCGGCCTCCGCCTCGCGGTAGTACCGGGCCAGGTCGTCCATCGGCGCGGGCGCGACGATCCGCCACGCACTCGGCAGGTCCGGACCGGGTACGACCGTCGCGCGCAGATCGGCGGTCGCCTCGAGGTTCGCGGTCGCGACGGCGCGGAGGTCGGTTGGCACCGCGGCGAGGAACGCGTCATGCCACTCGGGTCGCGCCGCGACCGCCCGATAGGCCCGCTGTTGGAGATGACCCATCCACGCGAGGGTCGTGCCGGTCAGACGGGGGTCCCGCACGGCGCGCTCGGCGACAGCGACCTGCGCGGCGATCGCCGCGGGATCCGACGCGACGGCGGGCGGGTCTTCGCGCGGCGTTGCTGTCGGGAGCGTCGGTCCCGGCACCGGCGGGGCCGCGGTCGCCGACACGACCGGAGGAGCCGGCGTCGCGGGTGGCGCGCTCAACGCGGCGGGCGCGCCGGTCGTCACTCCGCAGCCGCTCAGGAGCACGACCCCAGACGCGAGGGCCACGAGGAATCGCGCACGGGACCGCGTAATGCGCATCGCACCGATCATTCTGATCGAGCGGTGGCTACATCCGTGAGCACGCCGCGGCGCGGCCGAGCAGCAGCTCGCGCTCGCGCGCGTTCTGGGTGAGTGATGCCGCGCGCTCGAACTCCGCGCGCGCCTCCTCGGAGCGGCCGAGCTTTGCCAATAGGTCGCCGCGCACGCTCGGCAGGAAGTGATACGTCCGCAGCGTCGGCTCCGAGCTCAGCGCATCGACAAGCTCGAGGCCCGCGGCGGGTCCGAAGGCCATCCCCACCGCGACCGCGCGGTTCAGCTCCACCACCGGTGAGGGCGTGAGCTGGGCGAGGGCGTCGTAGAGGGCGACGATGCGCGCCCAGTCCGTCTCCGTCGGCGTTCGCGCACGCGCGTGACAGGCCGCGATCGCGGCTTGCAACGCGTACGGGCCGAGCGCGCCGCCGAGCTTCTCGGCGCGGTCGAGCGCCGCGAGGCCACGACTGATGAGGAGCGCATCCCAGCGTGTGCGGTCCTGATCGAGCAGCAGGACGATCTCACCCGACGGTCCGATCCGCGCGCGCGTTCGCGAAGCCTGGATCTCCATCAGAGCGACGAGGCCATGCACCTCCGGCTCCCTCGGCGCGAGCCCGGCGAGTATCCGACCCAAACGAAGGGCGTCCTCGCAGAGTCCCGCGCGCATGAGGTCGTCGCCCGCGGTCGCCGAGTAACCCTCGTTGAAGACGAGATAGATGACCTGGAGCACTGACGCGAGGCGCGCGTCGAGCTCGGCGCCGACGGGCACCTCGAACGGGACGCGCGCTTCGGTGAGCGTCCGTTTCGCACGGACGATGCGCTGCGCGATCGTCGACACCGGTACGAGGAAGGCCC